>DATBGO010000036.1:0-5683 GCA_036558005.1 Streptosporangiaceae bacterium | reverse complement strand
TGGGCTGGGGGCGCCGCGGGTGGTTCTGGCGAGCCGGTCTGGGCCTGGTGCTGGGGGGGTGGGGGCGGTGGTTGCGGGTTTGGCGGGGCTGGGGTCGGCGGTGGCGGTGGTGGCTTGTGATGTGGGTGACCGGGGGCAGGTGGGGGGGTTGCTGGGGTGGATCGGGGGGTCGGGGCCGGGGTTGTCGGTGGTGGTGCATGCGGCGGTCGGCGTGGAGCTGGAGCCGGTGGGGGAGATCGGGGCGGGGAGCCTGGCGGGGGGGCTGGCGGCGAAGGTGGGGGGGGCGGTGGTGCTGGATGAGCTGACGGCGGGGCTGGATTTGCGGGCGTTTGTGCTGGTGTCGTCGATCGCGGGGGTGTGGGGGAGCGGGTCGCACGGGGTGTATGCGGCGGCGAACGCGTTTTTGGATGCGCTGGCGGCTAGGCGGCGGGCGCGGGGTTTGGTGGCTACGTCGGTGGCGTGGGGTGTGTGGGAGGCGGGGTGGACGGGGGGTTCGGGGGGGCTGGCGGGGGGGTTGCGGCGGCAGGGGCTGCGGTTCCTGGATCCGGGGCGGGCGTTGTCGGCGCTGGGTGAGGTGCTGGCTGATGATGAGACGTTCGTGGTGGTGGCGGATGTGGACTGGGCGCGGTTCGGGCCGGCGTTCACGGCGCGGCGGCCTAGTCCGCTGATCGGTGATTTGCCGGAGGTGGCGCGGGCGCTGGCGGCGGGCGCGGGTGGTGGCGGCGGGGTGGCGGGGGGCGGGCTGGCGGGGCGGCTGGCGGGGCTGGCGGGTGCGGGGCGGGTGCGGGTGGTGACCGATGTGGTGCGGGCGGAGGCGGCGGCGGTGCTGGGGCATGCGTCGGCGGGGGCGGTGGAGCCGGGGCGGGCGTTCCGGGATCTGGGTTTTGATTCGCTGACGGCGGTGGAGTTGCGGGACCGGCTGAATGCGGTGTCGGGCCTGGGGCTGCCTGCGACGGTGGTGTTCGATTTCCCGAGTGCGGCGGCGCTGGCGGGGGAGATGGTCCGGCTGCTGGCCGGGGCGGCGGAGCCGGCGGGCGGGCCGGTGACCACCCGGGCTGGGGTGGTGGCGGGTGAGCCGGTGGCGGTGGTGTCGGTGGGGTGCCGGTATCCCGGTGGGGGGAGCCCGGAGGAGTTGTGGGGGCTGCTGGCGGCGGGGGGTGATGCGGTTTCGGGGTTGCCGGGGGACCGGGGGTGGGATCTTGGCGGGTTGTTTGATCCTGATCCTGATCGTGAGGGGACCTCGTATGCCCGTGAGGGCGGGTTCGTGGCGGGGGCGGGCGGTTTTGATGCGGGGTTTTTCGGGATCAGCCCGCGGGAGGCTCTGGCGATGGACCCGCAGCAGCGGCTGCTGCTGGAGGTGTGCTGGGAGGCGGTGGAGCGGGCGGGGATCGACCCGGCGGGGCTGCGGGGCAGTTCGACGGGGGTGTTCGCGGGGGCGGCCTGGTCGGGGTATGGGGGCGGGCTGGCTGACGCGGAGGGGCACCTGGTTACCGGGGGGGTGACCGCGGTGATCTCGGGCCGGGTGTCGTATGCGCTGGGGCTGGAGGGCCCGGCGGTGACGGTGGATACGGCGTGTAGTTCGGCGCTGGTGGCGGTGCACCTGGCGTGTCAGGCGCTGCGGGCGGGGGAGTGTGACCTGGCGCTGGCTGGGGGGGTGGCGGTGATGGTCACCCCGGCGGGGCTGGTGGGGTTTTCCCGGCAGCGGGCGCTGGCTGCTGATGGCCGGTGCAAGGCGTTCGGGGCGGGCGCGGACGGGATGGGCCTGGGTGAGGGCGCGGGGGTGGTGCTGCTGGAGCGGCTGTCCGACGCGCGCGCCAGCGGGCACCGGGTGCTGGCGGTGGTGGCGGGCAGCGCGGTGAACCAGGACGGGGCCAGTAATGGCCTGGCGGCGCCGAACGGCCCGTCGCAGCAGCGGGTGATCGCGGCTGCGCTGGCGTCGGCGGGGCTGGCTCCTGGTGATGTGGATGCGGTGGAGGGGCACGGGACCGGGACGACGCTGGGTGACCCGATCGAGGCGCAGGCGCTGATCGCCGCCTACGGGCAGGGCCGGGCGCCGGGGCGGCCGTTGTGGCTGGGGTCGGTGAAGTCGAACATCGGGCACGCGCAGGCCGCGGCCGGGGCGGCGGGGCTGATCAAGATGGTGCTGGCGCTGGAGCACGGGGTGTTGCCGGCCACGCTGCACGCCGGGCAGCCCTCCCCGCACGTGGACTGGTCGGCTGGCCAGGTCCGGCTGCTGACGGGGCCGGTGCCCTGGCCGGCCGGGCAGGGCCCGCGGCGGGCGGGGATCTCCGCGTTCGGGATCAGCGGCACCAACGCCCACCTGATCATCGAAGACCCCCCCGCCCCCCCGCCGCCCGCTGCCGGTGACGGCCCCCCGGACACCGCCCCCGGGGATGCCGGGGCCCGGGAGGCCGGCCGGGTGCTGGCGGGCGGGCCGCTGGCCTGGCTGGTATCGGCGCGGACCCCGGCGGCGCTGGCCGCCCAGGCCGCCCGCCTGGCCGCGCGCCTGGACGCGGCGCCGCAGCCGAGCGAGGCGAGCCTGGCCTGGTCGCTGGCCACCACCCGCACCTCCTTCGAGCACCGCGCGGTGGTCACCGGGACCAGCCGCGGTGACCTGGCCGCCGGGCTGGCCGCCCTGGCCGCCGGGCAGCCAGCGCCCGGCGTGGTCACCGGCACCGCCCCGCCCGGCGGCCCGGGCCCGGTGGTGTTCGTGTTCCCCGGGCAGGGCAGCCAGTGGCCCGGGATGGGCCAGGAACTAGCCGCCGCCTCCCCGGTATTCGCCGCCCGGCTCGCCCAGTGCGCCGCCGCGCTGGCCCCCCACACCGGCTGGGACCTGCACCAGGTCCTCGCCCAGGCCAGCGGCGCGCCCGCCCTGGAGGGCGCCGACGTGATCCAGCCCGCCCTGTGGGCGGTCATGGTGTCCCTCGCCGCGACCTGGCAGGCCGCCGGGATCACCCCCGCCGCCGTGGCCGGCCACTCCCAGGGCGAGATCGCCGCCGCGACCGTCGCCGGGATCTTGACCCTGCCCGACGCCGCCGCCGTCGTGGCCCGCCGCAGCCAGGCGCTGGCCGCCCTGGCCGGGCACGGCGGCATGCTGTCAGCCGCCGCCCCCGCCAGCCAGCTGGCCGCCCAGATCACCGCCTGGGGCAGCAGGCTGTCGGTCGCCGCGATCAACGGCCCCGCCGCCACCGTCATATCCGGCGACCAGGCCGCGCTGGCCGAACTAGCCGCCGCCTGCCAGGCCGCCGGGATCGCGACCCGCACCCTGCCAGTGGACTACGCCTCCCACAGCCCCCACGTCGAACCCCTCCGCGGCCAGATCCTCACCGCCCTGGCCAGCATCACCCCCCAGCCCGCCGCCCTGCCCATGATCTCCGCGATGACCGGGCAGATCCTCACCGGACCCGACGCCGGACCCAGCTACTGGTACGACAGCCTGCGCGCCCCCGTCGACTTCCACCACGCCATCACCACCCTCGCCGCAGCCGGCCACCACGCCTACATCGAAATCTCCCCCCACCCCGTCCTCACCGCCGCCATCACCGCCACCCTCGAAACCACCACACCCCCCCACACCCCCACCCTCGTCACCGCCACCCTGCACCGCGACAACCCCGCCCCACACCAGCTCACCACCGCCCTGGCCACCGCCCACACCCACGGCCTGCCCATCACCTGGACCACCATCCTGCCCCCCGCCCCCACCACCCCCCTGCCCACCTACCCCTTCCAGCACCACCACTACTGGCCCCCCACCCCCCCACCACACAACCCCACAGCGGCCGGGCTCGCGGAAATCCGCCACCCGCTGCTAGGGGTGACGATGACGCTGGCCGCCGGCGACGGGCTGGTCCTGATCGGCCGGCTGTCGCTCCAGTCGCAACCATGGCTGGCCGACCATGCGGTGACCGGGACGGTGCTGCTGCCGGGAACGGCGTTCGTCGAGATGGCCGTCCTGGCCGGGGACGCGGCCGGATGCGGGCGCATCCAGGAACTGACCCTGGAAGCGCCCCTCGTGCTGCCCGCGGACCACGCGGTTTACCTGCAGGTCAGCGTCGGCGGCCCGGGCGAGGACGGGCAACGGGCCCTGGAGGTGCACGCCCGGACCGAGGACACCGGCCAGCACGGGCCGTGGGTGCGGCATGCCAGTGGCCTGCTGGCCCCTGCGGTCCCCGCCGAACCAGGCCCGGCCGGGGAGTTCACTGTGTGGCCGCCGGCCGGAGCCACGCCGGTCGATGTCAGCGGCCTGTACGAGACCATGTCCGCCGGCGGGTACGGCTACGGGCCAGCCTTCCGGGGACTGCGGGCAGCCTGGCGGCGCGGCCAGGACATCTTCGCCGAAGTGGCGCTGCCCGACCACGACGCCGCCGCGGACTTCGGATTGCACCCGGCGCTGTTCGACGCGGCCTTGCACGTCAGCGCGCTGGCAGAACTCTCCGCCGCGCCCGGCGCGATCCTGCTGCCTTTCGTCTGGACCGGGGTGTCGCTGCACGCGGCGGGCGCGGCGGCGCTGCGGGTCCAGATGCGGGCCGAACCGGCCGGCGGCCTGACGCTGGCAGCGGCGGACGGAACGGGCGCGCCGGTGATCTCGGTGGACTCGCTGGTGCTGCGGCCAGTGACCGAGGGGCAGCTCGATTCCGGGGACGGCCACGACGCCTTGTTCGCGGTGGGATGGACGCCGGTCACCGGCGCCGATGGCCGCGCCGAGGCGGGACCGTGGGCGGTGACCGGCACCGATCATGACGCGATCGCGACCGCGCTGACGGCGGCCGGGACACCGGTCCGTGCCTACCCCGACCTGGCCGCGCTGGTGGCGGCGGTCCAGTCTGGTGACCCGGCCCCGGCCGTCGTGGTCGCCCGCAGCGCAGCCGCGGCCGGGCCAGATCATGCTGGCGGCGGCGCGCAGGCACGGCAGGAGACCGGGCGGGTCCTGGGCCTGGTGCAGGACTGGCTGGAATGCGAGCCGCTGGCCTCGGCCCGGCTGGTGCTGGCGACCGCCGGGGCGATCGCGGCCAGCGCGGGCGAGGGCGTGAGCGATCTGGCCGGCGCGGCGGTGTGGGGCCTGGTGCGGTCGGCGCAGTCGGAGAACCCGGGCCGGATCGTGCTGGCTGACCTCCCGGCCGGGCCGGGCTCCGGCCATCCGGATGCGCTGGGCGCCCTGCCGGGCGCGCTCGCCGCGGGCGAGCCGGAGCTAGTGATCCGGGACGGGATCGCTTACGGGCGGCGGCTGGTGCGCCCAGCCGGAGCACTGGCCCGGCCGGCCGGGGATGGCCCGTGGCGGCTGGAGGCGGGCGAGGAGGGCACGCTGGACGGGCTCGCCCTGGTGGCCTGCCCCGAAGCGGGCGGGCCGCTGGGGGCGGGGCAGGTACGGGTGGCGGTGCGGGCCGCCGGGCTGAACTTCCGCGACGTGCTGATCGGCCTGGGCATGTACCCCGGCGGCGGGGTGCTCGGCAGCGAGATCGCCGGCGTGGTGACCGAGACCGGGCCGGGCGTGTCGGCGCTCACCGCCGGCGACCGGGTCATGGGAATGGCGTCAGCGGGCTTCGGGCCGGTGGTGGTGGCCGACGCGCGGGTGCTGGCGCGGGTGCCGGCGGGGTGGTCGTTCGCGCGGGCGGCGTCGGTGCCGGTGGCGTTCTTGACGGCGTGGTATGCGCTGGTGGACCTGGCGGGGGTGCGGGCGGGT
>DATBGO010000035.1:0-1677 GCA_036558005.1 Streptosporangiaceae bacterium | reverse complement strand
TCACCCATGCCGGGCCGGCCGGCCCGGTGGAGGTGGCCCGCCACCTGGTGACCACACCGGGCAGCCCGCGGGTTGACGACAGCCACTACCCGCCCGCGCCACCTGGCGCGCTGAACCGCACGCCGACGGCGCGGACCACAGCCGAAGCCCAGTTCCTGGCTATTGGGGACGGCGCCGGGCTGTGGCTGGCCGAGGCCGCGGCCGCCGGCGCGTCCCGGGTGCGGGCCAAGATGGCCCGGGCGGTCCAACTGGCCGCGCTGCACGGCACCGCCGCGGCAGACCGGGCGCTTGGCCAGGCCGCCGCGGCCGGCCGGTTCGCCGACGGCGACCTGGCCGCCATCCTCACCCACCAGGCGTCGGCCGCCGAAGGCGAGCCGACCCGGGCCACCGAGCAGTCCTCGCTGGCCCAGGGCACCGCAGGGTGGGCCCGGCACAGCGGGACGGAGGCAGCCCGATGAGCCTCCGCCGCCCCCATGAAGACGCGCTGCTGACCAGCGAGGAGATCGCGATGATCCGCCAGGTGCTGGCCGCCTGCTCGAACGTGCTCAGCTGGGCCGCCCAGCACGGCAGCCTGCAACTGGAGACGGTCGTGGCCGAAGCGGCCCAGGCCGCTGGCCTGGGCCGCAGCTCCGGCGGCCTGGCCTGCCGGGTCAACCTGGCCATCGACTACCTCGACTTCGCGCCCGCCGCCCGGGCAGCCAGCAGGAGTGCGCGATGACCGCCGCCGCCCCGGCGCCCCCGCCGCTGGACGCCGGGCTGGAACAGCTGCTGCGCCGGATGCGGCTGCCACACATGCGCCGCATCGCCCCCGAGGTACTCGCGGTCGCCAAGGCACAGCGGTGGGACCCCGCCGAGGTGCTGCGCGCGCTGCTGACCGAGGAAGTCACCGGCCGGGACCGGTCCGCGCTGGCCACCCGCCGCGCCCGGGCCGCCTTCCCCACCGGCAAGACCTTCGCCGCCTGGGAGGACAAGCTGTCCTCGATCCCGGCGCCCACCCTGGCCGCGCTGCGCACCCTGGAATGGGCTGGCCGGCACGAGAACCTGGTGATCTGCGGCCCGTCCGGCACCGGCAAGACCTTCCTGCTCGAAGCCCTCGGCCAGGCCGCCGTCCAAGCCGGCAAGCATGTCGCCTGGTTCACTCTCGAGCAGCTCGGCGTGCTGATCCGCCGCCACCGCGCCGACGACTCCGTCACCAAGGCCATCAGCCGCATCCTGCGCGCCGACCTCGTCGTGGTCGACGACATCGGGCTCTTGCCGGTCGGCCCCGATGCCGCCGAAGGGCTCTACCGCCTGGTCGATGCCGCCTACGAGAAACGAAGCGTGGCCGTCAGCTCCAATCTTCACCCGTCCGGGTTCGATGAGCTGATGCCCAAGACACTGGCCACCGCCACCGTCGACCGGCTGATGCACCACGCCCACGTCTGCCAGACCAGCGGCGACAGCATCCGGCTCACCCAGGCCATCGCCGGGGAAGGAGTGATCCCCCTGAACTAACCCACCCGCGGCCCGTCTGATGGCCACCACTGGGCAGATCTGGTGGCCGCCAGCGGGCAGAACTCATGGCCGTCACCGGGCAGTTCCTAATGTCCGTTGACACCTAGGGTCACTAACGGTCAGTTATGGACGCCTACGGTCTTCTACGGACACTCGCGACCTCGCCGACGCAAGCGGCCGGTG
>DATBGO010000034.1:0-6631 GCA_036558005.1 Streptosporangiaceae bacterium | reverse complement strand
CCATACACCTCCAGGCCCAGATACCGCCCGATCGACACCGCCGCCATCCCCACCCCGCCCGCCGCCGCATGCACCAGCACCCGCTGACCCGCCCGCGCCCCCGCCAGGTCCACCAGCCCATACCACGCCGTCATGAACGCGATCGGCACCGACGCCGCCTGCGCGAACGACCAGCCGTCCGGGACGCGCACCAGCACCCGCTCGTCGGCGACGGTGACCGGCCCGATGCCGCCGACGGCCAGGCCCAGCACCCGGTCGCCGGCCGCGAGGCCGGTCACGCCGGGCCCGGTCTCGGTCACCATCCCGGCGATGTCACCGCCGAGCAGGCCGGCCGCGGGGTCCAGCGTGCCCAGCATGTCGAGCGCTACCAGCACGTCCCGGAAGTTCACCCCGGCGGCCCGGACCGCGACCCGCACCTGCCCGGCGGCCAGTGGCGCCGCCGCCGGCGGGCAGGGCACCAGGGCCACGCCGTCCAGCGTGCCGCGCTCGGTGACTTCCAGCCGCCATGGTCCGTCCTGGCCGGGCCGGGCCAGCGGGCCGGCCGGGCGGGCCAGCCGCCGGCCGTACGCGGCCCCGTCCCGGATCGCGAGTTCCGGTTCGCCGCTGGTCAGCGCCGCGGCGAGGGCCGGCAAGGCCAGCCGGGCGGGTCCGCCGGCGGGCAGGTCCGCCACGACCAGCCGCCCCGGGTTCTCCGACTGCGCCGCCCTGATCAGGCCCCACGCCGCCGCGCCGGTGAGGTCGGGAACGGCGTCGCCGGGGACCGCGGCCACCGCCCCGCGGGTCAGGATCACCAGCCGCGCCGTCCCGAGCCGCTCGTCGGCCAGCCACCGCTGCACCAGCCCCAGCAGCTCGCCGGTAGCCTGCCGGGCCGCGACCGCGGCGTGTTCCTCCCCGGCGTTCTCCGCTGCGGCCGGGGCCCAGGTCAGGACCGTGTCCGGGATGGGTTCGGCGGCGGCCAGCGCGTCCAGGTCCGGGTACGCGGGCACCTGCGGGCCGGCCGCGGTCAGGCCGGCCGCCAGCCCCGGGCGGTCATCGCCGAGCAGGCCGCACCGGGCCGCGGCCGGGCCGCTCCCGGTGACCGGGATCCACTCCACCGTGAACAGGGCGTCCCGCATCTCGCTGCGGGCCGTGTTCAGCTGGCCGGCCGCCATCGGCCGCAGCACCAGCGCGTCCACCGTTACCACCGGCGCGCCTGCCCCGTCGGCCGCGGCTAGCGACAGCGCGCCGCCGGGGTCTCGCCGCAGCCGGACCCGCAGCGCCAGGGCACCAGTCGCGTGCAGCGACACCCCGGTCCACGCGAACGGGAGCAGGACGGCGCCGCCCGGCGGGCCGGCCAGCCCGGTCAGCCCGGCCGCGTGCAGTGCCGCGTCCAGCAGCGCCGGGTGCAGCCCGAACGCCCCGGACCCGGTCTCGGCCGCGGCCGCCTCCGGCGGGAGGACGACCTCGGCGAACACGTCGGCGCCGCGCTGCCACGCCGCCCGCAGGCCGCGGAAGGCCGGCCCGTACCCGTATCCGCCCTCGGCCAGGGCCGGGTACAGATCCTGGGTATCCACGGGCGCGGCGCCGGGCGGCGGCCATACCGCGAACTCCCCGGCCAGGTGGTCCCCGGGCGGGACGGCGGGTGCGAGCACCCCGCTGGCATGGCGGGTCCACTGCCCCTCCCCGGGCGTCCCGTCCGGCCGGGAGTACACCTGTACGGGCCGGCGGCCACCCTCAGCCTCGCCGCCGACAACTACCTGGATCCGGACCGTCACGCCGGGCCCGCTGTCAGCCCCGGCTGGCAGCACCAGCGGCGCCTCCAGCGTCAGTTCCTCGATCCGGCCGCAGCCGGCCGGGTCGCCCGCCCGGACCGCCATCTCCACGAACGCCGTCCCCGGCAGCAGCACCATCCCGCCCACGGCGTGATCAGCCAGCCACGGCTGGGACCGCGCCGACAGCCGTCCGGTGAGCAGGTAACCCGCTCCCCCGGCCTGCTCGACCGCCGCGCTCAGGAGCGGATGCCGCACCGCCCACAGTCCGGCCGAGCTGAGGTCGCCGGCCGCCGTCCTGGCGGGGGCCGGCCAGTACCGCTGCCGGGCGAACGCGTACGTCGGCAGGTCCGCCGGCGGCCGGGGCGCAAGCACCGCCGCCCAGTCGACGGGCACGCCGCGGGCGTGCACCTCGGCCAGCGAGGCCAGGAACCGGCCCGCACCGCCGTCATCACGGCGCAGCGTCCCGGCCACCACCACGGCCGGCGCCGCCGCCGGCTCGCCGTCCGCCGCCTCGTCCAGGCACTGGGTGACCGCCGTGGTCAGTACCGGATGCGGCGACACCTCGATGAACGCCCGGTGCCCGGCCTCGGCCAGCACCCGGACCGCGTGGTCGAACTCCACCGGGGCCCGCAGGCTGTCATACCAGTAGCCGGCCTCGGCCTCCAGCCCGTCCAGCCACTGCCCGGTCATCGCCGACACCATCGGGATCAGCGCCGGGCCCGGCACCACGCCGGCCAGGGCCGCCGCGATCTGATCGCGGATGGCCTCGACCTGAGGGCTGTGCGAGGCGTAGTCCACCGGCACCGCCCGGGTCCGCACCCCGGCGGCCGCGCACGCGGCGGCCAGCTCGGCCAGCGCGGCCGGCTCACCGGACACCACGGTGGCCGACGGGCCGTTGACCGCTGCCACCGCCAGCCGGTCGCCCCAGCCGGCGATCCGGTCCCGGACGGCCGCGGCCGGCTCAGCCACCGACACCATCCCGCCGTGGCCGGCCAGTGCCCGCAGTGCCTGGCTGCGCAGGGCCACCACCTTCGCCCCGTCGTCCACCGACAAGATCCCCGCCACGGTCGCGGCAGCGATCTCCCCCTGGCTGTGCCCGGCGACCGCGTCCGGGGTGACACCCGCCGCCTGCCAGGCGGCGGCCAGCGACACCATCACCGCCCACAGGGCGGGCTGCACCACGTCCACCCGGTCGAGCCCTGGCGCCCCGTCCGCGCCGGCCAGCACGTCGCCCAGATCCCAGTCCACGTATGCCGCCAGCGCCTGCTGGCACTGGGCTAGCCGGGCCGCGAACACCGGGCAGGCTGCGGCCAGGTCCCGGCCCATCCCCGCCCACTGGCCGCCCTGGCCAGGGAACACGAACACCACCCGGCCCGCGCCGCTCACCTGCCCGGTGACAAGGCCGGGCGCGGGCACGCCGGCCGCCAGCGCCGCCAGCCCGGCCTCAAGCTCCGCCCGCCCGGCCCCGGTCACCACCGCCCGGTGCCCGAACGCTGACCTGGTGGTGGCCAGCGACCAGCCCACATCGGCCGGGTCCAGGTCCGGGCGGGCCGCCACGAACTCCGCCAGCCGCTCCGCCTGCCGGCCGAGGCCCGCCTCGGTCGGTGCCGACACCAGCCAGGCCAGCGGGCCCGGGGTCAGCACTGCGGGCCCGGCCGGGACGCCGGTCCCCGCGTCGTCTGTCCCGGCGACTGTCCCGGCTGCCTCGAGGATGACGTGCACGTTGGTGCCGCTGACCCCGAAGGCCGACACTCCCGCCCGCCGCGGCTCGCCGTCCGCCGCCCAGGGCACCGGCTCGGTCAGCAGCCGCACCGCGCCCGCCGACCAGTCGACGTGCGGGGACGGGACCTGCGCGTGCAGCGTGACGGGCAGCTCGCCGTGCTGCATGGCCAGCACCATCTTGACCACCCCGGCTATCCCGGCGGCCGTCTGGGCGTGCCCGATGTTCGACTTGACCGACCCCAGCCACAGCGGCCGGTCCCGGTCCTGGCCGTAGGTGGCGAGCAGCGCCTGCGCCTCGATCGGGTCGCCCAGCGTGGTCCCGGTCCCGTGCGCCTCGACCGCGTCGACCTGATCGGGGCGCAGCTGAGCGGCGGCCAGCGCGGCGCGGATGACGCGCTGCTGGGACGGGCCGTTCGGCGCGGTCAGTCCGTTGGAGGCGCCGTCCTGGTTGACCGCGCTGCCGCGGACGACGGCCAGCACGCGGTGCCCGTTCCTGCGCGCGTCGGACAGCCGCTCCAGCACCACCATCCCGGCGCCCTCGCTCCAGCCGATCCCGTCCGCGGCCGCGCCGAACGCCTTGCACCGGCCGTCCGCCGCCAGCCCGCGCTGCCGGGAGAACTCGGTGAACGCGCCCGGAGTGACCATGACGGCCACGCCGCCGGCCAGCGCGAGCTCGCACTCCCCGGCCCGCAGCGCCTGGCAGGCAAGGTGCAGCGTGACCAGCGACGAGGAGCAGGCGGTGTCCACGGTCACCGCGGGCCCTTCCAGCCCGAGGGTGTAGGACACCCGGCCGGAGATCACCGCGGTGGCGTTGCCGGTCAGCAGGTATCCCTCCGACCCGCCTGCTTCCTCCGCGCCGGCGCTGTAGGCCGAGTAACCCGCTCCGGCGAAGACTCCGGTCCGCGAGCCCGACAGCGACAGCGGATCGAGGCCAGCCCGTTCGATGGCCTCCCAGCACACCTCCAGCAGCAGCCGCTGCTGCGGGTCCATCGCCATCGCTTCCCGCGGGCTGATCCCGAAGAACCCGGGGTCGAAGTCACCCGCGCCGGACAGGAAGGATCCGGCCTGTGCGTAGGAGGTGCCGGGGTGGTCCGGGTCGGGGTGGTAGAGGCTTTCGGCGTCCCAGCCCCGGTCCGGCGGCAGTCCGGACACCGCGTCCCGGCCCGCGGCCAGCAGCTCCCACAGTCCCTCTGGGCTGTCCGCCCCGCCGGGGTACCGGCAGCTCATCCCCACGATCGCGATCGGTTCCCCGGTCGCCGCGGTCAGCGGGACCTCCGCTGCCCTGACCGCTTCCCCGGTCAGCCCGGCACGGACGAACCGGGCCACCGCCAGCGGCGCCGGGTAGTCGAAGACCAGCGTGGCCGGCAGCCGCAGCCCGGTCGCGGCGTTCAGCCGGTCCCGCAACTCCACGGCCATCAGCGAATCGAAGCCCAGATCCCGGAATGACCGGCCCTGACCCACGGCGTCAGCGGACTCGTGCCCGAGCACGGCTGCTGCCTCGGCCCGGATCGTCTCGGTCAGTATCTGGTCCTGCTCGGCGACCGGGCGGCCCGCCAGCCGCCGGGCCAGCGCGGTCTGCGCCGCCGGGCCGTCAGCTCCGGCGCTTTCCCCGGCCGCGGCCGCAATTGCCTGCCGGACCTCGGGCAGGCCGGCGATCAGCGGGCTCGGCCGCGCCGCGGTGAACACCGGGGCGAACCGGGCCCAGTCCACGTCCGCGACCGTCAGCAGGGTTTCCCCGCCGTCCAGCGCGTGGCCCAGGGCTCGTACAGCCAGGGCCGGGTCCATCACCCGCACGCCCCGCCGCCGCAGCTGGACGCTGGCCTCGCCCTCGCCCAGGCCGCCGCCGCCCCACAGCCCCCATGCCACCGACGTGGCCACCTGACCGCGCTCGCGCCGCTGCTGGGCGAGCGCGTCGAGGTAGGCGTTCGCCGCGGCGTACCCGGCCAGCCCGCCGCTGCCCCAGGTGGCCGCGCCGGAGGAGAACAGGACGAACGCCTCCAGGTCACCGGTCAGCTCGTCCAGGTGCGCCGCGCCGGCCACCTTGGCTGCCAGCACGTCCGCCAGCCCGGCGACGGTCAGTTCCGCCACGGCGGTCGAGGGCGCGGTCCCCGCGGCGTGCATCACCGCGGTCAGCGGCGGCCCGGACGAGCCGATCCAGGTGAGGAGGGCGCGCACCGTGGATCGCTGCGTGATATCGGCGGCGAGGACGGTCACCGGGGAGCCGGCCCCGGCCACCGCGGCCGCCAGCGCCGCCGCGCCGGCTGCCGCCGGCCCGGACCGGGCGGCCAGCACAACGCGCGGCGTCCCGCGGCCGGCCAGCCATCGCGCCACCTGCCCGCCGACGCCGCCGGTGCCGCCGGTGACCAGCACTGTCCCGGCCGGCGCCCATCGCGGTGCGTCCGCGTGCGGCGGGGCGGCCCGGACCAGCCGCCGGGCTAGCATCCCGCCGGCCCGGATCGCGACCTGGTCCTCGCCGCACCCGGCCAGCACGGTGCACAGCCGCGCGGCAGCCCGCTCGTCCAGCACCGGCGGCACGTCGATCAGCCCGCCCCAGCGGTCCGGGTGCTCCAGCCCGGCCACCTGGCCGAGCCCCCACACCTGGGCCTGCACCGGGCTGGCCCCGGCCTGCTCGCCGCCGGCCCTAACCGCTGCGCGGGTCAGTGCCCACAGCGGCGCCGTGATCTCGGTGTCGCCGAGCGCCTGGACCAGCGCGAGCGTCGCGGCGACGCCGCCCGCCACCACCGGATACCCGGGTAGAGGCTGCTCGTCGAGGCCGAGCAGCGACACGATCCCGGCCGGCCGGGTGTCCGCAGCCAGCCGGAGCTGCCCGGCGAGCGACTCCCGGTCCGGTGCGGGCGGAGTGTCGACCACGGACACGGTGGCGCCGTGAGCGGTCAGCGCCTGCCGGTACGGCTCGGCCTGGTCCGCGGGTCCGAGGACCAGCCACAGTCCGGACAGGACCGCCGGGCCGGTCTCCGGCGCCGGAGCCCACGCCACCCGGTAACGCCAGCCCTGGGTGGCCGACCGGTCCCGCTGGTGTCGTCGCCACGACGCCAGGGCCGGCAGCACCTGGGCGAGCGGGCCGGCGTCGACTCCCAGCCCCGTCGCCAGCGCGCGGACGTCGCCGCCTTCCACCGCGGCCCAGAACCGCGTGTCAG
>DATBGO010000033.1:0-18233 GCA_036558005.1 Streptosporangiaceae bacterium | reverse complement strand
CCGCTGCTGCGCCGGGCCATTCGGCGCCGTCAGCCCATTCGACGCCCCATCCTGATTGACCGCGCTCCCCCGCACCACCGCCAGCACCGGATGCCCGTTCCGCCGCGCATCCGCCAGCCGCTCCACCACCAGCACCCCGGCGCCCTCAGACATCCCCATCCCGTCGGCCGCCGCCGAGAACGCCTTACACCGCCCGTCCGCGGCCAGCCCTTCGCCGCGGGCGAAGGACATCAGCTCCACCGGGGTGGCCATGATCGTGACGCCGCCGGCCAGCGCCAGGTCGCATTCCCTGGACCGCAGCGCCTGGCCGGCCAGGTGCAGCGCCACCAGCGAGGACGAGCACGCGGTGTCCACCGTCACCGCCGGGCCCTCCAGGCCCATCAGGTAGGACACCCGGCCGGAGATCACGCTGCCCGCGTTGCCGGTCATCAAATGCTGCTCCAGGGCCGCCAGGCCCTGCCGGCCCAGCAGGGCGCCGTAGCCGGACGGGGCCGCGCCGACGAACACCCCGGTGGCGGAGCCGCGCAGGGACAACGGGTCGATCCCGGCTCGCTCCAGCGCCTCCCAGGAAACCTCGAGCAGCAGCCGCTGCTGCGGGTCCATGGCCAGCGCCTCGCGCGGGCTGATCCCGAAGAACCCCGGGTCGAACTCCGCCGCCTCGCGCACGAACCCGCCCCGGCGTGCGCCGCCTGGATCCTGCTCGTCCAGGCCCCAGGCATTCCAGCCGCGGTCGGCCGGCAGCCCGGAGGTCGCGTCCGCCCGCGCGGTCAGCAGCTGCCATAGCTCTTCCGGGTCCCGCACGCCGCCGGGGAACCGGCAGCCCATCGCGACGATCGCGAGCGGCGCCCAGGCGGCCGAGACCAGCTCGGCGTTGCGCTGCCGCAGCCGTTCGGTCTCTTTCACCGACACGCGCAGTGCCTCGAGGATCCGATCTGACTGGGCCGCGTCAGCGCCCATGGCAGTCTCCTTCACAGTCCGGCTAGCCAGTCGCGGACCGCCCGCGCGGTGCTACCGGCGTGGTCGCTCATCATCGTGAAGTGGTTGCCGGGCACGTCGACGACGCTGACCTGGCTGGACAACTCCCAGGACGGCTGCCAGTCACCGGCTGCCGCGGCCGGGGTCATGGGTTCGCTCGCCCGGATCAGCAGCGTGGGCAGGGTGGTGTGAGCCAGGCCGGCCCATCCGAAGGAGAAGTAGTGCGCCATGGCCGTGAGCCAGGCGTCCTCGCTGGCGTCTGCGCGCTGCTCGCCGTCGGCCAGCACCCGTCCCGGCAGCATGGTCCAGCGTTGTTCGTACGCCTGGACCACGAACGTGTCGATGAGCACCACGCCGGCCGGCGGCGGGCCCGCGCGTTCCAGGTGAGTCGCCAGCGCGTGCGCGACCAGGCCGCCGGACGAGTGCCCGGCCAGGACGAACGGCGAGCCGTCGCCGAGCCTGCGGATGTTCTCCGCGTGCACGCCGAGCAGCGCGTCCATGCCAGCGGCCAGCGGCTCGTCGGCGGCGAACCCGGGCGCCTGGATAACGCGGACATCCCGCTCGCCGCGGAACCCGGCCGCGAACCTGGCGTACTCCTGGGCTCCGGATCGGCCGGCGAACGACGGGAAGCAGATCAGGCCGGGCATCGCGGGCCCGCGGGCCACCGGTACCGGATCCGGGATGTGCTCGAGCTCACCCGGGCCGGCGAAGGCCGGGCGGAACCGGGCGAGATCGGTCATCAGACGCATGATCTCCGCTGCCCGCCCGGCCTCCGCGGCCTGTAGGTACAGCCTGCTGAGGAAGCGCGCCGCCCCGGCGTCCGGCCCGGGCGCCAGGCTGCCCGATGCGACGTAGCGGCGCCCGGCCTGGCCGGCCGCGTCCGGGGCCGGGCCCTCCAGCGAGCCGGCCGCCGCCAGCTCCGCGCGCAGCTGCCGCGCCAGCAGTTCCGAGCTCGGGTAGTCGAACGCGGCCGTGCCCGGCAGCCGCAGGCCGGTCGCGGCGTGCAGCCGGTTACGCAGGTCGACGGCGGTGAGCGAATCGAAGCCGAGGTCGTCGAAGGGCCGGTCCGGCTCGATCGCCTCAGCTGAGGCGTGCCCGAGGACCGCGGCCACCTGCGCCCGGATCAGGTCGGTCAGCAGCAGGTCCTGGTCGGCGGCGGGCAGGCCGGCCAGCCGCTCCGGCCACGAGGCCGCTCCCTGGCCCTGGCCCGGTTGCGCCGCCAGCGGATGGGCGGTCCGGCTGGACGGCGGCACCAGGCGGGCCAGTACCGGGGGCACCGGCGCCCCCCTGGCGGCGCCCGCGCGCAGCCCGGCCAGGTCGAGCCGGGCCGGTACCAGCACCGCTTCGTCCCGGCCCAGCGCCAGGTCAAACAGCGCGAGGCCCTCATCGGCGGCCAGTTCGAGCATCCCGCTGCGGCTGATCCTGGCCAGCTGGCCTTCGCCCAGGTTCCGGCCGATGCCGGCCCGGTGCACCCAGGTGCCCCAGGCCAGCGATACCGCGGCGAGCCCGGCGGCCCGCCGGTAGCTGGCCAGGCCGTCCAGGAAGCCGTTGGCCGCGACGTAGCTGCCCTGGCCGGGGTTGCCGAAGACCGACGCGACCGAGGAGAACAAGACGAACGCCCGCAGGCTCATGCCCAGGGTGAGCTCGTGCAGGTGCCAGGCCGCGTCGGCCTTGGCCCGCATCACGGCGTCCACCCGGTCCGGGGTCAGCGACTCGATGACCCCGTCGTCCAGGACACCGGCCGCGTGCACCACGCCGGTCAGCGGGCAGTCCGCCGGGAGGCCGGCCAGCAGCCCGGCCAGCGCGGCCCGGTCGGCGGCGTCGGCGGCCGAGACCTGGACCCGCGCGCCGCGCCCGGCCAGGCCCGCGGCCAGGGCCGCTGCCCCCGGTGCGGCCGGGCCCGACCGGCTGACCAGCATCAGTCCCCTGGCCCGGCCGGTGCCGGCCAGGTGCCTGGCCACCAGGGCGCCGAGCGTCCCTGTCCCCCCGGTCACCAGCACGGTCCCTGGTTCGGGTGGCGCCGCCTGAGCTGGCTCGGCGCCCGGCCGCACCAGCCGGGGCACGTACCCGGTCCCGGCCCGGATGGCGAGCTGCGGTTCCGCGGCGGTGGCCAGCAGCCGCACGACTTCCGCGGCCAGCTGCGCCGGGATGCCGTCCGCGTCGCCGGCCGCGGGCAGGTCGGCCAGCAGCACGCGGCCGGGGTGTTCCGACTGCGCGGACCGGGCCAGGCCCCACACCGCCGCCCCGGCCAGGTCCGCTACCCCTTCTCCCGGGCTGACCGCCACCGCCGCGCGGGTCACCAGCACGAGCCGCGCCGCGGACAGCTGCTCACAGGCC
The DNA here is from genome assembly GCA_036558005.1 of Streptosporangiaceae bacterium. Lineage (GTDB taxonomy): Bacteria > Actinomycetota > Actinomycetes > Streptosporangiales > Streptosporangiaceae > DATBGO01. Next base: position 14,921 of record DATBGO010000033.1, on the reverse strand, counting down.
AGCCACTGCTGCAGCGCCACCAGCGCGGCGCGGGCCGCCTGCCGCGCGGCCTGGGCCGCGCTGACGGCCGGTTCCTGCGGCCCGGCCGGTTCCTGCGGGACCGCCGCCCCGGCCCAGGCCAGCACCAGGTCGGGGGCCGGCTCACCGGCTTCGACGGCCGCGGCCAGGGCGGCCAGATCCGGATGGGCCGCCGCGTCCGCGCCGGCCGCGGCCAGCCCGGCCGCCAGTCCGGGCGAGTCCGCGCCGATGACCGCCAGCCGGCCCGCGGCCGGCCCCGGCGGGCCTGCGGCGTCCGGGGTCACCGGGACCCACTCCACGCTGAACAGGGCGTCGCTCCCGGCCTCCGCCGCCGAGCGCAGCGCCTCCGCCGGCACCGGCCGCAGCACCAGCGAGCTCACCGTCAGCACCGGCACCCCGCTGCCGTCGGCCGCGGCCAGCGACACCACGCCGCCGCCCTCGTCGCGCCGCAGCCGGACCCGCAGCATCGACGCGCCCGCCGCGTGCAGCGACACGCCGGTCCACAGGAACGGCTGCCAGACTTGCCGCGGCGCCGGGCCGGTTTCCCCGGCCGCCAGCATGGCGGCCTGCAGGGCCGCATCGAACAGGGCCGGGTGCAGCCCGAACCCGGCCGGGTCCACGCCCGCGTCCGCGGGCAGGGCGACCTCGGCGAACACGTCTGGCCCGCGCCGCCAGCAGGCCCGCAGCCCGCGGAACGCCGGGCCGTACCCGTACCCGGCCTCGGTCATGGCCGGGTAGATGCCGTCGACGGCTACTGGCTGGGCTCCCCCGGGCGGCCAGACGGTGAAATCCTGCTGGCCGGCTTCGGGCGGCCCGGCCGGGGCGAGCAGCCCGCTGGCGTGACGGGCCCACGCCTCATCCCCGGTCACCTCGGCGGGCCGGGCGTACATGTCGACCTTGCGCAGCCCGTCCTCGTCCGGGCGGCCCACGATGATCTGCAGCCGGATTTCGCCGCGGCCGGGCAGCGCGAGCGGCGCCTCCATCACGAGCTCGGCGATCTGGCCGCAGCCGGCCGCCGCTCCGGCCCGCATCGCCATCTCCGCGAACGCGGCCCCGGGCAGCAGCACCGTCCCGGCCACCGCGTGATCGGCCAGCCACGGCTGGGATCGCACCGACAGGAGGCCGGTCAGCAGGTATCCGTCGCCGTCGGCCAGCTCCAGTCCCGCGCCGAGCAGGGGATGGCCCGCCGGCCGCAGCCCCGCGGCCGCGACGTCCGCGGCCGCCGCCGGGACCGGCTGCGGCCAGTACCGGCGGCGCTGGAACGCATAGGTGGGCAGCTCCACCCAGCGGCCGGCCCGCAGCGCCGCCGCCCAGTCCACGCTGATGCCCCGGACGTGCACCTCGGCCAGCGACGCCAGGAACCGGCCGGGCCCGCCGTCGTCACGGCGCAGTGTCCCGCTGACCACCGGCAGCGGCCCGCCGCCCGTCCCGTTCCCCGCATCCTCCAGGGTCGCGGTGATCGCCGCTGTCAGCACCGGGTGCGGGGACACCTCGATGAAAACGCGGTGCCCGGTCTGCGCCAGCACCCGGACGGCCCGGTCGAACTCCACCGGCTCGCGCAGGCTGTCGTACCAGTACCCCGCCTCGGCCTCCAGGCCGTCCAGCCACCGCCCGGTCATCGCCGAGACCATCGGGACCAGCGCCGGGCCTGGCGTGATCGGGTCGAGCACGGCCAGGATCTCGTCGCGGATCTGTTCCACCTGCACGCCGTGCGAGGCGTAGTCCACCGGCACCGCCCTGGCCCGCACCGCCGCGCGGCCGCAGGCGTCGGCCAGCTCTGCCAGGGCTTCGGGGTCACCGCAGACCACGGTCGCGGACGGCCCGTTGACCGCCGCCACGGCAAGCCGCGGCCCCCACGGGGCGATCCGGTCCCGTACCGCGGCGGCGGGCTCGGCCACCGACAGCATGCCGCCGAGCCCGGTCAGTGCCCGCAGCGCCCTGCTGCGCAGCGCTACCACCCTGGCCCCGTCGTCCAGCGACAAGATCCCGGCCACGCAGGCCGCCGCTATCTCCCCCTGGGAGTGCCCGACGACGGCATCGGGCGCCACCCCGGCGGCCTGCCACATCGCCGCCAGCGACACCATCACCGCCCACAGCGCGGGCTGCACCACGTCCGCGGACTCCAGTCCTGGCGCGCCCGCGGCCCCGGCCAGCACCTCCCGCAAGTCCCAGTCCACGTACCCGGCCAGGGCCTGGCCGCACTCGGCCAGCCGGGCCGCGAACACCGGCGAGACCGCGGCCAGTTCCCGGCCCATCCCGGCCCACTGGCCGCCCTGCCCGGGGAACACGAACACCACCCGGCCCCGGCCCGCCGCGTCGGCCACCCCGGTGACCACCCCGGCCGCGGGGTCGCCCGCCGTCACCGCGGCCAGCCCGGCGGCTAGCCCGGTCCGGTCCGCGCCGATCACCACCGCCCGGTGACCGAAGACCGACCGGGTCGTGACCAGTGACCAGCCGACGTCGCCCGGGTCCAGTTCCGGCCGGGCGGTCACCCACCCGGCCAGCCGGCTCGCCTGCGCGGCCAGTCCGGCCGCGCTCCGGCCCGACACCAGCCAGGGCACGGCCCCTGCTTCGGCCGACAGCAGCGGGACCGGGCGGGTCCGGGCCGGGCCGGGCGCCGGAATCGCACCGCTGTCCTCGCCAGGCGGGGACTCGGCCAGGATCACGTGCGCGTTGGTGCCGCTGAACCCGAACGCGGACACCCCGGCCCGGCGCGGACGCTGGCCGGCCGGCCATGGCCTTGGCCGCGCCAGCAGCCGCACCGCGCCTGCTGACCAGTCCACGTGCGGTGATGGCTGGTCCGCGTGTCTGCTGGCCGGCAGCGCCTGATGTTGCAGGGCCAGCACCATCTTGATCACCCCGGCTATCCCGGCGGTGGCCTGGGTATGGCCGATGTTCGACTTGACCGACCCGAGCCACAGCGGCTGGTCCGCGTCCCGGTCCTGCCCGTACGCCGCGATCAGCGCCTGCGCTTCGATCGGGTCGCCCAGGGTGGTGCCCGTCCCGTGCGCTTCCACCGCGTCGACCTGGTCGGCGGACAGCCGGGCCGAAGACAGCGCCGCGCGGATGACCCGCTGCTGGGATGGGCCGTTCGGCGCGGTCAGCCCGTTGCTGGCGCCGTCCTGGTTCACCGCGCTGCCCGCCACCACCGCCAGCACCCGGTGCCCGCGGTGGCGGGCGTCCGCCAGCCGCTCGAGCACCACCATTCCCACGCCCTCGGCGAGGCCCATCCCGTCGGCCGCCGCCGAGAATGGCTTGCACCGGCCGTCAGGCGCCAGGCCGCGCTGCCGGGAGAACCCGACGAACGATCCCGGGCTGGCCATGATGGCCGCCCCGCCGGCCAGGGCCAGGTCGCACTCCCCGGCCCGCAGCGCCTGGCAGGCCAGGTGCAGCGCCACCAGCGAAGAGGAGCACGCGGTGTCCACCGTCACCGCGGGGCCCTCCAGGCCCAGCAGGTAGGACACCCGGCCGGACAGCACGCTGGCCGCGGTCCCGGTGGTCAGGTGCCCTTCGAGTTCGGGCAGCCCGGCCCCGTAGCCCTGGAAGTAAGCGCCGACGAACACCCCGGTCTGCGAGCCCCGCAGCAGCACCGGATCGATCCCGGCCCGTTCCAGTGCCTCCCAGGAAACCTCCAGCAGCAGCCGCTGCTGCGGGTCCATCGCCAGTGCCTCGCGCGGGCTGATGCTGAAGAAGCCCGCGTCGAAGTCCCCGGCCCCGGGCAGGAACGCGCCCGCCCGCACATAGGAGGTGCCGGCGTGATCCGGGTCCGGGTCGAACAGGCCGTCGGTGTCCCACCCACGGTCGGCCGGGAAGGGGGTGAGCACGTCCCCGCCCTCGGTCAGCAGTTCCCACAGTCCTTCCGGGTCCGTCACCCCGCCAGGGAGCCGGCAGCCCATCGCGATCAGCGCGACCGGCTCGCCGGCCGCGGCCGGCCCCGCGGCGGCCGGCCGGGACGGCGATCCGGCCGTCCCGGTCAGCCCGCCCCCGAGCTGAACCGTCAGCTCGGCCGCCAGGCCGGCCGGGGTGGGATAGTCGAAGACCAGGGTGGCGGGCAGCCGCAACCCGGTGACGGCGGCCAGCCGGTTCCGCAGCTCCACCGCGGTCAGCGAATCGAACCCGATCTCGCTGAAGGCCCGGCCCGGCTCGATGGCCTCGGCGCAGGCGTAGCCGAGCACCGCGGCCACCTGCGCCCGGACCAGGTCCAGCAGGATCTCGTCCTGCTCGGCCGCGGCCAGCCCGGCGAGCTGGTGCCGCAGCCCGGACGCCGCGATCCCGGCCGTGGCCGCGGCCGGGCGAGCCGGCCCGGCCCGGAGCGGGATCACGCGGCGCAGCAGCGCGGGCAGCGCCTCGCCGCGCGCGGCCGCGGTCCGCAGCGCGGCCAGCTCCAGCCGGGCCGGGACCAGCAGCGCCTCGGGCCGTCCGGCGGCCGCGTCGAGCAGCGCCAGGCCGTGGGCGGCGGTCATCGCGCCCATCCCGCCCTGCGACACCCGGTTCCGGCCGCCGCGGCCGAGGTGACCGGTCATGGTGCTGGCGTCGGCCCATAGCCCCCACGCCAGCGACACCCCGGGCAGCCCCGCCGCGCGCCGGCGGGCGGCCAGCCCGTCCAGGAACGCGTTCGCCGCGGCGTAGTTCCCCTGCCCCGGGCTGCCGAAGGCGGCAGCCGCGGCGGAGAACAAGACGAACGCGTCCAGGTTCTCTTCCCTGGTCAGCTGGTGCAGATACCACGCCGGGCCGGCCTTGGCCCGCATCACGGCGTCGACCTGGGCCGGGGTCAGCGACCCGATCACCCCGTCGTCGAGCACCCCGGCCGCGTGGATCACCGCGGTCAGCGGGACCTCAGCCGGGATCTGGGCCAGCAGCCGGGCCAGCGCGGCCCGGTCGGCCACGTCGCAGGCCACCAGCCGAGCCCCGGCGCCCAGGCCGGCCAGCCCCGCGGCCAGGGCCGCCGCTCCAGGCGCGGCCGGGCCGGACCGGCTGGCCAGCACCAGCGCCCTGGCCCGCCCGGAGCCGGCCAGGTGCCTGGCCACCAGCGCGCCAAGCGTCCCGGTCCCCCCGGTGATCAGCACCGTCCCTGGCCGCCGCCACGCGATTCGCTCCGGCGGCTCTGGCACGCGCTCGGGGCGGGTCAGCCGCCGGGCGTGCGCGACCCCGTCCCTGACCGCCAGCTCTGGTTCATCGCAGGCCAGCGCGGCTGTCAGCACCCCGAGCACGTCCGGGCCGGCCACCGGCAGGTCAGCGGGCAGGTCGGCGAGCACCAGCCGGCCCGGATGCTCCGACTGCGCCGAACGGACCAGGCCCCAGGCCGCCGCGCCGGCCAGGTCCGCCACTCCCTCGCCCGGCGCCGCCGCCACCGCGCCCCTGGTCACCAGCACCAGCCGGGCGCCGGACAGCTGCTCGCACGCCAGCCAGCCCTGCACCAGTTCGAGCGTCCGGCTGACCGCGAGCCGCGCTGTCTCCGGCACGTCGTCCGCGGCCGGTCCCTCGTCCCCGGTTCCCCCCGCTCCGGCCCAGGCCAGCACCACCTCCGGCCTGGGTTCGGCCGCCGCGATCGCGGCCAGGCCGGGGTAGCCGGGCACGCCCGCCGCGGCCAGGTCCGCCGCCAGGCCTGGATCGCCGGCCCCGGGCTCTGCCCATAGCCCCGCGGCCGGCCCGGCCGTTACCGGGGCAGGGGCCTGGACCGGGAACCACTGCACCGTGAACAACGCGTCCTGCGGGCTGTCGCCCGGCGCGGTCAGCTGCCCGGCCTGGACCGGCCGCGAGACCAGCGTGTCCACCGACACGACCAGCGCCCCTGTGGCGTCGGCGGCCGTCACGGCCAGCCCGCGGCCGGCCGCCGGCCGGAGCCGGACCCGCAGCTCGCAGGCGCCCGCGGCGTGCAGCGTCACGCCCTCGTAGGCCCACGGCAGCCGGACCGGCGGGCCGGCCGAGCCGGGGCCGTCCCGCGGGTCACCGGGCGGCTCGGCTTCGGCGGCCAGGAAACCCGCGTGCATGGCCGCGTCGAGCAGGGCCGGATGCAGGCCGAACGTGCCCGCCGCGTCGGCCGCGCCGGCCGGCAACGCCACCTCGGCGAAGATGTCCTGGCCGCGCCGCCAGGCTGCCCGCAGCCCGCGGAAGACCGGGCCGTACTGGTAGCCCGCCCCGGCCAGTTCCTGGTACAGGCCCGCGGCCGGGGCCGGCTCCGCGCCGTCCGGCGGCCAGACGGCGAAGTCCGCGGCCAGCCCGGGATCGGACGGTCCGGGCCGGACCAGCAGGCCGCTGGCGTGCCGTTCCCACGGCTCGCCAGGACCGGCGTCACCGGGCCGGGAGTACACGTGCACCGCCCGGCCGCCGGTGGCGTCCTGGGCGCCCACCATCACCTGGATCTGGCGGCTGTCGTCACCGGCCAGGGTCAGCGGCGCGGCCAGGGTGAGTTCCTCGATCCGCCCGCAGCCGGCCGGGTCCCCGGCCGCGATCGCCATCTCAGCGAACGCCGTCCCCGGCAGCACCACCCGCCCCGCCACCACGTGGTCGGCCAGCCAGGGCTGGGACCGGACCGACAGCAGGCCGGTGAACAGGTACCCTCCGCCGTCAGCCAGTTCCACCCCGGCGCCGAACAGCGGATGGCGCACCGCGCCCAGGCCAGCCGCCGTGACATCGCCGGTGTCCCCGGCCGGGGCCGGCCAGTACCGCTGATGCTGGAACGCGTAGGTGGGCAGCTCGACCTGCTGGCCTCCGCCCAGGACCGCCGCCCAGTCCACCCGGACGCCCTGGACATGGACGGCGGCCAGGGCGTGCAGGAACCGGTCCGGCCCGCCGTCCTCGTGCCGCAGCGTCCCGGTCACCGACACCGGCCCGGACAGCTCTGCCGTTTCCTCGAGGGTCTGCGTGATCGCGAGGGTCAGCACGGGATGCGGGGAGACCTCGATGAACACCCGGTGCCCGGCTCCGGCGAGCACCCGCACCGCCTGCTCGAACTCCACCGGGGCGCGCAGGCTGTCGTACCAGTACCGTGCCTCGGTCTCCAGGCCGTCCAGCCACTGCCCGGTCATCGCCGACACCATCGGGATCAGGGCCGGCCCGGGTACGACCCCGGCCAGCTCGGCCAGGATTGGCCCGCGGAGCTGTTCTACCGCGGCGCTGTGCGAGGCGTAGTCCACCGGCACCGGCCGGGTCCGCACGCCCTCGGCCGCGTACGCGGCGACCAGGTCGGCCAGCGCGCCGGGCTCACCGGAGACGACCGTGGCCGCCGGCCCGTTCACCGCGGCCACCGCGAGCCGGTCCCCCCAGCTCGCGATCCGGTCCCGGACGGCCGCCGCGTCCTGCGCCACCGACACCATCCCGCCCCGGCCCGCCAGCGCACGCAGCGCCCGGCTGCGCAGCGCCACCACCATCGCGGCGTCCTCCAGCGACAAGATCCCGGCCACGCACGCCGCCGCGATCTCCCCCTGGGAATGCCCGGCCACCGCGTCCGGGTTCACCCCGGCCGCCTGCCAGGCGGCGGCCAGCGACGTCATCACCGCCCACAGCGCGGGCTGCACCACATCGGCCCGGTCCAGGCCGGGCGCCCCCGGCGCCTGGGCGAGCACCTCGTGCAGGTCCCAGTCCACATGCGGTGCCAGCGCGCCGGCGCATTCCGCCAGCCGGGCCGCGAAGGCCGGCGAGGTGGCGGCCAGGTCCCGGCCCATTCCGGCCCACTGGCCGCCCTGGCCAGGGAACACGAACACCACCGTCCCCGGGTCGTCCCCGGTCCCGGTGACCAGCCCGGGCCCGGGCTGACCCGCGGCCAGCCCGGCCAGCCCGGCCAGCAGTTCCGGCCGGGCCGTGCCGGTGATCACGGCCCGGTGCTCGAACGCCGACCGGGTCGTGGCCAGCGACCAGGCCACGTCGGCCGGGTCCAGCTCCGGGCGGGCCGTGACGTGGGCGGCCAGCCGCCGGGCCTGCGCCGCCAGCCCGTCCGCGGTTCGCGCCGACACCAGCCAGGGCACCCAGGGCCGCAGGCCCGGTTCGGGGAGGGGCCCGGTCCCGGTTTCCCGGCCGGCCGGGGGAGCGCCGGGTTCTTCGAGGATGACGTGGGCGTTCGTGCCGCTCAGCCCGAACGCGGAGACCCCGGCGCGGCGCGGCGCGTCGCCGGGTGTCCAGGCGGTCGGCGAGGTGAGCAGCCGGACCGCCCCGGCCGGCCAGTCCACGTGCGGTGAGGCTGGCTCGGCGTGCAGCGTGGCCGGGAGCAGGCCGTGCCGCAGCGCCAGCACCATCTTGATCACCCCGGCGGCACCGGCCGCGGCCTGCGGGTGGCCGATGTTGGACTTGACCGAGCCAAGCCACAGCGGCCGGTCCCGGTGCTGGCCGTAGACGGCGATCAGCGCCTGGGCTTCGATCGGGTCGCCCAGCGTGGTCCCGGTGCCGTGGCCCTCCACCGCGTCCACGTCTCCGGCGGCCAGGCCCGCGGCGGCCAGCGCGGCCCGGATCACCCGCTGCTGCGAGGGCCCGTTCGGCGCGGTCAGCCCGTTGGAGGCCCCGTCCTGGTTGATCGCGCTGCCCGCTACCACCGCCAGCACCTGGTGACCGGCCCGGTTCGCGTCGGACAGCCGTTCCAGCAGGGTCACGCCCGCGCCCTCGGCCAGTCCCATCCCGTCCGCGGCCGCGCCGAATGCCTTGCACCGGCCGTCGGGGGCCAGCGCCCGCTGCCGGGAGAACCCGGCGAACTCGCCGGGGTTCGCGATCACCGCCACGCCGCCGGCCAGCGCCAGGTCACACTCTCCGGCCCGCAGCGCCTGGCAGGCCAGGTGCAGCGCCACCAGCGCCGACGAGCAGGCGGTGTCGACCGTGACCGCCGGGCCTTCCAGCCCGAGCGCGTAGCTGACCCGGCCGGAGATCACCGCGGTCGCGTTCCCGGTCAGCTGGTGTCCTTCGGCGCCGTCCAGGCTGCTGCCGTAGCCCGAGCCGGAGGCTCCGGCGAACACCCCGGTGGCGGTCCCGCGCAGCGCGGCCGGGTCGATCCCGGCCTGCTCGATGGCTTCCCAGGACACTTCGAGCAGCAGCCGCTGCTGCGGGTCCATGGCCAGCGCCTCCCGCGGGCTGATCCCGAAGAACGCCGGGTCGAAGTCGGCCGCGCCGGCCAGGAAGCCGCCCTGCCGGGTGTAGGAGGTGCCGGGCTGATCCGGGTCGGGGTCATACAGCGCGTCGGTGTCCCAGCCCCGGTCGGCCGGGAACCCGCTGACCGCGTCGGTCCCGGCGGCCAGCAGCTCCCACAACCCTGCTGGGCTGTCGCTGCCGGGGAACCGGCAGCTCATCCCCACGATCGCGACCCGCTCCCCGGCCGTGGCCACGGCCCGGACCGCGGGCTGCTCCGCCGCGGCCCCCAGCAGCAGCCGGGTCAGCTGGCCTGCCAGCGCGGCCGGGTTCGGGTAGTCGAAGACCATCGTGGAGGGCAGGCTCAGCCCGGTCGCGGAGTTCAGCCGGTCCCGCAGCTCGACCGCGGTGAGCGAGTCGAAGCCCAGGTCACGGAACGCCCGGCCCGGTTCCACCGGCTCCGCTGATGCGTGCCCGAGCACCGCCGCCGCGTGCCCGCGGACCAGGTCGGTGACCAGCCGGCCTCGTTCGGCCTCGGTCAGCCCGGCCAGCTGGGCCGCTAGCGCGCTGTCGCCAGGCCCGCTGGCCGGCCGGGCCGCGGCCAGGGCCGCCACCTCCGGGATCTCGTCCAGCAGCGGCCACGGCCGCGCCGCCCGGTACACCGGCGCGAACCGCGCCCAGTCCACGTCGGCTAGCGCGAGGAACGTCTCGTCGTCGGCGAGCACGTGCCCCAGCGCGGCCAGCGCCCGGGCCGGATCCAGGAACGTCAGCCCCTGCCGCCGCAGGCCCCGCGCATCGGCGCCCTCCGGCAGCAGGCTCAGGTCACGGTCCCACCCGGTGTCCCACACTCCCCAGGCCACCGAGGTGGCCGGCCTGCCGCGCTGCCGGCGCTGCGCGGCCAGCGCGTCCAGGTAGGCGTTGGCCGCCGCGTACACCCCGTGCCAGCTGCTGCCCCACACCCCCGCGATCGAGGAGAACAAGACGAACGCGTCCAGGTCCAGCCGGGCGGTCAGCTCGTCGAGCACGGCCGCGCCCGCCACCTTGGCCGCGAGGCCGGCGGCGAGCCCGGGCGGACCGACCCGGGCCAGCGGCGCGAGCTCGATCGTGACCGCGGCGTGCAGCACCGTGCGCAGCGGCGGGCCGGAGGCCCCGATCCAGGCCAGCAGGGCATCCGTCGCGGAGCGTTCGGATATGTCAGCGGCGAGGATGGTCACCGGGGAGCCGGACCCGGCCGCCGCGGCCGCCAGCGCCGCCGCGCCCGGCGCCGCCGGGCCGGACCGGCTGGCCAGCACCACCCGGGCCGCCCCGGCCAGCCACCGGGTCAGGTGCGGGCCGAGCGCACCGGTGCCGCCGGTCACCAGCACGGTGTCCCGCGGCGTCCAGGCCCGGCCGCGGTCCGGCCGCGGCGCCGCCCGGGTCAGCCGCCGCGCCAGCATCCCGGCGGGGCGGACGGCCACCTGGTCCTCGCCGCACCCGGCCAGCACGCTGGCCAGCCGGCCGGCCGCCCGCTCGTCCGGCGCTGACGGCAGGTCCACCATGCCGCCCCACCGGTCCGGGTGCTCCAGCCCGGCGACCCGGCCCAGGCCCCACACCATCGCCTGCCGGGGGCTCGGGGCCGGGTCGGTGTCCCCGGCGGCCACCGCCCCCTGGGTCAGCACCCACAGCCGGGCCGCGGTCTCCGCGTCGCCGAGGGCCTGCACCAGGGCCAGCGTCCCGGCCAGCCCGGCCGGCACCAGCCCGGTCAGGTCCTCGTCCAGGCCCAGCAGGGACAGCACCGCGGTGACGCCGGCCGCGGCCGGGCCGATCCGGGCGGCCAGCGCGGCCCGCTCCCCGGTCAGCTCGGTCGCGGTCAGGCCCATCACGGTCACCTCGGCGCCGCGGTCGGCCAGCGTCCGGACGCACCAGTCGGCCAGGCCCGGGTCCGGCCGGGCGGCCGGGGCGACCACCAGCCACCGGCCGGTCAGCAACGCGGCGTCCTGCTGGGACACCGGCACCCAGGTGACCCGGTACCGCCACCCGCCGGTCGCCGACCGGTCCTGCTCCCGGCGCCGCCACGACGCGAGCACTGGCAGCACCTGGTCAAGGCCCGCCCGCTCGTCCACCGCCAGCGCCGCGGCCAGCCCCTGCACGTCCTGGCCGTCCACCGCGGCCCAGAACCGCGCCTCGGCTCCGCTGCCTCCCCCCGCGCCGGGCGGCGCGCCGCCGTCCACGACGTGCGAGGCGGGCAAGGCCCAGTACCGCTGCCGCTGGAACGCATACGTGGGCAGGTCGACCCGCCGCCCGGCGGGTAGCACCGCGGCCCAGTCCACCCCGCCGCCATTCACGTGCACCGCGGCCAGCGAGGCCAGGAGCCGGCCCGGGCCGCCCTCGTCGCGGCGCAGCGTCCCGGTCACCGTGACCGGGGCCCCGGGCGTGTCGGCGGTCTGCGCGATCGCCGCCGTCAGCACCGGGTGCGGGGACATCTCCGCGAACACCCGGTGCCCGGCCTGCGCCAGCACCTGCACCGCGCGTTCGAACTGGACCGGGGCGCGCAGGCTGTCATACCAGTACCCCGCGCCCGCCTCGGGCCCTTCGAGCCACTGCCCGGTCATCGCCGACACCATCGCCACCATCGCCGGGCCGGGGGTGATCCCGGCCAGCGCCCCGGTGATCGTGGCCTCAAGCTCTTCGACCTGGGCGGTGTGCGAGGCATAGTCCACCGGCACCGGCCGGGCCCGCACCCCCGCGTCCTCGCACGCGGCGGCCAGCTCAGCCAGCGCCAGCGGGTCACCGGCCACCACGCTCACCGCCGGGCCGTTCACCGCCGCGACCGCCAGCCGGTCCCCCCAGGCCGCGATCATGTCCCGCACCCCGGCTGCCCCCGCGGCCACCGACAGCATCCCGCCGCGCCCGGCCAGCGTCATCAGCGCCTTGCTGCGCAGCGCCACCACCTTCGCCGCGTCCTCCAGCGACAGCGCCCCCGCCACGGTCGCGGCCGCGATCTCCCCCTGCGAATGGCCCACCACCGCCCCTGGAACTACGCCAGCGGCCTGCCACGCCGCGGCCAGCGACACCATCACCGCCCACAGCACCGGCTGCACCACATCGGCCCGGTCCAGCCCCGGCGCCCCGTCAACCCCCGCGAGCACCTCGCCCAGGTCCCAGTCCACGAACGGGGCCAGCGCCCGCCCGCACTCCGCCAGCCGTCCGGCGAACACCGGGCAGCACCCGGCCAGTTCCCGGCCCATCCCCGCCCACTGGCCGCCCTGTCCCGGGAACACGAACACCACCCCGCGCCCCCGCCCCCCGCCCGGCGCCGCCCCTGTCACCACCCCCGCGGCAGGCTCCCCGGCCGCCAGCGCGGCCAGCCCTGCCGCCAGCTCCTCCTGGTCCCCGCCGATCACCACCGCCCGGTGCTCCAGCACCGACCGGGTCACCGCCAGCGACCACGCCACATCCCCCGCGTCGAGTTCCGGCCGGGCCGCCACCCACGCCGCCAGCCGCCCCGCCTGCGCCCGCAACGCCGTCTCCGACCGCGCCGACACCAGCCACGCCAGCCCCCCGCCACTCAGTACCCGCGCACCGCCAGCAGGCCCCGTCAGCCCCCCGGCCGCGCCGGACCCCCCCGCGGCCACGGCGCGGGGTTCCGGGCCGAGGTCGGCGGGGGGTTCTTCGAGGATGGCGTGCGCGTTGGTGCCGCTGATCCCGAACGAGGACACCCCGGCCCGGCGCGGCTGGTCGCCGGCCGGCCAGGGCACCGCCTGGGTCAGCAGCCGCACCGCGCCCGCGTCCCAGTTCACGTGTGGCGACGGCTCGCCGACGTGCAGGGTGACCGGGAGCAGGCCGTGCTGCAGCGCCAGCACCATCTTGATCACCCCGGCCACGCCGGCGGCCGCCTGGGTGTGACCGATGTTCGACTTGACCGACCCCAGCCACAGCGGCCGGTCCCGGTCCTGGCCGTAGGTGGCGAGCAGCGCCTGCGCCTCGATCGGGTCGCCCAGCGTGGTCCCGGTCCCGTGCGCCTCGACCGCGTCGACGTCCGCCGCGTTGACCCGGGCGCTGGCCAGGGCCGCCCGGATCACCCGCTGCTGGGCGGGCCCGTTGGGTGCGGTCAGCCCGTTGGAGGCGCCGTCCTGGTTGACCGCGCTGCCGCGGACTACCGCCAGCACCCGGTGGCCGTTCCTGCGGGCGTCGGAAAGGCGCTCTAGCACCACCATGCCCGCGCCCTCGGACCAGCCGGCCCCGTCTGCCGCCGCGGCGAATGCCTTGCACCGGCCATCCGCGGCCAGGCCCCGCTGCCGGGAGAACTCGGTGAACACCGACGGGTTCGCCATGATGGTCACGCCGCCGGCCAGCGCCAGCTCACACTCTCCGGCCCGCAGCGCCTGGCCGGCCAGGTGCAACGTGACCAGCGAGGACGAGCACGCGGTGTCCACCGTCACCGCGGGCCCTTCCAGGCCCAGCGCGTAGGACACCCGGCCGGAGATCACCGCCGCCGCGTTCCCGGTCAGCTGGAACCCTTCGGTGCCGCCGGTGTCCGCGCCGTAGCCGGTGTAGCCGGCGCCGGCGAAGACCCCGGTCGGGCTGCCTCGCAACACGGCCGGGTCGATGCCGGCGCATTCCAGTGCTTCCCAGCAGACCTGGAGCAGCAGCCGCTGCTGGGGGTCCATGGCCAGCGCTTCCCGCGGGCTGATTCCGAAGAAGCCCGGGTCGAAGTCACCCGCGTCGTAGACGAATCCGCCCTGCCGGGTATAGGAGGTCCCGGGGTGGTCCGGGTCGGGGTGGTAAAGGCCGTCCAGATCCCAGCCCCGGTCCTGCGGCAGGCCCGAGATCGCGTCCCCGCCGGTGGCGAGCAGATCCCACAGGTCCTCCGGGCTGTTCACCCCGCCGGGGAACCGGCAGCCGATCCCGACGATCGCGACCGGTGCCCAGGACGCCGAGGCCAGCTGCCGGTTGCGCTGCCGGAGCCGTTCGGTTTCCTTCAGCGAGGCACGCAGTGCCTCCAGCACCTTGTCCGGGGGCGTGGTCATCAGTTCTCGGTCCCTTCGGGGTCAAGGACCAGGCGGACGAGACTTTCAGCGTCGAGGCTGTCGATGGCGTCGGGGGTGGCAGGCTGGGCGGCGGGTGCGGCCGCACCGTCCAGGCCGGCCAGCTGAAGGAGCGTGTCGAGCAGCCCGGCTTCGCGCAGGCGGTGCAGCGGGATGGTGGCCACGGCCTGACGGAGGTCGTCGTCGCTGAGGCCGGCCGGGGCCGCGCCGGGGCTGGCGGTTTCCGGGGCGAGTTGCTCGCGCAGCTGCCGGGCCAGCACGTCGGGTGCGGGATAGTCGAACACCAGGGTGGCGGGGAGCCGGAGCCCGGTGGCGGTGTGCAGCCGGTTCCGCAGCTCGACCGCGGTCAGCGAGTCGAAGCCGAGCTCGGTGAGGGCCCGGCTCGGTTCGATCGCCCGGCCATTGGAGTGGCCGAGCACCGCGGCCACGTGCGCGCGGACCAAGTCCAGCAGCAGCGCGTCTTGTTCGGCGGCGGCCAGGGCGGCCAGCCGCTGGCGCAGGTTTTCCGCCTGGTCCGGCGAGGCGACGGCCGGGCTGGCCGCCGGGCTGTGCCGGGGGGCTAGGGCCTGCCACAGCGGGGGTGTGTCATGGCTGGCGTGGGTGAGGGCGGTGAGGTCGAGGCGGGCGGGGATGAGCAGGGCCTCGTCTCTGGTGGTGGCGGCGCCGAGCAGGGCCAGGCCCTGCGCGGCGGTCAGCGCGCTCACCCCGCCGCGTCCCATCCGGGCCCGGTCGGCGTGGCTCAGGTGGCTGGTCAGCCCGGTCGGGTCGGCCCACAGTCCCCAGGCCAGCGACTGGCCTGGCAGGCCGGCCGCCTGCCGGGCGGCGGCC
>DATBGO010000032.1:0-1820 GCA_036558005.1 Streptosporangiaceae bacterium | reverse complement strand
GACCGGCCGGGCAGCGCGGCCAGCAGCGGCTGCCACGGCGCGCCCGCGACGATCAGTGACGGCGCGGCGAACATCAGCAGCAGATGCTGGATCATGTGCGCGAAGAAGTAGTCACCGGCCCAGTAGTCGATGGGCGATTCCCCCCCGAGCAGCAGCACCGCGAGCCCGGCGTAGAACCACAGCGACCGCAGCCGCCGCTGCCGGGTGCGGTCCGGCCGGGACCGGCCGGCCAGCCGCCGCAGCCCGGTCTCGTGCCAGGCGACCACGGCCACGGCCAGGACGCCGAACGGGTCGAAGGACCAGTGGCCCGTGAGGTAGTTCATCTCGCTCCCTAGCCCGACGAGCCGTACTGGACCGGCACGGTGACCTGCTGGACCCTCGCCCAGGCCCCCTGGCCGAGCCGCCAGACGGTGAGCCTGGACCCGGCCACGGCCAGCGCGTCATAGGAGCCTCCGGCACCCGGCGCGAGCGTCCCGGTCCCGGTCGGCACGAGCACCTGGGTGCCTGCCGGCACGGGCGGCAGCGGACGCCACGTGCTGCTCGCCGCCCCGGCGACGGCCTCGGGGCGCCCGCCGCCCGGCAGCAGCCAGGCGCTCCCGTCCGGCCCGAACCCGAATGCCCGCACGCCGTCCGCCGTCACCGGAGCCGACACCGTCCAGCGCGTCCCGTTCCACCACGCCGCGAACAGGCTGTTCCCCGCGGCCAGCAGTGCCTCGTTACCGCCCGCGATGGCGGTCAGGCCGAGCACCCGCGCCCGGCCGCCGGCGGGCAGCACGAGCCCCGCCGACCGCCAGGTCCCGTCGGCGTCGGTGAAGACCCCGGCCGGACCCGGCCGCGCGCAGCTCCCCGCCGCCATCGGGTTCGCATCCGGGCCGAACGAGACGGCGGTCACGCCCTCCAGCCCGCAGGCGCGCCCCGGGGCGGACGCCCCCAGGGCCTTGAGCGTGGTCAGCGGCGCCCACCGCCAGGCGGCCGCGGCCCCTGCCGTCGGCGCCTCCTCGACCGTGCCGTCCTGCAGCAGCGCGAGGGTGCGCCCCGAAGGCCCGACCGCGATGGCGCCGGGCGTGTCGGCCAGCCCGGCGTCGAGCAGGCCGGGCCTCCAGTTCCGGCCGGTGTCGGTGCTGGTGGCCAGCGGGGAAAAGGCCAGGTTCTGGCTCGGGCGGAAGCCCACGACCAGGTAGGCGCCCCCGCCCGCGGCGACCAGGCCGCCGTTGTCGGCCACGCCCTGCGGGGTGACCAGCGACCAGGGGCCGCCGGTCACGGGCCGGAAGAAGAGCTGCCAGAACTTGTTGTCGGCGTCCGGGCCGCCCATGACCGCGACGGCCCACGTCCCCTGTGCGGTGACCAGCGACGTGCTCAGCGGCGCGGTTAGCGGCGCGGTTAGCGCCGGCCCGGCGCCGGTCACCCTGGCCGGATGCGAGCCGCAGCCGGCGATCAGGCCCCCACAGGCCAGCACAGCGCAGGCCAGCAGCGCCGCGGCCCCGGTCACCCGCCTGCTCACGATTGCCCCAGCGCCTGGCGGGCGTACTGGCTGAGCAGCACGGAGAACGAGGACTTGGTGCCGCTGGTGCCGGGGCCCGGATCGGCGGCCATCTCCTGGCGGATGCGCCCGGCCGGGTCGATGATCACCGCCAGGTCGTTGTGCGCCGACATGGCCCCGGCGGGCAGGTTCTGCACGCTGACCCCGTAGTGCCGCCAGACCTCGCCCAGCTGGCTGAGCGAGCCGGTCAGGTACACCCAGTTCGGCACCGTGGTCAGCCCTTCCTGCCGGTCGAAGGCCCGGGTGAAGGCGGTGGACCGGTAGGTCGGGTTGGCCACCA
>DATBGO010000031.1:0-43246 GCA_036558005.1 Streptosporangiaceae bacterium | reverse complement strand
GCTACCGGGCCGGGCCGGCCTGGATGCGGGTGCTGCCGTCGCTGGTGATGGCGGCGGCGGGGTTGTGGGGGATTGGCGGGGCGTCGTACTGGCGGGATGAGGCGGCGACGCTGACGGCGGTGCACCGGTCGTTTGGCCAGCTGGTGGTGATGCTGGGGCATGTGGATGCGGTGCATGGGCTGTATTACCTGGTGATGTGGCCGCTGGTGCGGGTGGCGGGGGCTGGTGAGGTGGTGACGCGGCTGCCGTCGGTGGTGGCGATGGCGGTGGCGGCGGGGCTGGTGGCGGCGCTGGGGCGGCGGCTGGTGTCGCCTGCCACCGGGCTGGCCGCCGGGCTGATCTTCGCCATCCTGCCGCCGGCCAGCAAGTACGCGCAGGACGCCCGGGCGTACGCGATGGTGATCATGCTCGCGGCGGCCGCCAGCTACCTGCTGGTCCGGGCGATCGGCAGCACCGGGCGTCGGCGCGGCTGGCTGGCCGGCTACGCCGCCTGCATCGGCGTCATGGGTGCGCTGGACGCGTTCGCGCTGCCGCTGATCGTCGCGCACGCGGTCACGGTGGGGCTGGCCTTGCTGCGCGCTGACGGCGGCCGGATCTGGCCCGGCGCGCCCGGCGGCGAGCCAGGCCGCGGCGCCGGGTCGCTGGCGGCCGGGTGGCTGGCCGCCGTCGCGGCGGCGGTGGCCTTCGCCAGCCCGATCCTGGTGCTCGGCTTCGCCCAGCGCGGGACGCTCGGCTGGATCAGGCACAAGCCGCAGGGGCTGGGCGCGGTACAGGTCTCCTGGCAGGTGGCCGGCCCTGGCGGCCTGGTGGTGGCGGCCCTGGTGGTGGCGGCGGCCGGGCTGGCCGTCAGCGCCCTGGGCGGCCTGGCCCGGCTGCGGGCCGGCTGGCCGTGGCGGCTGACCGCGCTGTGCCTGCCCTGGCTGCTGGTGCCGCCGGCCGTGCTGATCGGCCTCTCGTTCCTCACCCCGGTCTTCACCACCCGGTACATCCTGTACTGCCTGCCGGCCCTGGCGCTGCTGGCCGGCGCCGGGCTCACCGCGGCGTGCCGGCCGCTGAAGACCATGGCGCAACGCCAGCCGCAGCCCGGCCTGCCCGCCGCGGGCTGGGCGGTCGGCGCGGCGGCCCTGGTGGCGGTGGCCGCGTTCGGGTTCGGCAGCCAGCTCAAGATCCGCGGCCCCGGCGGCCAGGGAGACAACCTTCGCCGGGCCGACCAGATCGTCGCCGCGAACCGGCTGCCGGGGGACGCGCTGATCATCACCGGCGGCAGCGCCAGGCACGTCCCTGACGCCTACCCGTACGGGCTGGCCCAGCTGAAGCCGGTCAGCCAGGCGCAGAACGCCGTGGCGGCCGGCAACCTGAACGGCACGGTGGCGCCGCCCGCGGTGGTGCGGCAGCGGCTGGCCGGCGTGAACCGGGTCTGGCTGGTCGCCGGGCGGGGCGTCCCGCGGGCCGGCATCCTGGACGGGCTCGGGTTCCGGCGGCTGCAGCGCTGGCGGGTGGGCTCGTTCTGGCTGGTCCTGTACCAGCACGGCCGGCCGTGACTGGGGCTCGCCCGGCCGGGGCATAACGGCGGAGTGCTGGGCGCCGCCCCGGGCCGGGCGGCGCCGCGGCCGGGCGCTCAGGGGCGCGCGCCCGGGGGCCCGGCGCGCACGCGGACCCGGCCGGGCCGACATTCGGGGGAGGAAAGCCGCCATGGCGTCGTCAGGAGACCTGCCCGTGCTGACCCGGTCGCGGCCAGGCCGCCGGGCCCGGCGCCAGGAGCAGCGCCAGGACCGGCCGGGCCAGCGGGCCACCCGGGCCGGCGGCCCGCTGTGGGTGCCGGCGGTCCCGGCGCTGGCGATGCTGGTGACCGGCCTGTGGGGGATCACCGGGGCCTCGTACTGGCGGGATGAGTCGGCGACCCTGGTCGCGGCCGGCCGGCCGTTTGGCAGCCTGGTCCGGATGCTCGGCCACGTGGACGCGGTCCACGGCGCCTACTACCTGATCATGTGGCCGCTGGTGCGGCTGGCTGGCCCGGGGGAGCTGGTCACCCGGTTCCCCTCGGCGGTGGCGATGGCGGTCGCGGCCGGGCTGGTGGCGGCGCTGGGCAGCCGGCTGGTCTCGCCGGCCGCCGGGCTGGCCGCCGGGCTGCTGCTCGCGGCGATCCCGGCCGCCAGCGTGTACGCGCAGGACGCCCGGTCGTATGCGATGGTGACCGCGCTCGGGACGGCGGCCAGCTACCTGCTGGCACGGCTGACCACCGCGCCAGGCCGCAGGCTGGCCTGGCTGGCCGGGTACGCGGCGTGCCTGGCCGCGATGGGCCTGCTGAACATCTTCGGGCTGCTGATCATCCCCGCGCACGCGGTCACCGTCGCGGTGGCCTGCCGGGGAGCGCCCCGCGGCCGGCCGCGCCGGTCGCTGGGCCTGGGCTGGCTCGCCGCGGCGGCGCTCGCGGCGGCGGTGGCCAGCCCGGTCGTGCTGCTGGCCTGGGCCGAGCGCAGCCAGCTGGCCTGGCTGGTGACACCGGGCCCGCGCGCGGTCAGCAGCCTGCGGCAGCTGGCCGGCACCGGCCTGATGCCGGTCGCGCTCGGGGTGATCCTGGCCTGCGGGGTGCTGTTCAGCGCACTGGCAGGCCGGGCCGTGCTGCGGGCCAGCTGGCCAGCCCCGCTGCTCGCGCTGGCGCTGCCGTGGCTGCTGCTGCCGCCCGGGCTGCTGCTGGCCGCCTCCCAGGCCACCCCGCTGTACACGCTGCGGTATGTGGTGTTCTGCCTGCCCGCCGTGGCCCTGCTGGCCGGCACGGCGCTGAGCGCGGTAGTGCGTGCATTTGCGGGGGATGGTGCTTTTGTGGGGGGCGGACTTCGCCCCCCACGCCCCCCGCTGCGACCCGCTCGGCCCGGGCGCTGCCCGGGCCTCGCGGGTCGCATAGCTGCCGGGGTGGGATGGGCGGCTGGGGCGGCGGGGCTGGTGACGGTGGCTTTGTTCGGGCTGCAGGGGCAGGCCGGCGCCCGCGGCCAGGGCGGGCACTCGGACGACATCAGGAGGGCCGACCAGATCATCGCGGCCCGGATGCGGCCCGGCGACGCGGTCATCTACAACACCCCGTCCAACGAGAACCTGCAGGCCTACCGGTACGGCATGATCAAGCTGGCCGACATCGGGCTGCATCAGGGCCCGGTCGGGTCTGACACGCTGGCCGGGATCGGCCTGCCCGGCGCGGTGGTCCGGCTGCGGATCCAGGGCGTGCCCCGGCTGTGGGTCATCCAGCTGCACCACCCGCGGCGGCTGCCGGTGCTGCAAGGGCTCGGGCTGCGGCTGGTGCACCGCTGGCATCCGCGTGACGTCTGGCTGCTGCTGTATGCCCAGCACGGTTCGTTAGCGGGCCGGGCCGGCCGGGGGCCGTTGGCCGGCACCGGAGGGCCGGAATCTGTGCCGTCGCCGGCTACCCGGACGCCAGCCGAAAATGGCCGGCCGATAACGGTTCTTTAACCCATCCGACCCCCCGCGCGGGCAGTATCTTCTATGTACATCTCACTACCGGAGCCGCAAGTGGGTTATGCGCTGCTGGCCGTCATTCTGTTCGCGGTCGCTTTCTGCGCCTGGGGCGCCCTGTACGTTCGCCACGAGCTGCGCCCGGATCTGACCCGGAGCCGGGTTCTGACCCGCCGGGTCCAGGCAGCAGGGCCGGGGGACCGGTGCCGTTGCGGCGGCACGATCGCCCGGACCCTGGATTCCTCCGGGGACCTTCTGGGCTGCAGCGGCTGTAATCGCATGTGGACGCTGGACGGGCGCATCATCGGCGGCTGATTGGCGCAGTCCCCGGCTAATCCTTGCGACTTCGCAGAATCCTTTCAGGGTCTATTCAGGCTCCGCCGCCATCATCATGACCGGCGCGGGAGCGCGCCCGGCACGGGGCCTCCCGCGCTGCCAGCCGGCCCCGGTGCCTCAGCCGGCCGGGGCTGTCCAAGGAGCCTTCATGTTCTTTACCTACCTCCGGCGCGAGCTGCGCCGGCGGATACGCCAGGCCATCGTGATCAGTCTCGGCCTCGCGCTCGGGATCGGCCTGGTCATCACGGTGACAGCGCTGTCGGCGGGGGTGAAAGACGCCCAGGGCACCGTGCTGCACTCGCTGTACGGGGTCGGTACCGACATCACCGTCACGCAGCCGCCCACGGCGGGCGCGGCCGGCGGTTTCGGGGTCGGGTTCTCCGGGCAGGCCGGCAGCCGCGGCCGCCCCGCCCCCGGCACCGCCATCCACGCGGACACGCTGCGCGGGTTCTCGCTGGCCGCGCTGAAGGGCTCGGCGGTGACCTCGATCACCGCGATGCCGGGAGTGGCCGCCGCGGCGGGCGGGCTGACGCTCACCGACTCGGTGGTGTCGGGCAAGATCCCCGCGTTCTCCGCGGGCGGCGGCTTCGGCGGTGGTGGTGGTGCTAGTGGTGGTGGTAGTGGTGGTGGCGGTGCGGGCCGCTTCCGGGGCT
The DNA here is from genome assembly GCA_036558005.1 of Streptosporangiaceae bacterium. Lineage (GTDB taxonomy): Bacteria > Actinomycetota > Actinomycetes > Streptosporangiales > Streptosporangiaceae > DATBGO01. The sequence continues at coordinate 38,789 of DATBGO010000031.1, read as the reverse complement.
CGTTCAACGTCAGCACGTTCGGGGTGCAGGGCGTCGACATCGCGGCGGGCGAGCTGGGACCGCTCAGTTCCGGCAAGATCACCGCTGGCCGCACCTTCACCAGCGCCGACGCCAGCGCCGACCGCGCCCTGGTGGACTCCGGGTACGCCAGGCAGCACAAGCTCAAGACCGGCTCCGCGGTCACCGTGGCCGGCCACAAGTTCACCGTGATCGGCCTGGTCGGGCAGCCGCAGGGCGGCAACCCGCCGGCCGTGTACATCCCGCTGGCCAGGGCACAGCAGCTGGCCACGCCGAGCATGTCCGGCCAGGTCAACTCCGTCTACGTGACCGCGGCCAGCTCCGCGCAGATCAGCGCGGTGTCGAAGGAGATCTCCGCGGTGCTGCCGAAGGCGACGGTGACCACCTCCAGCGACCTGGCCAGCGAGGTGACCGGGTCCCTGGCCAGTACCTCCAGCCTGGCCAACAACCTCGGCAAGTGGCTGGCCATCGCGGTGCTGATCGCCGCGTTCCTGCTCGCCAGCCTGCTGACCATGGGCGCGGTCGCGCGCCGGGTCAGGGAGTTCGGCACGCTCAAGGCGCTGGGCTGGCGCAGCCGCCGGGTCATCGGCCAGGTGATGGGCGAGGCGCTGGTGCTCGGCGTCATCGGCGGCGCCGCCGGGGTAGGCCTCGGGTACCTCGGCGCGGCCCTGGTCGCCAGGCTGTCGCCGCCGCTGTCGGCGTCGGTCGGCGTCGCGACCGGGAACGCGACCCCGGGCGGCTCGCGCGCGTTCGGGCCCGGCGGCGGCTTCGGCGGCGGCGGGTTCGGCGGCCGGGGCGGCGGGTCGGGCGGCGGCTTCCGGCGGTTCGCCGCCTCGGCCGGCCACACCGTCGCCGTGCACCTGACCGCGCCGGTGACGCTCGGCGCCATCGCCGCGGCGGTGCTGCTGGCGGTGACCGGCGGCCTGATCGCGGGAATGGTCGGCGGCTGGCGCGCCGCGCGGCTGCGGCCCGCCGCGGCGCTGGCCCGGGTCGAGTAGCCGTCAGCAGCGGACACGGAGGAGAAACGCAATGTACAAGCTGACCGGGGTGACCAAGGACTACCCCAAGGGCCGCGGCGTCGTGCACGCGCTGCAGGGCGTCGACCTGGTGATCGAGGATGGCGAGTGGCTGGCCATCCAGGGCCCCACCGGGCACGGCAAGACCACCCTGCTGCAGATCCTGGGCGGCCTGGACCGGCCGACGTCGGGCACCGTCGAATTCGACGGCAGGGATCTCGGCGAGCTGCGGGAGAGCCAGGTCACCAGGCTGCGGGCGGAATCGGTCGGGTTCATCTTCCAGACGTTCAACCTGATCCCCACGCTCAGCGCGCAGGAGAACGTGGAGGCGGCGCTGGTGCCGCTGCGGGTGAGCGCCGCGCAGCGGCAGGAACGGGCCAGGAAGGCGCTGGCCGGCGTCGGCCTCGGCGAGCGGGCCAGGCACCTGCCCGCCGAGCTGTCCGGCGGCCAGCAGCAGCGGGTCGCGATCGCCCGGGCCCTGGTCAAGGAGCCCAAGGTGGTCCTCGCTGACGAGCCGACCGGCAACCTGGACGAGGGCACCAGGGATGAGATCATCACGCTGCTGGAGAAGCTGTGGCGGGACCGGGGGCTGACCCTGGTCCTGATCACCCACGACAGCCCGATCGCCCGGCGGGCCGAGCGGGTCGGGGTGATGCGCGGCGGCAAGCTGTCGATCAAGCAGGACACCCGGCGCGCCGCGGCGCGGGACCAGCCGGCCCCGGCGAAGGGCGGCGGATAGCCGCCGCAGCGGGCCCGGCGGCCGGCGGTCAGGCGGTCTCAGCGGCCGCCTGACCGGCGGCCGTCTCGTCGTCCGGCCCGGCGTACCCCGCTGATAAGGCCCGGGGCAGCGACAGCTCGCACCACACGACCTTGCCTGACGGGGTGCGCCTGGCGCCCCAGCGCTGCGCCATCTGGCTGACCACCTGCAGGCCCCGGCCGCGTTCATCCTCGACACCGGGGTAGCGCAGCCGCGGCAGCGCGGCGGAGTCGTCGAACACCTCGCAGACCAGGCCGTTCTCCAGCACCAGCCGCAGCCCGATCGGGCCCTGCGCGTACCGCACCGCGTTGGTGACCAGCTCGGAGACCAGCAGCTCGGCGACCGGGATCAGCTCAGCCAGCCCCCACCGGCGCATCGGCCTGCCGATCAGGAACCTGGCCCGGCGGGCGGCGGTCAGCTCCGGCCGCAGCGTCCAGGTCACGTGCTGGTCGGCGGGCAGCCGCTTCAGCCGCGCGATCAGCACCGCGATGTCATCGCGCTGGGTGTCGGAATAGACGCCGTCCAGGGTCGCCTTGCACAGGTCCTCCAGCGGCCGCTCGGCCGACCCCGGCCCGAAGATCCCCTGCAGCCTGGACAGCCCCTCGTCGATGTCGGCGTCGCGCTTCTCGACCAGCCCGTCGGTGTAGAGCACCAGCAGGCTGCCGTCGTCGATGTCCAGGGTGCGGCTCTGGATCGGCCCGGAGCCGATGCCCAGCGGCGGCGCGGGCGAGACGTCGAGGAACTCGTTGGTGCCGTCGGGCCGGGCCAGCAGCGGCGGCAGGTGACCGGCGGAGGCGACCTCGCAGGTCCCGGCGACCGCGTCGAAGATCGCGTAGATGCAGGTGGCGAAGTGCGGCTCGCGCGCGCCCAGTTCTTGCATAAGCTCGTCGAGCTGCTGCAGCGTCTCCACCGGCGGCAGCTCCAGCTTCGCGAGGGTGTGAATGGCGGTCCTGAGCCGGCCCATCGTCACCGCGGCCTTCACCCCGTGCCCGGCCACGTCGCCCACCACCAGCGCGACCCGGCCGCCGGGCAGCGCGATCGACTCATACCAGTCGCCGCCGACCTCGATCAGCTTGCTGCCAGGCAGGTAGCGGTGCCTGACCTCGACCGACGACGGCGCGGACAGCCCGGTCGGCAGCATGCTGCGCTGCAGGGTGAGCGCGGTGGCCCGCTCCCTGGTGTACCGGCGGGCGTTGTCCATGAACGTCGCGGCCCGGGTGGCGAACTCCATCCCGATCTCGGTGTCGTAGGCGTCGAACCGGCGGTAGCCGGCCTTGCGGACACAGACCAGCAGGCCGAGCAGGGTGTCCCTGGCCACCAGCGGCAGCACCAGCATCGACACCCCGGACAGCAGCTTGGCGACCGGCTTGCGCAGCCAGGCATCGGCCAGCTGGCTGGCGTTCTCCGCGCTGAGGCTGGGCTCGCAGACCGGCTGGCAGCTCTCCATGCACCGGGTGTAGGGCGTGTTCGGCGGGTAGCGGAGGATCTCCCCGACCGGGAACGCGGCCTCCCAGCCGGGGTGGCCGTCGTCGTGCGCCGTCGCCAGCCGCCGGACCGCGGAGATGCCGTGCAGCGCCTCGGCGGGCACCTCATCCCCGCCGACCAGGGTCTCCAGCACCAGCAGCCCGGCCGAGTTGCAGAAATGCGGGACGATGATGTTGATCAGCTCGGGCGCCATCTGGTCGATGTCGAGCGCGCCGCCGGTCCGGCGCACCGCGCCTTCCAGCAGCGCGTGCCGCATCACCGCCGGGTCAAGGAACCGGCCCTCGGACAGCGGGGCGATCCGCAGGATCACTTGCGCGACCAGGTCCGGGTCGGCGGACCGGACCGACTGGACGGTGACCACCGCGTCGGCGTGCTCACCGGACCCGAGCCGGACCGCGAGCACCGCGGTGCCCTCCCGGTCGGCGCAGGCCGAGCCGATCAGCTCGGTCAGCTGAGCCTGCTGGGCCGGGACAGTGAGCAGGCTGCCGAGCTCCACCCCCAGCAGCGCGCCGGGGGCGTCGCCGAGCACGTCAGCGGCGTTGCGGTCATGCTGCAGGATCCTGCCTGCCTTGTCGGTGCCCAGTATCAGAATCCGCGCGGAAGCGCCCGGTACGAGCGCGGATATCTCCGAGGCAGCGCCAGCTGGCATAACCCAATGCACTCCTTCCGCACGCTCGCAACCCGTTCGCCCTCATTATGAAGCAGGTTCGCGGAAGTTGAGCCCGAACGGCCGGCTGGAATACCGGCCTGCTTACCCGCGGCAGCCCGCTGACCCGGCGCAATAAGCTGCCCGCGTGGTTTGTCCGGTGCCCGCGGCGGCGCGGCGCGCTGGCGGCCGCGGCAGCAGCGGCACCGGCCAGGGAGGCACGATGGCAGCACGTCCCCGGGTGACCATACTGGGCAGCCTGAACACGGATATATCGGTCGCGGTGCCTCATCTGCCCGCGCCCGGGGAGACCATCCTGGGCTCGGACGCGGTGATCGCGCCCGGCGGCAAGGGCGCCAACCAGGCCGTCGCCGCCGCCCGGCTGGGCGGGCGCGCCGCGATGGCCGGCTGCACCGGGGACGACGATTTCGGCGCCGCGCTGACCGGCGCGCTGGCCGCCGAGGGCGTCGATGTCAGCGCGGTCCGCGCGGTGGGCGGAAAAGCCACCGGAATGGCGCTGATAACGATCGACCCGGCCGGCGAGAACGTGATCACGGTGGCGCCTGGCGCCAATGCCGAGACCGGAATGACCGAGGTCGGGGCGGCGCTGGCGGGCGGCAGCGAGCTGCTGATCATCTCCGCGGAGATCCCGGTGCCCGCGGTGGCGCTGGCGCTGGCCGGGGCCCGCGAGGCCGGGCTGCCCAGCCTGCTCAACCTGGCGCCCGCGCCGCCCGGGCCCGCCGAGCTGCTGGCCGCCGGGCCGGGCTGGCTGGTGGTGAACGAGACCGAGGCCGCGGCGGTGCTGGGGCGGCCGGTCACCGGGATGGCCGGGGCGCTGGCCGCCGCCGCGGACCTGCGGGCGGCCGGCCCGCGCAACGTCGTGGTCACCGCCGGGGCGCAGGGCGCCGCGCTGGCGGCGGCCGGGCCGGGCACGGCCGAGCCGGTGCCCGGGCTGAGGGTGCGCAGCGTGGACGCGGTCGGTGCGGGTGACGCGTTCGTGGCAGCGCTCGGCGTCGCGCTGGCCGCGGGCGTGCCTGCCGCGCAGGCGGTGCGGGCCGCGTGCGCGGCCGGGGCGACGGCCACCACCCGGCGCGGCACCCAGGACGCGCTGCCCCGGCCCGCCGGCATCCTCGCCGCCACCGGCATCCGCTGGCCGCTGCCGGGATGACCCCGGCCAGGGCGAGCTGGCTAGCCGTCCCTGGCCGGCTCGCCGTGGCCGGCGTTGGCGCGGCCGCGGCCCCAGTACGCCTTCGGCGACACCTGGCCGGGCGGCAGGCCGCGGCGCTCCAGCACCTCGCGCAGCGCCAGCACCACCGACGCCTCGCCGAACAGGTAAGCCTGGCCGCGGCCGGGCGGCAGCTCGACCTCGGCCGCCTCGGCGGTGAGCGGGCCGGGCTGCCCGGCCGGCCCGCCGCCGCGGTGCAGCCAGCTCAGCCGGGTCCGGGCCGGCGAGGACAGGTCCTGCTCATCCTCGGGCCCGGGAATCTCGATGATCAGGGTGGCGACGCTGTCGCCGGGCAGCGACTCGGTCATCGCGAAGATCGCCGGGAGGGCCGACTCGTCGCCCATGAGCAGGTGCCAGTCGGCGGCCGGCGAGACGGTGATCTTCCCGCGGGGGCCGATCCCCTCGATCCGGTCGCCTGGCGCCGCTGACCGCACCCACCGCTCGCCCGGGCCGTCGCCGTGCAGCACGACATCGATCGTCAGCTGCCTGCTCGCCGGGTCCAGCGCGCGGATGGTGTACCGGCGGCGGACAGGGCGCGCGCCGTCGGCGGCGACCAGCAGCATCACGTCCTGGCCGGGCTGGCAGGCGAACCCGGCCAGCTGCGGCGCGGTCAGCGTGATCCGGTGCATGTGCGGGGTCAGCCCGGCGGCCGCCACGACCTCGAAGTCCAGCCGCCTCGTCCCGGCGAGCGGCCCCGCCAGCTGCGCGAACGGGTCATCGAGGGCTGCACGGACCGCCTGCGGTAGTGCTTCTGCCATGACGGCGAGCCTCCAGCCTCCTGTCCGCCCGGCGGTGTCCGCGGCGGCCGCACGCCCACAGTACGCGAGCGGCCGGCCGGCTCACCCCGGGGCATCGCCCGGTCCCCGGGCGCGTTCAGCCCGGGCATGACGACGCCCCCGCAGCGCAGGGCTCACGAGGGCGTGCCAGGTGCCAGTGTGCGGTCGCCTCTCGGCGAGTGGCACGACGCGGCTCCAGCCGGACGGTATTCCGCGAAGGCAGTAGTTGCGGCCCGGGGGACACAACACACCGGCACTGTCCGACAACGAGATCGGGCGGCCGGCTATTCCGCGCGCCGGAAGTTTCCCGCGGGCGGCGCGGGGCGGGCGGGGCGGAAGCGGTGCGTGCGCGCTGGCGGCGGCGCCTGCGGGGCTGTGCGTGCGGGGGCGGTGCGTGCGGGGGCGGTGCGCGCGGGCCGGGCCGGGGGAGGCCGGCGGGGGAGAGATAGGCTGAGTGTTCTCATCCGTGGCGGTTCGAGGGGCGGCTGCCAGTGACCCGCGATTCCTCTCTGGTCGGCTGTATCGGCGTGCTCACGGTCGCCACCCGGGGGCAGGCCGGCCCTGGAGAAGTGCTGGTCAGCGTGCGGGGCGGCCGGGAAACCTTCATCGCATGGTCGCCGCGGCCGATAGCCAAAGGCGCGTCTGTCCTGGTGATCGAGACCCGCGGCACCAGAGCCGTCGACGTCAGTGAGTGGAACGACCCGCTTGATTCCCTGCCCGGTCTTGGTGCGGGGCCATGACTTCCCCCGGCGTCCCCGGACGCCTCTCTCCTGGAGCTGAATGATGCTTGGTTACCGTGTGCCCGCGCCCGATGAGGCGATGCTGATTTCCGGCGGCCGTTACGGCCGGGACGGCGCGCCGTTCAAGGTCGTGACCGGGCACGGCGCGTTCGTGCTGCCGTTCGTGCGCAAGGCCAGTTTCCTGACCCTGTCCATGTGCGAGTCGGAGGTGTCCGAGACCTGCGTCACCAAGCAGGGCATCTCGCTGAATGTGCGCGCGGTGATCGCGTTCAAGGTGGGCAACGACTCGGAGAGCATTGTCAACGCCGGGCAGCGGTTCCTGTCCGACCAGGACCAGATGTCCACCCTGACCGGGCGGATCTTCGCCGGGCACCTGCGGTCGATCATCGGCTCGATGACCGTCGAGGAGATCGTCACCGAGCGGCAGAAGCTGGCCACCGAGGTGCTCGACGGCTCCAAGGCCGAGATGGCCAAGATCGGCCTCACCGTCGACTCGCTGCAGATCCAGTCGATCGACGACATGAACACCGGCTATATCGACGCGATGGCCGCGCCGCACAACGCCGCCATCCAGCGCCAGGCCCAGATCGCCCAGGCGCAGGCCAACCAGGCCTCGGCCGAGGCGCAGCAGCAGTCACAGCGGGCTCAGGCCGAGTACGCCAGGCAGACCGCCGTCGTCCAGGCCCAGTACAAGGCGGAGGTCGACAAGGCCCAGGCCGAGGCGGCGCAGGCCGGCCCGCTGGCGCAGGCCCAGGCTCAGCTGAACGTCATCGCCGCCCAGGCCGATCTCGCGCAGCGCCAGGCCGACCTGCGCCAGCGGCAGCTGGTCGCCGAGGTGATCAAGCCCGCCGAGGCCGAGGCGGACAAGGTGCGGATCCTGGCGAAGGCGGACGCCGAACGGGTGCAGCTGCAGGCCGGGGCGGCCGCCTCGCACAACCGGATCGCGCTGGACCGGATGCTGATCGACCAGCTGCCGCAGATCGTCAGGGAGGCGGCCGGCGGGCTGTCCAACGCCAACATCAGCGTGCTGAACGGGTCCGACGGCCTCGGCGAGATCGCGGCCGGCCTGGTCGGCCAGGGGCTCACCATCCTGGACGCGGTAAAGAAGAACCTTTCGTCGTCGGGTGAATCGCCGTCCGGTGAACTCGCCGGCAGCGAGGACGGCCAGGCCGCCAGTTCAGCTGGTTCCGCCTAGCCGTAAACGGCGCCTGCCAACCCGGGTGAGCTGCGGTTTCGCAGCTTGTCGTCATCGCATGACTACGCATGGTAACGTTCTGCTACTGACTGGCAGGGCGGGATTACTAAACGCAAACAACAGCCAGCACATGCAGCTCAGCGGGTCCGGCCCGTGCTTGACCGCCCAAGCCGCCTCGAGGACAGCCGGACTAGTAATCCATAGGAAGGAATCACCATGCGCAACCGCTTTACCAGGGCGTGCTATGCGTTAGCGGCCGGGGTTGCCGTTACCACGACGCTCGGCCTGACCGCGGCGGGCGCGGCCAGCGCGTCCACCGCCAAGGTGACGCCGAACGCCACCCCGCCCTGCGGCCCGACCTGCATCTCCCCGTACACGGCCCTGTTCGGCCCCGGCTACGTGCTGCAGAACCGCAACGCGTGGAACGGCGTCGGCAACCCGCTGAAGCTGCAGCACGCGAACAACGCCGCGCCCGGCCAGGACTGGACCATCTACCTGCAGGGCACCGTGCGTAAGTTCGCCAGGTACGGCCTGGTCAGCTCCAACCTCGCGTTCCACTACGGCCACCAGCCCGCCTACGAACTGCAGTGGTCGCCGTTCGGCGTCAACACCGGCCTGTGCCAGGGCACCAGCGGCCCCGCGCACAACGGCCAGCGGGTCACCCTGCAGGTGTGCGGCGTCAACGCCAACACCGTCTGGGTGCTGGACTTCAGGGACACCCCGCACGTCGGCTTCGTCCCGGTGATCGCGGGCTCGACCACCAACTTCAGCAACCCGCAGGTCCTGACGGCACACACGCCGCCGACGCAGACGCTCACCACTGAGCGGCTGCAGACCTTCTCCAACGGCTCGGTCGCCAACGCCCAGCTGTGGTGGGCATTCGCCGGCGAGATCGGCCCGGTTATCTGAACAACGCGAGCGCCCCTCTTCGACCGCGAGGCGAAGAGGGGCGCTTCGCGTTAATGTCGCGGGTGTTTTGTCCTTCTGCGGGGTAAACAAGAATCGTGCGGCGCCTTTATGAGATCTGCCCCGGGGTGCTGGTAGCCACGGCAAACCTGTACGTCACCAATACCACCGCGGTCACCGGGCCTGACGGCGGCTGCCTGCTGATCGACCCGGCCGTCACCGCCGCCGAGCTCCGGCTGCTGGCCGCCGACCTGGCCGGCCGCGGGCTGGTCCCGCGGGCGGGGTTCGCCACCCACGCGCACTGGGATCACGTGCTGTGGTGCGCTGAGCTCGGCGCCGCGCCGAGGCTGGCCAGCGCCAAGACGGCCGCCGCGGCGCAGCGGAACCTGGCCGCCATGACCGCCGCGGTCCGTGACGAGGCGCCCGGCCACGACCTGGCCCTGTTCGGGCAGCTCACCGCGCTGGGCCGGGATCAGGACACGATCGAGTGGGCCGGGCAGGACGCGCGGGTGCTGGTCCACGACGGCCACGCGCCCGGGCACAGCGCCGTCTGGCTGCCCGGCAGCGGGGTGCTGGTGGCCGGCGACATGTGCTCAGACATCGAGATCCCGCTGCTGGACCTGACCGGCGCCGACCCGGTCGGCGACTACCGGGCCGGGCTGGAATTGTTCGCCGGGCTGACCGGGGTCAGGCTGGTCATCCCCGGGCACGGCAGCCCCGGCGACGCCGCCGCGCTGCGGACGCGGCTGACCGCGGACTTCCGCTACCTGGACGCGCTGGAGGCGGGCCGGGACTTCGGCGACTCCCGGCTCGGCGCCGCCTGGCTGCGGGCCGCTCATGACCGCCAGCTCCGGCACATGCGCGGCCGGCTGTCCTGAGCCCGGGCCCGGATGAGCCACAATTGGCCGGATGGACGTTGTTGTCAGCGCGGTGGTGTTCGACATCGGCGGGGTGCTGCTCGACTGGGATCCCCGGCACCTGTACCGGCAGCTCTTCGACGGGGACGAGGACGCGATGGAGCGGTTCCTCACCCAGGTGTGCACGCCGGGGTGGCACGCCGCGCAGGACCTTGGCTACAGCATCGAGCGGGCCTGCCGGGAGCTGGCGGCCGAGCACCCAGGCCAGGCGGAGCTCATCCTGACCTGGGCGCGGCGGACCGAGGACATGATCTCCGGGCCGGTGCCCGGCACCGCCGCGGTGCTGGCCGAGCTGAAGCAGCGCGGGGTGCGGTGCTACGCGCTGAGCAACATGGAGGCGGAGACCTTCCCGGTCCGGCTGCGCCGGTATGAGTTCCTGCGGCAGCTGGACGGGCACGTGATCTCCGGGCTGGAACGGGTCGCCAAGCCCGATCCGCGGATCTACCGGCTGCTGCTCGACCGGTACCAGCTGGCCGCGGGCCAGACCCTGTTCATCGACGACAAGCAGGCCAACGTGATGGCCGCGCGTGAGGTCGGGATGCGGGCGGTGCGGTTCGAGTCGGCGCCCGCGCTGCGCGCCCAGCTGGTGACGATGGGCCTGCTGGCTGGCTGAGGACGGGCTGGCGGGCTGCCGGGCAGAAACCCGGATGCCGGGCCGGCGGCGGTCGGGCAGACTGGACGCCATGGCCGAATCCTGGATGCTCGACGAGCTGGCGTACGCCGGCCCGGAGCACCTCGACGCTGGCTTCGTCGCTGGCTTTGACCGCAAGCAGGGCACCGATCCCGCCGAGGCGATCGAGGTGCTGCGCGAGCACGGGCTGAACCAGGACTCGGTGCTGGTCGATCTCGGCGCCGGGACCGGGACCCTGACCCTGGCCGCCGCGCCGCTGTGCGCGCGGGTGGTCGCGGCCGACGTGTCCGCGCCGATGCTGGACTTCCTGCGCCGCCGGGCCGAGGCCGCCGGGCTGCGCAACGTCCGGTGCGTCCAGGCCGGGTTCCTCAGCTATCAGCACGAGGGGCCGCCCGCGGACTTCGTCTACACCCGCAACGCGCTGCACCAGCTGCCCGACTTCTGGAAGGCGATCGCGCTGACCAGGATCGCCTCGATGCTCGCGCCCGGCGGCGTGCTGCGGGTCGAGGACCTGATCTACGATTTCGAGCCGGCGCAGGCCAGCGCCGTCTTCGCGGAGTGGTTCGACGGCGCGGTCAGCGACCCGGCGGAGGGCTACACCAGCGCCGACTACGCCGAGCACATCCGGACCGAGCACAGCACGTTCCGCTGGCTATTCGAGCCGATGCTGGCGGCGGCCGGGTTCACGATCGCGCGGGTGTCCTACGACGCCTCGCTGTATGGCGACTATGTCTGCGTCCGCCAGCCGGCTACCGGCCGACCGCCTGGATGAGGCTGTAGACGCCGAATCCGGTCAGCGCAAGCGCGCCGACCACCCGAACCCACCGCACCGGGACCCGCTCCAGCAGCTTCGCGCCGCCGAACACGGCCAGCGCGGACACCGCCCACAGCGCCGCCAGCGCCCCGATCCCGACCAGCAGCGGGCTGTCATAGCGGGCGACGAAGTTCGCCGTGGTGATCTGGGTGATGTCGCCCCACTCGCCGATGAACACGACCACGAAGCTGGTCGTGACCGCCCGCCGCATGCTGGCCTCGGCCGGGGACTGGCCGGCCGCGTCGAGCCCGGGTTCCTGCTCGTCGTGGGCTTCGCCGCGCAGCATCCAGACCGCGCCGCCGAGGAACAGCGCGGCGCTGATGCCCTCCACCACCGAGTGCGGGGCGAGCGTCAGCAGGCCGCCCGCGGTCGCCGCCAGCGCCACGTGCACCGTGAACGCCGCGGCCACGCCGAACCAGACGTACGCGGGCCGGAACCTGGTGCTCAGTGCCAGCGAGGCGAACAGCGACTTGTCAGGCAGCTCCGCCACGAACGTGACGGCGAACACGGTCACCAGCAGCACGAAGCCGGACATAGGCCAGTTGCCTTTCCTGTCCGGCTCATCTGGCGGGAGTAGAGGGAGCCACGCCTGATGAGCCAGACTCATCGGCGAAGGTCTCGTCCACCCGCCAGGGGCCTGGCGACCGGGTGCAAAGCGCACCGGGGTTGTCGATCTGCCAGCGCGGGACTACTCCCCTTCAGCCCCCAGTGTAGGCCAATGGCCGCCTGGCGGTCCCTGGGCGGCGGCCCCGGCCGGCCCCGGCTCGACGCAGAACTCGTTGCCCTCCGGGTCGCGCATCGCGGTCAGCCCGGGGAAACGCCCGGTCACGACCGCGCCGAGCGCTTCCAGCCTGGCCACCTCGCCGGCCATGCTGGCGGGGGCGCGCAGGTCGAAGTGCACCCGGTTCTTGGCAGCCTTGGGCTCGGGCACCTGGTTGAACCACATGTTCGGCCCGCCCCAGCCGGCCGCCTCGACGAACGCGCGGGCCGGGGTGGAGTCCTCGTCGACGTCGGACCCGAGCGCGGCGGCCCAGAACCGGGCCAGTGCCAGCGCGTCCGCGCAGTCCCAGGTGACGTTCTTGATCACTGACGGCATGGCCAGGACGCTACCCCAGCCGGCCGGACGCCGCCGGCTGGGATAGCCAGGCTTAGCTGCCGGTGACCGCGAACCAGGCGTCTGTCCCGGTCGGGCCGGTGACGAACACGATGGGGGCGACGCACGGACGGGGGAGGCTCACCCTCCCGTCGATCCGCGTGTTCCCCGCCGGGTCGGCCCGGAAGTCACCGGTGCTGATGTTGGTGACCGCGGCCGTGTTCCCCGCGCCGATGCTCTGGCAGCTGACCAGGGCACGGAAGCTGGCGAACGGATTGGTCCCCTGCAGCGCCGCAGGCACCGGGGCCTGCCTGGCCAGGACCAGGCCGCGCACTCGCAGCTGCAGGCGACCGTCGCTCCTGAGCGAGCCGCTCGCGGCTTTCAGCTCCCAGGGCAGGCCGCCGCCTGCCACCCCGCGGACCGGGTTAGCCGCGCCCACGTACGGGCCGGTGACCGGCGCCATCGCATCGAATCTGAGCACCGTCGCCGGGCCGTGCCCGTGCCCGCTGGAGGCAGCGGCGCCTTGCACGGCCGCGACGCTCACCAGTCCCGCGGCACTGACAGCGGCCAATAGCCAGCCGATCTTGCGCATCTCACACCCCTTCGCTGGGCGCGCGAACCGCGCGCCGTTGCCGGATATGGGTCTGCGGCTTTACACGGCCTACCCGCGGGTAAGGTTCACCCGCCAGAGCAGAAAGGCTCCGGTCGCCGTCCGCGCTGACGCGCCCGGGTGGTCAGGGGCTGATCGCGGTGCCCATGGACATGGCGCCGCCGAACTTCGGCGTGCCCTCCAGGTAGAACACGTCAACGTCGCTGATCGTGAACCCGGCGCCGGTGATCAGGCCGGTGATCCGGCGGGTCAGGTGGCAGCCGCCGAAGAGCTGCTTCTGCACCGGCTCAAGGCGGCGCTGCCAGCGGCGCACCGGCTCGTCCGGGGCCAGCCCGTGCTCGGCGAAGTGAAAGGACCCGCCCGGCTTGAGCACGCGCCGCAGTTCGCGCAGCGCGGCGTCCGCGTCGGGGATCGTGCACAGCGTGAAGGTGGACAGCACGGCGTCGCAGCTGTCGTCGGCCAGCGGCAGCGACTGGCCGTCCAGGCCCTGCCGGGTGACCGGGACCGGCGAGGCCGCCACCCTGCGCCCGGCCATCTTCCAGGCCAGGTCGGCGGGCTCGATCGCGGCGACGGCGGTCACCTCGCCGGGGTAGTAGGGGACGTTCAGGCCCGAGCCGAAGCCGATCTCGGCGACCTCCCCGGCCAGGCCGGCGCAGGCCCGGCGGCGCAGCCGGCCGACCGCCTTGCCGCTGCCGGACACGTGCACGATGCGCGGCAGCACCTGCCGCTGGTACCAGCCCATCCGCTCACCCCCCGCTCTTGCTGGTCAGGCCGCCGCTGGTCAGGTGGCCAGTCTACGAAGCAGGATGCGGCGGCCGCCCGCCCCGGCCCCGGGTGGCCGGCGAAATGGCAGGTCACAGCGGTGCCGCTTGACGCTGAAATGGCCGCCGTGCAAACGTGTCCCGCGGCCCGCCGAGCCAGGCGGGCAGGCGGCACCGGCGGTCAGCCAGGTGCCGAGGTGACTATCGTGCAATCCGCAGCAGGAGGGTCCATCCAATGATCACCAGACCAGTTTCTGGCAAACGCCGTTACGCGCTCGCCGTGATCGTGGCTGCCGCGGCCACCACCGTCGGCCTGGTCGGTACCGGGGTCGCCAGCGCGCACGGCGCACATCCGGCGTCGTCCGCGCCGCACAGCGCGCGCGACATCCCCAACCTGGGCCTGGTGGAAGACCGCATTCAGGCGTACTACGGCGACCCGGACAGCACCGGCGTGCCGTCGGCGCAGTCGAACTACGCCAGGGAGACCGAGGGCGTCGCGGCCAAGGCGCAGAAGTACCTGGCCGGCCGGCTCCGCCACCCCGGGCACGCGGGCAAGCCCGCGCTCATCCTCGACATCGACGACACCAGCCTGATCACCTACGGCTACGAGGTGTCGGAAGGCTTCGGCTTCACCCCCGCGTCCAACGCCGCGTACCTGCAGACCCACACCCTGCCCGCGGTGTTCGGCATGACCGGCCTGGCGAACTGGGCAGCCAGCCACGGCGTCACGGTGTTCTGGATCACCGGCAGGCCCGAGAGCCAGCGCGCCCTGACCGCGGCCAACCTGACCGCCGTCGGCTACAGCCCGGTACCCGACGCCGATCACCTGTTCCTCAAGCCGAGCACCCCGCCGTCGTACCTGACCTGCGGGACCAGCTGCACCACGATCCAGTACAAGTCGCTGACCCGCGAGCACATCGCCAGCGAGGGTTTCGACCTGCTCGCCGACATGGGCGACCAGTTCAGCGACCTGAAGGGTGGCTTCGCCGACCGCACCTTCAAGCTCCCCAACCCGATGTACTTCATCCCCTAGCGGCACCGGGCTGCCCGGGCCGCGCCGGTCACCGGCGCGGCCCTGGCCGCTGCTTCCCGGCCTTCCCGGCCCGGCGATGCGGGAGAATGCCCGCATGCCCGCGTGCGCCGCTCCAGAAGGGACTGAGCCTTCGATGACGACTCCAGCACGCCTGGTCCCGCTGCTCGCCGAGTTCGACTGGGGGTACCAGCGCCTGCACGACCGGATGACCGGGCCGGACGGGGACAGCGGCAACGGCACCAGGATCAAGATCCCGGCGATGACCGACGCCGAATACCGCTGGGAGCCGGTGCCTGGCTGCTGGTCGGTCCGGCCGCGTGCGTCCGGGCCAGGGCAGCGGGCGACCGGGCTGGCCGGGGCGGGGGAGTGGGGCAGGGACACCGCGGTGGAGCAGCCGTGGCCGCCGCCGTTCGCCACCATCGCCTGGCGGCTTTCGCACCTCAGCGAGATGCTGGAGATGCGCGCCGACTACACCGCCGGCAGCCGGTCCATGACCAGGGAAACCTACCGGGTCAGCGGGGACGCGGCTGGCGGTATCGAAGCGTTCCGGCGCGGCGCGGCGGCCTGGCGCGCGGCCGTCGCCAGCGCCGACGACGCGGCCCTGGACACGGTGGGATTGTGCACCTATCCGTACGGGAGTGACGTGGACGACGCGTTCATCGACCTGGTCTGGTGGGTCAACCAGGAACTGCTGCACCACGGCGCCGAGATCGCCATGCTGCGCGACCTCTACCGCGAGCGGCACCGGTAACGGCCAGGCGGCCTGCCTGCGTCAGCTCTCGCGCAGGTCAGCGATGACCTGCTCAACTGTGCGCCGGCCGAGCGCGGCGAACTCTGGATTCGAGACGGCGTAGTAGGGGATCAGCGCGGCCGCCTGGTGCAGCGCGATACCTCGGGCCCGCTCCCAGGCGCCGTCGCCGACGCTCAGCGCCTGCCGGAACGCGGCACGCCCGGCCGGGCCGAACACCGCCCACGCCGGGATGACGTCGGTGGCGGGGTCGCCGGCGCCAGCGCTGCCGAAGTCGATGACCGCGCGGATCCGGCCGCCGGCCACCAGCAGATTGGGCCGCAGGAGGTCGGCGTGGATCCAGGCCGGCCTGCTGTCCCAGGCCGGCGCCCGCTGTGCCCGCTCCCAGGCGGCCATGGCCGCCGGAGCGTCGATGGCTCCGGCGGCCGCGCTGATGGCTGCCCTGGTGTCCTGGTCGAGTTCGGCCAGCGGCCTGCGGCCTGCGCGGGGCGCGTCCGCGCTGACAGGCACCGCGCGCAGCTCGGCCACGAACCTTGCGAGGTCCGCGGCGGCCTGGCGCTCGTCGCTGACCCGGTCATCGCGATACCGGTGACCGCCGATCCAGCGGTAGATCGCCCAGCGGAGGGGGTACCCGGGGGCTGGCTGGCCGACGGCGACCGGCTGCGGGACCGATAGCGTTACCGCTCTGGCTAGTTCTGGCAGCCACCGGCACTCCTGCTCAAGGTCGCGCGCCCACGCGCGCAGCCGCGGCAGTCGCGCGGCCAGCTGATCACCCAGGAGGTAGATCGCGTTGACGGTGCCGGGCGGGGTCACCTCGGTCACCGGAAGGCCGGCCAGTTCCGGGAACTGGGCGGCGACCAGCCGGCGGACCAGGCCGCCGTCGATCGCGACCTCGTCGTCGTGCATCCGCATCAGCCAATCGTCATAAAACTGGCTATAAGTTCTCAAGAGGCGGTGAAGAGCGGCCGGCGGCAGATACCGCCCGGCATACTGCTCCAATGCAGACTGTCTCGACGGTTCCGCGGCACGGTGACCTAGCCGGGCGCAAGGCCTGGCAGCGCGCCGTGGCGGGGGTGTATTACGGCGGGCTCGTTGTCCTGCTCGCCCTGATCATCACCAAGGTGGTCGCCAACCAGAACCCGCTGACCCGGCACATCTCCCAGGACAGCGAGGGCTGGGTGCTGGCACTGCTGCTGCCGCTCTGGATCGAGTACGCCAGGCCGCGGCTGACCGGGCGGCGGGTCGAGTGGGTGGTCACGGCCGCCGCGGGCCTGGTCATGTTCGCGGTGCTGCTGATCCTCTACAACTCCCACACCATCACCGGCAAGGTGCGGACGCTGAACGAGACGTTCTTCGCGCTCACGTTCCTGATCCTCTACGTCCAGGCGGCCCGGCGGCCGTCCCGGCAGGTGGCCTGGGGATGCGCGCTGGCGGTGCTGATCCTGACGGTGGCGGTCGACCACACGTCGCTGATGAGGTTCCCGACCAACCTGGCCGAGGGCGTGGTGATGCTGATCCTGGCCCCGGTCGCGTTCGACGTGACCGACCGCGGCATCCTGCGGCCCGGCGAGCCCAGCCCGCTGCTCTTGCGGCAGGCCTGGTGGGTGCTGCTGCTGGTGCTGCCGGCCCTGTTCATCCTCGTGCACCACGCGCACCTGGGCGGCCCGGCCGGCGCCGCCGACTTCTACGCGACCAGGGCACAGGAGGCGTTCGTCGGCATGCTGCTGCTGGAGCTGTACTTCGGCCTGCGCAGGTCACGCTGGCTGACCGGGGCGACCGGAGCGCCCGCCAGGCCGCGGCGCCGGCACGCCCGGTAACGCCAGCCCAAGCTTCAGCTGCCTACAGTTGGGTGATGCCCGAGTTGCAGCGGCTGCGCGCCGACCACGCCCCGGCGGTCCTGGCCTTCGAACTTGCGAACCGTGCCTACTTCGCGGCCTCGATCTCCGACCGGGGCGATGAGTTCTACGACCAGTTCGCCGAGCGGCACAACGCCCTGCTGGCCGAGCAGGAAACCGGCAGCTGCGCCTTCCACGTGCTCGTCGGCGAGGACGGCACGGTGCTCGGCAGGTTCAACCTTTTCGACATGGCCGGCGGCACGGCGGTGCTCGGCTACCGGGTCGCGCAGCACGTCGCCGGCCGGGGCGTGGCGACCGCGACGGTACGGGAACTGTGCCGGGTCGCGGCATCGCGGTACGGGCTGCGCACGCTCAGGGCGGCGGCCTCGCGCGACAACGTCGCGTCCCGGAAGGTGCTGACCAAAGCCGGGTTCGTCGCGGACGGCCCGGCCGAAGTGGGCGGACGGCCGGGCACCTGGTATCAGCGCGACCTGGCCGCCTGCTGACCGCGGGTCACGGGGTGCGCGTCCATCCCCGCTGGGTGCGGGTGAGCTCGGTGAAGCCGGACGCGGCAAGGAACGCGCGGTAGCCGGCGTCGTCCTGACCGGCCCGATCCTGGCCCTCCAGCCACGCATAGTCCAGCAGGCGCTCGACTCGCGCCAGCCGCAGCCAGTCAGCCGCCTGCCCCAGCAGCCAGGTCGCGACACCGCGGCGGCGATGCGGCCCGGCTACCCGCAGGTTGCCCACGTCGGCCCACCCGCCGTGCCGGGACAGCCGCTCGCCCTGCTCGAAGATCTCTACCTCGATGTAGCCGATCACGGTTTCGCCGGCGACGGCCGACAAGCGGGTGCCGTTCATCCCGACGGCCCGGCGCACCGACAGGCCCGCGACGGGCGGTCCGGCCGGGTGCGGCAGGTCGCCGACCCGGGCCAGGTAGACGACCTCGGTGTGCCCGGTATGGGCGAACCCGGACCGCTCGTAGAGCGCGCGGATGTGCGGCCATTGCGCGGGCACGCCGTAGACCCCGGGCACCGGCAGCTCGCCGTTCGCGCTCTGGTTGCCGGCTCCCCATTCATCCAGCTGCCGGGTACAGGCGGCGATCAGCCGCTGCGCGGCCTCGGTCGCATCCGGCCAGTACGGGTTGCCCGCGGGAGCCTCCGGCCAGAACAGCAGCCAGCGGATCTCGCCCGACCCGCGGTAGGCCTTCCCGGCGCGCTCATCCGGGTAGTAGCGGACCAGGTGCGCGGCGGCTGCCACCCGGTCCTGCTGCTCGGCGACCAGCGTCGCGCGCTCGCTCACCCACGGATCTACGATGAACTCGCCCGGCTGGCGCTCCAGCTCGCTGAGCACCGCGGCGACCGACGCTCCCATGCCCGGCACCACGGCCGCGGCGTGGGCGTTCACCAGATCGGTCAGCTGCTGCCGGTCACGGCGGTTGAAGGGACGCACCTGGACAGGCGCCATGAGCAGGCCTCCTCGAACCTAAGTTAGGCAATCGGGTGTGCATAGGCCCGCTATCAGTGCGGTACGTGCAGGACTGTAGCACCCCGGATCAGGCTCACCCCGGGTAGGCGGCCTGAGTCGGGAGGCCCGCGGCCGACGGCGGGGAAGCCCTGAAGATGTGTCACAGCCGCGGGGGCTGCCTTGTCTTCAAGGTAAAGAACCAGGGGGAAGGGAAGGATCATGCGAGTTTTCGTCATGGGAGCGACCGGGGCGGTGGGAGCGCACCTGGTTCCCCGGCTGGTCGCGGCGGGTCACGATGTCACCGCCAGCACGAGGACGCCCGGCAAGGTCGCGCGGCTGCGCGAAGCCGGCGCGGAGCCGGTGGTCCTCGACGGGCTGGACCGCGAGGCGGTGACCGCCGCGGTGCGGGCCGCCGCGCCAGAGGTGATCGTGCACGAGATGACGGCGCTGGCCCAGATGCGCCGCCTGCGCAATCCGGACCGGCTGTTCGCCGTCACGAACAAGCTCCGGACCGAGGGCACCGACATCCTGCTGGCAGCCGCGGCGCAGGCGGGCACCCGCCGGGTCATCGCGCAGAGCTACATCAGCGCGAACGAGCGTTCGGGCAGCCCGGTGAAGACCGAGGAGGACCCGCTCGACTCGCACCCGGTCCCGTCAGCTGCACGGACGCTGGCGGGGATCAAGCATGTGGAGCAGACCGTGCCGGCCGCGGCACCCGAGGGAATCGTGCTGCGCTACGGCAGCTTCTACGGGCCGGGCGCGTCGGACGTCCTGCTGGAAGCGGTGCGGAAGCGGCAGCTGCCGGTGATCGGCGGCGGGACGGGGATCTGGTCGTTCATCGAGATCACCGACGCCGCGGCGGCGACGCTGGCCGCGGTCGACCACGGCGCTCCCGGCGTCTACAACATCGTGGACAGCGACCCGGCGCCGGTCGCGGACTGGCTGCCGTACCTGGCCAAGGTCGCGGGCGCGAAGCCGCCGCTGCGGCTGCCCGGCTGGCTCGGGCGGCCGCTCGCCGGAGAATTCGTCGTGGCCCAGATGACCAGCGCGCGCGGGTCGTCAAACGCGAAGGCGAGGAAGGAACTTGACTGGGAGCCGCGGTACGCCAGCTGGCGGGAGGGATTCCGTGCCTGGGTCAGCGGATGAGACGGGCGCGGCCAGCTACCGGCCGCTGCTGTTCTCCATCGCCTACGGGATGACCGGAGCCGTGGGTGACGCCGAGGACATCGTGCAGGACGCGTTCCTCGGCCTGACCCGGGCGCGGCAGGCCGGGACCACCGTCGCCGATCCGAAGGCATACCTGGCGACGGCGGTGACCCGGCTGGGAATCAACTACCTGCGCTCGGCGCGGGTGCGGCGGGAGACGTACGTGGGGGACTGGCTGCCCGAGCCGGTCGTCGTGCCGGCCGGGGCGCCCGGTCCGGCCGAGCACGCCGAACTGGCCGATTCGCTTTCGATGGCGTTCCTCGTGCTGCTGGAAGCCCTCTCGCCGGTGGAGCGGGCGGTATTCATGCTGCGCGAGGTGTTCGGCTACGGCTACCCGGAGGTGGCGAGGATCATCGGCAAGACCGAGGCGAACTGCCGGCAGATCTTCGCCCGCGCCAGGCAGCACGTCGCCGACGGCAGGACGCCCGCCGCCGGGGCGCCGCTGGCGCGCCGGGCGGAAGGCGAGGAACTCGCCCGCAGGTTCTTCGAGGCCGCCGCGGGCGGCGACATGGACGACCTGCTCGGCCTGCTCGCGCCCGACGTGGTGCTGCACGGCGACGGCGGCGGCAAGGGGCAGGCGGTCGGGAAGCCGCTGGCGGGGCGGCTGCGGGTGACGCGGATGCTCCTCGGCGTGTTCCGCCGGGGCCGGTTCCTCGGCGGCTCGCTGCGGCTGGCGTGGGTTAACGGCCAGCCGGGCGCCGTGCTGTACGACGCCGAAGGGCGCGTGGTCAGCGTGCTGGAACTCGACGTCGCCGACGGCGTGGTCCAGGCGATCCACGCTGTCGTCAATCCCGACAAGCTTGGTCACCTCGGACCGGTGTCTGACGTGGCGCGGCGGCCGGAGAAGGCGTAAGCTCCCCGGCCGCCGCTGGTGCTGGCGTTACTTCCAGGCGTGCCCGTTCCAGTGCACGATGAAGGTGCCGCCGGCGGCCCAGGCGTTGCTGGCGGACGTGGCGGCCACGCCGTTGAGGATTCCGCTGGCGGCGAAGGATGTCCCTGTGCTCTGGGGCGCCGTCTGGCCCGCCATGGCCGTCCCGGCGGGAGCGATCCAGGTCACCGCCGCGACGAGTACCGGCACGGTAAGGACTTCGCCAATCCTTGGAGCAATCCTCACCTTTTATATCTAATCTGTAGAAAATGGACATTAGCGGGGAGCACCAGCGTAACAGGCCGCCTGGCCCGGTGATCGACTACACCTGGCGCGGCTCATTCACGAACGCCGAGCTGAATGCCCTGCACGCTGAGGGCTTCGGTCACCAGGTCCTGGATGATGACTGGCTGGACCAGGTGAGCCGGCACAGCCTGGGCTGGGTCTGCGCGCGGGCACGGGGCCAGCTCGCGGGCTTCGTCAACGTCGCTTGGGACGGGGGTGTCCACGCCTTCGTGCTCGACACCCTGGTTGCCGCCAGGTTCGGCCGGCTCGGGGTCGGGACGCAGCTCGTCGCCGTCGCGGCGGCGGGTGCCCGCGCCGCTGGCTGCGAATGGCTGCACGTCGATTTCGAAGATCATCTGCGCCCGTTCTACTTCGATAGCTGCGGGTTCAGCCCTACCAATGCCGGGCTCATCGCGCTGAAAAGCTAGCCAGGCCGTTCTTGGCCAGCTCAGCGGTTGGCGCCGGCGGCGATGTCTCGAAACGACTTGGCTACGTTGATGTCATGAGCGACGACATCTGGGCCAGCCTGGTCGGCCGCTTCGCCGATGATGCCTACGCCTCCGTGAAGGGGTGCGTGCGCACGTACGTGCTGCACCAGCACCTGCTGGAGCATCTCCCGCCGCCTCCCGCGCCAGTGCTCGACGTCGGCGGCGGCGCGGGCCATCAGTCGTTTCCGCTGGCCCAGGCCGGCTACGAGGTGACGCTGCTTGACCCGTCGCCGGCGATGCTGGACAAGGCCAGCCAGCGGCTTGCGCGGCTGCCGGGTGAGGCACAGCGGCGGGTGACGTTCGTGCAGGCCGGCGGCGAGAACGCGGACGAGGCGGTGAACGGCAGGCGGTTCGCCGCCGTGCTGTGTCATGGCGTGCTCGGGTACCTGGACCAGCCGGAGCCGGTGATCAGCCAGCTGTGCCGGTGCGCTGCGGCCGGCGGCATCGTCTCGATCATGACCGGCAACGCCAACGCGGCGGCGGTCCAGCCGGCCTTGGAGCGGCGCTGGAAGGACGCGCTGGCGTCGTTTGACACCAGGACCGGGATCGGGGTCCTGGGACTGAAGGGCCGAGCCGACACGGTGGAGGAAGTCAGCGAGCTCATCCGGAGCCGGGGCGTGGAGCCAGTGCGCTGGTACGGGGTGTGGCTGTTCGTCGACTGGCTCGAGTTCAGCGGAGTCACGCTGGACCCCGGCGATTCAGGGCAGCTGACGGCGACGGCCGCGGTCGAACTCGAAGCCAGCCGGCGCGACCCCTACCGCCAGCTCAGCCGAGTCTTCCATCTGGTGGGACGCAAAGGCCCGGACTGAGGCGTTCCCGGTGAGTATCCGCGTTACCGCTCATGAGCCTCAGCTGATCCGGGACTTAGCCGGCGTTCCTGAGCCCGGGCAGCGCCACGCACATGATCGCCGCGACGCCGATGGCTGCCGCGAACGCCGCCATCGCCCAGTGCCCGGACACGTGCTCGACCAGCAGGCCGCTGGTGAGCGGGGCGAGCGCGGCAAGGCCGGTGGCCGCTACGGCCACGGTGCTGTTGGCGCGGCCGCGCATGCCCTCCGGCGTGGCCCGCAGCATGGCCGCGATGAGCGCCGCGTTGGCGGTGGGCGCCAGCAGCAGGTCGATCGCGACCGGGAGGGCAACCAGCGGTGACGGGAGCAGCACGGATGCCACCCCCAGCAGCACCGCTCCGGCCGCGGCGAGCGCGAGGGCCAGCTGCCACAGCGGCAGGCGGCCCTGCAGCCTGGGGGCTATCACGGCGCCGACGAGCCCGCCCATCATGACCCCTGCCTGGGTGAGCCCGATGACGCCGGGCGCGGTTCCGGCCCGGCGCAGCGCCAGCGTGATGGTGAAGATCGCGCCGTTGAAGGCGAAGTTCGCCAGCGGCGCCTGGATGATCACTGCCCGGAGCAGCTGGTTACGCCAGACCAGGCGCAGCCCGTCGACGGCTTCGCGCCACAGCGCCGCATGCTCGCCGGAACGCTCAGCCCGGAACTTGCCGCGAATCCGGCTCACGGCCCCGGCCGAAACCAGGTACGACACGGCGTCACCGGCGAACGGCACGGCACTGCCCAGCCCGAACAGGAAACCGCCCAGCGCGGGCCCCGCCAGGCTGGCCGCGTAGATCCGCCCTTCGGTGGCCGCCCAGGCCTGCTCGAGCTGCTGGTCGGCGACGATCGCGGGCAGCGCGGCGGTGGCGGCCGGACTGAACAGCACATTCGCGCCGCCGTCGATCACCGCCACGGCCAGCACGAACGGCCAGCTCACGGCGTGCAGCAGCACCAGGGCGGCGAGAACGGCGAGCACGCCAGCGCGGAGGCTGTCGCAGGTGATCATGGTCAGCCGGCGGTCCAGGCGGTCGGAGATCGCGCCACCCGGCAAGCCGAGGACCATCTCCACGGTCAGCTGCGCCGTGCCGACGATCCCGGCGATGGCCGGAGAATGAGTGAGGGTGAGGATGAGTAATGGATAGGCGATGTAGGCCGCCTCGGTTCCGGTGTCGGACAGCACCTGGCCGACCCAGAGCAACCGGAAACCGCGGTTGCGCCGCAGCGGCACCGGCGGCGTCGGCCCGGATGGCGCTTGTGTTTCCGCCGCCTCGCTCATAGCTACTTCCTGGCCTGGCTCGCCCGGTTTCAACCCATTGGTGACCGAACGGATATGTGAATCGCGGGCCCGCCCCGCACCGGCCGGGCCCGGCTGCGTCTGCGGCCCGAGGGCCTTGAGTTGATTCGGCCTCGGCCACGGCGGCCTCGGGCCCGAAGTTAAGGGAGGTGACTGGTCCGTCCGGCACTGAGCCACAGGTGGTACTGCGTCAGCGTGCCCGGCTTGTATACCCAGGCGGGGCTAGCCGCGAAGCCCTCTTCCGCAAGGAGCATGGTTGTCGCCGGGTTGATGATGACGAAGCCGGTTTGCTGTCCGTCCAGCCGGCCCCACCACACGGCGGTGCCTACCCGCCCTTGCGGGTCGCGCACCCCAGGCTGGGTGTGGGCGCCTGGTATCTCGGCGAACGCACGGAACGCTGTCGCGCGGACCGCGGGACTGATCGGCTCGTCCAGGAGGCTAACCAGGTTCCAGAAGAGATTCTCATCCTGGATCTGGCGGTAGGACAGGCCCGCCTGGCGTTCCTGCCGCTTGATTCCTAGGTCAGCCGGTCCCGCAAGACCGGCCAGCAGTACCGCCTTCAGCTTCGCCGGGTCGGCGGGCAGCGACTGGTCACTTCCCCAGGGCGGCAGGCCACCTCGCCGGCCCACCGGCCGGGAGGAACCAGGGTGGCTGGAGATGGTCTGACGTGCGTACCACGTCTGCCAGTGGTCGGGAGAGCCGGCCCGGCGCCACGCGGCGACGTCCGTAGCGGTCGCGGGCCGGGCGCCCAGGTACTGGTAAAAGCTTCCGGCGTCGCTGCCGCGGGGCGTCTCGCAGCTGGTCATGCGGGACCGGCTGAAGAGCGAATATCGGTAGTCAGACACGGGACTAGGCTGCGAGCCCTGCCCAGGCTGGGTGAGTTCACGGCCGCCCGGCCCGATCGGAACGAGATTTCCGTCGATCGTCTCGGTACACCAGTACCGGCCCGTGCCCGCCTGAGCGTGGCTCGCTCTGGCGGCCATGGCCAGCAGGAACGGCCCGGCGGAGTGAGAAGCCAGGCTGCCGAGGGGCTGTTCCTCCGTGCTGACGAGCCCGCCAGGCGTCCGGCCCGGGACCAGCGTGATGACCGAGGCGGCCGCCGCGGCCGCGGCGATGGCACCGGCCACAGCCGCAATGGTCCAGCGCCGCCGTGATGGCACGACCCTGGTACGTGTGCCTACTTCGGGCTGTTCGACGGCGGGTCCGGCCGCCTGCTCCGCGACCGCGAATTTGAGCTCCGTCAGCAGGCGCTCCTCGAATCCCCCCAATGTTTGCCCAGGAGCCGCGGCGCGGCCGTCCGGCTGCCCGGAGGCACGGTGGGTGGTGTTCATCTTCTGCTCTCCATGACCGTAGGAACTGTGAGGTGACTAGGGGGGCTGCTCAAGATTTCCCGCGCGGCGCGGCGCGCCCGGTGCAAGCGGACCCGGGCCGTGCCCGGCCGTATGCCTAGTGCGGCGGCGGCTTCCTGCACCGGCAGCCCATCGATGGCGACGAGTTCGAGCACGGCCCGCTCGTCTTCCGGGAGCCGCGCCAGCGCCAGGTATGCGGCCCGGCCGGGGCTCTCCGCGTCGATCTTTTCCTCAAGCCTGGCGATGTCGTCGTCATCGAGCAGCCTTTGCCCGGCGACCCTGTCCGCCACCCGCCGCTCGTGTGCGCTGCGGCGGCGCTCTCCCGCGATGACGTTGCGCGCGATCCCGTACAGCCATGCTGCCTGCGACCCGCGGCTAGGGCGGTAGGCATGCGCGGAGCCGATGGCCGCGAGGAATACCTCCGCGGTCAGGTCGGCAACCCCCTGCGGGTCCGCGACGCGGCGTGCCACGAAGCGTGTGATCAGCGCCACGTGCTGCCGGTAAAAGGCCTCGAAAGCGGCAGGATCACGAGTAATCCCGGAGAGCGGCCCGGCCGCCAGGTTCGCCCGGCCCCCCGGAATGCTCATGCCTGATCCCTTCCGCCGTCGCCCATTTACCCGTACTTGGCGCAAGCGCGCGCCCGCGTTACCGACGCAGCTCGATGGCCGCACCGGCGCGGCGACAGGAACCGCGAGCTACCGGATCGTCCGTGGTCAGCCTCGCGCGACGCAAGCGCAGTATGCCCAGACTTGGGTCACGTTCGAGCACTACGGCAACCAGCGGGGCGCTGACATGGGGATTCTCGCCTCCAGCGAAGGAAAACTGCGGACTAACCGGCCCAGCTAAGCTGAGTAAATGGCTCGCTATGTGATCGACGCACCGACCTTGCTCCACCTCGTGGACGCCGGGCTTCACGTCGATCCGGGCCACCGGCTGATCGCGCCGAACTCGATCCGGTCAGAGGCGCTGGAGTTGCTGCTGCGCGACGTCCGTGCAGGTAAGCGAACCGAAGCGGCAGCCATGGAAGTACACGAGCGGATGACCGAGACGAAGATGCGGCTGCTTGGTGACCGGGTGTCGCGCCGCACCGCGTGGCAGGTCGCACGTCAGCACGACTGGGACACGCTCAGGGACGCCGAGTACATCGCGGTCACCCGGCTGCAGGCTGACGCTTTGGTCACGGTGGACCCAAGCCTCGCAGCCACAGCCCGCGACATCGTGGCCGTCGCTGCCATCCACGACCTGCTCGGTACGGGATAAACCGTCGTCCTCGGGGTTCTCCCTGCCTGGCCTGCTGCCAGGTTCGCCGTGACCGAGAGCTACTGGATCCTCGCGCGGACGATCGTGGTCAGCCTCGCGCGAACATAGCCGGTCCTCCCCGGGGCAGGCAATTAGCGTCGGAACATGACGCGGACGCAAGCGCGGTATGACGACTTCGCCGAGTGGTATGAGCAGTGGAGCAGCGACATGCCGCCGCTCATCGCGGCGCAGCCCGGCCTGCTGCCCGCCGTGGCCGGTGACCGGGTGCTGGACATCGGGTGCGGGCAGGGCCGGATGAGCCGCCATCTGGCCCACCTGGGGGCTGACGTGACCGGCGTGGACATCTCGGCCGCGATGCTCGGCAGGGCAGGCGCGGCTGGCCCGGCGAGCATTACCTACATCCACGCCGACGTCACCGGTCACCTCGCCTGGTGGGACGGTAGGGCCTTCGATGGCTGCACCTGCGAGATGGCGCTGATGGACATCGACGACCTGGCCGGCGCCTTGTCTGCCGTGACAGCGATGCTGCGGCCAGGCGGCTGGTTCGTCGCCTCGATCGTGCATCCGTGCCTTCCCGGCAGCGAGCGGGGAGCCAGCAGCTGGCCGCCAGGACAGGGATACGAGTACGAGGGCTGGTGGATCTCGCCGGAAGACCACAATCCCGAGGGCGTCCGGATCCGGGTAGGTGCGACACACCGCAAGCTGTCCACCTACCTGAACGCGCTGCTTGAGGCCGGGCTGGAAGCCGAACGTTTCGTAGAGCCGCCGGCTCCGGTACCGACGTACCTGCTGTGGCGGTGCCGCCGCCGGTAACCCGCACGCTCGCCAGTCCGGTCACTACTTCTGTGTCGATAACTGCCAGGTGGGCGCGGGCCCACCCGCCTGCGTGCTCGGGAAGTTCCATGAGGGTTTCAATCGCTGATCAATTGCTTGGTGCGGGGAGGGGCGAACCTGAGAGTTCCAGCCGGCGCGTCGACTCGGCCGCTGTCGAACTCGAACACCGCGTGGCCGCGCATCACGAGAAAGAGTTCCTGGTCAGCGGTGGGGTCGTCCTCGTCACGCTCGTTGATGACGCGGTCGCCTGCGGCGCGGGCCGTCCAGGCAGTCACGCCGAACGCCGTGATGCCCAGTGGGGCCGGATCGGCCAGTAGTGACAGCCTACGTCCGCAAATTCCTCGATCTCGTCCAGATGCGCAGCCGCGTAACCAGCCGTGCGACTCACCCATGGTCGTCGTTCGCCGCGGCCCGGCGAAACCCAACAGGCGCCAGGCCTCCTCGCTCGGCCGAGGGTCTTGGCTGGTGAGCTTAGTGCACCATGCTCGGTATGAAGGCTTCCCTAGAACTTTAGCCATAGCTATACTTGATCTCGTGCCGTGGACTTTGGAGGTCACCGGTGAGTTCGCTGCCTGGGCTCGCGGACTCCGGAAGCTCGACCGGGATTCCGCCCGCCAGGTAGGCGCGGCGGTGGAGCTGCTTAGACAGCATGGGCCGGGCCTGAAGCGCCCGCTCGTCGGCGAGATCACGGCTTCGAAGATCAAGAACATGAAGGAGCTAAGGCCAGGATCGGCTGGCCGCAGTGAGATCCGGATCTTGTTCGTCTTCGATCCGTGGCAGCAGATCGTCTTACTGGTGGCTGGGGACAAGGCCGGTGACTGGCGCGGCTGGTACCGCAAGGCAATCCCGCGTGCCGAGCAGTTGTATGCCGAACACCTTCAGGCAATGGGTAGTCGTGAGGAAGGGGGCCGATGATGCGCTGGGAAGACCTATACGAAGAGCTGTACGACGCTGATGACCGCGCGGAGATCGAGCTGCTGAAGACTCGTCTTCTGTCTGAGCTTAAGACGCACCGGCTGGCGCAGGCCCGTAAGAGCCGTGGTCTGACCCAGCGTGACGTGGCTGCCGTCATGGGTGTCAGCGTCGGGCGCGTATCGCAGATCGAGCGGGGCGAGGTGGCGAGCGTCGAGGTTCTGGGGCGTTATGCGGACGCAGTCGGCGGGCGGCTGCGGGTGGTAATCGATTTCGGTGACGAACTGATTGCCGTGTGATCTGTGGCCGACACGCTCGGTACTTTGCTCGCACCTGGCCACCGCGTGGCGCCTGGTGGCATGCTGCACCGGTCAGACGTCGAGGGGGCGGTCTGGCAGTGACCGAGTTGACTAACGAGGTGGCGATACAGCAGTGGGCTGCGATGCCCAGGCATGTGCTGGATGCGATGGAACCGGAGGGCGACTTTGCCAAGCGGCATCTGCTGAACCCAGTCTTGCTCCGCATGCTCGGGATGTGACCGGCCGCCGTGTGCTGGACATATGTGACACGAACGCGGCCAGCGCTGCCGTACACTCAGCGTCGCTAACACGGGGTCTGACCTGGGCTTACATGTTGGAGCGGGCGAAGGGAATCGAACCCTCATGACCAGCTTGGAAGGCTGAGACTGCACGGGCTATGACCTGCATCGGCCCAGATAACCCGGGCTGGCTCTTGTCCGCGAGCGACCGTGGTCGCCCGTGATTTACCGCTCGATCGGGCACGCCACGGGCACGGCCGGAACCGCTTGTTAGGGGCGGGCTTGGTCCCGTTGAAGCAGTCTGAACCCGTCCGATCCTTGGGCTCAACAGGGCGCGTGTCGCCGAGCTGGTCGGCGGTCATCCGAGTCTGTCCGTTGGCGTCGCTGCTCCTGCCTCCGCCCCGGCGTCACCATTCTGCTGTGACCTGGCAATGATTCGCTGGAGGGCCGCCACGTGCTGGTCGAATGCCTGGCGGCCAGCTGTGCTGAGGCTGGCTGAGGTGCGAGGGCGCTTGCCCACGAATCTTCTGCGGATCTGGATGTAGCCGGCCGACTCCAGGGTGGACAGCTGTTTGGAGAGCGCCGAGTCGGACAGGCCGAGTTCGTCGCGGATGTACTTGAAGTCGGCCCATTGCGCCGCGGCGAGCAGCGAGACGATCTCCAGTCGCGTCGGTGCGTGGATCAGCTCATCGAACCGGGCCGTGCTCACGGGGTGCTGCCTCCGGCCTGCTTCGCGTTGTTCAGTTGCTGCCGAGCCTGGCGCAGCATGAGCCTACGCGAGTACGCGTTCACCAGTGGCCCGACGATCACGAGCACGGCAGCCCCGGCGGCGCAGCCGATGGTGCCGGGATAGTGGACGTGGTTCGCGGCCAGGCTGGCCGCGACGCTGATGATCACCACGTCGACCAGCACGATCATGCCGAATATCGCGGCGGCGACGCGGCCGTCGGTCTGCGGGGCGCTGTACACCTTGACGCGGCGGCGCACCTCAGGGATCATCGCGCAGGTCAGCACCGCCATGACGAGCACGGCGAGCGGGATCACGATGGCCTGCGCGACCAGGTCCCCGCTGTCGCGGGCGGCGCCGATAGCGACGATCGCGGCCGCTATCACCCACCAGTACCAGACTGGTACGAGCGCGGCCTTGATGACCTGCTCCTGCCGCCGCTGGATCTCGGCCAGTTCGGCTGCGGCCTCGGTGCCGGTCGCCCCGGTTCTGGCGGGCTGGGGCTGCTGCGTGTCACTCATGGTCGCCTCCTGCGGGAAATTACTTTCCTACTTAGAAAGTACCACAAGCTTCCAGGTAGACAAGTATTTTCCGACTGCTGCCTCTGACACTGAGCGGCTAGAAGGTCAAGGAGGGCCGGTCCGTGCCCTGGCAGAGCTGACAACTCCTCCCCGTCTTCCTCGATAGGCGCCGATCCCTGGTGAGTGGACTCCGTGTCTAGGGTCGGCGAAGCCGATCGCATGCGACGCGACCGCAGGGAGCGCTCTAGTCGCGGAGTCCACGAGCGGGACAATCATGCCGCCAAGGAAGCGGCCGCGTGCACCACCGGCCTGCATGACGGTGAGCCGCCTTGATCGGAGTGCCCCTGCTGGCGTGTGGCCCGGCGTGCGCCGGGCGGGCCTCCCCAAAGCAGAGCCCGGCGCGACGCCGGGCCAGCGGCGCCGCAGGTGCCGCCTTGATCCAGTACGGCTCAATTCGGCAACCCAATCGCTGTGGGTCGTGTCCTGTCTCGGTAGATGCTTGACACTCCAGTCCCGCCAGATGGCTTACGGGTGTGCCGTGAGTCGGCTTCCCTGTCGCATGTTGCTTGCGGGCGTCATGTGGCGGGAGGCCGGGATTGGCACTGGTCGAGTTGTCGGTGGCCGAGCAGCGGCGCCCGGCTGTGCTGGAGGTCGCGGCGGGGGTTCCGGTCACGGAGGTCGCCGGGCGGTCCGGGGTGTCGCGGCAGAGCGTGCATGCGTGGGTCAGCCGTTATGAGCAGGGTGGCCTGCGCGGGCTGATGGACCGGTCGCGGCGGCCGGAGTCGTGCCCGCATCAGGTCAGCGCGGAGGTGGAGACGGCGGTGTGCGAGCTGTGGCGGGAGCATCCGCGGTGGGGTCCGCTGCGGCTGGCGCACGAGCTGGGCCGCCTGGGGGTGTCGCCGCAAGGCGAAGACGGCGGACGGGGGAGCGGGCACGGATCAGTCATCGGGCACGCAACGGGCACGCGCCCAGGAACGCGCCTCCTGAAGATCGTTTAGAGATCGATGATCATGCCCTTGACCTGGGCCGGAGCAGTAAGAGCGGGCGAAGGGAATCGAACCCTCATGACCAGCTTGGAAGGCTGGGGCTCTGCCATTGAGCTACGCCCGCGCGCAGGAGCGCCATCCGTAGCGTACCGTCTCCTGTGGCTGGGATTGATCTGGCGGGCCTAGTGCCCGGCTGGCGCATGGCGTTCGGGAACCTGACGGCCAGCGTGGCGGCCCGGCCGACCCGCGTAGACGGTAGCCTGTGCAGGGTCCGGCGGGATGTGGCGCAGCTTGGTTAGCGCGCCTGCTTTGGGAGCAGGAGGCCGCGGGTTCGAATCCCGCCATCCCGACACATTACCCCAGGTCAGGAGCTTCGGTTCAGGCCAGCAGGCAGCCATCAAGATCATTTGTCATCCAGTTTGAACGTCGATCAGCGGTATTAAACGCTAGCGGATGACTTGTGCCGACATCGGCTACGAAGATCTGTAAGTTCTGTTTTGAACAACCTTGGGCAGACTTCGGGAATGCTGACCGGCAGGCGGGCGAACCGCGAGTAGCGCCCCCGCCAGGTCCGGGTGGATCCGCCCCGAAGGAGCTTGCCGATCCCAGCAGCGGGAGGATCCGCTGAGGGGGCCGGCGGCGTGAGCTCGCCGGGCGTCTCTGCTGCTGACCTTTCAGCCGCGGCGCCGCCCGGCAGAAAGCCATTCAGAAGATTGTGCCGCCAGAGCCACGCCAGAATCAGACATCTGGATCATCACGGCTGGCTTGAGGTGATGGGTGGAACGCGCACAGAGCGGCAGATGCGGGCGTTGCGAGGCTCAGCCGATACGCTCGGCCAGTGAGACGATGATCCCTTCCGGCCCCCGGACATAGGCCATCCGCCAGGCGCCCTCGTACTCGCCGATGCCACCGACCAGTCCGTAGCCCTCGGTAGCTGCCCAGCCGACAGCCGCCTGCAGGTCGTTGACCTCGAAGGCCACATTGCGCAATCCCAGCTCGTTGGCCATGGCGGCCGGTGAGCCCGGCACGGAAGCGGGTCGCACGAAGCTCGAGAGCTCCAGGCGGGTGCCATCGCCGGGCGGCTTCAGCATGACGATCTCGGTGCGGGAGCCGGGAATGCCGCAGACCGTGTCCAGGAACTCGCCCTCGACGAACGTCCGGCCCTCGACCTCCAGGCCCAGCGCCACGAAGAAGGCGGTCACGACGTCGAGATCTGCGACCGTGAGGCCGACGTGGTCGAAGCGCCGTACATGTGACACAGGACCGTCCTCCCGTCGTCGTATCGACCGCGCATCCGCCACGGTAGGCGTTCTCGGTACCTCTCGTCGCGGGACCACCGCAAACGCACACTATCCGCGGCAAGAGCGCGCGTTGCTGCAAGGCTGCGATGTCGCATAAGTATTTCAGTCCGCTGCGCGCACCTGGCCTCATCCGAGCATATGTTCGTCCTCGGCCATAAGCGTTCGCGCGGCGTCGGCCACCGGACTCGCGGTGTGCGGGCAGCGGACTGTCAGGGTCGCCTTCTGAGCGGACTGGCGGATGCGGGTTCCCCGGGCAGACCCGGGTGGGCGGTGCTCGGCTTCCACTCCGAGCGTGCCGTCCGCCGTCGCTCCCGCCGGCTGCCCACCCGGGGCCGAACCCGCTGTGCTGCTGCGTGCGCGGGCTGCTCGGTCAGTTGCTGCCATCCGACCCCGGCGGACAGGCCATTCACGCCGATGTACCCGCCAGGCAGCAACTCAAAGGGCCGCTTGATCTGGTTCTTATAGTCGAACTGGGTCGTGCCCGGCCGCCAGAACGGCTCGAACCAGGAGGGGAAGACGAAGTCCGAGACAGTCGTGCCGCCGATCTGGTAACCGTACTGGTCCGCTTCGCAGGCGTCGCATACCTCGTAGGCGAACAAGATTCCAGCGTGGATTCCATCCTGGCCGACCCGCTCGACGAACGCTGCCAGGTTGATGCCCGGGTCAGCGAGCATCTCAAGCAACTCGTGCGACGCGGTGACCGTCCAACTGTTCCCGCTGTCGATGTCGCTTTGGGCGAAAACCTTGCCCAGCGGAAGGCCCTGGCTGGTTAGGTCGTGGTAGCCCAGCGCGCCAGCCTGGTCGGAGTTGTCGAGGATGGCCAGCCACCAGGTCTCCGGTGCCGGGCGAGTTCCCCGCGGCACGAACTCAAGATCGGCATCAATACTCCAGACGGCAGCGAAGTCCCGGTGCACCTGGGTCTGCAGCGCGGCCACCGCACCCTGCACGTCAGCGTCAGACACGGCGTTACCCGCGTTGATCACGGCAACCTTTACGTCAGCCATGACTCCCCCTTGCCTGCCAGCGGAGGCCACTTTCAGCACTTCGCTCTATCCACAAGGGAGCGCGCAGCCACGTAGCAGATACACGATCTTCACCCGCTCTGCTCACGGCCTGAGGTGCGCAGGCCCTGGAACTTCAGTGGCAGAACTCCTTCGCTCCCGCGGGACTCCCGCAGAACAACGCGCTGGCCCTGGCCGAAGCGAACCGCGGAACCTGAGGATTTGTGCAAGGTCTGGGCGAGATCATGCAAGTGCAGCGCGCGGTTAGCGACGGTCAGGTCCCGGCGAAGGGTCAGTGCCTCTTGCGACACCCGCAAAGACTCGTCCCGCCGCCCGGTCCTGAACAGCCAGATCGCGTGGTTGTCCAGCGACATGGCCAGGTCGGGCACATAGGCATCCCGGTTCGCGGCTACCAACTCCCGGCGCAGCTCCAGCGCCTCCAGTGACACTTGCACCGCCGCGTCCTGCTGTCCGGTCTCAGCCAGCCGGACCGCATGATTGACCAGCGACTCGGCCAGTTCAAGCTCATGGGCGGCGGGTCCGCAGCCGCAAGCCGCCTGCGCAGGGCGAGTGCTTCCCCCGAAGCTCGGACCGCCTCGTCGCGCTGTCCGGCCTTGTCCAGCTGAGCGGACAGCATGTTCAGTGTCCTGGCGAGCTCCGGCGCTAGCCCTGGTTCGCCGGAAAGCCGTGCCCTGAGCCCGTCAGCCGCCAGCGTGGTAACCGCGATGGCGAATGGCTGTAGTTCGGCCGGAACGAATGAGGGCATCTGGCCGACCGCGCGCAACGCTCCTCGCTCTGGCCGGACTCGCTTCATGGCGACCGTCAGCGCGGTCAGGAACTCGTCTCGCTGCGACATTCATGTCCCGGTGGAAGGTCAAGCCTGCGGACGATCAGCCGGATGGGCCTGTCCCCATTATCGGCGAACCCGCGACGACAGGAGCTACTACACCGGCGTCTCGGTAAACCTGCTGACTCTTCGTCCAGAGATCTGCCTCCTTATGCTCGTCACCGACCCCACCTGGCGGGCCCGGGAAAAAGGCGGGCCCCGTACGAAGGCGGCCGGTCTATGCGCTACGGCTGGGAAGTCGTTCAACATGAGAGGGGACTTGCCCGGTAACCGTACTCTGAGCCGGTCACTGCTGTTGGATCGTTCTGCCCCTGACGCCGCATTATGTCGCGGTCCTTGGTCAAGGAGACCAGTCCAGGGAGGCGACTGCCGACGAGGTCTTGCAGGTGCGGATCGCCTACCGGTACGTCTACATGCAGCCGACTGGTGACCTCGCTCCGTTCGTCCGCTCGCTGCTGAGCCCCGGAACTGACTGATTGACCACCAGCGGAGCCCGCCAGACTCTACGAGCGGCAGATCAGTAGTCAGTGCCGATTACATTGCTAACCCCCGAAGCAGCCAAGTTAACGGCAAAGCCGAGGCTATCGGAGCTGAAATGTTCGCGGGATTCGAACGCCTCATATGCCCGCAGGGCCAGAACGCCGACGACTTTGCGGGCCTCGTTGCGAACCGGAGATGCCCAGACACCAGGTCCAGTGAGGATTACAGCTTGAAATTTGCCTGTCTGGATCGGCAGCACATCTTGCTTTGGGATATTCGTGACATCTTTTTCATCACGGTAGCACTCCCAGATCTTCTTTACGATTTCGTCAGTATCCTGCTTCGCCTGATGAATGACACCGGGATGGTGGTAGACGCCTCCAATGGTGTCCGTGTGGACAACTCGCAAAGCTGCGTGTCCGGGCCAAAATTTCTTTCGGGTTACCAGGAGAAGAACGACTTCGAGGTTACGGGGCCCTATCTTGATAGTTGTATGGGCGTCGACCAGGAGCAGGGAGGTCGCCCCTTCTAGTTCCTTCTGCCGATTCTGATCGCCAAGCAATCGCTCATCGCCGTACGCGTCCACGATCGCACCCACAAATGCGCATCCAGCAGCCACCGCGATCACAATGCCTCTGCCGGTCGAATCCAACCGAACAAACTGTCCTGCGACGAGTGCCAGGATCGCTGCGGCAGCCACGGAGGCCAGTGCGATCACGATTGCGATTGTCAAGCGGCGCCATCGACGCCATCGGAAGTCGGCTCGAAACCGGTCGACGGCACTTCGGATCGTCGCTACTGACGCGGTCGCGGCGGCAACAGCAACCACGGTAGCCGCCTCGGTCTCGGTTGGATGCCATGTTCCGGTCGCCTGCAACGCCAAGGCGGACGCAGCAAGACCTCCCACCGTTCCGGCGATGAGAGTCACCGTGCTCCTCAGCCCCGTCATGCCTCTGAGGTTACAGAAAATCGCAGCAGTTCAGGATCAATTTGACGAGTCCATCTGGATACCGCCGCGTCTGCACGCTCCATTAGAGCAAGATAAGAACAGGCGGGATTGACTACGTCAATAAAGGTACGTGGTTCCTTGCCAGGCGGCCACTGCACCCGCCCTGTAGCCCGAGGAGAGGTCGGGGCGCAGCTACTGACTTGGAGTCTGGCTTGCGATCGTCGTCGCGCCAAAGGGTCTTACCGGCGACGACAGTGATCTTTCATTGCCCATAGCCCTGGCATTGGCGCAGAACGAGAGGATCGTAATAGTTATCACGGATGACTTGATCGCAATAACCAGTACAGCTGAGTTTGTTAATCTGCTGCACCGACTGTATCTTCGCACTGGGGTGAATGGCGGAGCCGGTGTGCCGAAGCCCGATGATCACCAGCTTATACGCTGCGCACACAGAACCAAATGATCTGCTCACGTTCGCGGCAGTGACTAACACGCTGGCCCAACGCGCCGAGTCGGCGATCTGGGTTCAGCTCGGTGGGCCTGAGGCCATGTGCCCGGTTACTTTCCGCGGTTATCTGCGGTGCTCATGCGATAGCCAGGACAATGGCCGCTGGCAGGGGCTTCCCGACGCCCCGAGCCGGCACGCTGCAACGGTTGGGGGCATCTGGCACAACACGCAGAACAGGACCGGCACCCGGTGACCCTCGAATTCATCAACCCCGATGGCCTGCCCGTGCCCTCCACCCATACCCATGTCGTCGTCGCGACCGGGAGGCGGATGGTGTTCATCGCCGGCCCCGAACCCGAGGATGCCCGCGGCAGCCTCGTCGGACACGGTGACCTGGCAGCGCAGGTCCGCTAGGTGGTCGCCAGCCTCGGCTGCGCTCTCGCCGCCGCTGGTTCGCGGCCCGGGCAGGTCGCCAAGATCACCATCTACGTTGTTCATCACCGGCCCGGGTACCTTTCGGTGATCGAGACGGCCCGGGCGGCGCTATTCGGTTATCACAAGCCTGCCGGCACGGTCGCCGGAGTGGAGGCGCTGGCCCAGCCCGGTTACCTGATCGAGGCCGGCGCTGTGGCGGTCACCGGCGGATGACGAACGGACCTGAGGATTAAAAGCGTTCAATGTGCCGCGATCGGCTCCGATGACACAGGATGGGCATGAGATGGATTGGCTCCCGCATCTCCAGGACGTGATCGAGGCAGCGCGGCGCGATGGAGCCTTGTCGTTGAGCCTGAATGGGCGTGCCCTGGGCTCGCTGCCAGAGTCGCTGCGCAGCCTGACCACCCTCACCCAGCTCGACGTCAACGCCAGCCGGCTCACCGTGCTGCCGGACTGGCTGGGCGGCCTGACTGGCCTGACATCCCTTGGCCTGTCCGGTAACCAGCTGACGGCGCTGCCGGACTGGCTGGGTAACATGACCGGCCTTACTGAGCTGCAGGTAGGTCGCAATCAGCTGTCGGGACTGCCAGAGTCGCTGGGTAACTTGACCGCGCTCAGGCGGCTAGGCCTGGCCGGGAACCGGCTCACCACGCTGCCGGACTGGCTGGGTAACCTGAGCGATCTCACCTGGCTGGACCTTTCCGGGAACCGGCTCACCGCGCTGCCGGACTGGCTGGGTGGCCTGACCGGCCTCACCCGGCTTGACCTGATCGGCAACCCGCTCACCGTGCTGCCAGAGTGGCTGGGCAACCCTGCCGCTGGCGAGCATCCGCCGGGCGCACCCCTGCATGCGTGGGCAGGTGATGCCCCGGTCACGGTGACCGGCGCCGCTGACCTTGATGCGATCCTTGACGGCCTACCCGGCGGCGTGACGCTGACCAGCCAGGACGGCGCGCGGCTACTGCACGTCATCCTTGACGGGGACCGATCCAGCCTGGCCTGGGAAGGCGATCACGACGTCCTGATCAGCTGGGGGCCGGTGCCACCGGGCGCCCCGCCCGGGCAGATCGCCGGCGACGCGCAGGACGCGTTCGACGACCCGTGGTTCGCCGCCGCGGACCAAGACTCCTTCGGCGATATCACCGAAGACGACGCCCGCCAGGCGGGTCATGAATTCCTGCGCACCGGCAGGCGTCCCGCCAGCATCCAGTGGCTCGACAAGCCATAGGCCGCCGGCCAGCAAGGGCTTCTTGCCGGCGGGGAGACCGGGGCTGCTGGCGCAGCCCCACTCAGTCGCTTCCCCGTCAAGGGCTCCCGGCGCCGAACCTGGACAGGCCCATCTCCATGCCAGGCCGCCAGCCTGCTACCGCTCGGCGAGGCATAACCAGGATGAAAAGGCTCAGTGTACTGGATCTTGTCGTAGTGTCGGATGCCGGAGGCGATGTATAGGCAGTTCGTCATCCGGCTTAAGTGGGCTCGGCGATGATGGCGAGCATGTTCGTGATGTGCCCGGCGCGGTGTTGCTCGTCGCCGCTGTGGGGGTAGTCGCATTCCCAGGTGATGGTGCCGTCGTCGCCGATGCGCAGCTGGCCGCGCTCTGGTCGGCCCTACCGACTTCTGGACACCCACCGTCGAAGCCGCTCGCGGCGACATCGAGCTGCTCACGGGGATCACGGTGGAACCGGCAGACCATGTACTACGAGCCGCCGTCGGCGCCGTCCGCGCCGGAGCCCCTTGCTCAGTGGGCAGAGGTTCCCCCGCAGAATCAACGCGGCGCGTGGGTGGGAGCCAAAGTAGGGAGCCAATAGGCACCGGCCACAAAACCTTGCAGGGCGACTTCCGGCACGTATCAGCGCAGCTAGATGCCATCGGGCGACTCCAGGCATGGCCTGTCTAGCGTTGTGCTATCGCGCTGGAGGAGCAGGAGATACGCTTGGACCCAGTTTTCCACTCGTTGAGGACTGTGCTGATCGCCTGAGCTCCCGGGCCGTGCGATCAACCGGCCAGCGCGTGGGGGATCGGCTGCTGGCCGTCGGCATGCGTGCAAGCACGGTGTCATACGGGAGTCGAGTGGACAGCTCGTAATATCGGCCTGCGTACCGCGGCCCGATCACCCGGGAATCGGGCCGGGCTGGAGCGTCCGTGTGGTCGTCGTCGCTATAGCGGCGGTATTCGCTGTGTCATCTCTGTGCAGCTGGATTGCATACCTGATGTTCTGTCGTTGGTTGGTCGAGCAGAGCAAGGATTCATCTAGCCTTCGTGACGCCGCGATTGCCGCAAAGGCATTTCGGGCAGCAGCTCCCGCGGCGATTGCTCGAAGTGTTGCCAAGCTCGCTAGCAGCCTGAAACGGGATGGCCATTAGCTGCCTGCCAGGTGACGCAGAGGTATTCCCGTATGTCCTTGTCAGGTACGCGTGCCTAGTACGACAGCCTCCAATTGCTAGCTGACCAGGGCGTAGTTGCGTGCCAGGCGTGCGCGTTGGTGGAACCATCGCGATCGTGCCTGGTGGCGGCGTCGCCATTCGAGCCAGTGGGCGGCGTGGCTGGGTGGCGGGGGACGGTG
>DATBGO010000030.1:0-3641 GCA_036558005.1 Streptosporangiaceae bacterium | reverse complement strand
CTTGGCCTGGCCCTGGTGCTGCTGGTGATCTCCGGGCTCGGCTCCGCCTGGGCCGCCGGGATCGATGGCCTGCTCATCCAGGCAGCACCACTGGCCCTTGTCTCCGGCCACTCAGGATGACGACGTAGGAGCGGGTTCGCGTCATTGACGATGCGGACGGGGTTGAGGGCAGCCTTCGGGTTGTCCTTTTTCGTGTGCGACGGCACGGTGATCACGTCGGACATGGGTGCGGCCCTCCCGTTTCTTCGTCTTGGCAGCCGGAGACGGGAGGGCCGCTGGGTTGACGCGCGGAGGCGTCGTGCTCACGGTAAACGCTGACCGGGATGTGGTCGAGCGGCAGCTGGGAGGCGGGGAGCTGGCCTGCCCGTCGTGCGGGGGCGTGCTGGCCAGGTGGGGGAACGCGGCAGAGCGGCGATTGCGGGTGGCGGACGGGCCGGACGTGTGGTTTTGCCCGCGCAGGGCGCGGTGCCGGGGGTGCAGGGTGACGCATGTGCTGCTTCCGGCCTGGTGCCTGGCCCGGCGTGCTGATGCCGGGGAGGTGATCGGGCTGGCTTTGGAGGCAGGGGCCTGCGGTGCCGGACACCGGGTGATCGCGGGGCGGCTGGGCCGCCCGGCCTCGACGGTGCGGGGCTGGCTGCGGGCGTTCACCCGGCGGGCGGAGCAGGTCCGGCTGGTGTTCACCGCGCTGGCGGCCAGCCTGGTGACGGATCCGCCGTTGCCGGCGCCGGCCGGGTCGCCGGCCGGGGATGCGGTGGCGGCGGTGGCGGCGGCTGCCGCGGCGGCGGCCAGGGTGCCGGGGGTGGGCACGGTGGCGCGGTGGCAGCTGGCCGCGGCGGTGACGTGCGGGCTGCTGCTGGCCCCGGCCTGGCCGGCCCGGGTGGCCAACACGAGCTGGCTCTGGGCGGCGCCCCGGTAGGACCGCCATCCTCGGTGATCGCTTGTTCTCACTGTTTCACCGAGGAGGTTGCTTATGTCTGGGGCTGAGGAGGACCGCAAGAGAGCGGCGCGGGCCGAGCAGGTGGCGTTGTTCCGGTACCAGCTGATCCGGGAGGCCGCTGATCCGGCGCTGTCCACCCGGCAGCGGGGCCGGCTGGTCCGGGAGCTGGCCGCCAGCGCGCACCCGGGGCCGTTCGGCGAGCCGGTGACCGTGTCGCGGGAGACGATCGACCGGTGGATCCGGGCCTGGCGGGCCGGCGGGTTCGCCGCGCTGGCTCCGCCGGCCCGGCAGGTCACCTTGCGCACCGACGCGGCGGTGCTGGAGCTGGCCGCCGGGCTGAAGCGGGAGAAGCCCGCCCGCACCGCCGCGCAGGTGATGCGGATCTTGCGGGCCAGCTGCGGCTGGTCCCCGTCGGTGCGCACGCTGCAGCGGCACTTCGAGCGGCTGGAGCTGACCACCCGCCCGGACGGGAACCCGCCCGCTGTCTTCGGCCGGTTCGAGGCGTCCCGGCCGAACGAGCTGTGGACCGGCGACGCGCTGCACGGCCCGCACATCGCCGGGCGCAAGGCCTACCTGTTCGCCTTCCTCGACGATCACAGCCGGTCGGTGATGGCTGCCCGCTGGGGCTACTTCGAAGACACCGTCCGGCTGGCCGCCGCGCTGCGCCCCGCGCTGGCCGCCCGGGGCGTCCCCGAGGCCATATACGTCGACAATGGCTCCGCGTTCGTCGATGCGGCGCTGAAGCGAGCCGCCGCCCGGCTGGGCATCAAGATCACCCACAGCCAGCCGGGACGGCCGCAGGGCCGCGGCAAGATCGAACGTTTTTTCGGGGTCGTGCGGCAGGAGTTCCTGGTCGAGATCGGCGACGGGGCCGCCATCACGGACCTGGCGCAGCTGAACAAGCTGTTCACCGCCTGGTACGAGACGGCCTACCATACCCGGCCGCACGGGGAGACCGGGCAGCCGCCCATCCAGCGGTGGCTGGCCGGCGCGCCGTTCCCTGTCCCGTCGCCGGAACAACTGCGCGAGGCGTTCTTGTGGTCCGAGCTGCGCACCGTGGCCAAGACCGCCACGATCAAGCTGTTCGGCGGCGTCTACGAGACCGACCCGGCGCTGGCCGGCCGCCGCGTGGAGTGCGTCTTCGACCCGTTCGACCTGGCTGTCATCGAGGTCCGCTGGAACGGCAGGCCCTGGGGCCTGGCCCGGCCCCAGCACATCGGCCGGCACTCCCATCCCAAGGCCAAGCCGGAGATCCCCGCCACGCCGCCGCCGCCGACCGGCATCGACTACCTGGGCGTCATCGCCGCCGAGCACGACCAGGCGGCCCGCCGTCACCGCATCCGCTACGACGCCCTGGCCCGCAACGACGACCAGGACCAGCCGGCCGGCGGGCAGGAGGACCGGTGACCGGGCAGCCAGCGGCCGCCCGGCCCGCCGAGATCAGCCAGATCATCGCCTGGTGCGCCAGGCTGACCGCGGCCGGTCCCCGCGCCAGCACCACCGAGGTCGCCGCCTACCTGGCCGCCAAGGCATCCCTGCTCGAGCGCATCGCCGCCAGGCGCGCCGCCGGCGGCTGGGCCGGCCGTGACATCCGGGCCGCCCTCCAGGCCGCGGCCAGCGCCCGCGCCGCCGCCGACGCCGCCGCGCTGGCCGCCGGCGGCATCACCACCGGAAAGGACCAGACATGATCGACCTGCGCAACCACTACGGCTTCACCCGCACCCCGTTCGGCAAGGACCTCGCCCCGTCCATGCTGTGTCACTACCCGGCGCACGCCGAAGCCGTCGCCCGGATCACCTGGTGCGCCCGCGAGCGCGCCCTCGGCGTGATCACCGGCGAAGTCGGCTCGGGCAAGACGGCCTCGGCCCGCGCCGCCATCGCCGGCCTGGACCAGACCCGGCACACCCTGATCTACCTCGCCGACCCGACCACCGGCACCAGGGGCATCCACTACCAGGTCGTCACCGCGCTCGGCGGCCGGCCCGCCCACGGCAGCGCCGCCCTGGCCGCCCAGGCCGCCGCCCTGATCGCCGCCGAGCACGGCGAGCGCGGCCGGATCCCCGTCCTGGTCATCGACGAAGCCCACCTGCTGACCCACGACCAGCTCGAGGCCGCCCGCATCCTGACCAACGCCGAAATGGACGCCGCCAGCCCGCTGGCCTGCCTGCTCATCGGCCAGCCCACCCTGCGCCGCATGCTCCGCCTCGGCGTCCTGGCCGCCCTGGACCAGCGGATCGCCCTGCGCTACGCCATGCCCCCCATGACCGCCGAGCAGACCAGCGGCTACATTACCCACCACCTCAAACTCGCCGGACGCTCCGACACCCTGTTCAGCGACGACGCCACCGCCTTGATCCACAACGCCGCCCGCGGCCTGCCCCGCGCCGTAAACAACCTCGCCACCCAGGCCCTGGTCGCCGCCATGGCCGGACGCAAGAACATCGTCGACGAGCACAGCGCCCGCGCCGCCGTCACCGAAGTCACGAC
Source organism: Streptosporangiaceae bacterium (assembly GCA_036558005.1). GTDB lineage: Bacteria > Actinomycetota > Actinomycetes > Streptosporangiales > Streptosporangiaceae > DATBGO01. The sequence continues at coordinate 217 of DATBGO010000030.1, read as the reverse complement.
AGACTGACCACCACCACGCCACCACGCACACCACGGCCCCGCCAGCACCAGCCGGCGGGGCCTCCACTGCTCCCCACGTCTTCACCAGCAACGACCGCTACATCGTCATCTTGAACGACCGGGAACATGAGCCGCGCGGCCGGGTTCGGGGCCGGGATGCTGCTGGACACGATGCCGGGGTGCGGGGCGCTGGCCGGGTTCGCCGCCGAGGCGGCCG
>DATBGO010000029.1:0-1718 GCA_036558005.1 Streptosporangiaceae bacterium | reverse complement strand
CGGCGTGGTCCGCCTTGGGCGCGTCCCCGATGTCATGCCCGCCTCCCATGGCAGCAATCAACGGAACGGAAGGATCGCCGGGATTCCTCCCCGGCCCCCAACCCAGATCCTGGTCGAGCGGCCCGGCGGTGTCGTCAGCCTTTCGGGGCTGATCCTCGGGTCAGAGCAGGCGCAGGTCGACGGCCCGCTCGATGGCTTCCGAACGCGACGTCACCCCGAGCTTGGCGTAGATCGACCGCAGATGGGTCTTCACGGTGCTGCGCGAAACGTACAGCGTGGCGGCCATCTGCAGGTACGTGCTGGTCGGCAGCAACTTCAGCACGCGCTGCTCGGCAGCGGTCAGCGACCCGCCCACGAGGTGGCCCGGCGCGGAACCCTCCTGCCGCTCGGCGCGCACCTGCAAAGCCGCGCCGATGAGCTGCTCGGTGAACTGATCTGGCCGCAGCCTGGTCGCGTGCTCGACCAGGTAGCTGGTCACCGGCGGCGCGGTCGTGACGACCGTGTTCAGGAACCCCGCGTGGCGGGCCACCTCCAGGACGCCGCCGATGATGCCGTCGGCCGTGGGGTCACCCCGCCCGATCGCGGCGGCGGCCAGGAGTATCTCCCGGACCAGCGCGCGCCGTGGCGTCAGCTCACCCAGCGGCTGCAGCTGGTCCTGCGCGGCGCGGTAATCGCCCGCGGCCAGGGCGATCCTGGCCAGCAGCAGGCGGCGGGGGACGGCAGGCAGGTCGGCGGCCAGCTCGGCCGGGGAGTGCAGGTCGCCCAGTGACAGCCGGATCAGCGCCTCCAGCTCGTCGGCCCGCGCCTGCAGCACCGAGCCGGCCTCGGGCAGGACAGCGCGGGCCGCCTCGATGGTGGCCAGCGCGTCGCGGGCCTGCCCGCGGGCGGCCCAGATCGCGGCGCGGTCCAGCAGCGTGAGGAACTCGAAGGCGGGCCGCCTGTGCTCGGTTATCGACAGCGCTCGCTCGGTGAGCTGCTCGGCCGTGTCGAGGTCTCGCTGTTCCAGCGCCAGGCCGGCCAGCGCCCGCAGGTAATCCCAGGAGAAGAAGTGCTGGTCGAAGCCCAGTCGCCGGGACTGCGACTCAGCGGTCCTGGCGGCCTCCGCGGCCTGGCCGAGGTGGCCCGCCTCACCCCACGCCACCGCCTGCACGCCGGGCACCAGCACCAGCTTGACCGGCTCAGTGAGCTCGGCCTCGGTCAGGGCCGCGGCTGCCTCGTGCTCGACGGCCTCGTAGTTCTCCAGCCAGGTATAAGCCCGGAGCACGATAACCGGCGTGGCCGCGATCCAGTCGTCGCTGAGCCCCGTGCGCTCCTGGATGGCCCGTGCGGTCAGGGCGGCACGCAGCGCCTTCTCCGCCCGGCCGGTCAGCCCGTAATGAGCTGACCGTACCGCGGCGAGCCGGGCCGCCAGACGCGAGCCGGGCGGGATCGGCGGCTGGGCGCGCTCCAGCAGGTCAAGATACTCACCACCTCGCGCTACCTCGCCCGACAAGATCAGCTCAATGGCCAGGCCCAGCAGCCGGTCCGGCGCGTCGGCCAGCAGCGAGGGATCCACCATGCCCAGGTCCAGCGGCGCAGCCAGCACCGGGTCGCGCAGGTAGTCGGCCACGACATGGTCCTGCAGCAAGGCCAGCGCATGGTCGGCCTCACGGGCGGCCAGGAAGTAGCGGGCCGCCCGCCGGGCATCCCCGGCGGACTCGAAGTACTCCGCCGCCCGG
>DATBGO010000028.1:0-6752 GCA_036558005.1 Streptosporangiaceae bacterium | reverse complement strand
CGAGCTGCCAGCCTGCTGGAAGCCGAAGCCGGCCACGCCGCCCGCGGCGGCGCTGGCCGCGCCCGCACCGAGCGCGCCGCGCAAGAACGACCTGCGGGGCGGCTGCGTCATTGAGTCCTCCGTGGCTCGGTGATGACGGCGATCGGCGCCAGTTCTTCCAGCGCCTGGCCGGCAGCCGCGTCGATCCGGTTGCGGGCGGTGAGGCTGAGGTCGTGCACCGGGGTCCAGCTGCCGCCGGGGCGCTGCTGCGCGCTGAGCAGGTGCTGCAGCCGGTCCAGCCAGGCGTTCACCGCGGGCAGGCCGCGGTAGCGGGTGACCAGCAGCGGGTGCAGGATCTGCAGCAGCTCCCTGGTGCCGGTGATGTTCGCCAGCGTGGTCGCCAGGGTGGTGCCGCTGCCGTAGTCGTCGTGCCCGCTGAGCTGGAACTGCAGCGCGTTCTCCAGGATCTCGTGGGTGCGCAGGCCGACATCGAGCAGGTCGATCTCCATCGCGGGGAACGCGGCCTGCAGCGCCCTGACGTCGTGGGCCAGCCGGCCGGCCGGGCCGCGCAGCTCGGCGGCGCCCTGCCCGTGCCAGAGCCCGTACTCCAGCCGGTAGAAGCCGGTGAAGCCGGGGTCGCGCACCCCGCCGGGCAGCCCGTCGGCCCGGGTGTCGATCAGGCCGTCGTACTGGTCGAACGTCCCGTAGGCGGCGCCGAGCCGCTCGTAGGTCAGGTGCGCGGGCAGCCAGTCGGCGCGGGCCGCGCCGAGGTGGCCGCCGCGGATGTCGGCGTCAAGCGCCGCGGCCTGGCGGACCAGGACCTTCAGCCCGGCGGTGACGTAGGCGTGATACTCGCGCGCCGGGGCGAGCAGCTCGTTGCTGGTGACCGGGACGATCCCCGGGTTGCCCGCGACGTGCCCGCCGATCCGCCGCACCGGGCCGGTGATCGCGTCGGTGTCCTCGATCAGGCAGCGGAACGCATAAGCTCCCGAGCCCAGCTTCACCCGCATCGGCCGGACGGTGCCGGGGCCGAGGGCCTCCACCTCCGCGTAGATCGCGCCGGACGCCGGGTTGATCAGGTCCACCTCGGCCGCCGCGGTCGAGCCGTTGTAGATCTGGAAGGTATGCCAGCCGGCCGCCGGCCGCGGCCACCCGTTGCCGCAGGAGCTGGCCGAGACCAGGATCTGTCCCTGGTGGGGGTCCGGGCCGCCGCAGCCCGATATCAGGATCCCGGCGGCCGCGGCGACAGCCAGCCAGGTAGCCGCGGACCGCGTCCCGGACAGCAACCTGCCTCCCTCACGACAGCGGGCCCCGATTGGATCTGCTGCACAGGATAGGGAAGCCAGGGGCGGCGGCGGAACCCTCGCCGGGCCCGTCGCCAAATGTTCACCGCCGGCTCATCGCCGGTTAGCGGACACGGTGAGAGCCGGTCCAGGTCAGAGCCGGTCCAGGTCAGAGCCGGTCCAGGTTGACCACGATCGCCTCCTGGGTGGACCGGGCGATGACCACGACCGCGTCGGTGCCCGCCGAGAGGTTCTCCTCGCGGTGCGGCACGTACGGCGGCACCCAGATGAAGTCGCCGGGCTCGGGCTCGAGCCGGACCAGCTTGCCCCACTGCTCGTCCCGGTAGACGAAGACCGGCCGGCCGGACACCACGAAGATGCCGGTCTCGCTGGCGCCGTGGTGATGGTCGCCGGAGCTGACCCGGGCCGGCAGCACGGTCTGGCCCATCCACAGCGACCTGGCGCCGGTCAGCGCACCGGAGATCGCCGCCGACCGGGTCATCCCGCTGGTCTGGGCGGTGGCACCCGACAGCTCGCCCGCCCGGATCAGCCGCAGCGGCGGCGTCACCCGGCCGGCTTGAGGGTGAGCGAGACCGAGTTGATACACCAGCGCTGGTCGGTCGGCACCTGGTAACCCTCGCCCTGGAATACGTGGCCGAGGTGGGAGTCGCAGGCGGCGCAGCGCACCTCGACCCTGACCTGGCCCAGCGACCGGTCCTCGAGCAGCACCACCGCGTCGCCCTCGGCCGGCTCGTAGAAGCTCGGCCAGCCGCAGTGCGATTCGAACTTGGCCCGCGACGTGAACAGCTCCGCGCCGCAGGCCCGGCAGTGATATACACCCTCGGTCTTGGCGTCGGCGTACTCACCGGTGAAGGCGGGCTCGGTGCCTGCCTCCCTCAGTACGTGGTACTCCTGCGGGGTCAGCCGCTCGCGCCATTCCTCGTCGGTCAGTTGCACCTTGTCCATGCTGGTGAGACTACCCGGGCCAGGCCGGTTCGCTTAGCCTGGACCGGCGGCTGCCGATCATGGAGGTGCGCGATGCGCTGGCTGAACGAGCCGACGAGCTGGCAGCGGACCGCGGGCGTGCTCCAGGTCGAGGCCGCCCCTGGCACCGACTTCTGGCGGGTGACCGGCTACGGGTACGTCCGCGACAGCGGTCACCTGTACGGGCAGGAGATCGAGGGCGATCTCGACATCGAGGTGACCGTGCGGGGGCGGCTGCGCGGCCAGTACGACCAGGCGGGGGTGATGCTGCGCGCCGACGAGCGGGTCTGGCTCAAGGCCGGGCTGGAGCACTACGGCGGCATGCTGCGGCTGAGCACGGTGCTGACCGTGGGCTACTCCAGCTGGATGCTGGCCGGCCTGCCCGACGACGCCGCCGAGGTGTCGCTGAGCCTGACCCGGCGGGGCGAGGCGGTGCAGGTGCGGTACGCCACCCCCGGCCGGCTGCCCGAGCTGTGCGCGCTGGTGCACCTGCCCGCGGACCGGGCGATGCTGGCCGGGGTGATGTGCGCGGCGCCGGAGAGCGAGGGGTTCACGGTGGCGTTCCACGACCTGCGGGTCCGGCCGCACGACTGAGCAGCCAGCAGGCCGGCCAGCCCCGGCGGGCTGGCCGGCCTGGCGGCTAGAGGGTCACCGCGTACACCAGCTCGCCGGGGCCGGCCGGGTGCAGCTCCACCTGCCCGATGTGCCCGGCCGCGCGCAGGTCGGCCAGCACCAGCCGGATCGCGTCAAGACCCGGTGCAGCAAGACCCGGTGCAGCAAGACCCGGTGCAGCATGATCCGGTGCGCCCGGGCAGGGAGTACCCGAAATGCCCGGTTCTGGCCCCGACACCGCCAGCTTGCGCACCGGCGCCCGCATCGGCAGCCGGGCCTGCGACTTGGCCTTGCGGACCGCGGCGATCGCGGCGGCGGCCGCGTCGAGCACGCCCGGGCTGGTCCCGCCCGCCAGGGCGGTGAGCTGGGCCGGATCGGGCCAGGCGGCCCGGTGGATCGAGCCGTCCTGCCAGCCCGACCACACCTCCTCGGTCGCGAACGGCAGCACCGGGGCGAACAGCCGCAACTGCGCCGACAGGGCGAGCCGCAGCGCCCGCGCGGCCGAGGCGGCGCCGCCCGGGCCCAGCTCGCCGTACCCGCGCGGCTTGACCAGCTCCAGGTAGTCGTCGCAGAACGACCAGAAGAACCGCTCCGCGCAGGCCAGGGCCTGGGCGTGGTCGAACGCCTCGAACGCGGCGGTGCACTGGCCGATGACCTCCGCGAGCCGGGCCAGCATGGCCTGATCGAGCGGCTCGGTGACCCGCGCCCCGGGGCTGGCCGGGCCGATGGCGGTGAGCACGAAGCGGCTGGCGTTAAAGATCTTGACGGCAAGCCTGCGGCCGACCCTGACCTGGCCGGGGTCGAACGCCGCGTCCACCCCCAGCCGGGCACTGGCGGCCCAGTAGCGCACCGCGTCCGCCCCGGACTCGGCGAGCACCTGCGCCGGGGTGGTCACGTTGCCCGCGGACTTGGACATCTTCTTGCGGTCGCGGTCCAGGATCCAGCCGGAGATCGCGACGTGCCGCCAGGGCAGCGCGCCGTGCTCAGCCTGCGAGCGGAGCACGGTATAGAACAGCCAGGTCCTGATGATGTCGTGCGCCTGCGGCCGCAGGTCCATCGGGAACACCCGGTCCATCAGGTCCTGGTCGGCCGGCCAGCCGCCAGCGATCTGCGGCGTCAGCGACGAGGTCGCCCAGGTGTCCATCACGTCCGGGTCGGCGGCGAACCCGCCCGGCTGGCCGCGCTGGCCGGCGGTGTACCCGGGGGGCGCGTCGGCGGCCGGGTCGACCGGCAAGGCGGAATCGGCGGGCAGCAGCGGGCGCTGGTAGTCCGCTGCCCCGTCCTCGCCGAGCGGGTACCACACCGGGATCGGCACCCCGCTGTAGCGCTGCCTGCTGACCAGCCAGTCACCGGTCAGCCCGCGGACCCAGTCCTCGTAGCGCGAGCGCATGTGCGCGGGATGCCAGGTCAGCTCCCGGCCGCGGGCCAGCATCAGCTCGCGCAGCGCCTCGTCCCTGCCGCCGTTGCGGATGTACCACTGGCGGCTGGTGAGGATCTCCAGCGGCTGGTCGCCCTTCTCGTAGAACTTCACCCGGCGGGTGACCGGCTCGGGCTCGCCGCGCAGGCTGCCGTCCGCGCGCAGCAGGCCGGTGATCTGCGACCTGGCCGCGACCGCGGTCAGCCCGGCCAGCCGGGCGTAGGCGGCCCGGCCGGCGGCGCTGGTGATCGCGGCCGGCGGGCCGGGCAGGAACCGGCCGCCGGCGTCCAGCACCGGCCGGGTGTCCAGCGCCAGGTCACGCCACCACTGCAGGTCGGCCTGGTCGCCGAAGGTGCAGACCATCGCCACCCCGGTGCCCTCGTCCGGGTCGGCCAGCGGATGCGCGCGCACCGGCACGCTGACCCCGAACAGCGGGCTGCGCGCGGACCGCCCGGCCAGGGCCGCGTGCCGCGGGTCGCCGGGGTGCACCACCAGCGCGACGCAGGCGGGCAGGAGCTCAGGCCGGGTGGTCGCCACCAGCACCGGCTCGCTGCCTGGTCCGGCTTCGATGCTGAACGCGATCCGGTGGTAGGCCCCGCGAACAGGCCGTTCCTCCACCTCAGCCTGGGCCACCGCGGTCTGGTAGGTCACGTCCCACAGCACCGGCCCGGCGGCCTGATAGGCCTCGCCGCGGGCCAGGCTGCGCAGGAACCCGCGCTGCGCGGTGGCGGCGCACCGGTCGTCGATGGTCCGGTAGGCCATGCTCCAGTCCACCGACAGCCCGAGCTGGCGCCAGCTTTCCTGGTAGGCCCGCTCGTCCCTGGCGCTGAGCTCGCGGCACAGCTGGGTGAAGTTCCGCCTGGACACCGGCTCGGCGGCCCGGGGCTGGCCGGCCTGCGGCCCCGGCCCCTGCCGCGGCGGCTGGTAGCCGGGGAGGTAGGGCAGTGAGGGATCACACCGGACGCCGTAGTAGTTCTGCGTCCTGCGCTCGGTGGCCAGCCCGTTGTCGTCCCAGCCGACCGGGTAGAACACTTCCTTGCCGCGCATCCGCCAGAACCGCGCGATCAGGTCGGTGTGGGTGTAGGAGAAGACGTGCCCGAGATGCAGGGCCCCGCTGGCGGTCAGCGGGGGAGAGTCGATGGCGTAGACCTCGCCGCGACGGGCGGAGCGGTCAAACCTGTACTACCCGCCCCGATTCCCAGCGGCCGGACCACTTGGCTTCGAGTCCTTCTAGCGCGCTGCTCATGAGCCGATGATAGCCGGGCCAGGCCGCCGCGCACCTGGATTAACACCGGCCCTAGGCTGATGCTCATGCAGACCCGTGTGCTTGGTACCACTGGTGTTCACGTCACCCCGCTCTGCCTGGGCGCGATGATGTTCGGGGCGTGGGGCGAGACTGACCACGACGAGTCGGTCCGGATCATCCACCGGGCGCTGGACGCCGGGATCAACTTCATCGACACCGCCGACGTGTACTCGGCCGGCGAGTCGGAGGAGATCGTCGGCAAGGCGCTGGCGGGCGGGCGCAGGGACCGGGTCGTGCTGGCGACGAAGGCACACGGCGCGATGGGCGATGACGCCAACGAGCGCGGCAACTCCCGCCGGTGGCTGATCCGCGAGTGCGAGAACAGCCTGCGCCGGCTGGGCACCGACCACATCGACCTGTACCAGATCCACCGGCCCGACCCGGACACCGACATCGACGAGACGCTGGGCGCGCTCACCGACCTGATCCGGGCCGGCAAGATCGGCTACGCGGGCAGCTCGACGTTCCCCGCCTCGCAGATCGTCCAGGCGCAGTGGGCGGCGCGGCGGCGCGGCCGGGAGCGGTTCAGCTGCGAGCAGCCGCCCTACTCGGTGCTGGTGCGCGGGGTCGAGGCCGAGGTGCTGCCGGTCTGCCAGGAGTACGGGATGGGCGTGATCCCGTGGAGCCCGCTGGCGGGCGGCTGGCTGACCGGCCGGTACCGCGCTGGCAGCGAGGTGCCGGTCAGCCGGAGGGCCGAGCGGCTACCGCACCGCTATGACATGAGCCTGCCCGGCAACCAGGCCAAACTGGCAGCCACCGAGCAGCTGGCCGTGCTGGCCGAGGAGGCCGGGCTGTCGCTGATCCAGCTGGCGCTGGGGTTCGTGCTCAGCCACCCGGCGGTCAGCTCCGCCATCATCGGGCCGCGGACGATGGAGCACCTGGAAAGCCAGCTCGGCGCCGCGGACGTGGTGCTTGAGCCGGCCATCCTGGACCGGATCGACCAGATCGTGCCGCCGGGCATCAACCTGAACCCGCCGGACGCCGGCTACGCCACGTCCGCGATCACCGACCCGGCCCAGCGCCGGCGGCACTAGAGCGCCGGTCAAGTAGCAGTCAGGCTGCCACTTTGTGATCATCGTCGGCGCCTGGCTGGCGTGCGATGACGTGGAGGTTGTGGACGACAGCGGCGCGGCGCAGGTCGAATAGGTTCTTGCGGGTGCCGCGGTAGCGG
>DATBGO010000027.1:0-25619 GCA_036558005.1 Streptosporangiaceae bacterium | reverse complement strand
ACGACGTACCCGGCCACCCAGATGCGGCGGGACTCGGGGTCCTCGTCGTTGACGCCGGTGTTGCCGATGTGGGGGGCCGTCATCGCGACGATCTGCCGGTGGTAGGACGGGTCGGTGAGGGTCTCCTGGTAGCCGGTCATGCCGGTGTTGAAGACCAGCTCGCCGAAGCTCTCCCCGGGGGCGCCGAAGCTGGTGCCGCGGAAGGCGAGGCCGTCCTCCAGCACCAGCAGGGCCGGCCGCGGCTGCCCGGTCACCGGGCCAGCTTCCCGTCCAGCACGACCGGGCTGCCGCGCAGGAACGTGGCGACCACCCGGCCGGGCAGCACCATCCCGGCGAACGGGGAGTTGCGGCTCCTGGACGCGTGCCCGGACGGGTCCACCGGCTCGCGCGGCGCGGGGTCGTACAGGACCAGGCTGGCCGGGCCGCCGGGCAGCGCGGCGCCCTGCCCGGCCAGCCGGCCGATCGCGGCCGGCCGCGCCGACATCCGGTCGGCCACCCCGGCCCAGCTGAGCAGGCCGGTCTCCACCATCGCCTCGTGTACCACCCGCAACGCGGTCTCCAGGCCGGTCATCCCGAACGCCGCGACCGGCCACTCGGTTTCCTTGTCCTCCAGCGGGTGCGGCGCGTGGTCGGTGGCCACGCAGTCGATCGTGCCGTCGGCCAGGGCGGCCCGCAGCGCGGCGACGTCCTGCTCGGTCCGCAGCGGCGGGTTGACCTTGTAGACCGGGTCGTAGCTGGCCGCCAGCTCGTCGGTGAGCAGCAGGTGATGCGGGGTCACCTCGGCGGTGACCTGCCAGCCCTTGGACTTCGCCCAGCGGATGATCTCGACCGAGCCGGCCGAGGACACGTGGCAGATGTGCAGCGCCGACTCGACGTGCGCGGCGAGCAGGCAGTCCCTGGCCACGATCGCTTCCTCGGCCACCGCGGGCCACCCGGTCAGGCCGAGCCTGCCGGAGACGGCGCCCTCGTTCACCTGCGCGCCCTCGGTGAGCCGCGGCTCCTGCGCGTGCTGCGCGATGACCCCGCCGAACGCCTTGACGTACTCCAGCGCGCGGCGCATCATCACCGCGTCGCTGACGCACCGGCCGTCGTCGGAGAACATCCGGACCCGGGCCGCCGAGTCCGCCATCGCGCCGAGCTCGGCGAGCTGGCGCCCGCCCAGCCCGACCGTTACCGCGCCGACCGGGTGCACGTCGCAGCGGCCGGCCTGGCGGCCCAGCCGCCAGATCTGCTCGACCACGCCAGCCGTGTCGGCGACCGGCTCGGTGTTGGCCATCGCGTGCACCGCGGTGAACCCGCCGAGCGCCGCCGCCGCGGTGCCGGTCTCGATCGTCTCGGCGTCCTCGCGGCCCGGCTCGCGCAGGTGCGCGTGCAGGTCGACCAGGCCGGGCAGCATGATCAGCCCGTCGGCGTCGATCCGGCCCGCGCCCGCGGCCGACAGCCGCGGCCCGGTCTCGGCGACCATGCCGTCGCGGATCAGCACGTCCGCGGGGTCGCCGCCGAGCGGCCGCACGCCCTTGATCAGCCAGCTGCGCCCGGTTGCCTGGCCCGGTGCCGCCGCCGTGTCCTTCGCTGTCATGCCGCCGCCTCCGCTCCGCCCAGGAGCAGGTACAGAACGGCCATCCGCACGCTGACCCCGTTGGCCACCTGCTCGACAATCGTGGAGCGGACCGAGTCCGCCACCTCGGCGGCGATCTCGACGCCCCGGTTCATCGGTCCCGGATGCATCACGATGGCGTGCTCGGGCAGCAGCGCCATCCGGCTGGCGTCCAGCCCGTATCTCCGGCTGTACTCGCGCACGCTCGGGAAGTAGGCCGCGTTCATCCGCTCCTGCTGGACCCGCAGCATCATCACCACGTCGCTCTTGGGCAGCGCGGCGTTCAGGTCGTAGGAGACCGCGCACGGCCAGCCGCTGACCGCGACCGGCAGCAGCGTCGGCGGCGCGACCAGGGTCACCTCCGCGCCCAGGGTGTGCAGCAGCAGCACGTTGGACCTGGCCACCCGGCTGTGCAGCACGTCGCCGACGATCGTCACCCCGAGGCCGTCCAGCCGGCCGAGCCTGCGCCGCATCGTGAACGCGTCCAGCAGCGCCTGGGTCGGGTGCTCGTGCGCGCCGTCGCCGGCGTTGACGACGCTGCCGCGCACCCACCCGGCCAGCCGGTGCGGCGCGCCGGAGGCGCCGTGCCGGATCACCACCGCGTCCGCGCCCATCGCCTCCAGGGTCAGCGCGGTGTCCTTCAGGCTCTCCCCCTTGGCCACGCTGGAGCCCTTGGCCGAGAAGTTGATCACGTCCGCGGACAGCCGCTTGGCCGCGGCCTCGAACGAGATCCTGGTCCGGGTGGAATCCTCGTAGAACAGGTTGACCACGGTGCGGCCGCGCAGCGTGGGGAGCTTGCGCACCGGCCGCTCGGTGATCTGGGCGAGTTCCTCGGCGGTGTCCAGGATCAGCAGCGCGTCGGCCCGGCTGAGGTCGGCCGACGAGATGAGGTGCCGGTTCACCGCCGCGCCTCCCCCGGCCCGATCCGCACCGCGTCGCAGCCGTCCACCTCGGTCAGCAGCACCCGGACCACTTCCTGCCGAGAGGTCGGGAGGTTCTTGCCGACGTAGTCGGGGCGGACCGGCAGCTCGCGGTGGCCGCGGTCGATCAGCACCGCGAGCTGCACCGCGCTGGGCCGGCCCACGTCGCCGAGCGCGTCCAGCGCCGCCCGGACCGTGCGGCCGGAGTAGAGCACGTCGTCGACCAGGACCACGATCTTGCCGTCGACGCCGGCCGGCGGGATCTCGGTGTGCCGCAGCGCCCGGGCCGGCCGCAGCCGCAGGTCGTCGCGGTACATGGTGACGTCGAGCGAGCCGGCCGGGACCGGGCGCTCCTCGACCTGCTCCATCCGGTCGGCCAGCCGCCTGGCCAGCGGGACTCCCCTGGTCGGCAGGCCGAGCAGGACCACGTCCTGGCCGCCGCCGGTCCGCTCCAGGATTTCGTGCGCGATCCGGGTCAGCGCGCGCCTGATCTCGTCGGGCTCCAGCACTTGCCGCAGCGCAGCATGGTTCACGGGACCTCCTTTCCCGCCTCACGGGACGGGCCTTAAAGGATGCCGGTCGCGACCACCGTACCAGCTGGTATACCAACGGCACCTCAGGGCATGGCCGGCGTGTCCTGGCATCAGCGGGCATCACGGGCCAGAGGTGACGGGTCTCTATACAAGGCGTGACCGTGCGAGACATTTATCACACGATGTAGGGATCTCGACCGGTTTCCCTGGCTGTGACGGGCCCGGGATTCGCCACGCCGGGCACCCGGATCGCCTGCACTGCGGCACTTTGTGGCACCCTTAGAGATCATCGGAGCGGACGGGCGACGATGCGCCTCGCGCGTAAGTTCATCCACTTTTCGCCATTCGGCTTGACCTTGTCGCGCTCGCGGCCTACCGTCACTGTCCGTAACCACCACTTTAAGCTCGACTGGCCAGGGGACCCGAAAACATGCCATCTGACTACGCCAAAACCCTCGGCGCGCGGTTGCGCGCCATCCGCACCCAGCAGGGGCTCTCACTCCACGGGGTCGAAGAGAAGTCCCGGGGCCGGTGGAAGGCCGTCGTCGTCGGTTCGTACGAGCGCGGCGACCGGTCAGTGACCGTGCAGAAGCTTGCCGAGCTGGCCGAGTTCTACGGAGTGCCGGTGTCCGAACTGCTGCCTGGCGACGTGCTGCCGACCCTGCTTGCCCCCTCACCCAAACTGGTGATCGACCTTGAGCGGATGTCGCAGCTGCCGAAGGACAAGGCGGGGCCGCTCGCCCGTTACGTGGCGACCATCCAGAGCCAGCGGGGCGACTACAACGGCCGGGTGCTGTCGATCCGCCAGGAGGACCTGCGCTCGCTCGCGGTCATCTACGACAAGACGCCCGCTGACCTCACCGAGGAACTGATCAGCTGGGGAATCCTGGACTCCGAGGCGCGCGGGGCGATCGAGGCGTTCTGACGCCGGCGGGCCGCGCCGCCCGGCGCGGCCCGTCGGCGTGCCCCCGTCAGCCCCCGTGAGTTCCAGCCCGGCCCCGTGGGCTCCGTCAGCAGCACCAGGTCCTTCAGGCTGCCCGGCCCTGGCCAGCCCGGTCCCCGGTCAGGACTGATAGTGGTGTCGTGGTGTGGTCAGCACCGTGGTGTGGTCAGCACCTGCTGTTGGCTAGCACCATGCTGTTGGCTAGCCCGCGGTCAGCAGCGGCAGCAGTGGCTGGGCAGCGACGCCCAGCGCATTCTCCGCCAGCGACAGGAACGTCTCCGCGTCCCTGAGCAGGTCGTCCGCCTCCCGGCTGGACACGGCCCTGGGCAGGCCTGCCTCGGCCGCGGCCCGCTTGGCCGCGCCCGCGGCGAAGAACGCCGCCCACTCACGCAGCGCGGGCTCCACCCGCGGCAGCAGCTCCCAGACGCTCTGCGGCCGCTTGCGGCGGGTCGTGGTGCCCGGCTCCGCCCGGGCCGCGACGACGGCGGCCGCGGCCCGCAGCGCGGCCAGGTGAGCCGCGACGTACCTGGCCCCGGCGGACGGCTCGCCCTCAGCCGCGGCCAGGCCGCACCGGGCGGACTCCAGCAGCGCCAGCGCCGACGGCGCCACCCGGCGCGGCCTGTCCTGGGCTGCCTGCGCGCCTGCGTTCATCGCCACTCCTCCCATCGGCGCAGCCTGGCCGGGCGGGGACGCTTCCCCTCGCCCCGCCCGGCCACGGCAGCCCTGGGGGCCAGCGCTGCCGAGCGGCTACGCCTCGGAACTATTCGAACATAGATTCGCCTGACTGTCCATCAGTTTGTATCTGCGTTCGAAGTTACAAGGGGGCACTGACAAAACGGCCTGCCGGGCCAGGCGGCCCGCCGCCAGCGCCCCGGGCCGGCCCGGTAACGCCGCGCGGAGTTGGCATACGCTGGCGGCCGTGCCAAGCCTGATCCAGCAGCTTGAACTCGGCAGGACCGACTTCCTTGCGGAGCTGGACCGGCTGAACGCCGTGTACGCGGCGGCGATGCTGCCAGACCCGGCGATGCTGCCAGGCCGCCGCGACATCATGGCCCGGCACACCCGGCACGCCGGGTTCAAGGCACTGGTCATGACTCGCACCGACGGCGCGGCTAGCCAGGCCGCGCCAGGGCAGATCGTCGCGTTCGCCTACGGCTTCCGCGGCGGCACCGGGCAGTGGTGGCACGACATCGTCAGGTCCGCGCTGACCGCGGCGGCGGGGGAGATCATGGCGGGCGCCTGGCTGGACCACTCGATGGAGGTCGCCGAGCTGCACGTGCATCCCGGCTTCCAGCGCCGCGGGCTCGGCCGCCGCCTGCTGCTCGGGCTGACCGCGGGCCGGGACGAGCAGACCGCGGCGCTGTCCACCCCGGACGCCAACTGGCCGGCCAGGCGGCTGTATGCCGGGCTGGGCTTCACCGACCTGATGACCGGGTTCAGCTTCCCTGGCGGCGGCCCGCCGTACACGGTGATGGGGGCGGTGCTGCCGCTGCGGCCCTCCGGTCAGCCGGCCGGCCCGCCGCCAGCGGCACCGCCGCCGCCCGCTCCCCCGCCGCCGCGCGTTCCCGCGCCGCCTGCTTCCGCGCCGCCCGCTCCCGCGCCGCCCGCGGTGCCGCCGCCCGCCGGCCCGGCCGACGGCGGCGCCGGCGCGGGCCGCGGCCGGTGAGTTAACTCGCCCAGGCCCAGCAGGTGGTAGATCTCCTGCGTCGCCCTGGATCCGTTCAGGGTGTAGAAGTGCAGCCCAGGCACGTCCTCGGCGAGCAGCCGCTCGCACATCCGGGCCGCGTACTCCACCCCGATCGCGCGCATCGCGGCCCGGTCGCCGGCCACCGCCTGCAGCCGGGCCGCCACCGACTCGGGGAACCTGGCGCCCGCCATCGCCACCATCCGGTCGATCTGCGCGACATTGGTGATCGGCATGATCCCGGCGATGATCGGCACCTCGCAGCCGCGCGCCGCCACCCGGTCGCGCAGCCGCAGGTAGTCCTCGGGGTAGAAGAACATCTGGGTGATCGCGAAGTCGGCGCCCGCGCGGCACTTGTCGATGAAGTAGCGAAGGTCGGTCTCCTCGTCGGGGGAACGCGGGTGCCCCTCGGGGAACGCGGCCACCCCGACGCAGAAGTCCCCCGCCGCCTTGATCAGGCTGACCAGTTCGGCGGCGTACCGCAGCCCCTGCGGGTGCGGCACCCACTCGTCATTGGGCGCGCCCGGCGGGTCGCCGCGCAGGGCGAGCACGTTGCGCACGCCGACCGCGGCGTAGGAGCCGATGACGTGGCGCAGCTCGGCGACCGTGTGGTTCACCGCGGTGAAGTGACCCACCGGGGTCAGCGTGGTCTGCGCGGCGATCCGGCCGGTCACCCGCACGGTCCGGTCCCTGGTCGAGCCGCCCGCGCCGTAGGTGACCGAGACGAACGTCGGGCGCAGCGGCTCCAGCTGGCGGATCGCCCGCCAGAGCTTCTCCTCGTCCGCCTCGGTCTTGGGCGGCATGAACTCGAACGAACAGGACCGGACGCCGGACGACAGCAGGTCCCTGATCGCCGGGGCCGGCTCGGTCATGCTGCGCAGTGGCATCGTTCCAGCCTAACGGCGGCGGCCGGGGCCAGCAGGTAACCGGGCCGGGTTAGCTGGCCGCCGCGGCCAGCCGGCCTGCCAGCGCCGCGGCGGCCGCCGCCGGGTCGGCCGCGCCGGTGATCGCGCGCACCACCACCACCCGGCGGGCGCCGGCCGCGAGCACCTCGTCGATGTTGTCCAGGCTGATCCCGCCGATGCCGAACCACGGCCGCCGGGTGCCAACGCCGGCGGCGTGCCTGATCAGCCCGATCCCGGCGGCCGGGCGGCCCGGCTTGGTCGGCGTGGCCCAGACCGGCCCGGCGCAGAAATAGTCGGCTCCGGGCGCGGCGGCGGCCGCCGCCGTCTGCGCGGGCGCGTGCGAGGACAGCCCGATCACCGGCCCGGGGCCGAGCAGCTGCCTGGCGGCCGGCACCGGCAGGTCCTGCTGGCCCAGGTGCAGCACGTCCGCGCCGGCCGCGTACGCGACGTCGGCCCGGTCGTTGACGGCCAGCAGCGCGCCGTGCCGGTCGCAGCTGGCCCGCAGGACTTCCAGGTAGCGCAGTTCCTGCGCGGCTTCCAGCTGCTTGTGCCGCAGCTGCACGATGTCCACGCCCGCACCGAGCACCGCGTCGGCGAAGCTGGCCAGGTCGCCCTCGCGCTCCCTGGCGTCGGTGCACAGGTACAGCCGGGCGGCACTCAGCCTGGCGCGAAGGTCAGCGGGCATGCCGCCAGCATGTCACCGTGCTCGCGCCCGCGGCGGGCCGCCGGTCAGAACGCCAGCGCCTGGGCGCGCCGGTTCACCTCGGTGCCCCGGTGCTCGGCGATGGCCTGGATGGGCGTGCCCGGCAGCGACTCGTCGGCGGTGAACAGCCAGCGCAGCGCCTCCACCGCGTCGAAGCCGCAGTCGAACAGCAGCGTCAGGGTGCCGTGCAGGCCGCGCACGACCTGGCTGCCCTCCAGGAACGCGGCCGGGACGGAGAGCACGCCGTCAGGACGCTGGACCGCGAGCAGCTTGCGGTCGCGCAGCAGCTGCTTGACCCGGCCGACCGGGAGGCCGAGCCGGGACGCAACTTCGGGAATGGTCAGCCAGTCGCCGACGATGGCGTCGGCCGGGGGGTCGATCTGTGCCACGCCTCAGACTTTCCCACATTGCGGGCGCGGCAAAACACCAGCCGCGCCGGCCGCCGGCCGTGCCCTAGTCCAGCGCGGCCGCGCGGACCGGGACAGCCGGGTCAGCGAGGCGGCCCGCGTCGACGGCGGCACCGGACTGGATCAGCCGCCGCGCCTGCAGCAGGTCCTTCGGCGCGTCCACGCACAGCGCCGCGGCCAGCCGGCCGCCGGCCAGCCAGCACACGGCGCGCGGGCCGGCCGGCCGGTCACCGCGCCACACCACCTGGTCGGCGCCGCCGTGGTAGCCGGCGTACTGCAGCATCCGGCCGAACTGCTCGGACCAGAAATACGGAACGGGATCGTAAAGCGCGGCCTCGCCCATGAGGCCGGCCGCCACCACCTCGGGCGCGCGCAGCGCGACGTCCCAGTGCTCGAACCGCAGCCGCCGGCCGTACCGGCGCGACCAGAACGCCGCGCAGTCCCCGGCCGCGTACACCCCGGGCACCGACGTGCGCAGCTGGCCGTCGACCTCGATCCCGGCGGCGTCCAGCCGCACCGCCGACCCGGTCAGCCAGCCGGTCGCCGGCCGCACCCCGACCGCGGTGACGACCTCGTCGGCGTCCAGCCAGCCGCCGTCAGCCAGCGCGAGCCCGCCGTCCTGCACCGAGCCGGCCGGCTGGTTCAGCATCAGCCTCACGCCGGCCGCCTCGTACCACGGCGCGGTCAGTGCGCCGACTTGCGCGCCGAGCACGCCCGCCAGCGGCGCGGGGCCGGCCTCCAGTACCGTCACCTGGCAGCCGCGGCTGGTAGCGGCGGTGGCCAGCTCGGCGCCGATCCAGCCGGCCCCGATGATCAGCAGCCGCAGGCCGGGGCGCAGCAGCGCGCGGATCGCCAGTGCGTCATCCATGGTGCGCAGCACCCGCTGCCGGCCCGGCCCGGGCAGCGTGACCGGCACCGCCCCGGTGGCCAGCACCAGCGCCTCGAAGCCGTGCTCGCCGCGGTCGGTGCACAGCACCTGCTCGCCCAGGCCGGTCGCGGTCTCGCCGAGCCGGATGTCGGCGCCGAGCGCGTCCAGGTCAGGGCGCAGCGTGGTGTCGTCGACGCTGCCCGCCATCAGCTGCTTGGACAGCGGCGGCCGGTCATAGGGCAGCCGCTGCTCCGCGCCGATCAGCG
The DNA here is from genome assembly GCA_036558005.1 of Streptosporangiaceae bacterium. Taxonomy (GTDB): domain Bacteria; phylum Actinomycetota; class Actinomycetes; order Streptosporangiales; family Streptosporangiaceae; genus DATBGO01. The sequence goes on along the minus strand of DATBGO010000027.1, from coordinate 16,793 downwards.
TGATCCTGCCGTCGTAGCCCCTGGCCCTGAGTTCCTCGATGGTGCGCAGGCCCGCCAGCCCGCCGCCAGCCACCACGACCTTCGCGACTGCCACGATCACCTAGGCTAGGCCTATCGCGCGGGAGTCCGGTGCGGACCGGACTGAGAGGGCGGCTGAGCAGCCGCCGACCGCAGGAACCTGATCCGGGTCATGCCGGCGAAGGGAGCGGAGCATGACCAATCCGGCCGGGCCGCCGGTCCCCGGGCCGATCCCGGACGCGCTGATCGTCGGCGGCGGGGTGATCGGCCTGGCGATCGCGTGGCGGGCGGCGCAGCGCGGGCTGCGGGTGACCGTGTGCGATCCCAGCCCCGGCGGCGGGGCGTCGCACGCCGCCGCCGGCATGCTCACCCCGGTGTCCGAGGCGGCCTACGCCGAGCGCGCCCTGTTCGGGCTGGCCCGGCAGTCGCTGGCCAGCTATCCCGCGTTCGCGGCCGAGCTGACCGAGCTGACCGGCGAGCCGACCGGGTTCCGCCCCGACGGCACCTTGCAGGTCGCCCGCGATCACGACGACCTGGCCCTGCTGGACGAGCTGGCGGCGCTGCGCGAGTCGTTCGGCGCGCGCCCGCGGCGGCTGTCGGCGCGCGAGTGCCGGGCGGCCGAGCCGATGCTCGACCCGTCGGTCCGCGGCGGGCTGCTCGCCGCCGAAGACGCCTCGGTCGACCCGCGGCTGCTGACCGCGGCGCTGCTGACCGCGACGGTCAAGGCCGGGGTGACGGTGGTCGGCCAGCGCGCGGAGCGGGTGCGGGTGGCCGCGGGGCGCGCGGCCGGGGTGGTGCTCGACGATGGCGGCACGGTGCCCGCCGGGCAGGTGGTGCTCGCGGCCGGCTGGCAGTCCGGCTCGCTCGGCGGGCTGCCCGCGGGCGTGGCCCCGCCGGTCCGGCCGGTCAAGGGACAGATCCTGCGGCTGCGGCCGACCCCGGCCACCAGCCGCGCGGGCATCCCGCCCGGCCTGGTGACCAGGACCGTCCGCGGCATCGTCCACGGCAGCCCGGTCTACCTGGTGCCCCGCGACAGCGGCGAGGTGGTGATCGGCGCCACCCAGGAGGAACTCGGCGCCGACACGCTGGTGACGGCCGGCGGGGTGTGGGAGCTGCTGCGGGACGCGCGCGCCCTGGTGCCCGCGATCACCGAGTACGAGCTCGCCGAGGCGGTGGCCGGGCTGCGGCCGGGAACCCCGGACAACGCGCCGGTCATCGGCCCGGCCGGGCTGCCCGGGCTGGTGCTGGCCACCGGCCACTTCCGCAGCGGGGTCCTGCTGGCCCCGGTGACCGCGCAGATCATCGCGGACTACCTGGCCACCCAGCAGCTTCCCGCGGCGGCCGGGCCGTTCGGCGCCGGGCGGTTCGGCCGCGCGGCTGATCAGGATGAGAGCCCCAGACCATGAACGTCACGATCAACGGAATGCCGCATGAGCTGTCCGACGGCACCAGCCTCGCGACGGCCGTCGCGCTGCTTACCAGGGCCGGCGCCGGGGTAGCAGCGGCTGTCAACGGCGCGGTGGTGCGCAGGCCTGACTGGGGCGGCACCAGCCTGGCTGATGGCGACAGCGTCGAGGTGCTCACCGCGGTACAGGGAGGCTAGCCGTGGCAGACAAGTTCCAGCTGGCCGGCGAGGTGTTCAGCTCCCGGCTGATCATGGGTACCGGCGGCGCGCCGAGCCTGGACGTGCTCGGCCGGGCGCTGACCGCGTCGGGCACCGAGCTGACCACCGTCGCCATGCGCAGGATCGAGCCAGCCGCGGCCGGCTCGGTGCTGGGCGTGCTGCGCGAGCGCGGCATCCGGGTGCTGCCGAACACGGCCGGGTGCTACACCGCGGCGGACGCGGTCAGGACCGCTCGGCTGGCCCGTGAGGCGCTCGGCACCGACTGGGTGAAGCTGGAGGTGATCGCCGACGAGCGCACCCTGCTGCCCGACCCGGTCGAGCTGCTGGACGCGGCTGAGCAGCTGGTCGCCGAGGGATTCACCGTGCTGCCCTACACCAGCGACGACCCGGTCCTGGCCCGCAGGCTGGAGCAGGCCGGCTGCGCCGCGGTGATGCCGCTCGGCTCGCCGATCGGCTCCGGCCTGGGCATCAGGAACCCGCACAACATCGAGCTGATCGTGGAGAGCGCCGGCGTCCCCGTCATCCTCGACGCCGGGATCGGCACGGCCAGCGACGCGGCCATCGCGATGGAACTCGGCTGCGACGGGGTGCTGCTGGCCACGTCGGTGACCAGGGCGCGTGACCCGGAGCTGATGGCCGAGGCCATGCGGGCGGCGGTGACCGGCGGCCGGCTGGCGTTCCTGGCCGGGCGGGTCCCGCGGCGGCGGTACGCGCTGGCCTCCACGCCGCCGGCCTGAGACCGCGGCGACGCAGCGCGGCCCGGCCGTCGCCTGCTGTCACGACGCGATCCCGGACCGCCGTTAGCCAGGCACGCAACCCTGACGGCCCATACAATCACAGCCGATGGATACGACCCTTTCGCGCCCGCCGGCCGGGCAGTTGCTCGACGGCAGGTACCGCGTCGAGGCCTGGCTGGCCCGGGGCGGGATGGCGACTGTCTATCTTGGCACCGACACCAGGCTCGACCGGTCGGTGGCGCTCAAGATCGCCCATCCTGAGCTGGCCGGCGACGAGGAGTTCATCCGCCGGTTCATCGGCGAGGCGCGGTCGGTGGCGCGGTTGTCCAGCCCGTACGTGGTGGCCGTGTACGACCAGGGCACCGACGGGCCGTTCCTGTACCTGGCGATGGAGTACGTGCCCGGGCGCACCTTGCGCGACCTGCTGCGCGAGCGCGGCAGGCTCAGCCCGCGCGAGGCGCTGGACCTGATCGAGGGCGTGCTGGCCGGCCTGGCGGCGGCGCATGAGGCGGGCATCGTGCACCGCGACGTCAAGCCGGAGAACGTCCTGCTCGGGGCCGGCAACGTGGTCAAGGTCGCGGACTTCGGCCTGGCCAGGGCGGCCGCCGCGGCCAGCCGCACCAAGAGCGGCATGATCATCGGCACCGCCGCCTACCTGGCCCCCGAGCAGGTCGCGCGCAGCAGCTCCGACTCCCGCACCGACGTGTACGCGGCCGGGGTGATGCTGTTCGAGCTGCTCACCGGCGCCCAGCCGCACACCGGCGGGTCCCCGCTCGACGTCGCCTACAAGCACGTCAACGACGTCGTCCCGGCCCCGTCCAGCCTGGTGCCCGGCCTGCCGCCCGCCCTGGACGCGCTGGTGGCGCTGGCCACCAGCAGGGACCCTGGGCTGCGGCCTGCCGACGCGGCCCAGTTCCTGCGCGCGATCAGCGACGTGCGCCGCGGCCTGCCGATCGGCGGGCTGCGCCAATCCGGCCAGCACCAGCCCGGCCAGCACCAGCCCGGCCAGCACTCGCCCGGCCAGTATCCGGTCCCGCCGGGCAGCGTCCCGCAGGCGGCCGGGCCGGCCCAGGACGAGGCCGCCGCGCGGTTCCTGGCTGACCCGCTCGGCAACACCCCGCTGCCGCCGGAGTTCGCCGCGCCCGGGTTCGGCGCGCCCGGGGCCGGCCCGGCCGGGTTCGCCGCGGCCGGGTTCAGCGCAGCCGGGTTCAGCGCGCCAGGGTTCGGCGCCGGGCCGGCCGCCGACCCGCTGTCCGGGCCGCCGCAGGCCCCGCCTGGCGGTTCGCTGCCGCCCGGCTTCCCCGCCGCCGCGCTGCCCGGCACCGCACCGCCCGGAACCGCACCGCCCGGGGCAACGGACCTGCTGCCCGCGGGCCCGGTGCCCGGCTCGCTGCCGCCCGGCCACCCCAGCGGCCCCCGGCCAGGGCCGCCCGGCGGCCCGCACTCCGGGCCCGGCGGCCCGCTGCCCGGCGGCCCAGGCGCGCCCGGGCAGACGCTGGCCATCCCCGGCCAGGGCGAGCCCGCCGTGCCGCCCTGGTCGGCCGACTTCGTCCCGCCGGCCCGGGTCGCCCCCGGCGCCGCCGCCGGGACCAACCACACGCTGATCGTCACCCCGGGCAGCCTGATCCCCGGCAGCCCGCCCGAAGACGGCCAGTACCGGCGCCGCCGGGCCGGGGCAGGCCGGGGACGCGGCGAGCCGCTGCTGCAGCGGCTGCTGTTCAGCCGCCGGCTCGTCTACCTGGGCGGCGCCGTGGCCGTCGTGCTGGTGATCGTGCTGCTGGTCTGGTGGCTTACCTCCGGCCAGTACGCGACCGTGCCCAAGGTCTCCGGCATGCCCGCCAGCGTGGCCAGGACCGAGCTGACCAACCTGGGCTTCGTCGTGAAGAACGGTCCCGGGCGGCACAGCAACCTGCCCAAGGGCGAGATCGTCGGCACCCGGCCGGCCATCGGCACCCGGGCCAGCCAGGGCAGCACCGTGGTGGTCATCACCTCGCTGGGCCCGGTGCGGATCGCGGTACCGCAGGTCACCGGGCTGCCGCTGGACCAGGCCCAGGCCGCGCTGCAGAAGGTCGGGCTGACGCCGGGGCAGGTGACCAGCGCCTCGTCGCAGACGATCGCGGCCGGCATCGTGATCAGCACCGACCCGGTCGCGGGCACCTCATGGCCGCAGCCCAAGCCGGTCGGGATCACCGTCAGCGCGGGCCCGCCGCTGCCGAACTTCGTCGGCCAGCCGCTGACCACCGCGCAGGCGGCCGCGCAGCAGGGCGGTTACGCGCTGAACCCGGTCCAGGATGCCAAGAGCGACCAGCCAGCCGGGATCGTCACCAGCCAGTCGCCGGCGCCGGGCACCCCGATCACCCCGAACGAGGTGGTGACCATTCACGTGTCCGCCGGGCCGCAGCAGGTCAGCATCCCGGACGTGACCGGGATGACGGTGCAGCAGGCCGCCAAAGAACTGAAGAACGCGGGCTTCAACGTCACCGTGAACCAGGTGATGCCCGGCCACCGGGTGATCAACTACAGCCCGACCGGGCAGGCGCCGCAGGGCAGCACGATCACGCTTAACGTGGGCTTCGTCTTCGAGATGCCCTAGCGCCGCGGCCGGCCCGTCCTACAGTGGCGGGCCCTCGCCGGGTATCTCCTGGTAGGAGTAACGCTGCTCACGCCAGGGGTCGGCGACGTTGTGGTAGCCCCGTTCCTCCCAGAAACCCCGCCGGTCCCTGCTCAGGTACTCGATGGCGCGCACCCACTTGACGCTCTTCCACGCGTACAGCGACGGGACCACCAGCCGCAGCGGGTAGCCGTGCTCGGGGGTGAGCTCGGCGCCGTTGCGGTGCGTGGCCAGCAGGGTGTCGTCGGCCGCGAAGTCGCTGATCCGGATGTTCGCGCTGTACCCGAAGTCGGCCCAGATCAGCACGTGGGTCACCGCCGCGGCGGGCGGCGCCGCGGCCAGCACCTCGGCGGCCGCGATCCCGTCCCAGGTCACGTCCTTGACGGTGAACTTGGTGACGCAGTGGAAATCGGCCACGACCCGGGTCCTGGGCAGCCCGGCCAGCTGCGCCCAGTCCCACCGGTGCTCGCGGCCGGACTCGGTCGCGCCGGTGATCCGCAGGTCCCAGGTCTCCCACCGGACCCGGGGCACGCGGCCGTAGTGCATGACCGGCCAGCTGGCCGGGATGTACTGGCCGGGCGGCAGCTCCCAGCTGCCGGGCCCGAGCCCGGTTGCCTGCCGCTCATCAGTCTGCTGCTGGCTCATCCCCAGCGAACCTGCCCCTTCCCGCCCTCGCGCCGTCGCTTCCGCGACACGTCGACCCTCGTTCTCCGCAGGTTCAGCTATCTTGCCATCCGGGCCGGCCCGCGCCGCCCGGGCACCCGCCGTTAGTTACTCGCGTGGCAAGCGATGCGCTAAGCTACCTGCCGTGCGGCACGCTTACTGGTTTTTCTATGGCAACCGGCCCGGCGCTGGGACGGTCGCCCGCCAGCTGACGCGCTGACGCGAAGACCTCACCTAAGCCCCGGGCCACAGCGGCCCGGGGCTTTTGTCATGATTGAGACTGGAGGGGTTCATGGTCATCGTGATGGCTCCAGAGGCCACGCAGACCGACATTGACGCGCTCGTCGAGCTGATCAGGGTCGCGGGCGGTGAGGCCTTCGTCAGCAGCGGGGTCAGCCGGACGATCATCGGCCTGGTCGGCGACGTCGAGCAGTTCAGCACGCTCAACCTGCGCAGCAGGACCGGGGTCAGCGACGTCGTGCGGATCACCGTCCCCTACAAGCTGGTCAGCCGCGAGCACCATCCGAGCAGGTCAGTGATCAGAGTGGGCGGGGTCCCGATCGGGCCCGACACCGTCACCGTCATCGCGGGACCGTGCACGGTCGAGACCCCGGAGCAGACACTGCGCGCCGCCCAGATGGCGCAGGCGGCCGGCGCGGCGATCCTGCGCGGCGGCGCGTTCAAGCCGCGGACCTCCCCGTACGCGTTCCAGGGGCTGGGCGAGGCCGGGCTGAAGATCCTCGCCGACGTGCGGGCGGAGACCGGGCTGCCGGTCGTCACCGAGGTGATCGACCCGGCCAGCGTGGACCTGGTCTGCTCCTACGCCGACATGCTGCAGGTCGGTACCCGCAGCATGCAGAATTTCGCCCTGCTGCAGGCTGTCGGCTCGGCCGGCATGCCGGTGCTGCTCAAGCGCGGCATGAACGCCACCATCGAGGAATGGCTGATGGCCGCCGAGTACATCGCCCAGCGCGGCAACCTGGACATCGTGCTGTGCGAGCGCGGCATCCGCACCTTCGAGACCGCGACCCGCAACACCCTGGACATCAGCGCGGTCCCGGTCGTTCAGCGGCTCTCCCACCTGCCGGTGATCATCGACCCGTCGCATTCGGGCGGCCGGCGCGACCTGGTGCTGCCGCTCAGCCGGGCGGCGATCGCGATCGGCGCGGACGGCCTCATCGTGGACGTGCACCCCGAGCCCGCCATCGCGATGTGCGACGGCGACCAGGCGCTGGTCGATGAGGACATCAAGGAACTGGCCAGGCTGGCGACCACCATGCCCGCCTTCCTCGGCCGGGCGCTGACTCCCCCGCCGGGCACGCCGGGCGGGACCGTGCCCCGCCCCGCGGCCGGCGGCGAGCCGGTCAGAGTCCCGTGACCGCCGGGATGACCCGGCTGCCGATCACCTCCAGCGGGGTGACGTCCCAGACGTTCGCGACCGCCCCGATGGCGGCCTGGAAGCCGAGCTCGGCCAGCCGGCCCAGCTGGTCGACGACCTGCTGCGCCTTCTCGCCGCCCGGACCCACGTCGAAGATGAAATAGCAGGTCTTGAGAATGTCGTCGTAGTCACGGCCTTCGGCCTCGCAGTGCGCCCGCAGCACGTCCAGCTTGCGCGGCAGGTCGGGGGTCTGGAACAGGTTGCAGGCCTGGGCGTACCTGGCCACGAACCGCAGCGTCTTGCGTTCGCCGGACCCGCCGATCAGGATCGGCGGGTGCGGCTGGGACAGCGCCTTCGGGTAGTTGAGCGGCCGCTCCAGCTGGTAGTGGCGGCCCCGGCAGGGCGACTCGTCGCCGCGCCACATCTGCAGGCAGATCTGCAGCGTCTCCTCCAGCCGCTCGAACCGCTCGGCCACCGGGGGGAACGGGATGCCCAGGCCGCGCGACTCCTCCTCGTTCCAGGCCGCGCCGATGCCCAGCCAGGCCCGGCCGCCGGACAGCACGTCCAGCGTGGTCACCATCTTGGCCAGGATGCCCGGGTGCCGGTAGACGGTGCCGGTCACCAGCGTGATCAGGTTGGCCCGTGACGTGCACGCCGCCAGGTAGCCGAGCGTCGTGTACGCCTCCAGCATGTCGTGCTCGGGCGGCCCGACCACGCCGATCTGGAAGAAGTGGTCCATCACGGCGATGAAGTCGAAGCCCGCGTCATCGGCGGCCCGGGCGACCGTGGCCAGCTCGGGACCGAGCCGGGCCGGGCCGCCGGGCCAGGTGAAGTCGGGGATTTGCAGTCCGATCCGCACGTGTTCTCCCTCGCGCGCTGTCCGGGGCACCAGCGGACGCCGGGCTCTCCTCGCATATTGTCTGGTACCGGTCTATTCTGGCGCTGTCCGATCTGTGTAACGAATCTGGCTGGTCCGAGCGGAGATCTCGATGAACAGATCCGACCGCACGGGCATGGCCGTGTACGGGGCGCTGGGGGCTGCGGCGGTCGCCGCCGTGGTCTCCGCTGTCGTCGTGTCCGCCGTCATCACGCCAGCCAGTACGGTCCGGACATCCGCCGCCCCGCCGCTGGGCAACGCGCCCGGCCTGGTCGCCGCCCCGGCCAGGGCGGTGGTGCCAGGCGCGGCAGACCTGGCTCGCCAGGGCACCGGGCACGGCACGCGGACCGGGCAGGGGGCGATTTCCCGGCCCGCCGCCACCGCCGGGCCGGCCGCGGCGCCGGTGCCGGGATACGCCGCCAGCACGGTCATCGGGCCGCCGGAGGCCCGCGATCCCTGGCGGCTGGTGTTCGCCGGGCACTACGGGAGCCTCGCCGACGCTTCCGGTTACCCGGCGGTGATCGCGCCGGGCCGGGACAGCGCCTGGGTGTTCGGCGGTACCAACCCCGGTGAGCCGAGCAAGCCGGCCGCCCAGCACTGGAACGGCCGCCGCTGGCTGCCCGCGGCGCTGCCGGCCGGCCTGGACAGCTTCATCTCCGCGGCCAGCGCTTCGGGCCCGGCGGACGTATGGGCGGTCAGCGCGTTCGGCGGGTACCTGCTGCACTGGAACGGGACCGGGTGGTCGGTCGCCAGGAAATGGAACCCGGCCGCCCAGGCCACCGGCGTCACCGCGATCAGCCCCGCGGACGTGTGGCTGTTCGGCTCACCAGGCCGCGGTGTCAGCGGCACCGGCACCTGGCGGTTCGACGGTCATTCCTGGACCCGGGTCAGCGGGCCGGGCGCCAGCATCTACCGGGCCAGCGCGGTCGGGCGGGACGATGTCTGGGGCATCACCGCCGGCCCGGGCGGCGCGGTGGTGCACTGGGACGGCCGCCGCTGGGCGCGGGTGCGCACCGGGGCGGCGCTGGCCGGCTCGCAGCTGGCCGACGTGCTCGCCACCTCGGCCCGCAGCGTGTGGGTGGTCGGCAGCTCCCCGGCCACGGCGGAGGACGGCCACGTCGTGGTGGCGCACTGGAACGGCCGGTCCTGGCGCCGGATGCGGGCCAGCGGCCTGGCCATCCCCCGCAGCCTGGCCGGGGACGGCTACGGCGGGATCTGGATCACCGCGATGACGCTGGGCAGCCGGACCGAATCCCGGCTGCTGCACGTATCCGCGGCCGGGCGGTGGGCCGAGGCCACGGTCTCCCGCGGCCTGGGCAACGCCATCAGCGACCTCGCCAGGATCCCCGGGACCCGGTCGCTGTGGGGCAGCGGCGGTTTCCTGACCACCTCCGGCGGCGACGCCGCTATCTGGCTGCACCAGGTCACCAGCCGTCCGCGGCACCCGGCCGCCGAGGACGCCCGCGCCCCGCGCTGACCGCCGGTCAGCTGGCCGACGGGCTGTATTCCTGCGCGGCCTCGGCCAGTTCCTCGGCCAGGTCGTCGGCGTCCAGCCGCGCCTCGATCTTGCGCAGGTCGCAGATCCTGGCCCGGGTCTCGGCCTGGCGCGGCATCAGCAGCGAGCAGCAATCCTGGTCGGGCAGCTCGGAGATGTGCAGGGTGGAGATCCGCCGGGCCTCGGCCATGATCTCGGTCTTGTCCAGCCCGATCAGCGGCCGCAGGATCGGCAGCGTCACCGCGTCATCGAGCGCGGTGATGTTGGTCAGCGTCTGGCTGCTCACCTGGCCGAGCGAGTCCCCGGTGACCAGCGCCGCGGCCCTGAGCCGCCGGGCCATCGCCTCGCCGGTCTTGAGCATGAGCCGGCGCTGCGCCATGATCTGCAGGCGGCCCGCCCCGGACGAGGCCAGCCGCTGCTGCGCCTTGCCGAACGCCACCACGAACAGCCGCGAGCCGCCCTGGAACTTGTCCAGCTCGCGCACCAGCCCGTACGCCTTGTACACCGACTCAGGGCCGGTCAGCGGCATGCCAGAGAAGTGCAGGTAACCGCAGCGCAGGCCGCGCCGCATCATCCGGTAGGCGGCCACCGGCGAGTCGATGCCGCCCGACATCAGCACCAGCGCGCGGCCGCTCATGTTCACCGGCAGCCCGCCCTGGCCGGGCATGCCCTCGGTGAAGACGAACACCTCGGCCTGGTCGACCTCGACGAACACGGTGGTGTCCGGGCTGGTCAGGTTCACCGGGTAGCCGTACCGCTGCTGGACCCGGCTGCCGATCAGCGCGGCGAGCTGGCCGGAGTTCAGCGGGAACCGCTTGTCCCTGCGCCGGGCCCGCACCGCGAAGCTGCCCTGCCGCCCGGCGGTCAGCTCGATCGCGGCCGCGACGGCCGCCTCCGGCTCCTTGGGCACCCGGACCGCCCGGCACACCCGGGCCAGCCCCATCACGTTGCGCATCCGCCCGGCCAGCAGGTCCGCGGCCGCCTCGGCAGCCGGGCCGCCCTTCTCCCCGCCGCTGACCCGCAGCACGATCACGCCCTCGCGCTGCCAGATCCGCACCCCGGTGTCGAGGTCAGCGACCGCGCGCCGGATGTTGTCGTGCAGCAGCCGCTCGAACTGCTGGCGGTTCCTTCCCTTGAGGATGATCTCGCCGAGCTTGAGCAGCACGCACGGCTCGTGCAGCGCGGTGCCACCTGCGGTCACGGCCTGGTCGCTGAGCGGGAGGGCGGACATCCTCCCAGTTTGCCAGCAGTTCGAGGTCGTGTCAGAAAGGACCGGCTAGCGGCTCAGCCCGCGAGCACTCCGCACAGCAGCCGGTTGTCGCCGCGCTGCCACAGCGTCCCCACTTCGGCGAACCCGGCGCCGCGCAGCGCGTCGACGTGCGTGCGCAGCAGTCCGGCGGGCGAGCCGTGGTGGTCGGTTTCCAGCTCGAGCGCCTGCCGCTGCGCCAGCAGCCCGGCCAGCGCCGGGTCCGCGCCGACCGCCTGCCACCAGCTGGCCCAGGTCTCGGTGCCGTCGGCGGCCGGGTGCCGCCGCTCGGCCCGGTCGAGCAGGGCCCGGCTGAGCCGGGCCAGCACCGGCGAGTGCGCGGTGTCCCCGCGCAGGTGGTCGCCGTCCAGCAGCAGCCCGCCCGGCCGCAGCACGCTGGCCACCTCGGCGTACACTGCCGCAAGCCCGGGCCCGGTCAGCCAGTGCAGGGCGGTGGTGCTGATCGCCGCGTCGGCGGGCCAGCCCAGTTCCAGGGCGCCGGCCCAGCCGGGCACCCGCAGGTCGGCCCGGGCGAACCGAAGGCCAGGCCGGCCCGCCCAGGCCGCCCGGCCCAGCGCGAGCAGCACCGGATCCGCGTCGATGGCGACCACGGTGGCCCGCGGCAGCCGGTCCAGCAGCCGCACCGACAGCGACCCGGGCCCGCAGCCCAGGTCGAGCACCAGCGGGTCGGGCCGCCCGGCCGCTTCCTCGACCGCGTCGATCAGCGTGGTGAACCTGTCCTCCCGGTCGGACAGGTAGACCTGCTGCTGAGCCTCCCAGCGGCGGACCCAGGCCTGCGCCTGGCCGCGGTCGAGGCCAGCGGGTTCCGGGCCGCCGTGCTCGCCGTGCCCGCCGTCCGCGTCTGTCATGACGATTCTCCCAGCGCTCCCGCCGTCACCGGCCACTATAGTTACGACAGTCACACGGTAACGACGAAGGCATGACTGGTCAAGTGGATTTCAACAGTCACATCGGCGCTGTGGTCACGGTCGCGGTGGAGCTGGTCAACCGGCTCACGCCCGGCGAGGCCCGCGGCCGGGCATACCAGCCGCCCGCCGACGACGACCTGGGCGCGGCGGTCACCGCCGCGCTGCGGACCGTCCGGCCTGACACCAGGGCGGTGTCATCCGCCGAGGCCGCGCGCTTCGGCCCGTTCGCCCGCGCGCTGCGCGGCGTCTTCACCGCGATCGCGGCGGGCGACACCGCCAGCGCGGCCCGCCAGGTCAACGCGCTGCTGACGGAGACCGGCGCCAGGCCGATGCTGGACTCGCACGGCGGCGAGCCGTGGCACCTGCACTTTCACGGCGCGGACGACTCCCTCGTCACCGGCTGGTCCGCTGGCTGCACGACCGGGCTGGCGGTGCTGATCGGCAGCACCGGGCACGGCCAGCCGGGTGTCTGCGCCGCGCCCCGGTGCGACCGGGTCTACGTCGACGTGTCCCGCAACGGCAACCGCCGGTTCTGCTCGGCGTCCTGCCAGAGCCGGGTCAAGGCGGCCGCGTTCCGCGCCCGCCAGGCGGACTAGCCGAAGAAGACCTCGGACTCGGCGTACCGCTCGGGCGGCACCAGCTTTGGCTCGCTCGTCGCCTCGGCCAGCGAGACCCGCACGATGTCGGTGCCGCGCAGCGCGACCATGCAGCCGTAGGCGCCGTCGGCCACCGCGTGCGTGGCGTGCACCCCGAACCTGGTGGCCAGCACCCGGTCGAACGCGGTCGGCGTGCCGCCCCGCTGGATGTGGCCGAGCACCGCCACCCTGGCCTCCTTGCCGGTCCGCTGCTCGATCTCGTCGGCCAGCAGCTGGCCGACCCCGCCCAGCCGCAGGTGCCCGAACGCGTCCCGCTGGTCCCGCCCGACGGCCTCGTCCTGGGCCTTGGGGTGGGCGCCCTCTGCGACCACCACGATCGGCGCGTACCTGGTCTGGAACCGGTGCTCCACGTACCCGCAGACCTGCTCGATGTCGAACGGCTGCTCGGGGATCAGGATCACGTTCGCGCCGCCCGCGAGCCCGGCGTGCAGCGCGATCCAGCCGGCGTGCCTGCCCATCACCTCGACGATCAGCGCCCGGTGGTGGCTCTCCGCGGTGGTGTGCAGCCGGTCGATGGCGTCCATCGCGATGTTGACCGCGGTGTCGAAGCCGAAGGTGTAGTCGGTCGCGGACAGGTCGTTGTCGATGGTCTTGGGCACCCCGACCACGTTGACGCCGTCCTCGTGCAGCCGGGCCGCGACGCCCAGGGTGTCCTCGCCGCCGATCACGATCAGCGCGTCCACGCCGAGCCCGGCCAGGTTGTGCTTGATCCGATCGATGCCGGTCCGGCCGCCCTCCGACGCCGCCTGCGCCAGCGGGTTGGTCCTGGACGAGCCGAGGATCGTGCCGCCGCGCGGCAGGATGCCCCGCACGGCCTGCATGTCCAGGGTGAGGGTGTCGCCAGTCAGCGGGCCGCGCCAGCCGTCGCGGAACCCGATGAACTCATAGCCGTGCTCGTCCACGCCGGTGCGGACGACCGCGCGGATCACGGCGTTCAGACCGGGGCAGTCGCCGCCGCCGGTCAGGACTCCTATACGCATGAGCTCCCTCTCGAAAGTTCCCGACCGCCACACTAGTGCCCATGAGCGTGCTCGCGATCGATGCCGGGACGACTGGCGTTACCGCCCTGGTCGTCGCCGCCGACGGAACCGTGCCCGGACGCGGCTACCAGGAATTCCAGCAGTACTTTCCCGAGCCCGGCTGGGTGGAGCACCTGCCTGACGGGATCTGGCAGGCCACCCTGGCCGCCTGCGGGCAGGCGCTGGAGTCAGCGGGCCAGCCGGCGGTGAGCTGCGTCGGCATCACCAACCAGCGGGAGACCGCGGTGGTCTGGGACCGGGCCACGCTGACCGCGCCGCGCCGGGCGATCGTCTGGCAGGACCGGCGGACCGCGGCCGACTGCGAGCGGCTGCGCGAGCGCGGGCTCGAGGACCGGGTCGCCGCGCTCACCGGGCTGCGCCTAGACCCGTACTTCACCGCGACCAAGCTGAGCTGGCTGGCCGCGCACGACCCGGGCACCTGGGCCGGGATCGCCGACGGCTCGCTCGCGGCCGGGACCGTGGACTCCTACCTGATCGCCCGGCTGACCGGCGGGCACCGGCACGTCACCGACGCCTCCAACGCGTCCAGGACGCTGCTGTTCGACATCGAGGCCGGGCAGTGGTCGGCCGAGCTGTGCGAGCTGTTCGGCGTCCCGCCGCACGCGCTGCCGGAGGTGGTGCCGTCGACCGGCGTGACCGGGCACACCGACCCTGGCGCGTTCCTCGGCCTGTCGCTGCCGGTCGCCGGGATCGCCGGTGATCAGCAGGCGGCGCTGTTCGGCCAGGCGTGCTTCACCCCCGGGTCGGTCAAGTGCACCTACGGGACCGGCTCGTTCGTGCTGTCCAGCACCGGGACCGCGATCGTGCGCTCGCGCGCTGGCCTGCTGTCGACGGTGGCCTGGATGGATTCGGCCGGCACGCTGACCTACGCGCTGGAGGGCCCGGTCTTCGTGACCGGGGCCGCGATCCAGTGGCTGCGAGACGGGCTGGGCATCCTGGACGACGCGGCGCAGAGCGAGACGCTGGCCCGCTCGGTACCCGACGCCGCCGGCGTGGTGTTCGTGCCCGCGCTCACCGGCCTGGGCGCGCCGCACTGGGACCCGGCCGCCAGGGGCGCGATCTTCGGCCTGACCAGGGGCACCACCCGTGCCCACCTGGCGCGCGCAGCGCTGGAGGCGATCGCGTTCGAGGTCCGCGACGTCGCCGACGTGATCGCGGCCGAGTCTCCCGCCGCGCCCGCGGCAGGCCCGCCGCCCGCGCTCCGGGTGGACGGCGGGGCCAGCGCCAACAACCTGCTCATGCAGTTGCAGGCCGACCAGCTGCAGCGGCCGGTCGAGCGCCCGGTCGTGGCGGAGACGACCGCGCTCGGCGCGGCCTTCCTGGCCGGCCTCGCCGTCGGCGAGTGGTCATCGCCGGATGAGCTCGCCGCCACCTGGCGGCTGGACCGCCGGTTCTCTCCGGGGCCCAGGGACGACGACGGCTACCAGCGCTGGCGCGACGCGATCAGCCGCGGCAAGAACTGGGCCGCCACCCGGTAGCCCGGGTCACCCTGCCCGGATCACTCCGCCGGGGCACTCTGGTCGAGCACCAGGCCGCCCTCGTCCGCCGGATTGGGCCGGCTCGGGCCGTCCCGGTCCGGCCCGGCGCCCTGGCCCGGGCCGGCCAGTCCGGCCGGGCCGGAGCCAGCCGAGCTGGCGGCGTCGGCGGGGTCCGGGTCAGGCGGGCCCGCCCCGTCCTGGCCCCGGCGCCTGCGCGCGGATGGCAGCAGCCGCTTGGAACGCTGGGCGTATTCGTCGACGTATTCCTGGCCGGCCAGTTTCATCAGCTCGTACATGATCTCGTCGGTAATCGCCCGCAGCACGATCCGGTCCGATTCGAGCCCGTAATACCGGGAGAAATCGAGCGGCTTGCCGAACCGCACTCCGGGCCGCACCCACAGTCGCGGCGCGATCTTTCCCGGCGGCTGGAATTCGAAGGTGCCGACCATGGCGGTCGGGATCACCGGCACCCGGGCCTCAAGCACCAGCCGGGCCACCCCGGTCTTGCCCCGGTACAGCCGCCCGTCGGGGGTCCTGGTCCCTTCCGGGTAGATGCCGAGCAGCTGGCCCTGGGCGAGTACCCGCAGCCCGGTCCGCAGCGCACGCTCGCTGGCCTGCCCGCCAGCCCGGTCGACCGGGATCTGGCCGACACCGCTGAAGAACGCCTTGCTCACCAGGCCCTTCAGGCCGCGGCCGGTGAAATATTCCGATTTGGCCAGGAACACGACCTTCCGCGGCAACGGCAGCGGCGCGAAAAAGTGGTCCGAAAACGAAAGGTGGTTGCTGGCCAGGATCGCCGGGCCTTCCCGCGGGACATTCTCGGTGCCCTCCGCCCACGGCCGGAACACCAGCTGCAGCAAGGGCCACAGGATCGCCTTGACCACCCAGTAGAACACGATCACATGTTCCCATGTCATGACGTCTGTGTGGATGCCTGATCGCGAGTCGGCCCGGCCGGCCCGCCGCTGGCATGCGACGATTCGGGATGGGAAACCATCTTCGACGGTGAGAGGATCCCAGCATGCCCGTGTTGCCAGGCGCAGAACCGTTCATCCGCGAGGGCGACCGCACCGGTGTCCTGCTCTGCCACGGATTCACCGGCAGCCCGCAGTCGCTGCGGCCGTGGGCGGAGTTCCTGGCCGAGGCGGGGCTGAGCGTGAGCCTGCCCAGATTGCCCGGGCACGGCACGACCTGGCAGGAAATGGCGCGGACCCGGTGGGAGGACTGGTACACCGAGGTCAGCCGCAGCTTCGACGAGCTCAGGGCCGGGACCGACGAGACGTTCGTGATGGGGCTGTCGATGGGCGGCTGCCTGGCGCTGCGGCTGGCCGAGCTGCAGGGTTCCGCGGTCGCCGGGCTGGTGCTGGTCAACCCTTCGGTCACCGCCGACTCGGCGGCTTTCGCGCTGCTGCCGGTGGCCAAGTACGTGCTGCGCTCGGTCAAGGGCATCGCCAGCGACGTGAAGAAGGAGGGGGCCAGCGAGCTGGGCTACACCAGGGTCCCGGTCAAGGCCGCCGCCACCTTGCCCGGGCTGTGGCGGGTCACCCAGTCGAAGCTCGCCGAGGTGACCCAGCCGGTGCTGGTCTACCGCAGCACCGTCGACCATGTCGTCAGCCCGCGCAGCCTGAAGCTGCTGCGCGAGAAGCTCCCGGCCGGCCAGCTTGAGATACGCGATTGCGCGAACAGCTATCACGTTGCGACCCTTGATAACGACGCCCCCGGCATATTCGCGGGGAGCCTGGAGTTCGTGAGAGCACACAGTCGGGCCGGGAAGGGGTAGCCGGTTGGGCACGAGCGGCGGCGATGTAAGCGGCGGGGGCGCCAGCAGCGGTGGCGTGAGCGGCGACGATGCAGTGTGGCGCGATCTGGTGGCGCGCTATGACATGGTCACCGAGCTCGACCTGACACCACCCTGGCCCGCGCAGGAGGACCTGCGGGTCCGCCAGCCCGACCAGCCCTCCCCCGGCCCGCCGTCCCCCGGCCAGCCCCAGCCCGGCGTGTCCCAGCCCGGCCAGCCCCAGCCCGGCCAGCCCCAGCCCGG
>DATBGO010000026.1:0-76024 GCA_036558005.1 Streptosporangiaceae bacterium | reverse complement strand
TCCCCGCTGACGCCGCGGCGGCGGCGCTGGCCGGGCTGCCGGCGCCCGCCTGAGCCTGGCTACGCGGCGGCGCCGTGGTTACGCGGCGGCGCCCGGAGCTGGCTGGCGCAGCGCCCGCGGCAGCGCGGTCGCGCCGACCATGATCGCGGTCAGCGCGGGCAGCAAGCCCAGCGCCGTGGTCAGCGAGTCCGCCGAGGCGAGCTGCCCGATCAGCGGCGGGCCGCAGAGGAACCCGGCCCAGCCGAACGCCGACACGGTCGCGATCGCCATCCCCGGGCTCAGCCCGGGCAGCCGCCCGGCGGCGCTGAACACCGCCGGGATGACCAGGGCCAGGCCGGTGCCCAGGCAGCCGAATCCGATGATGACGGTGGCCGGCCGCCCGCCGGCCAGCCCGAGGCTGAACCCGACGGTGGCGAGCGCGGCCATGGCCGGCAGCAGCCGTCCAGGCGGGCAGCGGCGCAGCAGCCGGCTGCCCGAGAGCCGGACCGCGACCATCGCCAGCGCGAACACCGCGTAGCCCAGGCCCGCCACCCCGGCCGCGGCCCGCAGCGAGGCGTGCAGGTAGACCGAGGCCCAGTCGGCGCTGGCGCCCTCGCACAGCATCGACGCGAACGTGATGGCCCCCAGCACCAGCACCGCGCCCGACAGCCGCCGGCCGGGCAGGCGGCCGGCCGGGCCCGCCGGGCTTGGCCCCGGGTCCTTGTCGCGGCCCTGGTCGGGTACCATTCGCACCGTCCTGCCCCCGGCCATGACCAGCGCGAGCAGCCCGAGCAGCATCAGCTGGCTGGTCAGGGACAGGCCGAGCGCAACCCCGGCGACCCCGGCGGCCGCGCCGGCGAAGGCGCCGATGCTCCAGCAGGCGTGCAGGACGGGCATCACCGGACGGCCCGAGGTCTGCTCCACCGCGACCGCCTGGGTGTTCATGGCCACGTCCAGTGATCCCTGGAAGGCGCCCCAGGCGAACAGCGCGGCGAACAGCGCGGCCAGCGACCCGGTCAGGCCGGCCAGCGGCCCGGCCGCGCAGTAGCCGGCCAGGCTCAGCTGGACCATCCGCCTGCTGCCGATCCTGGGCAGCAGCTTCATCGACGCCAGCATCGCGCCGACCGAGCCGGCCGGCGCGCCGAGCAGGGCGACGCTGAGGGTGGCGTCGGTCAGCCCGAGCCGCGTCTTGACCTGCGGGATGTGCGCCGTCCAGGAGGCGAACAGCAGGCCGTTGGCGAAGAAGACCGCCGCGGTCGCGGTGACCGCCGGGGCCGGCCGGCGGCTCGCGGCGGCAAGCGGCCAGCGATTGCGCATAGTTTTGAACGTGTTCAAAGTCACACCGGGATTATCTCGACAACCGCCCGGGCCGGAACCAGAATTGAACGTGTTCAACAGTTTCGCCGGAGGAGCGGTCATGACCGTTGTCGTCACTTATCTGCTCTATCTCATCATCAGTATCGGGCTCACCGTTTTCGTCGGACACGCGCTGTCGCGCAGCGGCCGGGCGTTCCTGCTCGACGTCTTCAGCGGCAACGATGCCCTCGCCGAGGCGGTCAGCCGCCTCCTCGTGGTCGGCTTCTACCTGCTCAACCTGGGTTTCGTCACGCTGACGATGCGCACCAGCGGCGACATCACCAGCGCCAGGCAGGCGATCCAGCTGCTGTCGGTCAAGGTCGGCGAGGTGCTGCTGGTGCTCGGCCTGCTGCACCTGGCCAACCTGGTGTTCTTCACCAGGTTCCGGCGCCGGGTCCGGCGCTATGGCTGACCCGCCGCTGACCCCGCGGGCAGCGCAGACCAGGGCCGCCATCGCCGAGGCGGCCCTGGCGCTGTTCCGCGAGCGCGGCTACGAGGCGACCACGATGCGGGCCATCGCGCAGCGGGCCGGGGTATCGGCCGGCAACGCCTACTACTACTTCAGCTCCAAGCAGGAGCTGATACAGGAGTTCTACGCTCGCAACCAGGCCGCGCACCTGGCCGCCTGCCAGCCGGTGCTTGCAGCTGAGCGCACCCTGGAGGGCCGGCTGGCCGGCGCCATGCGGGCGCTACTCGGGGTGCTGGCCCCCTACCACGAGTTCGCCGCGACGCTCTACTCCCGCGCCGCCGAGCCGCGCAGCCCGCTGAGCCCGTTCAGCCCCGAGTCCAGCCCGGCCAGGGAGGCGGCGATCAGCCTGTACCGCGAGGTGGTGGACGGCTCGTCCGCGCGGGTCGGCCGCGAGCTGCGGGGCCGGCTGCCCGAACTGCTGTGGCTGTACTCGCTGGGCATCATCTTGTACTGGGTGCATGACAGCTCGCCCGGGTGCCAGCGCACCCAGCAGCTGATCGACGCCACCGTGCCCGCCGCCGTGCGGCTGGTCGCCGCGGCCAGGCTGCCGGTGCTGCGCACCGCGGTGACCGACGTCCTCGCGGCGATCGACCTGGTTCGCGGCTAGCGTTATGGCCCATGACGGTGACCGTTGACCGGGCCCGGCTGGCCCGGCTGACCGCGCGCGAGCGCGCGGCCTACGCCAGCCGCCACCCCGGGTCCGCGCGGGCGTTCCGCGCCGCCGCCCGGCCCCTGCTCGGCGGGGTCCCGATGACCTGGATGCGGATGTGGCCAGGCGGCTTCCCGCTCTACCTGGCCACCGCGCGCGGCGCCCGGCTGACCGACATCGACGGCAACGAGTTCACCGACTTCTGCCTGGGCGACACCGGGGCGATGGCCGGCCACTCCCCCGCCGCCGTGCAGGAGGCGGTCAGCGTCCGCTACCGCGACCTGGGCGGGGCGGCCACCATGCTGCCGACGCAGGACGCGGCCTGGGTGGCCGCCGAGCTGGCCCGCCGGTTCAAGGTCGCCAGCTGGAGCTTCACCCTCACCGCCACCGACGCCAACCGGTGGGCGATCCGGCTGGCCAGGCAGCTCACCGGCCGGCCAAGGATCGCGGTGTTCAGCTACTGCTACCACGGCAGCGTGGACGAGACGTTCATCGTGGCCGGGCCGGACGGGCCGCGGCCCAGGGACGGCAACGTGGGCCCGCCGGCCGACCCGCGGCAGACCACCAGGGTGGCCGAGTTCAACGACCTGGCCGGGCTGGAACGCGAGCTGGCGCCCGGCGACGTGGCCGCGGTGCTGATGGAGCCGGCCCTGACCAACATCGGCATCGTGCTGCCCGCGCCCGGGTACCTGGCCGCGGTCCGCGCCCTCACCCGCGAGCACGGCTGCCTGCTGATCAACGACGAGACGCACACCTTCAGCGCCGGGCCCGGCGGCTGCACCCTGGCCTGGGACCTGGACCCGGACATGGTCACCATCGGCAAGTCCATCGCCGGCGGGATCCCCGCGGGCGCCTACGGCCTCACCGCGGAGCTGGCCGCCCGGATCCTGGCCGACCAGCACGCGGACATCATCGACTCCGGCGGGGTGGGCGGCACGCTGGCCGGGAACGCGCTGTCGGTGGCCGCGATGCGGGCCACCCTCGAGCACGTGCTCACCGACGCCGCGTTCGCCGCGATGATCAGCCTGGCCAGCCGGTACACGGCCGGGGTCAGGCAGGTCATCGCCGGGCACGGGCTGCCCTGGCACATCGTCCAGCTCGGCGCCCGCGCGGAGTACCGGTTCTGCCCGGAGCCGCCGCGCACCGGCGGCCAGGCGGCGGCCGCGGCCGACCCGCTGCTCGACGAGTACCTGCACCTGTACCTGGTCAACCGCGGCGTGCTGCTGACCCCGTTCCACAACATGGCGCTGATGTCGCCGGCCACGACCAGCCAGGACGTCGCGGCGCACACCGCGGTCTTCGCCGCCGCGGCGGCCGAGCTGGCCGGCTGACCAGCGGCGCGCTACCCGGCGCCGAGCAGCCCGGCCAGCAGCCCGGCAGCGCGGGCCAGCGCGTCCGGGCCCGCGGCCGCGTAGGACAGCCGCAGGTACGGGCCGGGCGGCTCGCCGGCGAAGCAGGACCGGCCCGGGGTCACCGCGAGCCCGCGGGCCGCGCACTCGGCGGCCACCCCGGCGTCGGAGCAGCCCTCGGGCAGCCGCAGCCACAGGTGCAGGCCGCCGCCGGGCACCGCCGCCAGCTGGCACCCTGGCGCCAGCGCGGCCACCGCGCCGGCCAGCGCGTCCCTGCGCTCGCGCAGCGCCCGCCGCACGCTGCCCAGGTGCCGGCTCCAGCCGGGCGCGGTCAGCACGTCGAGCGCGATCTGCTGCAGCACCGGGGCCACGAACAGGTCGTCGCTGATCCGGCCGCGCCGCAGCCTGGTCAGGGCCGGGCCGGCCGCGGCCAGCCCGGCCACCCGCAGGCCCGCCGCGACCGGCTTGGACAGCGACCTGAGGTAGATCACGTGCCCGCCGCCGTCCATGCTGACCAGCGGCGGCGGTGACGGCGGCCCGAGGTCCAGGCCGGCCACCCAGTCGTCCTCGATGCCGAACGCGCCGTGCCGGGCCAGCAGCGCCAGCACCTGCTCACGCCGCTGCGGCGCGAGCACCGCCCCGGCCGGGTTGGCGTACCGGGGCTGCAGGTAGACCAGCCGGGCGCCGGTCCGGCCGAGCGCGTCGGCCAGCGCGTCCGGCACGATCCCGCCGGCGTCGGCCGGGACCGGCACCAGCGTGAGCCCGGCGGCGCGGGCCGCCATGAGCGCGCCGGTATAGGTCGGCGACTCCACGATCACCGGGTCGCCGGGCGCGCTCAGGTGCCGGAACGCCGCCGACAGCGCCGCCTGGCCGCCCGGGGTGATGAGCACGTTGTGCGCGGTCATCGCGGCGCCGGTCTCGGCGGCCAGGTGGCTGCGCAGCTCGGGCAGGCCCTGGGCGGGCAGCCGGCTCCAGCCCTGCGGCCGGCGCGCGGCCCGGGACGCGGCGGCGGCCAGCAGCCCGAGCGGCTGCAGGGTCTCATCCAGGTACCCGCTGGCCAGCGGCAGCACGTCCGGCGGCGGCGGCTCGATGAGCCGTTCCAGCTCCGGCCCGAGCCCGGCCCGCGAGCCGAGCGCCAGCGTCTGCCAGGAGACATCCGGGCTGGCGGCCGGGCGCGGCCGGGCGCCAGCCGTGTAGGTGCCGCTGCCCGGCCGGGTCACCAGCAGCCCCTGCCGGGCCAGCGTGGCTAGCAGCCGCTGCACCGTCGCGGGGCTGAGACGATAGCGCTGCTGCAGCTCCCGGTAGGACGGGAGCCTGCTCCCGGGTGGCAATGAGGTCACCATCCGCTCCACCGCGGCGACCGCCGACACCTGATTGCTATCATCGTTCATGAGAGTCAATAGAAGCACTTCTGACTCGCGCCGGAAAGCGTCACCGCTGCTGCTCGGGGCCTGCGGGGTCATGTGCTTCAGCGTCACCTTCCCGGCGACCCGCGCCGCCGAGGCCTCGTTCAGCCCGCTGGTGATCGGCGTCGGCCGGTCGGTCCCCGCGGCGGTGCTGGCGGTCATCATCCTGGCCGCCAGGGGCGAGCGGATTCTCCCGCCGCGGGCCGCGCTGCCCCGGGTGCTGGTGGTGGCGGTGACCGTCGGGGCCGGCTTCGGCGGGCTGACCGCGATCGCGCTGCGCCAGGTGGACAGCGTGCACGGCGCGGTGCTGACCGGCCTGATCCCGGCCGCCACCGCGGGCATGGCGGTGCTGCGGGCCGGCGAGCGGCCGCGGCCGGCCTACTGGGTGGCGCTGCTGGCGGGCCTGGCGGTGGTCGTCGGCTTCGCGCTGATCCAGGGCGCGGGCCGGCTGCGGGCCGCGGACCTCATCCTGCTGGCCGCGATGGCGGCCGGGGGCCTGGGCTACGCCGAGGGCGGCGCGCTGGCCAGGCAGTACGGCGGGTGGCGGGTGATCTGCTGGGCGGTGATCGTGGCGCTGCCGGTGACCGCGCCGGTCACCGCCGCGGCCGCGGCGGCCAGCCCGCCCCGGCAGGTCACGGCGGCCGCCGCGGCGGGCCTGGCCTATGTCAGCGTGGTGTCGATGTGCCTGGGCTTCTTCGCCTGGTACGCCGGGCTGGCCCGGGGCGGGGTGGCCCGGGTGGGCAAGATCCAGCTGGCCCAGCCCGCGCTGACCTTGCTGTGGTCGGCGCTGCTGCTGGGCGAGCGGGTCAGCGCGGTCAGCGCGGCGGCCGCCGCCGCGGTGATCGCCGCCACCGCCGTCGGCCAGGGCACCCGGGTCGCCAGGCCGGGCGAGGCCGGGGGTCAGTCCGCGATGCCGGCCCGCGCGACGACCGCGGCGATCCGCAGCCGCACCAGCAGCTCGCCCGGCACGCCGTTACGCTCGCCGTACTCCGCCGCCCGGCTCGCGCCCATGTACCGGCCGCCGATCACGCCCGCCCAGTGCAGCAGCTCGCCGGGGTCCTCCGACACCGAGACCGGGCCTTCGATCAGCACGAACGAGTACGGCGGCTGCTGATCGTCGACGCACAGCATGGCTTGGCCCTCCCGGCGCAGCACCCGGCCCTTGACGCTGTCGGCCGGGGTGGTGAACACCACGTCGCCGCCGTCCAGGACGAACCAGACCGCGGTGACGTGCGGCCGGCCGTCGCGCCGGGTCACGGCGAGCTTGCCGGTCCTGGTGCCGGTCATTACGAAGTCGCGCCACGCGGGCTCGGTCATGATCTGCATGCGGCTACGGTAGCGAGCCGTCAGGCCAGCGCGGGCAGCACTTCCGCGGCGATCAGCTCCAGGTGGTCCAGGTCGTCGAGGTCGAGCACCTGGAGGTAGACCCGGGCGGCGCCGAGCGCGGCGAACTCGCCGATCTTGGCGGTGATCTCGGCCGGGGTGCCAGCCAGGCCCTGCTCGCGCAGCCGCGGCAGCGGCATGCCGGTCGCCGCGGCCCGGGCGCTGAGCTCGGCGGCGGTGCGCCCGCAGCACACCACCTGGGCCACCGAGTAGGTCATCGACGACTCCGCCCGCCCGGCCCGCGCGCACGCCTCCCGCACCCGCCCGAATGCCACCGCGCTCTGGTGTACCGGGCTGAACGGGACGTTGTACTCATCGGCGAACCGGGCGGCCAGCCCGGGGGTGCGGCGCGGCCCGGTGCCGCCGATGATGACCGGCGGCCGCGGCCGCTGGACGGGCTTGGGCAGCCCGGGCGAGTCGGTGACCGTGTAGTAGCTGCCCTGGTAGGAGAACGTGCCGCCGGGCGGCACCGCCCACAGGCCGGTGATGACGGCCAGCTGCTCGGCGAGCCGCCCGAACCGCTCGCCGAGCCCGGGGAACGCGATGGCGTAGGCGGCGTGCTCGGCGGCGTACCATCCGGCCCCGATGCCCAGCTCGACCCGGCCGCCGCTCATCTGGTCCACCTGGGCGACCGCGATGGCCAGCGGCCCCGGATGCCGGAAGGTGGCCGCGGTCATCAGCGTGCCCAGCCGGATCCTGGCCGTCTGGATGGCCAGCCCGGCCAGCGTGATCCACGCGTCGGTGGGCCCGGGCAGCCCGCTGCCCCCGCCCATCTTCAGGTAGTGGTCGGACCGGAAGAACCCGGCGAAGCCCAGCTCCTCGGTGGCCCTGGCCACCCGCAGCAGGGTCGCGTAGCTGGCGCCCTGCTGCGGCTCGGTGAAGATCCGCAGTTCCATGCCCTCATCCTGGCCTAACCCGCTGCGGCCCGGCCGGGCCGGGTGAGGACGGCGAGGCACTCCACGTGGTGGGTCATCGGGAACGCGTCGAAGGCGCGCAGCGCGTGCAGCTGCCAGCCGCCCTCCGCCAGCAGCGCCAGGTCCCTGGCCAGGGTCGCCGGGTCGCAGGACACGTACGCGATCCGGCGCAGTCCCTGGCCGCCGGGCCCGGGCGGGCCGCACAGCGCGCTGACGACCGGCCGGGCCGCCCCGGTCCTGGGCGGGTCGAGCACCGCCAGCGACGCGCCCGCCAGGCCGTGGCGGGCCAGCAGCGCGGCCGCGTCGCCCTGGCGGACCCGGGCCCACGGCATCGCCCGCAGGTTGCGCCGTGCGTCGCGCACCGCGGCGCGGTCGCGTTCCAGCCCGGTCACCTGGCCTGCCGGGCCGACCGCCGACCCGAGCACCCCGGCGAACAGCCCGGCCCCGCAGTACAGGTCCAGCACCCGGTCCCCGGGCCGCGGCGCCAGCGCGTCCAGCACCGCGGCCGCGAGCAGGCTCGCGGCACCCGGGTGGACCTGCCAGAACGACGCCGCGCTGACCCGCCACTGCCGCCCCGCTGCCCGCTGGCGCAGGTGCCGCGGGCCCTCGGCGCGCCCGGCCGCGAGCACCGTGCGGTCGCCTGACTCCGGCGCGACCCGCACCTGCACCGACCCGGGCCCGGGCCAGCGCTGGCTGGTGACCTGCGCCGCCCCGATGAGCGGGTGCGCGATCGGGCAGCCGCCGGTGTCGATCACCTCGTGCGAGCGGTGCGCGCGCAGCCCGGCGACCCCGTCCGCGCGGACCGCGAACCGCACCGAGGTCCGCCAGCCCAGGCCGTTCTCGTCACCGGGCACCGGCTCGACGGTCACCGGCCGGTCGATCCCGGCGATGCGGCGCAGCTGCCCGCTGATCACGGCGGCCTTGAGCTCCCGCTGCGCGGGCAGGCTGGCGTGCTGCCAGTCGCAGCCACCGCAGCCGCCCGGCCGTGCCTGCGGGCACGGCGGCCGCACCCGGCCCGCCGCCGCGGTCAGGATCTCGACCGCGTCCGCCCTGGCCAGCTTCGACGTCGTCTGGGTGATCACCGCCCTGACCCGCTCGCCGGGCAGCGCGTGCCTGACGAAGATCACCGGCCCGGGCCGCTGGTCCGGCCTGGCCACGCACCAGCCGCCGTGCGCGGGCTCGCCGACGGTCAGCTCGACCAGCTCGCCAGGGGCCGGGAGCCGCTGCGCGTCAGCCCGCATCACACCATGCTCGCGCGCTCATCACGGGCTCCTCTCCGCCGGGCCGGCCGGGCCGGTCATCCCGGCACGGAACGGGACTAGCCCTGGCCGGCCGGAGGGCATACCTTGATCGGGCACCGACACCGCCGGAAGGAAGATAGTGCATATCGTCATCATGGGGTGCGGCCGCGTCGGATCGACGATCGCGCACATCCTCGAAGGCCAGGGCCATTCGGTTGCCATCATCGACCAGGACCCGGAAGCCTTCCGCCGGCTGCACGGCGGCTTCAAGGGCCAGCGGGTGACCGGTGTCGGATTCGACCGTCATGTCCTGGTCGAGGCGGGTATCGAGCGCGCCGACGCGTTCGCCGCCGTCAGCAGCGGCGACAACTCGAACGTGATCTCGGCCCGGGTGGCCAGGGAGTCGTTCGGCGTGCAGCGCGTGGTGGCCAGGATCTACGACCCGCGGCGGGCCGAGGTGTACCAGCGGCTGGGCATCCCGACGGTGGCGACCGTGCGCTGGACCGCCGACCAGATGCTGCGCAGGCTGCTGCCCGAGGGCACCGAGCCGCTGTGGCGCGACCCGACCGGCGCGATCGTGCTCGCCGAGGTTGCCTACTCCGACGGCTGGCTGGGCGAGAAGGTGCGGGCGCTGGAGGACACCGCGCGGACCAGGATCGCGTTCATCACCAGGCTCGGTGACGCGATCCTGCCCACGCCAGGCACCGTGCTGCAGGAAGGCGACGTGCTGCACGTGCTGGCGGACGAGCGCGAGCTGGACCGGATCGGCGCGGTGTTCGCCCGGCCGGCCGCGCCAGGGAAGGGAGCGCGCTGATGCGGGTCGCGATCGCCGGCGCCGGGGCGGTGGGCCGCTCCATCGCCAAGGAACTGCTCGGCAATGGCCACGAGGTGCTGCTCATCGACAAGAACCCGCGCTCGATCAAGGTAGACAGCGTGTCGCGGGCCGAGTGGCTGCTGGCCGACGCCTGCGAGATCAGCTCGCTCGATGACGCCTCGCTGGAGCGGTGCAACGTCGTCATCGCCGCGACCGGCGACGACAAGGTCAACCTGGTCGTCTCGCTGCTGGCCAAGACCGAGTACGGGGTGCCCAGGGTGGTGGCCAGGATCAACCACCCCAACAACGAGTGGCTGTTCAACGAGTCGTGGGGCATCGACGTGGCGGTGTCCACGCCGCGGCTGCTTTCGGCGCTGGTGGAGGAGGCGGTCAGCGTCGGCGACCTGGTCCGGCTGATGCCGTTCCGGCAGAGCGAGGCCAGCCTGGTCGAGCTGACCATGCCCGCCGACGCGCCGCTGGCCGGCCGGCGGATCGGCGGCATCGAATGGCCCGCGGACACCGCGCTGGTGGCAATCCTCAGGGACGGCCGGGTGATCGTGCCCAACACCGATGACCCGCTGGAGGCCGGCGACGAGCTGCTGTTCGTCACCAGCGAGGACGTGGAGGACGAGCTGGCCAGGCTGCTGGCCGGGGAGCGCTGACCGGCGCCGGGCTACCTGGTCTCGGTGATCTCCGGCCCGCGCTCGAACGGGGTGGGGTACGCCCGGCCCTCGGCCTCGGCCGCCATCTGCTCCTCCAGCGCCCGCTGGGCGTCCTCGGGCAGCCGGATCTCCAGCAGCTCCCGCGGCGGCGCCGGGTGGTCGCCGCGTATCACCACCACGTCCGCGAACAGCTCCTCGAACGGCCTGGCCAGCTCGGGCCGCCCGGCCGCGGGCCCGCTGAGCAGGCCGCGCAGGAACCAGCGCGGCCCGTCCACCCCGAGGAACCGTACCCGCTGCAGCTGATCGCCCGGCCCGGACCCGGCCGGGCTGACCATGGCGTGCAGCTCGGCGCCGAACGGCCCGCCCGCCTCCTGGCTGTCCCCGCCGGAGCGGGCCACCTCCTCGGCGATCTCCTGCCGCACCTCGTCCCACAGCCCGCTGGTTTTCGGCGCGGCGAACGCCTGCAGCTGCAGCGCGCTCTCGCCGCGCACGACCGCGATCCAGACGCCCTGGTCCTCGGCCATGTTGATCTGGACATCCAGCCCGGGCAGCGGCGGGACCTGCAGGCTGCCGAAGTCCAGCCGTTCCCGCCGCGGGTACCGGCCCGTGCCGTCCCAGGGGCCGCCCCGGCCGGCCAGCTCGCCGTCGTCGTCCTCGCCGGCGAGCTCGTCCTGGCCGGCCGGCTCGTCCTCATCGTCGTCTTCGATCCAGGTCTCGTCCTGGTCGCCGGCCTGGTCCAGGCCGCCGCGCTGGCCGTGCTCGCCGCGCCGCCGTCGAAACACCCGCATGCTCCCTTACTCGCCGGCCGCGGGGTCACCCGCTCGCACCGTGCCGCCCGCGGCGGCGTGCCCGCCGGTCGACCCGAACCCGCCCTCGCCCCTGGCCGAGCCGGGAAGCGTGGCTACCTCATGGAAGACCGGGCATTCCACCCGCTGGATCACCAGCTGGGCGATCCGGTCCCCGCGCTGGAAGCGGACCGGGGTGCGGGCGTCGGTGTTCAGCAGGGTCACCCTGATCTCGCCACGGTACCCCGCATCCACCGTGCCCGGCGCATTCACCAGCGTGACCCCGTGCCGGGCCGCGAGGCCGGACCGCGGGTGGACGAAGGCGGCGTACCCGTCGGGCAGCGCGATCGCGATCCCGGTCGGCACCACCGCGCGGGCGCCGGGCGCGAGTTCCACGTCGGCCGCCGCGTACAGGTCGGCGCCCGCGTCACCGGGATGCGCCAGGCCGGGCACCGGCAGGCCGGGGTCGAGCCGCTTGATGAGCACCCGGACCTGGTCACCGTCACCGTTCAGCCGCGGCACGGGCCACCATCCCTTCGATTCTGGCTGCGCATCCCAGCGACCCTACCGGTGCTGCTGCCCCGAGGGAGTGAGCATGCTGGCCGGCTGGCCGCTGCCGGGGGCCGGGCGCTCGCGCTCCCCGGCGGCCGGGTCCGGCGCGGTTTCCAGGGCCGGAGGCTGCCCGGCCGCGGGCGCCCCGGCAGCGTGCTCCCCGGCGCCGGGCGGGCCGGGCGCGGGCGGCGGGCGGACCCGGTCCCGGCGCAGGTGCGGCCAGGCGTAGCTGAGCGCGGCCGCGGCGGGCACCGCCACGATCGCGCCGGCGATCCCGGCGATGATGCCGCCGACCGCGAGCACCAGGATGATCGCGAGCGGGTGCAGCCGGACGATCCGCCCGACCACCAGCGGCTGGAGCAGGTGGCTCTCGATCTGGTTCTCGCCGATGAACACGGCCAGCAAGATCACCGCCGCGAGCCAGCCCTTGGTGCCGAGGGTGACCAGGATCGCCAGCGCGCCGACCACCAGGATCCCGATCAGCGGCACGTAGGCGGCGAGGAAGACCAGGATGACCAGCGGCACCAGCAGCGGCACGCCCAGGATCAGCAGCGCCAGGCCGATGAAGATGGCGTGGATGGCCGCGACCGCGGTGGTGCCGCGGACGTAGTTCATCAGCGCCGCCCACGCGGCGTTGCCGGCGTTGCCCACCCGCCGCCTGGTGTCCGGCGCCAGCCCGCTGATCAGCCAGGCCCAGATCCGGTCGCCGTCCTTGAGCAGGAAGAAGGTCACGAACAGCATGAGCACCAGGCCGCCGAGGATCTCCAGGAAGATCCGCCCGCCGGTCAGCGCGGCGCCGGCCACCTGCGACTGGTGCCGGGACAGGAAATCGGCGAACTGGTTGGCCAGCTGCTGCAGCCGCGGGCTGCTGAGGTGGAACGGCGGTCCGGCCAGTGATGACTGCACCTCGCGGGCGGTGTGCCTGACCTCGGTCACCAGCGTCGGGTAGTCGGCGCTGATCCGGTTGACCGCCAGCGTCAGGAGCCCGCCCAGCACCACGATCACGGCCAGGACCGTGCACCAGGTCGCGGCCAGGGCCGGCATCCCGGTCTTGCGCAGCCGCGAGGTCAGCGGCTGCAGCAGCGCCGTCAGCAGCAGCGCCGCGATGCACGGCAGCACCACCAGCCGCAGCGTGCTGGCCAGCCGGAACGCCACGTAGATCAGCAGCCCGACCAGCAGCAGCCGCCAGGCCCACGCGGCCGCCTGCTGCAGCGGGCGGGGCACCTGCGGCCCGGCGGGGTCCCGCGGCGCGGCGGCGTCGTGGTAGTCCGGCGGCGGGACCGGGTCCGCCCGGCCGGGGTCCGCCCCGGCCTGGGCCCGCTGCCGGAACGCCGCCGCGGCCGCGCGCAGCCGGGCCCGGACTCCCTCGGCCTGGTCCTGGTCCCCGGTGTCCCCAGCTACGTCGTCCACATGATCATCTGGGACGGCCCTGTCCATATCAGGCCCCGTCCTGCCGCGTCTCGCGCGCCAGCCAGTCATGCTCACCATGTAACCAACTACGGTTGACGAATGCGTAACTACCGAGAACAGCTTCGCCCGCCGGTTTCCTGGTGGCTACTCGCCTTGCTGTGCTCGGCGATTTTCGGCACGACATTGTGGGCGGGCTTCAACCTGTTCGTGGCGATTGGCTGTTACCTGGTGATCGGCGGGGTGACCGCGGGAACACTGCTGTACTGGGGCAGCCCGGTCATCGAGGTCACCGCGGGCGAGTTGCGCGCGGGCCGGGCCAGGCTGCCGCTGAGCCAGGTCGGTGACGTGGCGGAGCTGGACGAGGCACAGGCCAGGGCGCTGCGCGGGCCGCGCGCCGACCCGTCGGCCTACCTGCTGATCAGGCCCTATCTCAAGCTGGCGCTCTACGTCCAGGTGCTCAGCGCCGATCCGGCCCGGCCCTACTGGCTGATCGGCACCAGGCGGCCCGCCGAGCTGGCCGCCGCGATCCAGCGATCGCGGCCGCAGTCCCGCGCCCGCGGCAGCTCCGTGGGATGATCAGCAGACGTCGCCGATGGAGGGATGAGGGATGTCAGGCAAGAGCGGGGTGGCGGGCAGCAAGGCGGTCACGGCGCTGGTCGGCATGGCCGCGGCCTTCGCCGCCCGCAAGCTCATCGTCTTCGCCGGCAAGAAGCTCACCGGCAAGGAGCCTCCAGAGCATCCCGAGGATCCGCGGGTCGCGCTGCGCGAGGCGCTGCTGTGGGGGCTCGTGATCGGGGCCGGGGTGCACACGGCCAAGGTGCTGGCCACCCGCGCCGCGGTGGCGCGGATGAGCAATAGCCAGGATGAGCCTGCGGGGTAATCCCGCGCGCCGGCACCGGAATTCCCTACGCTATTGAGCGTGGCACTGAAAGATCGTTCCAGGCTTGGTTTCAAGATAAGGTACGCCGCGACTCATCCGGGTCATATCATCCCGTATTCCAGGCGGCGCTGCCGTGATGCGCTGCTCTGGCTGGGCACCCGGGACCATATCAGCTATTACCGGGCCGTCATGGCCTCGGACGCGGCGGTCAGCGACGAGGGCGCGGTCGGCAGCAAGACGCACGGGTCCTGGCTCAGGCTCGGCCAGCTGCAGTTCGACTACCTGCTCTCACACGGCCTGAAGCCGGGGATGAGCATGCTGGAGATCGGCTGCGGCAACCTGCGGGCCGGCCGCCTGTTTATCGGCTACCTGGATCCGGGGAACTATTACGGCATTGATATCTCACCTGAAATACTTCTCGCCGCCCAGCGCACCGTGACGCGGTATGGCCTGCAGCGCCGGCTGCCGCACCTGAGCCTGGTGCAGGACCTGCGGCTGGATTTCCTCCCGGCTGGCCAATTCGACATCATCCACGCGCATAGTGTCTTCTCGCACTCCCCCATCGAGGTCATCGATGAGTGCCTGAGCAGCGCCGGGCGGGTGCTGGCGCCCGGCGGTTTCTTCGATTTCACCTTCGACCGGACCGAGGGCGCGGAGCATCACGTGCTGCGCGAGGACTTCTACTACCGGACCCAGACGCTGGCCAGCCTGGCTGCTGCCCGGGGGCTGCGCGCCCAGTTCATGGACGACTGGGAGCGGCTCGGCCACGAGCAGTCCAAGCTGCGGCTCACCCACGCGAGCTGACCGGCCGCGGCGGGCCGGAACGGGGAGCCAGCCCGGGCACACCGGGTATCGCCCGCCATGCCGGGTATTGCCGAACTGAGGCCAATCACCGGCTGAGAGTCATATTGTTCGGCCCGGCGGCAAGGGACACTAGGAACGGGCAGTGCACCGGGGGGCAGGGACCGTGAGGTCGGGGAGGTGCGTGATGGCCGAGCAGCGAGTGCTGGGGATCGTGCTGGCCGGCGGCGCGGGCAAGCGCCTGGCCCCGCTCACCGACGACCGGGCCAAGCCGGCCGTGCCGTTCGCCGGCCTGTACCGGCTGGTGGATTTCGCCCTGTCGAACCTGGTCAACGCCGGATTCCGGCGGATCTGCGTGCTCACCCAGTACAAGAGCCACAGCCTGGACCGGCACATCACCACGACCTGGCAGCTGAACAGCCTGCTGGGCAACTACGTCACCCCGGTGCCGGCCCAGCAGCGGCTGGGCCCGCACTGGTACACCGGCTCCGCCGACGCGATCTACCAGTCGCTGAACCTGGTCTACGACGACAACCCGGACATCGTCGCGGTCTTCGGCGCCGACCACGTGTTCCGGATGGACCCGATGCAGATGATCGGCCAGCACGTGGAGGCGGGCGCGGGCGTCACCGTCGCCGCGCTGCCGGTGCCGCGCAAGGACGCCAGCGCGTTCGGGGTTATCCAGACCGCGCCGGACGGCCGGACCGTCGAGGCGTTCCTGGAGAAGCCCGCCGACCCGCCGGCCCTGCCCGGGCGGCCCGACGAGGCGTACGCGTCGATGGGCATCTACGTGTTCGACAGCAAGGTGATGATCGAGGCGCTGCGGGCGGACGCGGCCAACGCCAGCAGCCGGCACGACATGGGCGGTGACATCATCCCGATGCTGGTGGCGCAGCGCCGCGCGCAGGTCTATGACTTCCTCGACAACCACGTCCCCGGGGCCGGCCAGCGCGACGCCGGGTACTGGCGTGACGTCGGGACGCTGGATTCCTATTTCGACGCGCACATGGACCTGTGCGCGGTGCACCCGGTGTTCAACCTGTACAACGACCGCTGGCCGATCCTGACCCACGTGCCCTCGCAGCCGCCGGCCAAGTTCGTGCACGACAGCGCCGACCGGGTCGGCCGGGCCATCAACAGCATCGTCAGCAACGGCGTGATCGTCTCCGGCGGGCTGGTGCGCGACGCGGTGCTGTCGCCCGGGGTGCGGGTGAACAGCTGGTCCACCGTGGAGCGCTCGGTGCTCCTGCACAACACTGAGGTCGGAAGGCACGCCGTGATCAGGGACGCGATCCTGGACAAGAACGTCGTGGTGCCCGAGGGGGTCAGCGTCGGCGTCGACAAGGAGCACGACGCGGCCCGCGGCTTCGTGGTCTCCGACGGCGGGATCACCGTCGTCGGCAAGGGCCAGGCGGTACCGGCGTGACCTCCCCCGATGCCGCCCGCCAGCTCCGGGTGGCGATGCTGACCAGGGAATACCCGCCGGAGGTCTACGGCGGGGCCGGGGTGCACGTCAGCTACCTGGCGCGCGAGCTGGCCACGCTGGTGGAGCTGACCGTGCACTGCCAGGGCGCCGACCGGGACGGCGCGGTCGCGCACCGGGCCTGGGAGCAGCTGGCCGGCGCCAACCCGGCGCTGCGGACGATCTCCGCCGACCTGTCGATGACCGCCGCGGTCGCCGGGGCCGACCTGGTGCACTCCCACACCTGGTACGCGAACCTGGCCGGCCACCTGGCGTCGCTGCTGTACTCGGTGCCGCACGTGCTCACCGTGCATTCGCTGGAGCCGCTGCGGCCGTGGAAGGCCGAGCAGCTCGGCGGCGGCTACGCGCTGTCGTCCTGGTGCGAGCGGACGGCGGTGGAGTCGGCGGCCGCGGTCATCGCGGTGTCCGCCGGGATGCGGGCCGACGTGCTGGCCGCCTACCCGGCACTGGCGCCAGGGCGGGTCCGGGTGATCCGCAACGGCATCGACACCCGTGAGTACGCCCCCGACCGGCAGACCGGCGTGCTGGAGCGCTATGGCGTCGACCCCAGCCGGCCGTCGGTCATCTTCGTCGGCCGGGTCACCCGGCAGAAGGGGCTGCCGGTGCTGCTGCAGGCGGCCGCCAGGATCGACCCGTCGGCGCAGCTGGTGATCTGCGCCGGGCAGGCGGACACGCCCGAGCTGGAGGCCGAGGTCGAGGGCCTGGCCAGCCAGCTGCGTGA
Organism: Streptosporangiaceae bacterium; assembly: GCA_036558005.1. Taxonomy (GTDB): domain Bacteria; phylum Actinomycetota; class Actinomycetes; order Streptosporangiales; family Streptosporangiaceae; genus DATBGO01. The sequence goes on along the minus strand of DATBGO010000026.1, from coordinate 59,170 downwards.
GTACCGGTCCGGGGTGATCTGGCTGGCCGGGATGCTGGCCAGGCACGAGGTGATCCAGCTGCTCAGCCACGCCACCGTGTTCGCCTGCCCGTCCCTGTACGAGCCGCTGGGCATCGTGAACCTGGAGGCGATGGCCTGCGGTACCGCGGTGGTGGCCTCCAGGGTCGGCGGGATACCCGAGGTCGTGGCGGACGGCGAGACCGGCCTGCTGGTGCCGCCAGGCGACCCGGGGGAACTGGCCGAGGCGGTCAACGCGCTGATCCGCGACCCGGCTCGCGCGGCGGCGATGGGCCGCCTGGGCCGCGACCGGGCGATCGCGGAGTTCGGCTGGTCAGCGGTGGCGGCGCAGACCGCCGCCCTCTACGGCGAGCTGGCCAAGCCCGGGCCGGGCCCGGCGCCGGACCCGGCCGCCTAGCACCCGGCCGCCGGCCCCGCGCCCGGCGCGATGGCATCCGCCGTCGGGCGCAGGTTAAGATACATCTCGACTTTGCTGACCTGAGATACCGACCTGAGGAGGTAGGTCATGGAGCCATCCCGCCAGCCAGCTCCCCCGCCCCGCCCCGCCCCGGTGATCCGCGCCTCCGACCAGGACCGGGACGCGGCCGCGCAGCGGCTGCAGGCAGCCTTCGCCGAGGGCAGGCTCGGCGACGAGGAGTTCGACCAGCGGATGCGCGCCGCGCTGACCGCGCGGACCAGCGCCGACCTTGACCAGCTGGTGACCGACCTGCCCGACGTCTCGCCCGCGCGGGTCGCCGGGCACCTGCCGGGCCGGCCGCCCGGCCGGTTCGCGCTCGCGCTGAAGAGCTCGATCAGGCGCGGCGGCCGGTGGCGGGTGCCCGAGCACCTGACCGCCGTGGTCTACAAGGGCAGCGGCCTGCTTGACCTGCGGGCCGCGGAGCTGTCCGCCCAGGTGACGACCATCTTCGCGGTCGCGTACAAGTCACGCATCGACGTCGTGGTGCCGCCGGGAGTCCGGGTCGAGGCCGACGGCATGGGCATCAGCAAGGCCTGGTCACCCGACGAGGACTGGGAGCGCGGGCTGCCCCCGTCCGCCCCGGTCGTACACCTGCGCGGCCTGACCTACAAGGGCACGATCGAGGCCAGTTCCCGGCCGCCGGAATCCGGCCCGGCCATCGCCCGCTGAGCCGGCGCCGGCACCCTGGCCAAAGACTGGACCTATACGACATGCATCCAGCGGCAGGAGCAGGCGATGAGGACGTTGCACGTCGGTCTTCGGGTGGAGGACCTGAAGCGGTCGCTCGCGTTCTGGACAGGGCTCGGGTACGAGGTGCTCGGTACCGTGCCCGGGACTGAGTTTGGCAGCCTGGCCATGCTTAAGCTGCCCTCAGACGAGTTCGTGACCCTCGAACTCGTCCACGATCCCGGCCGTGGCACGGTGGATCCTGGCGGTCTCCACCACCTCGTGATCCAGGTCGAGTCCATGGAGGAGATCGTGTCCGCTCTGGCCTCCCGCGGAGCCTACGTCGAGCCGCCCAGCTCGCCCGGCGGCTCCGAAGACTTCTGGACCGCGTGGGTCACCGACCCCGACGGCTACCGGATCGAGCTGGTCCAGTGGCCTGCCGGGCACCCCGAGGGCATGACCGCGGGCGACTTCGCCGGCTAGGGAAGCAGAGGTGAGGACGCGATGACCCCCGCTGAGACCGTTGTGGCCTTCCACGAGGCGCTGAACGGGCACGACGACGCGGCCTTCGACCACGTCGCCGAAGACCTCATCCAGCATGCGGCGGGGCCGCAGGGCCGTGACGGCCTTCGGCAGACCCTCGCGACGCTTGAGCACGACCTCGACCGCCCGAGGGCAACAATCCATCGCGTGGTGGCCGAGGATGATCTCGTCGTCGTGCACCTCACGATGAACGGACGCCACGTCGCTTCGACGATGCCGCTCCTCGCCGGGCTACCACCGACGTCGCGTCGGACATCCAGTCGTGCAGCATCCCGGCGCCCTCGCCGAACGGGTTCTCCCGGCTGTCATTCGGGCCGGTGACGTACCCGTGCCGCACGCTGACGTCCTTCCTCGGGTCACCGCAGCACCGGGAACACGAGGTGGGTGACCCGGTCGCCCTGGACGCATACCGTCGGGTTGCCGAGCAGGACGTCTTCTGAGGAGAGTTCGCCGAAGAAGGGCCGGTTACCCTCGCCCATCACCACCGGCACCAGGTCGACGGCCACCTCGTCCAGCAGCCCCAGGTCCAGGCACTGCCGGGCGATGGTCCCTCCGGCGACGGCGACGACACGGTCGCCGGCGAGCTCCCGGGCCCGTGCGATCGCGGCCTCCACCCCGTCGGTCACGAAGGAAAACGGCGCGTCGGGGTAGGCGTCGACCCAGTCCGTGGGGACCCTGTGCGTCACCACAACAACAGGGACGTCCAAGGTGTGCCGGCCCTGCCAGCCCTCGGCCACCTCGAACAGCGTCCGACCACAGACCAGCGCACCCAGCGAGGACGCCCACCGCCGCCAGTGCTCGGAACTCGGCGGGGTGAGGTGGACGGTGAAGTCCCCAGCGGGGGTCGGGATCGCGACCTCGCCGTTCTGCAGCCAGTCGAACAACCGGCCGATGGTGTTGTCCTGCTTGGCGACGTACCCGTCAAGAGACATGATCGCCTGCGCCTGCACTGTGCCCACGGAGCCTCCCTCCTCAGGTGTGCTGGGGTCGGTAGACGTGCGCGACGATGCCGCTGGGGAACGGCGTGGTCTCGACGAGGTCCAGGTGCCGTGACTCCGGCAGCTGGTCGAACAGGGCCTGTCCGCGGCCCAAGACCAGCGGCTGGACCAGGAGGCGGTACTCGTCGATCAGGTCCGCCGCGGCCATCGCGCCGGCCAGCCGGCTACCACCCCAGACGATCACGCCCGGGCCGGGCTCGGCCTTGATGGCGGCGGTCTCGGTTGTGAGGCCGCCCCGCGCGACCCGGGTTTCTGGCCAGGTGGCCTCGGCGTCGCTGAGCGTCTTCGAGAACACGACCTTCGGGATGTCGTTCATCGGCCGCGCGTACGGGTCCTCGGACTGCGGCCAGTACGACGACATCTCCTGGTACGTGACGCGACCCATGAGGTGGGCACCGGCGTTGCTGATCCGGTTCAGCTTCCACTGCTTCAGCGCAGCGTCCTCCGAGATCGCGACCCCAGGGTGCTCACGGTCGCTGCCGACGAACCCGTCCAGCGACATCGACATGTACAGGATGACGTCTCGCATGACTACCCTTCCTTTGTCGTGTTGTCGTCGGGTTCACGGTCGTCGAACAACCTTCCGAACCCACGGATCTCCATCGGCGCTTCGAGTTCTCGAGGACTGACCACAGCCGAGCCGGGCGAGGACCGGCGTCAACGGCGGTGGCGGCTGGTGACCCGCGGGTATCACTGGTCACCCGCCCAGTTCCGCGATCACCCGGCGGGTCAGGCCACCGTCAGGGCGGCCATGGGCGCTCAGGTGGACCGCGAGCGCGACCGGGCGCAGGCGTTCGTCCAGAGCGCCGGCCCGCCCTGGGACGACGCGGCGTTCTCTGGCCACTACTGGCTGCGGCTGACCCCCGCCGAGCTCGTGAAGTTCGGCAACGAGATCGACGAGCTGATGCTGCGCTGGCGGCGGCGAGAAATCCCCGACGACGGTGCCCCCGACCGCCTAGAGGTGCTCGCATTCACCCGTGCCTTTCCCTCCCAGCCGTAAGCAGCGCCCGGCGTGGCGGCGGCTACCGGTATTCGGCCACTGCTCACGCACCTGCGGACCTGGACACTAGGTGACCGACCCGGCCGCCGCGCCGGTGACCCGGTCACCCCAGCGGGCCAGGTCGCGGTCCAGGTCAAGCGGCCGGGCCTCGCCGCTGTCGGCCGTCTCCGCGGCCCAGTCCTCTCGCGGCACCCGCCACATCACCTCGAACTCGATGCCGCTGGGATCCTTGGCGTACAGCGACTTGGACACCCGGTGGTCGCTGGAGCCGACCAGCGATCCCCTGGCGGTCAGCTCATTCCTGATCGTGATCAGCTCAGCCAGCGTGCCGACCTCCCAGGCCAGGTGGTACAGGCCCAGGTAGGGGCTGGCCGGGTGCTGCGCGCTGGCCACCTCGAACAGCCCGAGGTCGTGATCGTTCGCCGATCCGGGCGCGCGCAGGAACGCGACCTGGCCGGGCACGTGCATCCGGACCTCGAAGCCGAGCGCGCCGCGGTAGAACTCCACGGTGGCTGACAGGTCCCGGACGTAGAGGACAGCGTGGTTCAGGCGGCGTACGGCCATCTCGGTACTCCCGTGCTCGCGGATTGCCCCTACGACAAGGCCTGCCGGGCCGTTCTGATTCCCGCGGCAGGCGGCCCGGTCAGGCCATTCCCGACTGCCGCGCGCAGCCGAAGTCATCGTCGATCAGCACCACGTCCCGGCCCGCCGCGTCCAGGATAGACGCGGCCACCGACGCCCGGTACCCGGCCCGGCAGTGCACCCAGACCCGGCCGCCGGGGATCTCACCCAGCCTGGCGGCCAGCTCGTGCAGCGCGATGTGCACGGCGCCATCGATCCGCGCCTCGCGCCACTCGGGGTCGCGCCGCACGTCCAGCAGGATCATCGGCTCGCCCCGCTCCCTGGCCCGGCTGACCGCCGCGAAGTCGGCCACCGGGTAGCTGCGCAGCGCCTCGCCGTCGGCCCAGTCCCGCGGCGAGCCGGCCAGCCCGGCCCCGGGCCGGTCGATCCCGATCCTGGCCAGTTGCCGCCGCGCCGCCCGCAGGTCATCCGGCGTGGCGGCCAGCAGCGTCAGCGGCCGGCCCCACGGGATCAGCCAGCCCAGGTAGGTGGCCAGGTTGTCGCCGAGCTCGAAGTGCAGCGAGCCGCGCAGGTGCCCGGCCGCGAACGCGGTGCGCGAGCGCAGGTCGACGACCCATTCGCCAGCCTCGATGCGGCGGCGCAGCTCAGCCGGGTCGGCGGGCGCCGGAGCGGACAGGTCCGGCCCGGCCGGGCCGGCCGCGTTGGCCGGCCCCATGTGCGCGTAGTAGGCCGGGTAGGCGTCCAGCCCGGCCAGCAGGTGCTCGACGTACTTCTCCTCGTCCAGGGTGAGCACCGGGTTGCCGCGCTGCTCGTCGCCGATGGTCGAGGACCCGCCGGCCGCCGGGGTGGCGGCGCAGAAACTGCCGAACCCGTGCGTCGGGCACACCGCGGTGCTGGCGGGCAGCTCGACCGCCAGCCGCCGGGCCGAGCGGAACTGGGCCCTGGCCAGCTCTGCCTGGTGCTCGGCGCCGAGCAGGTCGGTCCGCCCGGTCGAGCCGATCAGCAGCGAGCCGCCGGTGAACGCTGCCACGACCTGGTCCCCGTCCGACAGCGCGTAGGACAGGTGCGTGAAGGTGTGCCCGGGCGTGCTGATCGCCCGCACCCGCATCGCCCCCGCCTCGATCAGTTCCCCGTCGCGCACCGGAGTCCGGTCGAAGGACACCTGGTCCGCGGCGTTCACGTGGTAGCGCGCCCCGGTTTGCGCGGCCAGCGCCAGCCCGCCGGTCACGTAGTCATTGTGGATATGGGTTTCCAGCACGTCGGTGATCCGCACGCCGCGGTCCAGCGCCAGCGTGAGCACCCGGTCGACGTCCCGCTGCGGGTCGACGACCACGGCGACGGCGCCGTCGGTCGCCAGGTAGCTGCGGTCGCCCAGGGACGGCGTCTCGACGGGAATGATCTCTATCACGCTCTGGCCCCCTTCTCCGCTTGATGGTGCACCATACACCCGGCGATGTCCCGCGCCGCTAGCTGGGCAAACCGCCGGGCTCGCCGCTCAGGGCAGGGCCGGAGGACCGATGTAGACGCTGCGCGGCCGGATCGGCGACCGCCGGGCGTATTCCTCCAGCGCGTGCGCCACCCAGCCGGCCGTCCGCGCGATCGCGAAGATCGCCTCACCCGCACCCGGGATCATCCCGGCAACCCCCGCCAGCACCGCCAGCGCGAAGTCCATGTTGGCCTCCGGCAGCGCCCGCGCCCTGGTCTCGGCGAGCACCGCGTCCGCCACCGCCAGCGCGGCCGAGCCCGGCGCGGCCTGCCTGATCAGCCCGAGCAGCAGCACCGCCCGCGGGTCGCCGGCCTGGTAGATGAGATGCCCGAGCCCGGGAATCCGCTCGCCCCGGCGCAGCAGCTCGCCCACCACGCGGGGCGCGTCCGCGGGCCCGGCGGCCGAGCCGAGCATGCTCTCGGCGCCCAGTGACGCGCCGCCGTGCAGCGCCCCGCCGAGCGCGCCGAGCCCGGTCGCGACCACCGCGTACGGGTCGGCCCGCACCGAGGCGGCGATCCGGACCGCCAGCGTCGACGCGGCCAGCTCGTGATCGGCCAGCAGCACCAGCGCGGCGCCGAGCACCCGCTCGAGCCGGGGCTCCGGCGGCCCCGGGCGCAGCCGGCTCAGCAGCCGCCCGGCCACCGGGCCAGGCTCCGCACCGGGCGCGGGGCGAGGCTCCTGGCCGGGCCCGGGCACCGGCAGGCACCCGACCATGCCGCCGATCAGGGCGCAGGCGGCGGCGATCACCGCGGGCGGGTCCAGGTGCAGCCGGAACTGGTCGGTCGCCGCCAGCGCCGGCACGATCACCTGGAGCCGCTCCAGCGGCAGGGTGCCCGGCGGCAGCCCGGCCTGGGCCGCCCGGCCCGCCGCGGCGGCCTGGTCGCGGGCACGCCACCGCTCGGCGCCGGGCCCGCCGCCGAGCACGCCGGTCCACAGCAGGCCGGCCACGTCCTCGAAGCTGCTCTCGGCCGCCAGCCGGGTGGCGTCGTGGCCGCGGTACCTGAGCTGGTCCGCGGTGATCTCGGTCAGCTCCGACTCGACGGTCAGCTCGCTGGTCCCCGGCGCCCGCCGTGGCCTGCCCTTCCTGGCCAGCCCCGCCACCTCGCTGGCGTCGAACAGGCTGGCCCGGCCGGCCGTGCCGCGGCGGCGGGTCAGCACTCCCCGGCTGACGTAGGAGTACAGGCTCGCCTGCTTGATGCCCAGCCGCCGGGCCGCCTCGGCGGCCCCGATCCACTCCGTCATGCCCGCTCGCTCCCGGCCCGGCAGGTCACCGGGCCCGATCCCGGCGCCGTGCCCGATCCAGCTCCTTAGTTGATTTTAATCAATATTGACGAATATGGCCATGCGGATCGACTATCGACATGACAACGACATCCGCGTGCCAGCGCCGCTCCCGGGAGGGTCCCGAACATGCCCGTTATCCACTTCCTCGACGTGACCAACAGGGACGGCGTGCAGACCGCGCGCACCGGCCTGTCCAAGTTCGGCAAGACCATGATCAACTTCTACCTGGGCAAGCTCGGCGTCGCGCAGTCCGAGGCCGGCTTCCCCTTCCTCTTCCACGAGATGCCCTACCTGCGCGCCAACCTCGCGCTGGCGGACGCGGGCGCCTTCGGCCGGCTGCGGCTCTCGGGCTGGTGCCGCGCGGTGCCCGCCGACGTGGAGAGGGCGGCGCCGCTGGGACTGCGGCACTACAACCTGTCGATCTCAACCTCGGACCAGATGATCCAGCACAAGTTCCGCGGCAGGCTGGACCGGGACGCGGTCATCGCGCAGATGACCGCGGCGGTCAAGCTGGCCGCGGCCAGCGGGGCCGAGACGATCGGCGTCAACGCCGAGGACGGATCCCGCACCGACGACCGGTTCCTGCTGGACTTCGCGCTGGCCGCCAGGCAGGCGGGCGCGGACCGGGTGCGGTACTGCGACACCATCGGCGGCGACAGCCCGCACCGGATCCGCGAGCGGTTCGCCAAGCTGGCCAGCGCGGCGGCGATGCCGGTGGAGACGCACTGCCACAACGACCTGGGCATGGCGGTGGCGAACTCGGTCAGCGGCGCCCTGGGCGACCTCGACGCGGGCCAGGACGGCTGGGTCAACACCTGCGTCAACGGCATCGGCGAGCGGTCCGGCAATGCGGACCTGATCTCGTGCGTCCTGGCGTTCCGGCACGGCTACGGGGTGGCCGGGCGCGCGCCGTCCGGCGATGACCTCGACCGGTCCTGGGCCCGCAGGTTCGCCTGGTGGGCCAGCTACGCCTTCGGCCAGCCGCTGCCCCAGGGCCAGCCGGGCACCGGCGTCAACGCGTTCGCGCACGAGTCAGGCATCCACGCCGACGGCGCGCTGAAGGACCGGCACAACTACGAGCTGTACGACGACGACACGCTGGGCCCGTTCCCGGCCGACTGGCACGCCCGGCCGGGCCGGGTGGTGCTGACCGGCGAGTACGGCGGCATGGCCGGGTTCGGGCACGTGATGGACGCGCTCGGCATCGAGGTCAGCGACGCCGAGCTGACCTTCAAGCTGGTCCAGCTCTGCGGCTCGGCGACCGGAAGGCCGCTGACCGACGACGAGCTGCGGCTGATCGCGGCCTACCCGGCCGAGCTGGCGCTGCTCTACCCCGGCCTGCTCAGCTGACCCGGGCCTACCGGCCCAGCTGCCCGCGCCGCCGCGAGGCCCGGAGCCTGCGCCGCTGCGACGGGTCGAGTGACAGGTAGGCGGCCGCCGGGATCGCGATGGCCGCCGCGATGATCAGCACGGTGACCCACCACGGGACCCAGGTGAGCACGATCAGGCCGACGATGATTCCGCCGATCGCGAATATGACGTTACGGGACAATGTGGGCCTCCCTCAGCGGGGAACCCTCCCCCGCTGCTGACTGCGTGCCGGATGTGACCATCCTGCACTGCCTCAAGAACGTCTGGCGAGCGCCGTGGTGTTCCCTGCCGCCGGCGGCGGGCCGGGCGGCAGGGCGCGGCGGGCCCGCAGGTTCCTGTTCTTGATCCGGTTGCCGCAGGCGGCCATGTCACACCAGGCGCCCCTGCGGCTGTGCGAGCGGTCGTAGAACGCCCACTGGCAGTCGTCGTTGGCGCAGGCCCTCAGCCGGGTCCAGGTGCCGTCCCGCTGCGCGTCCCTGATGGTTACCAGCAGCCCGGCCAGCCCGGCGGCCAGCGCGCCTGGCGCCCGCGGCTGCAGCCCGACCTGGCCGGCCGGGCTGATCTCCAGCCCGATCGCGGCCCGCGCCGCGAGTTCGCGCAGCGGCGCCAGCTGGCCGTCCGCCGGCCCGGCCGCGCCGCCGTTCGCCGCCAGCAGCGCCCTGATGCTCTCCCGCACCTGCCTGGCCATCCGCAGGTCCGCGGGCCCGGCCCGGTCAGCGGCGCCGAGCAGCCCGGCCTGGCGCAGCCAGCTGGCCGCAGCCCGGCCGCCGGCCAGCACGTCGGTGCCCGCGCCGCGGTCCAGGGTGTTGACGAGCGACTGAACCAGCAGCAGCGGCCCCGGGGCCGGTTTGGGCTCGTCCGGCACGGCCCAGCCAGGCACTGACATACCCCGATCATAGCTTATCGGTGACCAGTTAAAGAAGTTGACTAGTCACGCATGACCGGTAGCCTTAATTTAGAGGTCACGTTACAGCTGGCCACCCCTAGGCCATCTGGAGGCATCATGTTTGTCCTGCTACAGGACCGCGGCTGTCCCGTCATCCGGCGGGTCCGCTGGCGGGACCGGATGCAGGTGCGGCTGCGCGCCCGCCGCCTGGACGCCGAGCTGGCCCGCGGCGCCTGCCCGGACGGCACCGTCGTCCTGGCGCTGCGGGCGCGGCAGCTGACCGGGATGCGGGCCAGGCGGCACCTGGCCCGCGCGGTCCGCCGGGTGCTGGCGGCCGCGACCGGGCGGCCCCGCGCCCGGCTGCCGGTGCCGGTCTGCCAGGACCAGGTGGCCAGGTCCGCGCCCGAGTTCAGCGAGCTGATCTGCGGCCTGCTGTCGGCCTGCCCGGTCTCGGCCCGCGGCGTCGCCTGCGCCAGCGTGCTGCTCGGCGACGGCGGCGGCCCGCTCTATCACCGGGCCTGCCCCGATGACCTGCGGGCCAGGGTCCGCGAGGCGGCCAGCGCGCTCAGCCCGCTGGCCGGGTGAGGCGAACAGCCAGGCCAGCTACCCGCCGGCGGCGGCGGCACGGCAGGATGGCTACGTTGCCATCACTCACCGGAGGCCGCCGTGGCGCTGACGCTGCCGATCGACCCTGGTGCCAACGAGCTGCTGTCCGGCAGCCCGCTGGCCCTGCTCATCGCGATGCTGCTGGATCAGCAGGTGCCGCTGGAGAAGGCGTTCGGCTCGCCGTACGTGCTCGCCCAGCGGCTTGGCCACGAGCCCACCGCGCAGGAGCTGGCCAGCTTCAGCCCGGAGGCGCTGGCCGCGGTGTTCAGCGAGCGGCCCGCCCTGCACCGGTTCCCCAGGAACATGGCCGCCAGGACCCAGGAGCTGGCCCGGGCGATCGCCGAGCGCTACGACGGCGACGCGGGCCGGATCTGGCGGGACGCGGCCGACGGTGCCGACCTGCTCCAGCGGCTGTCCGAGCTGCCCGGGTACGGCACCTACAAGGCGCAGATCCTGATCGCGCTGCTGGGCAAGCAGCTGGGCGTGCGGCCGGCCGGGTGGCGGGAGGCGGCGGGCCGGTTCGGCGAGGACGGCTCGCACTACTCGGTCGCCGACGTGGTGGACAAGGCATCCCTGGACGCGGTCCGGGCCCGCAAGAAGGAACTGAAGGCAGCCGCGGCGGCCGCCCGGCCCTGACCCGGGCCGGGCGCCCGCCGCCGTGAGTCACCAGGCCGATAGCACCAGCGTCGCTGAGCCCTTCGGATGCGGCAGCGCGGTGAACTTCCCGTTGTCAACCCGGCCGAAAATGATCGTGCCATACACATCCTCGGCCTGGAACAGCACATGCTGGGAGGACGGATCGACGGAAAACTGCGTCACGCTGTTGATCAGGCTGCGGCTGGCCGGCTGCCCGTAGAGGCCCCGGATCAGCCGACCCGTTCGCGCCGAGTACTCCCCCATCGATGCCTCTAGCAGGAATCCGCCCCCGCCTGACGTATCGCGGCGCTGGACCGACGTCCAGGCAATGACCTTGTGACCATCTTGCGTGACCTGCGCCGACATGAAGGTACTGCCAGCCGGCTGCCTGATCCGCACTGCCTGGCTGGCCGCCAGGAGCTCTGGGCTGGGACTGGCCGTGTCCAGCAGCCGCAGCTGTGCCACCGCCGGGCGACGCGGTAGCGGGCGGGTGTCTGTGCTAGTGAACGAGATTCTCCCGCTGCGGACCCAGGAAAGCTGGCTGGGCTGGATCTTCCCTGGCGCGGCCCAGGATCGCACCACGGTCCCCGTGGGCAGCGAGACCACAGCGATGCGCGTCGGTTCGGGGACTGGAGCACCCACCTTCACATCGGGCAGCGGGTAGGTCGCTACCGCGAGCATGCTGCCGTCGGCATTCACCGCCAAGCCGCCCACTGCATATTGCGCCGATCCGAACGGCACCGTGTAGGCCAGCCGGGACAGCGCCGTATGGTGGGCGTCGGCTGTGAGGCGCAGCAGGTAAAACTCCCACACTGGGTGCGACGACGCGGGACCCTTCACCTCAGTCAGCGCGAAGGTGCGATCATCGCCTGCCACGGCCACTGGGCCGAAGGCACGGCCCGCCGGGGCGGTCAGGGTGGCCAGCACGCGCCCGGTGGCGGAGGCACGGACCGTCACTATCTTCCCGTTAGAGTTATCGAGGTAATAGGGCGGCATGGGCGTGACCTTCGCGGCCGCCAGCTGACTGGGCATGCTGTGGACTGCTGCGTAAATTCCTGCCAGTACCGCGGCGACTGCTGCGGCGGCAGCGACCGGGGCCACCCAGCGCCGCTCCCGCCAGCCCGGCCGGACCCGCGGCACCTGTAGCGGCCTGAGCTGCTCCTGCTGGGCCTGCTGGGCTATCGCGTGCAGATCGCGGCGCAGGCGCTGTTCTATCTTCGTCATCATTCAGCCCTCCTGGAAGATCCGGGCGAGGGCCGCCAGCCCGCGCGATGCGTGCGACCGGACGGCCGCCTGCCTGATGCCGAGCGTCTGCCCGATCTCGGCGGTATCCAGGTCGGCGTAATAGCGCAGCACCAGCACCTCGCGCTGGCGCCGGGACACCTGCCGCAGCGCCGCGGCCATCTCCGCCCGGTCTGCGTGCTGCGCGGCGGTCCCGGTGTCGGCGGGGATTTGCGCTAAATGCGGCGCGTGCCGCCGCGCGACTGCGGCCCGGCGGTGCACCGACCGGCACCCGTTCAGCACGCTGGACCGCGCGTACGCCAGCCCGCTGGCCGGATCGCGCAGCTGCCGCCACCGCCGGTGCAGCCGCTCGAATGCGTCCTGGACCACGTCCTCGGCGGTGCCCATGTCCACGCCCATCAGCAGCGCCAGCCGCACCAGCTCCAGCTGATGCTCGCGGAACAGCTGTGTCACGTCGGCGGCCCCGGCCGGCCACGAGCGGGCCTGCTCCGCCTCGCCCGGCGGGCCCGCGCTCGCGAGCGGGCCGGCCGGCCCCATTAGTTCGGCATCCATGTCAGACAGACGCCGTCCGCCATCCGATCGCTGCACCGGGTGCCCGGGTTTTCCGGCCGCCTCAGGTCGCCTCGCCCTTCAGCGAGAACCCGGCCAGCGCCCTGATCGCCACCGCCAGCGCGGCCACGGTCACGACGGCGCTGAGGAAGACCGAGGTGAGCAGGCCCAGGTGTACCTGCAACCCCGGGTCGCGGGCGATGCTGGCGGCGATCTCCAGCGAGTACTGCCCGACCGACAGCTCACTGGCGCCGCTGACCAGGTTGGCCAGCAGCCCCTCCCACACCAGCAGGTACAGCAGCCCGACCGCGATGGCCCGGCTGGTCAGCGCCGAGACCATCAGGAAGATCGCGTTGTAGATGACCGCGGCGGCCAGCGCCCCGCACAGCAGCCCGGCGGCGAGCCGGCTGGGGCCGCCGGTCGCGATCAGCCCCGCGGCCAGCTCTGGCAGCGCGCCGAACGCTATCGTCAGCCCGGCCGCCACGGTGAACTTGCTCAGCACCACCGCGGACCGGCGTACCGGGGTGGCCAGCAGGTGCAGCACGCTGCCGTCGTCGATCTCCGCGCCGAGCACGCTGGTGCCGATGATCAGCGCGGTCAGCGGCAGCACCACCGAGAACCCGAAGGTGCCCAGGAAGTCGGCCGGCCAGGTGCTGGACCGCGCGGTCAGCTTCAGCAGCAGGCTGACCCCGGTCAGGATCACCGCCGGCAGGGCGAACAGCAGCGCCCGGCGGCGGCTGATCGTCGCCCGCAGCGTGATCGACACCACCACCGGGTGCCACACCGCGTTCCCGCGCCGCCTGGCCTGCGCTCCGGTCACGACGCCACCAGGTAGGCGAAAACGCTTTCCAGCGACTCGTCGGCGGGCAGCACCTCGCGCAGCCGGATGCCGTGCTGCCTGCTCAGCCCGGCCAGCTCCCGGGTGAACGTGCCGTAGTCGGCGGCCCGCACCTGCAGCCCGCCCGCGGTCAGCTCGACCCCGCTGACCGCGGGCCGGCCGATCAGCGCGGAACCGAGCAGCCGGTCATCGGAGGAGCGGACCAGGAACACGTGCGGCCGGCTGGTCATCAGCCGCCGGATCGCCCGGAAGTCGCCGGAGGCGGCCAGCCGACCGCCGATGATGACCTGGATGGTGCCCGACATCCGCTCGACCTCCTCCAGGATGTGCGAGCTGAACACGATCGTGCGGCCCTGCCGGGCCAGCCAGGTCAGCAGGTCCATCAGCTGCAGCCGCTGGCGCGGGTCCATCCCGTTGAACGGCTCGTCCAGCAGCAGCACCCGCGGGTCGTGCACCAGCGCCGCGGCGACCTTGATCCGCTGCCGCATGCCCTTGGAGTAGGTGGCGATCCGGCGCCCGGCCGCTTCGGCCATCTCCACCACCTCGATCGCCTGGCGGGCCGCCGCCCTGGGGTCGGGCAGCCCGTGCAGCCGGGCCGTGGCCAGCACGAACTCGGTGCCGGTGAGGAACGCGTAGACCGAGTCGCGCTCGGGCACCAGGCCGAGCACCCGGAAGATCTCCGGGTTGCGCCAGCTGGGGCGGCCGGCCACCGACAGCCGGCCGCGCGACGGCGCCAGGAAGCCCGCCATCATGTGCAGCAGCGTTGACTTGCCCGCGCCGTTGGGCCCGAGCAGCCCGGTGATCCCGGGGCCGATGGTCATCGTGACGTCGTTGACGGCGACCACGTTCCCGTACCAGCGCGACACGTTCGCCAGCTCGATCGCGGTCATCCCAGCCCCGCCTTCCGGTACCTGGCGGTCAGCAGCCCCAGGCTGGTCAGCAGGAACGCCAGCGCCGCGGCGCCGAACGCCGGGCCGTACCGGCCAGGGCTGGCGATCACCCCCGGCGTCGTGCCGCCCAGCCACTGCCGCACCCCGTCGAGCACGGTGAACGGGCTGATCAGGGCGTACAGCTGGGCAGCCGCGGGCGGCCCGGCGCCGGGCCCGGCCGCCGCGGTCCTGCTCACGATCGCCACCAGCAGCCGGGCCAGCGTCCAGGTGAGCAGGAAGAAGATCGCCACGCCGCCGGCCGCGATGGCCCGCCGGGCGGTCAGCGAGCTGATCGCGAGCGCGATCGGCGCCAGCAGCACCGACCACAGCGCGGCGACCAGCAGGCCGGGGATCAGCGCCGTGGTCTGCGCCCACACCGCGCCGCCGCCGTGCGCCTGCGCGATCGTGCCCAGGTACAGCAGCAGCAGCGGGATCCCCAGCATCGCCAGGCAGGCCAGCACCAGCGCGGCGAGCTTGGCGGCCGGGTAGTCGAGCCGGCGGACCGGCCGGGCGAAGTACAGCGGCAGCACCCGGCTGCGCAGGTCCCTGGACACCAGCTCGGGCGCCTGCGCGGACAGGAAGACGATCATCACCAGGATCCGCAGCGCCGGGACATAGGTGTCGTAGCTGACCGCGCGGGTCCCGGCCGGGCTGCGGGCCACGATCACCGCGTCGACCACGGCGGGCAGGCACATGATCCCGAAGGTGACCGCCGGCACGATCTTGGCCCGGGCGCCGCGGCCGATGCCGAACGCGGTGCGCAGGCTGTGCCAGCACAGCGCGGCCCCGATCTGGGCCCGGCCGAGCCGCTCGCCGCGGTAGCGGCGGTAGCCGATGTCGTGGATCACCCCGCCGCCCGCCGCCGCGGCGCCTGCCCCGGCGATGGCCTGGTCTGGCTGGTCAGCCGGCATGGGCCGCCCCCATCGCGTCCGGGCCCGGCTCCGCCCCGGCGGTCGCCGTCGCGGCCGCTTCCGTCGCGGCTGGCTGCGCCGCCGCGGCCGCCGCGCTGCCGCCCCGGCCGTTCCCGGCCGGGGCGTCGTCGCGGAACAGCTCCTCCACCCGGTGCCTGCGCTGCTCCATCCGGTTCAGCGGCAGGCCCAGGTCGGCGACGGCGTCGCGGACGACGTCGAAGGTCTCCTCGCCAGCCAGCCGGACCAGCAGCTCCCGCTGCTGCGCCGCCGGGTCCAGGCCACGGCGGCGCAACTCGGCCGCCAGCTGCCCGGCGCCCTCTTCCACCTCGATCGCGAGCACCCGGCTGGCGCGGGTGAACGAGCTTATCGAGTCGGCCCGCAGCAGCCGGCCGCCGTCGATCGCCACCAGGTGGTCGCAGATCTGCTCGATCTCGCCGAGCAGGTGCGAGGCGACCACGGTCGCGATCCCGAACTCGCGGCCGATCCGGCTGATCAGCTCCAGCATCGTGGCCCGCCCGGCCGGGTCCAGCCCGTTGGTCGGCTCGTCGAGCAGCAGCAGCCGCGGGTCGCCGACCAGCGCCTGGGCCAGCTTGACCCGCTGCTTCATGCCGGTCGAGTAGCCGCCGACCTGCCGGTAACGCTCCTCGTACAGGCCGACGTGGCGCAGCGTCTCGGCGGCGCGCTCCTTCGCCGCGGTGGGCGGCAGTCCCGACATCCGGCCCAGGTGGGTGACCAGCTCGGTCGCGGTGACGTCGGGAGGCAGGCAGTCGTGCTCGGGCATGTAGCCGGTGAGCCCCGCGATCTGGATCGCGCTGCTAGCGCAGTCCAGCCCGAGCACCCGCGCCTGCCCGCTGGTGGGCGGCAGCAGCCCGAGCAGGATCTTGATCAGGGTCGACTTGCCCGCGCCGTTGGCGCCGACGAGCCCGGTGATTCCCGGCTCCACCGTCACGGTCAGCCCGTCCAGCGCGGTGACCCCGCCCGGGTAGCGCTTGGTCAGCGCGCTGGTCGCGATGACGGCGTCCGCGTACCGCGCTAAGCCTCGCCGCGGCATCTGGTCAGCGGTCACGTTCGCGCGGCCTCGCCTTCGTTCTGCCTCGTCCGCCCCTGCGCAGAGCCTAGGCGGTAACCACTTACTCTGCCCTCCTGTGCCGAAACGATGCCCGGCAATGGCGTAGCGCTCATATCCCGGGGATGTCACAGATCGGGCAATTCGCGTCCGCTGGCCTGCCCACCGGGCCGGCCCGGCGGTAGCGTCGGTGCTGACGGTACGTGACGGCGCCGGCCGCGCCGCAGGCTGGCGGGACTGCGGCCGGTCCTGGCCGCGGAGGCTGACGGCATGATGCAGGGGCAGTCACCTGCCGGTGACCGCCGCGGCGGCGCCCGCGGATACCCGCTGGGCCGGCTGGCCCTGGCGGCGCTGCTGATCGTCGCGGCCACCCTGGCGTTGCGGGCCAGCCTCCCTCGGCTCGCGGTCAACGGCCCGCTCCTGTCTGAGGAACTGCCGGTCGCCGCGATCCTGGAAGGGATCGTGCTGGCCCTGCTCATCGCGGTGCTGGTGCGCCAGGCCAGGGCCGCCAGCGCCAGCCCGGTCGCGGTCCGGCTGCGCGAGGTGCTGCGCGGCACGCTCATCGCCGCGGCGCTCGCGGCGCCCTTCTGCTACCTCCTGACCAGGCACCTCTACACCACCGCGCAGCACAGCCCGGTGCACATCCCGACGCCGGCCGCCTCCCTCAGGTTCAAGGTGCCGCCGCACTCGGCCGGCGGCCTGGCCGTGGTCGCCATCGTCATCGACGCGCTCGCGGGCGGCCTGCTGCTGGCCGCGATCGTGACCGGGGTGGTGCTGCTGTCAAGGCGGCGCTGGCGGCTGCACGTGGCCAGGCGGCCGCCCGAGGCCGAGGAGCCCGGCGCCGGGCCAGGCGCGGCCGACCTCAGGGACGCGGTCGAGTACGGATGGCTCGCGCTGCGCGAGCTGGACGACGCCAGGGGCGCGATCATCGCCTGCTACCTGGCGATGGAGCAGCGGCTGGCCACCGCGGGCACCGCCAGGGGCGCCGCGGAGACCCCGGATGAGCTGCTGGCCCGCGCGTCGGCCTCCGGGCTGATCCGCGGCACCGCGGCCGCCCGGCTGACGACGGTGTTCTACGAGGCGAGGTTCTCCACCAGGAAGCTGATCCAGGCCCGCCGGGACACCGCCGAGCAGGCCCTGGCCGAGATCGCCGCGAGCCTGCGCGAGCAGGTCCCGTGACCAGGGCGCGCGACCGCGCCGCGGCGGGCCGCCAGCCGCCCCTCACCGGGGCCGCGGCCTGGCGCGCGGCCTGGCCGGAGATCACGATGTTCGCCGTCTTCACCGCCGCGGCCGCGATCGCCGGATACGCGGTCGCCCGGGTGACCGGCGCGTTCCTGATCCTGGCCGGCGCGGCGGCCCTCGCCCTGGGCACGCTGCGCTCGCTGCTGCCCGCCGCGCAGCCCGCGGCCGGCGATGACTACCTGCCCGGGCCGGAGCGGACGGCGATGCCCATCGCCGGGTTCTGGCGCAGGCGGGCCGAGCTGTCCGAGGGCATCCGCTCGCAGGCGGCCTTCGACGCCGGCCTGCGCGGCATCCTGCAGAACCTGCTGGCCGCCCGGCTGGCCGAGCGGCACGGCGTCAGCCTGTACGACGACCCGGCGGCGGCCCGGCGGCTGCTCTGCCCGGGCCGCGCTGACCAGCGCCTGTGGTACTGGGTCGACCCGGCACGGCGGCCCCAGCCGGGCGGCGACCGGCCTGGCATCTCGCCCCGCGCGCTGGCCCGCCTCATCGACCGACTGGAGCGACTGTGACGCAGCAGACACCGGGACCCAACGAGACCGCCTACCGGTGCGGCGCGGTGCTGGACGAGATCGAGCGCGCCGTGGTCGGCCAGCGCCGCGCGCTGGAGCTGGTGCTGATCGGCATCCTGGCCGGCGGCCACATCCTGATCGAGGACCTGCCCGGGCTGGGCAAGACGCTGATCGCCCGGTCGTTCGCGCGCACCCTCGGGCTGGAGTTCACCCGCATCCAGTTCACCCCCGACCTGCTGCCGTCGGACGTGATCGGGGCGCCGCTGTATGACCAGCGGACCGGGCAGATGGTGTTCCGCCCCGGGCCGGTCTTCACCCAGCTGCTGCTGGCCGATGAGATCAACCGGACCCCGCCGAAGACGCAGGCCGCGCTGCTGGAGGCGATGGGCGAGGGCCAGGTCAGCGTGGACGGCCAGACCAGGCCGCTGCCGCAGCCGTTCGTGGTGCTGGCCACCGACAACCCGATCGAGTACGAGGGCACCTATGAGCTGCCGGAGGCGCAGCTGGACCGGTTCCTGATCCGGCTGCGGCTGGGTTACCTGCCCGCCGCCGACGAGGTCGCGATGCTGCGGCGCCGGGTGGACCGCAAGGCCGAGGCCGCCGAGCTCAGCCAGGTCACCGACCCGGCCACGCTGATCAGGATGCGCCAGGCGCTGGAGCAGGTCGAGGTCTCCCCCGACGTTCTCCAGTACGTTGTCGCGCTGGTGTCGGCCACCAGGGAGCACGCCCAGATCCAGGTCGGGGCGAGCCCGCGCGGCGGGCTGGCGCTGGTCCAGCTGGCCCGGGCGCAGGCGCTGCTGCGGATGCGTGACTTCGTCATCCCCGACGACATCAAGGGCGTCGCGGTGCCGGCCCTGGCGCACCGGATCACGCTGCGCCCTGAGCTGTGGGTGCGCCAGGTCCGGGCCGACGACGTGGTCGCCCGGCTGCTGGCCACGGTGCCCACGCCGCAGACCGACCCCGCCGCGGGCCAGCTCGGCTAGCCGGGAGCCTGCCAGGTGCCCGCCTCAGTCCAGGACCGGCAGACGGCGCTGAGCTGGTCCTACTCCGGCCACGCCCGGCGGCTGCTGACCTTCGCGCTGGCCGGCCTGGTGATCGCGGTGGTCACCCAGCGGCCCGAGTTCGCCGCGGCCGCCGCGCCCGCGGTGCTGCTGCTGGCCGCCCGGCGGCCCGCCCGCCCGGACAAGATCGGGGTCAGCGTGCGGGCCTCCGCGCTGCGGGTGACCGAGGACGAGCAGGCCTCGGTCGAGATCGTGCTCAGCGGCACCGGCGAGTTCAGCGCCAGCGTGCTGGCTCGCCCGGCCGAGACGGTCCGGCTGTCCGGCCAGAGGGGCCTGGCCGGCGCCGCGGTCACCCTGCCGTTCCGGGTCACCCGCTGGGGCCAGCGCCAGATCGGCACCGTTGAGGTCGTGCTGCGGGACCGGTGGCGGTTGCTGGAGGGCCGGGTCACGGTGCCGCTGCCGGTCATCGCCTGCTATCCCGGGCCGGCCCCGCAGGAGTCCAGGATCGTGCTCAGCCGCCTGCTGAACTGGCTGGGCGAGCATCCAGCCCGGGCCGAGGGCAGCGGGATGGAGTTCCTCGGGGTGCGCGAGTTCGTGCCTGGTGACTGGCAGCGGCGGATCAACTGGCCCGCCACTACCCGGCGGGGCAGCCTGCAGCTGAACACCTACGCCGCGGAGCGGACCCAGAGCGTGGTGCTCATCGCCGACGTGACCACCGACGTCGGCGAGGCCGGCGCCAGCTCGGTCGACCTGGTGATGCGGGCCGCGGCCGGGACCGCCAGGTCCTACCTGAGGGCCAGGGACCGGGTCGGCTTCATCAGTTACTCCGGCAGCCTGTCCTGGCTCGCCCCGGGCAGCGGGACCAGGCAGTACTTCCGGATCGTGAACGCGATGCTGGCGCCGCCCGGGCTCGCCACGCCCGGCCTGGTCCTGGACCGGCTGCCCCGGGCCGCCCTCCCGCCGGGCGCGCTGATCATGGTGTTCAGCCCGCTGCTGAACCGGCGGCTCATCGAGGCCCTGCGCGACCTGCGCGAGCGCGGGTTCGCGGTGCTGATCATCGACGTGCTGAACGCCGAGCCGCCGCCGGGCAGCGGCAGCCTGGCCGGGATGGCCCGGCGGATCTGGCGGATGGAGCAGCAGGCGATCAGGTTCTCGCTGCGCGAGATCGGCATCCCGGTCGTGCACTGGGACGGCCGCCAGCCGCTGGACGAGCCGCTCGCCCCCTACACCAGGAGGGTCATGGTGACCGGCCGGTGACCGGGACCTCAGCGCTGCCGCGCGGCCGGGCCGCCCGTTACCAGGCGGTCCGGCAGTGCGCGGCGGCCGGCCTGCTCGCGGCCGCCTGCGTCAGCTGGGCGGCGCTGCCGCCGCGCGCCGGGCTGAGCACCGCCGCGGTAGTGCTGGCGGCCGGCTGCGCGCTGCTCACCGTGGCCCGGCTGGCCAGCGGCACCGCCCTGCCCGGCCCGTCGGTCTACCTGCCCGCCCTGGTCCGGGCCGGGCGGGCGCTGCTGCTGATGCTGCGGTCGGTCCCGTGGGCCGAGGGCATGGTCATCGCGGTGCTGGCCGCCGAGGCCGCCCACCCGTCCCGCCCCTACCACACCGGCGTGCTCGGGGCCGGGCTGCTCGCGTTCCTGTTCGCGGTGCACCTGGCCGAGTCGGATACCCCCCCGCGGCTGCTGCGGCCCCAGCTGCCGCTGATCGCGGCCGGGCTCGGCCTGCTGGTGCTGGCGACCGGGGCAAGCCTGCTGGCCGTCCCGGCCGGGACGGCCTCGGCCTGGTACCGGGTGCTCGCGGTGATCGCCGCGGTGCTGGCCGGCGCGCTGGCCCTGCCCGTCTGACACCACTGGCCTGATACTTGCGCTCGCCTGACCCGCCCAGCCTGATCCGCCCAGCCTGATCCGGCCCGGCGGCCGCAACCGGCGGCGGTCCCGCTGCGTCTTAGAGGTCGGATGACCGGGCCACACCTGACAGGGGGCATCGCCATGACGCCGTCAGCATCCCAGGGCAGGCGGGTAGCCGCCGCGGTAACCGTGACCTGCGCGACGGTGCTGGCGGCGGGGTGCGCCCGCAGCGCCGCGCCGCCCCAGCCGGGACCGACCACCACGGTCACCGCGACCGTCCGGCCGTCCGCCCCGGCCAGCACGCCGCCGCCCGGCGGCGCCAGCGGGCCGGCCAGCCCGCCGGCCGGCTCGGCCGCGCCCCCGCCCTGCTCGACCTCGGTGCTGCACGCGGCCATCGGCGCCGGCGACGCCGCGGCCGGCAGCAGCTACTTCCCGATCGACCTGACCAACACCTCGTCGGCCGCCTGCACCCTGTTCGGGTACCCGGGTGTGTCGTTCGTCACCGGCACGGGCGGCAGCCAGATCGGCGCGGCCGCGACCCGGGCCAGCAGCCCGGCGAAGCTGATCACGCTCGCGCCCGGCGCGACCGGGCACGCTACCTTGCAGGTCGTGGACGCGGGGAACTATCCCCCGTCCCGGTGCAAGGTCGCCGTCGCGCACTGGCTGAAGATCTACCCGCCGGGCCAGTTCAGCGCGCTGTACACGCGCTTCTTCGGGCGGACCTGCGCGGGCGGCCCGAAAGCCACCCCGATCCTGGCGGTGCAGACCGTCCAGCCTGGCGCGAAAGGCTCGTAACTGCCAGTATCCGGGCCGGCACAACCGTGGCTGGCCGGGCGGCGTCCTAACGGGCAGGACTGGTTCACGCCCGCCAGGAGAGGATCCGGGCAGATGAGGTTAGCCAGCGCATGCCGTTCTGCTGCTTTCATGCTCTGCGCCGCGACCGCGGCCAGCCTGGCCGTCGCGTCCTGCGGCTCGGTCCGGCCCGGGGCGGCCGGCCGCCAGGCCCCGGCCGGCTGCCGGGCGCTGCGGGTGACCCTCGACGTCACCGCGGCCGGCGCGGCGGCGGGCAGCCTGTACCTCCCCATCGACTTCACCAACACCTCCGCGCGCCGCTGCCAGCTCGCCGGGTACCCGCGGGTCACGTTCACCCGCGGGCCGGCGGGCGCGCAGATCGGGGCCGCCGCCGCAGCCGATCACGCGACCGCGCCGCGCCAGGTCACCCTCGCGCCGGGCGGCATGGCGCACGCCTGGCTGCGGGTCGCCTCGGCTGCCAATTTCCCGCCGCGCGAGTGCCGGCCGGTGACCGCCGCCGGGCTGCTGATCACCGCGCCGGGCCAGCCGTCGGCCAGCTACCTGCGCCATTCGCTGCTGGCCTGCGCCCGGGTCCCCCGCGGCGGCCAGGTCCTGGCCGTGCAGCCGGTCGCGCCCGGCCGCGGCCGCCGGGGTACCGCGCAGTAAGGCCGTCGTGGTCCGATAGCGTTCCAGCCATGGATGACCTGCCCCCCAGGCTCCGGGCTCTGTGTGATCTCGACGTGGCCGAGGCACGCGAGCTTGGCGGCCGGCACGAGTACGACGGCGTTACCCAGGACCTGTCCCCGGCCGGCGTGCGGGCCGGGCTGGCCAGGATGGAGGCCGCGGCCGCGGCCGGGGATCGGCTCGCCGACCCGCACGACGAGGCGCACCTGGCCGCGTTCGAGCAGCGCGTCCGGGTCACCCACGGCCAGCTGGAAATGCACCGCCGCAACCCGCTGATGCACCTGAGCGAGCTCGACCTGGCCTGCTACGACCGGGAGTATGCCCCGGCCGCGGACCGGGACCGGGCCAGGGCCAGGCACCTGGCCGCCTGGCCGCGGCTGGCCGACGCGGCGATCGAGTCGCTCGACCAGCTCAGCGCGCCGGTCGCGAAGGCGCTCAGCGGCGTGGTCAGGGGCCTGGCCGCCGCGGTTCCCGCCGCGATCAGGGGCGGCGCCAGCGAGCAGGACGCGCAGGCCGCGCTCGCCGCGCACGCCCGCCTGGTGGCCCATGTCGAGCGGGCCGCTGCCGACGGGGATCCCGATGCCGCGCTGGGCCCGGCCGCGCTGGCCGCGCTGATGAGCGGCGGCGAGGCGATGCCGGCGGACCTGGGCAGGCTGAGCGAGCAGGCCGACGCCGAGCGCGACCGGCTCGCCGGGCTGCTGGCCGAGAGCTGCGCCCAGGTCGCGCCGGGCCGCCCGCCCGCCGAGCTGGTGGCGGAACTGCAGCGCGACCACCCCGACGCCGACGGCGTGATCGAGGCAGCCAGGATAGGGACGCAGCAGGCCATCGACTTCACCAGGGAACACGACCTGGTCCCCTACCACGACGGCGAGTGCCTGGTCGGCCTGGCGCCGGAGTCCCGGCGGTGGGGCATGGCGATGATGTTCTGGGCGGCGCCGGGCGAGCCGGAGGGGCCGTCCTGGTACCACATCACCCCGCCGGACAAGTCCTGGCCGCAGCAGGAACAGCAGGAGTGGCTGGAGGTCTTCAGCGCGACCAACCTGCCGGGCATCAACGTGCACGAGGTCGCGCCCGGGCACTTCTCCCATGGCCGGGCTCTCCGGCGGGCGGCTACGCCGGTGCGGCGGACCCTGATGTCGAGCACGTTCTCGGAGGGCTGGGCGCACTACGCCGAGGAGATGTGCGTCGATGAGGGGTTCCTGGCCGGCGACCCGCGGTTCGCGATCGGGGTCTGGCTCGCCGCGCTGCTCCGCGTCACCAGGCTGGCCTGCGCGATCGGCATCCACACGGCGGGGATGACGGTCGAGGAGGGGGCGCGGCGATTCGAGGCCGACACCGCGCTGCTCGGGCCGGCCGCGCTGGCCGAGGCCCGCCGGGCCACGTTCGACCCGGGCTACGGCCGCTACACCTGGGGCAAGCTGGAGATCCTGCGGATCCGCGAGCAGGCCAGGGCGCGCTGGGGCACCGGTTTCTCGCTGCCGCGGTTCCACGCCGCGCTGCTCAGCCTCGGCTCCCCGCCGCTCGGCTTGCTCCAGACCGCCATCGACCGCGGCTAGCCACCCAGCCCCACCCAGCGGCATGCCATCGGGCCCGCGCCGTCCCGGCCCGGTTGGCCGCCAGGCAGAAGTGCCGATATTCTTTGACTATGTCAAAGAATTCTCCGGGCGCGGTCCTGGATCCGGCGGCCAGCCCGGAGCTGGCCGGCCGGGTCGCCGCGGTCCGCGAGTTCAGCCGGTTCTACACCGGGCTGCTCGGGCTGCTGCGGGAAGGACTGCTGGACACCCCGTACTCGATGACCGAGGCCCGGGTGATCTTCGAGCTGGCTGCCGCCGATCAGCGCGCGGTGACCGAGCTGCGCCGGGTCCTGAACATCGACGCCGGCTACCTGAGCAGGCTGCTGGCCAGGTTCGAGGCCGACGGGCTGGTCAGCAGGAACCGGTCGGCCGCCGACGGGCGGCGGCAGGTGACCGGGCTGACCAGCGCGGGCCGGGCCGCGTTCAAGCTGCTCGACGACCGGTCCGCCGAACAGGTCAGGGCGCTGCTGTCGGCCCGCAGCGAGCCGGTCCAGCAGCGGCTGACCAGCGCGATGACCTGCATCCGGCAGATTCTCGGCGACCCGCACGGGCCAGCCTGGGCGCCAGTGCTGCGGGAGCCTGGCCCGGGGGATCTCGGCTGGATCGTGCAGGCGCACGGTGCCCTGTACGCGGCGGAATACGGCTGGGACGTCTCCTTCGAGGCGCTGGTCGCCCAGATCGTGGCCGACTACGCGGCCGGGCATGACCCGGCGGCCGAGCGCGCCTGGATCGCCGAGGTGGCCGGCCAGCCGGCTGGCTGCGTGCTGTGCGTCCGCAAGGATGAGTCGACCGCCCAGCTGCGGCTGCTGCTGGTGGACCCGGCCGCGCGCGGGCTGGGCATCGGCAGCAAGCTGGTGGCCGAGTGCGTCACCTTCGCCCGCGCGGCTGGCTACGGGCGCCTGGTGCTATGGACCAATGACGTGCTCACCGCCGCCCGCCGGGTCTACCAGCGGGCCGGTTTCCAGCTGGCCGGGTCGCAGCCGCACCAGAGCTTCGGCCATGACCTGGTCGGCCAGGACTGGCGGCTGGACCTGCGCTGACCGGCCCGTCCCTGCCCGGTAGCCTGCCGCCATCGGGCACGTGACCGGGCCGGCGCCTTGGCCGGGCCGGCGCCCCGGCCGGCCGCGGCCAGCGGCGGGCGGCCAGCGCCCTCTCCAGGGCCCCGTGAGAGCATGACAGCGCACCCAGACGCCGGAGGACACGATCATGCCTCGCACGCCCCGCCCGGCGGCCCAGCTGACCAGAGCCGGCCGGGCTGCCCGGCCGGCCGTTGCCCGCGCCGCGCTGGCCGCCTGCCTGCTGGTGCTGGCCGCGGCCCTGGCGGGGTGCGCCCAGCGGGCTACGGCCGCCCCGGCCATCCAGGTCAGCACTGTCTACCTGAACCAGCCCTCCGCGGCCGGCACCACCGAGGCGTACCTGATCATCCAGAACAACGGCCCCGCTGACCGGCTGGTGTCCGCGCGCACCAGCGCGGGCGGCGCTGTGACGTTCCGCGGCCCGGCCCCTGGCGCGGGCAACCTGATGCGCACCGTGCCCGGCATCGCCATCCCGGCCCGGTCCACGGTCCGCCTCACCCCTGACAGCTACCACCTGCTGGTCACCAGGCCCGGCCCGATGCGAACCGGCACCCACATCACCCTGACGCTGGTGTTCGCCCGGGCAGGCACGCTGCCGGTCCCGGCGACCGTCACCGACCCGGAGACCGGCGGCAGCAGTTACCTGGGCGACTGACCACCCGCGGGCCCCCGCGACTTACCCTGGCGACTGACTTGCCCTGCGGGGAAGTCGAGATATATCTTCTTGATGTCGGCACCAGGGGACCGGCAGGCGGAGGAACACATGGCGGCACGACCAGACCTGCGGATCGGGGACAGCGAGCGAGAGGCTGCCGCCACCCGGCTGCGCGAGCACTACGCCCAGGGCAGGCTGTCCCTGGAGGAGTTCAATCAGCGGCTCGACGCCATCTTCGCGGCCCGGACCGAGCGGCAGCTGGCCCAGGTCAGCAGCGACCTCCCGCACGCCGCGGCGCCCCAGCCTGGCCCGGGCCGGCCCGGGCCTGGCCAGCCGCGCCCCGGCCACGCTGGCCCGGGCGCGGGCTGGTCTGGCCCGCACCGTCAGTACCCGCGCTACCGGTCCGCGCCGCGGCTGCTGCGCCTGCTGCCGATCATGATCGCGCTCGCGGTGCTGTGGCTGCTCATGGCCGGCTTCCATCTCGGCTTCGCCTGGCCGGGCAGGCTGGCGATCTTCGTGGCCGTGCTGGCGGTCGCCCGCAAGGTCGTCCGCTGGATCTGGCGGCAGTCGGGCACACGCCGCTTCCGCTGACGCGCCGCCAGCACCGGTTCGCCACCGGCACCGCCCTCGTCGCATGATGGGCGAAGCAGGCTGAGGAGGTGACCATGACTGTCGTGTTGCGTTCAGACGATGTTCCCGCCACCTCCCGCCGCGATTACTTCCACGACGCCCTGGCGGCTGTCATCGGGCCGGTGGCGGCGCGGACGGGTGGCGGTAACGAGCTGCCCGACCAGGTGCGCGCAGCCGATCTGGGCGCCATCCGGGTCGGCGAGCTCTCGGCGTCCAGGCCCGGCGGCGCGGACCGGACGAGGCGCCACATCCAGGCGACGGACGCCGATCTGTGCAAGGTTGACGTGGTGGCCAGGGGCGAGGTCGTCGTCGAGCAGGACGGCCGTCAGGCCCGCCTGCGCGCCGGTGACTTCGCTTTCGTTGACCTGTCCCGCCCCGCGCGCTGGGCCAATACCGGGGCGGTGCAGGTCGTGGCGGTCGCCCTGCCCCGCAAGCTGCTGGCGCTTCGCGCGGCTGACGTCGCCGGGCTGACCGCCGTGGGCTTCACCGGTGACGACGGTCCCGGCGCCTTGTTCTCCGGCACGGCGCGGCAGGTCTGTCGGCATGCCGGCAGCCTTGACCCGGCGGCCGGCGCCCGGGTGGGCACCGCCACGCTCGACCTGCTGACCGTGGCGCTCGCCGACCGGCTCGGCCGCCGCGGCCAGGTGCCGCCCGACGTGGGCGAGCGGGCGCTGGTGCTGCGGGTGCGCGCCTTCATCGAGGACCAGATCGCCGACCCAGGGCTCTCGCCCACGGTGATAGCCCGCGTCCACCACGTCTCGCTCCGCTACCTGTACCGGCTGTTCGAGGGGGAGCCTGCGAGCGTTGCCGGGCTGATCAAGGAGCGCAGGCTGGAGCGGTGCCGCCGGGACCTGCTGGACCGGTCGCTGGGCCGGGTGCCGGTGAGCGCCATAGCGGCCCGCTGGGGCCTGCCGAACGCCGCGCATTTCAGCCGGGCCTTCCGGGATGCGTACGGATCCCCGCCCGCGCAGTACCGGCGGCTGTGCACCCGGGCCCGGCCTGGCTAGCCCAGCGCGTACCCGGGTGCCGTGGCGGGCAGGGTCGTATCGCCTCGGATGAGGTCGGCGGCTCGCTCGGCGACGGCGATGACAGGCGCGTTGGTGTTGCCCCGCGGCGTGGCGGGCAGCACGGACGCGTCGACCACGCGCAGGCCTGTCACGCCCCGCACGCGCAGTTCCGGGTCGCACACCGCCTCGGGTCCGCCACCCATCGCGCAGGTCCCCGTCGGGTGGAACATCGAGCTGGCCGTGGCGCGGATCCAGTCCCGGATCTGCCCGTCGTCGTCGACGTGTTCGCCGGGCGTGATCTCGCCCGCGGTGATGCCCGCCAGCGGCCCGCAGGCGACGATCTCCCTGGCCGTCCTGACCCCGGCGACCAGCACATCCAGGTCCGCCTCATCCGCGAAGTACGCCGGATCGACCAGCGGCGCAGCCGCGGGATCGGCGCAGGCCAGCAGCACCCGGCCCCGGCTGCGGACGTGGACGGCGCTGACGAGCGTGCCGACCGACCGCTCGGCGGGCGTGCCCGGCCCGGGCAGCGGCGGCGGCCCGGGAATGGCGCCGAGCTGCAGATCCGGCGCGGGCCGGCCAGGAGCGCTGCTGGTGAAGCCGCCGGCCTCAGCGCCCAGTGAGGCCATCGGCCCGCGCCGCTCCCGCCGCCACAGCTCCAGGTTCTGCGGGTTGGCTTCCTCCCACAGGTTCCGCGCGGACGGCGTTCGCCATCCCGGCAGGCATATCGGGTGGTCTTGCAGGCCGGACCCGACCGCGGGCGAGTCGGCGCGTACGGGGATGCGGTGCGCCCGCAACTGGTCGCCAGGCCCGATCCCGGACAGCATGAGCAGCTGCGGCGCCTTCACCGCCCCGCACGCGACGATGACCTCGCGTGCCGCGCTCGCCTCGCGCACCGCCCCGTCGCGGACATACCGCACCCCGGTCACCCGTTCGCCGTCCATGATCAGCCGGCTGACCTGCGCGCTGGTCTCCACCGTCAGGTTGGGCCGTCGCATGGCAGGGCGCAGGTAGGCGTCGGCGGCGGACCAGCGCCGCCCGCCCCGCTGGGTCACCTGATAGTGGCCGACGCCCTCTTGCCTGGCGCCGTTGAAGTCTGCGTTGCGAGACAGGCCTGACGCGGCGGCCGCCGCCAGCCATGCCCGGCTCAGCGGATGCTCGTAGCGCTGGTCCTCCACCCGCAGCGGCCCGCCGGTGCCGTGGTAGGGCGACTCGCCGCGCTGCTGGTCCTCGGCCCGCAGGAAGTAGGGCAGCACGTCGGCATAGCCCCAGCCAGCGCAGCCGTAAACGTCACGCCAGGCGTCGTAGTCGGCCCGGTTTCCCCGGATGTAGATCATGCCGTTGATCGCCGAGCTGCCTCCCAGGGTGCGCCCGCTCGGCCAGGGAACGGCCCGCTGAGCCGCATGTCGTTGCGGGACTGTCACGTGGTCCCAGGCCAGCGGCCCGGCCCACAGCGCCGGGGCGGCGGCGGGCATGGCGATCTCCGGGAGATCATCAGACGGCCCGGCCTCGAGCACCAGGATGCGGGCGGACGGGTCCTCGCTCAGCCGGGCGGCGACCACGCTGCCCGCGCTGCCGGCGCCGATGATGATGTAGTCCGGCACTTGCACCTCCAGTTCTCGCCTGCCTTCGTGCCAGCCTGGCCGGGCCACGAGGGAGCGCTCTCCTCACACCGCGCACGGTCCTTGCCCATCCGTGCACAACGGGGCTGGCCGTGACGCCGCGAGCCGGCCGGCCGGAAGCGGCTCAAGGACCTACGGCATTCCCCGGGCCGCGGGCCGCTGGTGCCGGTGGCCTGACCTCCGGAGCCGGGCAGGGATGGCCGGGGGGAGCTGGATCGATGGCCTGGGCCGCTGTGCGGCGGGCGGTGTCCAGGAATCCGGGCAGGGCGGTGTTGGTGTTGTCTGCCGCCCACCCGGCCTGGAGTGCGAGCTGGTGGCCGGCGACGGGCACGAACCGGACACCGGACACTGATAGCGCCTGGTAGGACGCGGCCAGGACGCTCACCCCGAGGCCCGCCGCGACCAGGCCAAGCGCGGAGATGCCGCTGGCTTCCTGCACGATCGCGGGGCTGAACCCCGCCGCGCGGCAGGAGGCGATGAACTCGTCGTAGGCGAGCACGGAGCGGTGCCGCGGGAAGAACACGAAGGGCTCGCCGGCTAGCTCGGACAGGGCGAGCTGGCTGTGCCGGGCGAGCCGGTGGCCGGAGGGCAGGACCGCCACGACGGGCTCGGTGAGCAGGGTCTGCAGGCGGATTCCCGGCGGCGCCTCGGCGGCGCGCAGGAATCCGGCGTCGATCCGCCTGGCGGCGAGCGCGGCAAGCTGCTCGTCGTCGAAGCTTTCGCTGATAGTGACGTCAGTCGACGGATGGGTGTCCCGGTAGGCCCGGATGATCGCGGGCAGCAGGCTGAGCGCGACGGCCGGCAGGGCGGCGATGGCGAGTTCGCCGCACTCGCCGTGAGCGGCGAGCCGGGCCAGCCTGATCGCGCGGTCGGACTCGGTGAGGGCCCGCCGCGCCTGGCCGAGCACCGCCTGGCCGGCCTGGCTGAGAGCGACCCGCCGGCTCGTCCGGTCGAACAGGGTGACGCCCAGCGCCCGCTCCAGGCCGCGGACCTGCCGGGAGAGCGCGGGCTGAGTGATACCCAGGCGGTCAGCGGCCCGGCCGTAGTGCAGCTCCTCGGCGACCACGGTGAAGGACCGCCACAGCCGGCCGTCGATATCCATGCAAGCAGGTTATCAATCAAGATTAGATAAGCCTTGGACATCATCGATCCTTGGAGGTTGGCTGGACCCCTGGACGCGGCGGCTGGTCGCGCTGCCGCGGACAGCCAGGAAGGAGGCGCAGTCATGACCGACCTGATCACCCCCGTCCCCCGCACCGTCATCACCAGCCCGGACACCCAGGCCGCCATCTGGTTCCTGGGCGCCCTGTCCCAGGTGCGCGTCAGCGGCGAGCAGACCGGCGGGGCGTTCTCATTGACCGACAACCTCGGCCGGCGCGGCAACGGCAGCCCGGTCCATGTCCACGATCGCGACGACGAGACATTCGTCGTGCTCGAGGGCGAGCTGCGGGTGATGGCGGGCGAGGAGGAGTACGCCGCAGGGCCCGGCACCGTCGCGGTGCTGCCCAGGCGGCTACGCCACGCCTACGTGGTCACCTCCGCCACCGCGCGGTTCCTCTCGCTGCACACCCCCGGCGGGTTCGAGCGGTTCGCGGCCGAGGTCGGCCAACCGGCCCAGGCCCCCGTGCTGCCACCAGAACCAGCAGGACAACATGACTCCGCCGCGCTAGCGCAGGCCGCCGCCCGGCACGGCATCACCATCCTGGCCCCGCCGCCCCGGCCCTAATGGGGCGCGGGCCGGCGGGCCCAGCCCGAGTCAGACGGCGGCCCGTGTCAGCCCGAGCTAGGCGCGGGCCGGAACCCGCAGCGGGACCAGCAGGTAGCGGAACGGCGGCGGCCCATCAGCGTCCGCGCCCCGGTCACCGTCATCCCGGCCGCCGTCGTCCTGGTCATCGCCGTGCCCGTCGCCGTGCCCGTCACCGTCGCCGTGGGCCGCGCGGCGGGCCCAGGTGATGAGCGCGGGCTTGGCCGGGCTGGTGAACTCCAGCCGGATCCGGCCTGACCCGGCCGGCTCGCCGCCGTGCCCGGCGCCCGGCTCAGCCGCATCCCCGGCCGGCAGCCTCGCCGGGCCGGACGCGGCGGCCGCGGTCAGCCCGTCGAGCAGGTAGTGCGGGTTGAACGAGATCACCGGCTCGGTCCCGCTGAACTGCGCCGCCACCGTCTCTACCGCCCTGGCGCGGCCCTCTGCCCGCGCCTCGATGACCACCTGGCCGGCACCGAAGCTGAGCCGGACCGGGCTGGCCCGCTCCGCCACCAGCGACACCCGGCGCACCGCCTCGATCACCGGGCCAGCCGGAAGCTCGGCCTGGCAGCCGAACTCGTCGGGGAACCGGGACCGGTACCTGATGAACTCGCCGCCGATCAGCCGGGCGATCAGCCGCCGCCGGTCCGCTTCGAAGCTGATCATGCCGTCGGCGGGGCGCGGCTCGCGGGCCGCCTGGCCCGGCGCGGCGCCCTCGCCCACCCCGAAGGAAATCGTCACCGGGACTCCCGGCGTCATGGTCCGGGCGAAATCAGCCAGGGTGCGGGCCGGCACCATCGCGACCGCCCTGATTCCCGGCGTGGCCGGCTGCCAGCGCAGTTCCCGCACCGCCAGCCGGTACCGGTCCGTCGCGGCCAGGGTCAGCGTCTCGCCGTCGACGTCCAGGCAAACGGCGGTCAGCATGGGCAGCGTGTCGTCCCGGCTCGCGGCAGGGACGACCTGGCTGACCGCGGTCGCGAGCGCGGTGCTCTCCACCGTGCCGGCCGGCTGTGGCGGCTCGGGCAGCGCCGGGTAGTCCTCGGCCGGCAGCGAGACGAGCGTGAACTCGGCGCTGCCGCAGGTCATGTCCACATCGCTGTTGTCGGAGCTGAACTGCACCGGGCGGGCAGGCAGGCTGCGGGTGATCTCGGCCAGCAGCCGGCCCGGTACCAGCGCGGTGCCTGCCTCCAGCACCTCCGCCTCCACCTGGATCCGGGCCGCGACCTCGTAGTCGAAGCAGGACAGCGTGAGCCCGTCTTCGCCCGCGTCAAGCAGCAGCCCGGACAGCACCGGCACGACCGGGCGCGCGGGCAGCGCGCGCGCTACCCAGCCCACCGCCTCGCCGAGCGCCTCGCGCCCGACCCGGAATTTCATCCAGTCCCCTCCGCGTATCAGTACCTGGACCAGATCCTGGCATGAGGTGCCGACAATCTGGGCCAGCCAGCGCAATCCGGTTGCGCTGGCTGGCCAGGCTGCGGCGGCCCGGCCAGCCACCACCGCCGGCCGGGCACGGCCATCCCGCCGGGCACGGCCATCCCGCCGGGCACCGCCATCCGGCCGGCAGCACCGGCCCGGCCAGGCCGCCGGTAAGTTCAGCGCAACCCGGCCGGCACCGACGCCAGCGTCACCTCGATCGCCTTGGCCAGGGCCCGTGCCGACTCAGCGGTCAGCTCGACCGCCACCCGGGCGCCAGGCCCTCTGGCCGGGTTGAGGAAATCGATGTTGAGCGTGTGCTCGGCGCTGGCATGCACCGGGTGGTCGAAATAGACAGTGGCGTCACTGAGCGCGAACCAGCCCGTCGCGCCCTTGCCGCTGCCGGTGACCTCGATCCGCTCGGTCAGGTAGGTGCACATCGGGACCCGCCTCCCTCAGCTGGCCAGGTGACGGCCGAAGAAGTCCCAGATCTTCTCCCAGCCGTCGTTGGCCGCCTCGACCCGGTAGGCAGGCCGGTCCACCGCGAAGAACGCGTGCCCGGCGCCGTCGTAGGTGTGGAACTCGTGCTCCTTGCCCAGCCCGTCTAGCACCTTGGAAAGCTCCCCGGTCTCCTGCGGCGACGGCATCGCGTCGTCCGCGCCGAACAGGCCGAGCAGCGGGCAGGACAGGTCCTTGGCCATGCCGACGATCGGGGGCATCTTGATCGGCATGCCCTCGGGCGGCGCGTTCACGATGCAGGCGCCGTAGCAGTCGACCGCCGCCTGAAGCGGCAGGCTGCAGGCCGCGAGGAACGACTGGCGCCCGCCCGAGCAGTAGCCGATGACGCCGATCTTGCCGTTGCACCCGGCCATGGCCCGCAGGTGACTGGCAGCGCCGCCGACGTCACCGACCAGCCGCTCGTCGGGGACCCCGCCCTGAGCCCGCGCGGTGGCGGCGGCATCGTCAGGGCTCGCGCCCGGCGCCTCACGGTGATACAGGTTCGGCATCAGCGCCGCATAGCCGTTCGCCGCGAACTTCCTGGCGATCTCTTTGGTGCTGGCGTCATAGCCAGGCATGTGGTGGATCACCACGACACCGCCGGACGATTCCGCCCCCAGCGGCCGGGCGAGGTATGCCTCGATCTCGTCCCCGCCGTGACCGGTGATGGTGATCGTCTCTGCGGTCAGTGCGTCTTTCATTCGCACACTTCTCCCTCTTCGAGCGTGGCTGGCCCCTTCGTGACCGCCCCCAATCCTGCCAGTCACCCCCGGCCGCCACGGCAGGGCCCGTCACCTGGCCCGGGCCGCCGAAATGACCTGGCAATAACGAATCGCCCATGTCCTTTTTTCCAATGGCGGCCCAAGTCGGCCTGATCTATTCTGACCCTGGGGGCAACTAAAGCCGCGTGAGCTTGCGGGCGAGCGGCGTTTCCACTGGATCCTGGTGGCGTCGTCGCGGCATGATCTGCCAAGGCCCGATCCCGGGAGGGACATTGTCATGGGCGGCATATTCGGCATAGCGGTCATCGTGCTGGCGGTCGGCTGCTTCCTTGGCTGGCATGCGAGCCGGGCGCATGCCGCGCATGGCGACATCAAGACCGTGCGGCGGCGCATCCCCGGCTACCGCAAGACCCGGCTGCGCAGCGGCCTGATCGCGGTCGGCCTCATCATCACCTCCCTGGTGATCGTGCACGACCTGATCAACCACTAGCCCCGCCTGGCCGCCGCAAGCAGCACCCTGACCTGCGCGGATCAGCGCCCTGGGCCAACCGGAGGCTGACTCGATAAAAGTTTGACTAGCTCAACTTCCCCTGCCTAAGCTTGAGCTACTCAACCGTTGAGCAGCTCAGCAGGATCACGTGCCTGCCGGACGGCGAGACGGGGAAGACCGCAGCACACGGAGTCAGGGTTGGATACGCAAACGCGGGGCGAGCAGCTCGACGGGGAGATCATCGACGGTGTCGGCGAGCTCATCGGGCGCCTGGTCGCGCACGGCGAGCGGCTGGCGAGGGAACTCGGCGTGCCGCCCTACTTCATCAAGGTGCTGCACATGCTGAGCTGTCCGATGGCGATGAAGGACCTGGGCCGTCGCATGCACTGCGACCCGTCCTTCGTCACCGTGGTCGCCGACATGCTGGAGAAGCGCGGGCTTGCCAGGCGCGAGGCCCATACCGGCGACCGGCGGATCAAGAACCTGGTCCTCACCGAGCAGGGCAACACGCTGAAGCAGCGAGTCGAGCGCGAGCTAGCCTCCCGGATGCCGTGGAGTCACGCGCTCACCCTCGCCGAGCGTGAGCAACTGCTCGCCCTTATCCGCAAAATGCTCCACGCCGACGACAGCGCCTCAGGCCCCCGGGCGCCCGCGGGGGAGGTGACAGACATCCTGAGCGCTGCCTCGGCGGGCTCCAGCTGACCTGGGTCGGCACCGCCGGCGCATTCTTCTCCAGCACCGAAACTCAATACTGTCCTGGCCGCGATTCCAGCGTGCCCGGCGTGGGACGACCACGCCCTGCGGCGGGCTGCCGCAGCCAGGCTGGCACCCACATAGACGTCAAAGGAGATTGCAGATGTCCCCCAGCACGTCCGCTAGCGGGCAGGCTACGGCCACGGGAGTCGCGCCCGCCGCCGCTGGCCTGGCCAGCGAGGCCGGACGCCCAGTTAAACGGCATCTCGGCCTGGCTCTCGTTGTCATCGCCACCGCCCAGCTGATGGTGGTCCTGGACGCAACCATCGTGAACGTCGCGCTGCCCGACATCCAGCGCGCGCTCGGCTTCAGCGGATCTGGCCTGGAGTGGGTGGTCAACGCCTACGCGCTGACCTTCGGCGGGTTGCTGCTGCTCGGCGGCAGGGCCGGCGACATTCTCGGCCGCCGCCGGGTCTTCATCGCCGGCATCATCCTGTTCTCGCTGGCCTCGCTGCTCGGCGGGTTCGCCAACAGTGAGGCCTGGCTGCTGGCCGCCAGGGCGGTCCAGGGCGTCGGCGGCGCCATCATCGCGCCGACCGCGCTGTCCCTGGTCACCACCACGTTCCCGGAGGGACCGCCGCGCAACCGGGCGATGGCCGTCTACGCTGCGATGAGCATCGCGGGCGCCGCCGTCGGCCTGATGGCGGGCGGCCTGCTGACCACTTACCTGTCCTGGCGGTGGGTGCTGTTCGTCAACGTGCCGATCGGCATCGTCGTCGCCCTGGTGGCGCCGAGGGTGCTGGCCGAGTCGCAGCGTCATCGCGGCCGGTTCGACCTGCCCGGCGCGATCACCGGCACGCTCGGGCTCGCCGCGCTCGTCTACGGCCTGACCAGCGCCGCCACCACCCCGGACGGCGTCTCGCACTGGGGCGACACCAAGGTCGTCGCCTCACTGACCGCCGCCGTGGTCCTGCTGGCCGGCTTCATCGTGATCGAGTCGGTCAGCAAGCACGCGCTGATGCCGCTGCGGATCTTCCGCAACCGCAACCGGTCGGGCGCCTACCTGGTCATGCTGTGCGTCGGTACCGCGATGTTCGGCATGTTCTTCTTCCTGACCGTGTTCGTGCAGACCGTCTGGGGCTACAGCGCGCTGAAGACCGGGATCGCCTACCTGCCCATGGTGGGCGCGATCATGGTGATGGCCGGGGTGAGCGCCCAGCTGGTCCAGCGGATCGGCGCCCTGCCGCTGCTGCTGGCCGGCTCGGCGATCGGCTCGGGCGGCATGTTCTGGCTGTCGACGATCAATGAGCACAGCACCTACGCCGCTGGCCTGCTCGGCCCGATGATCGTCACCGCGATCGGCCTGGGCATGCTGTTCATGCCGGTGACCCTGGTCGCCTTGTCGAAGGTCGAGGACCGCGACGCGGGCCTGGCCTCCAGCCTGCTCAACACCGGCCAGCAGGTCGGCGGCTCGATCGGGCTGGCCATCCTCGGCACGGTGGCCTGGACCGCGGTGGCCAACAGCATCAGGAGTCAGGCGGAGGCGGCAGCGGCAGCGGCCGCGAAGGCCGGCCACGCCGTCCAGGCGCAGGCCGGCGGCTCGGTCCCGCGCGCGGTCTACAACCACGCGCTGGCGACCGGGTTCTCCAAGGGGTTCATGGTGTCGGGCGGCATCGCCCTGCTCGCGCTGATCGTGACCATCGTGATGATCAGGGTCCGCAAGCAGGACCTGGCCGGGACCAGCCCGCCGATAGCGGGCTGAGCACCGCCACGATGCCGCGGGACCCGGGCCGGATCAGGCCCGGGTCCCGCGGGTTCTGCTGGGTGTCCGCCGGATCACTGCCGGTTTAGTACGATCGGTTTCGTCCTCGTCACGATGCGGCTGGTATGCCCGCGCCGTCATCTCCCCCGAGCGGTAACGGATCGGCTTGGCAGCTACCCCGGTTGTGCGCCGTCACTGGCGGCTGGCAGCGTTGGCTTGCGCCGGGTCGCTGCTCGCGGCCGGCTGCGGCAGCGCACCGCTGCGCCCGCAGGCCCGGCCGGCCAGGCCGGCGCCGCGGGCAAGGGCGGCCAGCCCCAGTCCCCTCGCCAGCCCCGGCACCAGCAGCCCCGCACCCGCGGCCGCCGTGCCCCTGCCGCCGCTCACCCAGGCTCAGCTGGCCGGGCAGCGGGTGATCTACAGCTACCCCGGGCTCACCCCGCCGGCCAGCCTGCTGTCCCGGATCGCTCACGGCGAGGCGGCCGGGGTGATCTTCTTCGCCCGTAACGTCGGCACCCCCAGCCAGTTCGCCGCCGCGGTGCATGAACTGGACCAGGCGGCTGAGAGCAGCCACAACCCGGTGCACCTGCCGCTGCTGCTGATGACCGACCAGGAAGGCGGCGTGGTGCGGCGGCTGCCCGGCCCGCCTGACCTGTCCGCCCGGCAGGTCGGCCAGGCCAGCGACCCGGCGACCGCCGCCGCGCAGGCGGGCAGCGAGGCCGCGGCGAACCTGCGCGACCACGGCCTGAACGTCAACCTCGCGCCGGTCCTCGACGTGTACCGGCAGGCCGGGAACTTCATCGACCAGTACGGCCGGTCGTTCGGCACCGACTCGCAGGCGGTCGCCAAGCTGGGCACCGCCTACGCCGCCGCCGAGCAGAAGGCAGGCGTGGCCGCCACCGGCAAGCACTTCCCCGGCCTTGGCGCCGCCGCTCAGCCGCAGGACACCGACCTGCGGCCGGTGACCCTGCCGCTGTCAGCCTCGGCGATCAGCGGCGTGGACGAACGGCCCTACCGGTCGGCGATCGCCGCCGGGATCCGGCTGATCATGCTCTCCTGGGCGGTCTACCCGGCGCTTGACCCGCACCGCCCGGCCGGACTGTCCCCGGTGATCGTCGGCGAGCTGCGCCACCGACTGGGCTTCACCGGGGTCACGGTCACCGACGCGATGGAGGCTGGCGCGCTGCGGCCGTTCGGCTCCGTCGGTGACCGCGCGGTACTGGCCGCCAACGCCGGGATGGACCTGCTGCTGTGCTCCCAGGGCAAGGTCTCGCAGGGCAGCAGCGCGGCGGCCGCCCTGCGGAACGCCTATTCCCGCGGTTCACTGCCGTCCGGCGCGTTCAGGTCCGCCGCAGCCAGGGTCATCGCCCTGCGCGAATGGCTCGCCGCCAGGGCCTGAGCCCGGCAGCCAGAAGCCCCGGCCGCAACCGGGGCTGACCTGCGAAAACACAAGCTCCCGCGATAGGACTCGAACCTATAACCTGCCGGTTAACAGCCGGACGCTCTGCCGATTGAGCTACGCGGGACCGGACCGCCAGATCCGGCAGACCAGGTGATCTCTGCCGTATCGGTGTCGCCGGCACTAGGTTAGCGCACCCGGGCCGGTGCCCGGTGCGCCGAACGCCCTGCTGGGAAGCGGCTGGCGAATAACTAGCGTTTGCGCTGGGCATGACCGGGAAGTCAGCCCAGCGCGGGGTGGCGAGCGGGGCGGGGGCCCGCCGCGCTGGACGACATCTCGGGAGAGGTTGAGATGCACAAGTACCGGATGGCATTCCTCAGCGGCCTGGCCGCCGGCTTCGTGGTCGGCGCCCGCGCTGGCCGCGAGCGCTACGAACAGCTCAAGAAGCTCGCCAGGTCGGCCGCCGACAATCCCGCCGTGCAGCAGGCAGCGGGCGCGCTGCAGGCCCAGACCGTCGAGTTCGCCAAGACCGCGGGCCAGAAGGTCACCGACCAGGTCAAGGGCCGGATACCCGGCATGGCCAAGTCGGCCGGGCGGGGCGACCGCAAGCGCGACGCCAACGGCAGCGTGGACGGCCCCGGCGATCAGTCCCTGGCCGCGGCGAGGGACAAGCCGCGCCGCAAGTCCGGCTGACCCGCTGGCCCGGCGCTAGCCCGCGACGCGGGCTGCCCGGTCAGGCCAGGTACTCGCGCAGCATCTGGGCCCGGCTGGGGTGGCGGAGCTTGGCCAGCGTCTTGGACTCGATCTGCCGGATCCGCTCCCTGGTCACCCCGAACTCGCGGCCGACCTCCTCCAGCGTGCGCGGGTGCCCGTCGGTCAGCCCGAACCTGAGCTGGATGATGCGCTGCTCGCGCAGGGTCAGGTTGTCGAGCACCTGCTCCAGCTGGTCCTGCAGCATGATGAACGCGGCCGCCTCCATCGGCACCACCG
Source organism: Streptosporangiaceae bacterium (assembly GCA_036558005.1). GTDB lineage: Bacteria > Actinomycetota > Actinomycetes > Streptosporangiales > Streptosporangiaceae > DATBGO01. The sequence continues at coordinate 20,764 of DATBGO010000026.1, read as the reverse complement.
CGTCCGCGTCCTCGATGAAGTCACCGAGGTCAGAGTCTTCCTCGCCGATCGGCGACTGCAGTGAGACCGGCTCCTGGGCGATCCGCTGGATCTCCGCGACCCGCTCGGGGTGCAGGCCCATCTCGTGCGCGACCTCATCCGGGGTGGCCTCCCGGCCCAGGTCCTGGTGCAGCTGGCGCTGGATCCTGGCCATCTTGTTGATGGTCTCGACCATGTGCACCGGGATCCGGATGGTCCGCGCCTGATCGGCGATGGCCCGGGTGATGGCCTGCCTGATCCACCAGGTCGCGTACGTAGAGAACTTGTAGCCCTTGGTGTAGTCGAACTTCTCGACCGCGCGGATCAGGCCGAGGTTGCCCTCCTGGATCAGGTCGAGGAACACCATGCCGCGGCCGATGTAGCGCTTGGCGATCGACACCACCAGCCGCAGGTTCGCCTCGATCAGCCGCTGCTTGGCCCGCACCCCGTCGGCCGCGAGCAGGGTGAGCTCGGCGATCTCGGCACCCGGCTCACCGCAGTTCAGCTCGCCGCGCTGCAGCATCTCCCCCGCGAACAGGCCCGCCTCGATCGCCTTGGCCAGGTCCACCTCGTCCTGCGCGGTCAGCAGCGGTACCCGGCCGATCTCCCGCAGGTAGATCCGGACCAGGTCACCGGTGGCCGCGCGCTTGCCAGGGTCGGGCTGGCCGACCCGGCGCAGCTCTTCCGGCTCCTCCGCGGGCGCCTCCTCGATGACCTCGACGCCCTCTTCGGCCAGCAGCCGCAGCACGCCGTCAACGGCGTCCGGGGGGAGATCGCATCGTTCGAGCACGGCAGCCAGGTCGTTCATCGCGACGGCGCCGCGTTCCCTGGCCCGTGCTACTAGGTCGGTCACATCGTCTACGGGAGGTAGAACCGCAAGGCTCATGCAGACCAGTGTGCGTCAGAACCCCTGTTCAGGAGCGCTCTAATATTGTCACCTTCCCGGTAGTAACGCTGAGCCGACTAACGTGCTCAAAGCGTCACAGAGCACCGGACGCGCGCTCGCCCAGCACCTTATGCCGCTGCTCAAGCGCCACAAGGTCCCCAAACAACCGGTTGTACTCGGCTGTCTCAGCGACCGGGTTGAGTCGCTGCAGCCGCGACTTCACGGCCGCGATTCTCCTGCTCACCGACAGTTGCCCGATCCTGGCCAGCACGGCGTCGGCGTACCTGGCGTCCGGCTCGCCGTCGGCGCGCGGCACGTGCGCGGGCTCGACCGCGAGCTGGGTCACGAACGCCCTGGCCCGGTCGTCGGCCGCGGCCTCGCGCAGCCGCTCGGTCCAGTCCCGTCCGCCCGGCGCCGCGCCGGTGCCGCCGCAGCGCGCGATCAGCTCGAACAGCTCGGCGTGGGGCTGCGCGCTGAACGACCCCGGCTCGAGCTCGTCGAAGACCGGCCCGCACAGCGCCGGCCGCTGCAGCGCGAGCTTTAGCGCCTCGCGCTCGGCCTGGATGACCGGGTCGGCCAGCTCATAGGGCCGCTCCGGGCGATCCCGCCGGGCCGGCTCGGCGGCTGGCCCGGAGGCCGGCTGCGGGCCTGGCCTGGCCGGCGGGCGCTGCCGGGGCCCGGCCCGCCGGGTCCGCCGGATGTGCTCGTTGACCCGCGTCAGCACCAGCTGCTCGTCCATCAGCCCGAGCCAGCGGTCCAGGTAGCCGGTGTAGACCTTGCGCAGGCCGTCGTCCTTGATCCGGGCGATCACGTCCGCGGCGGCGTCCAGGCCGGCCAGCTTGCCTTCCGCGCTGTCCAGGTCGAAGTCCGCGAACGCCCGGCGGATCGCGAACTCATACAGCGGCACCCGGCGGGCGACCAGATCGCGCACCGCCCCGTCGCCCTGCTTGGATCGCAGGTCACACGGGTCCAGGCCGTCTTCCTGCACGCAGACGAAGGTCTGGGTGACGAACTTCTCCTCCATCTCGAACGCCCGCAGCGCCGCGCGCTGCCCCGCGCTGTCCCCGTCGAAGGTGAAGATGACCTCGCCGCGCTGCCAGTCGGCGTCCGACAGCAGCCTCCGGATGATCTTGATGTGGCCTTCGCCGAACGAGGTGCCGCTGGTCGCCACCGCGGTCGTCACGCCCGCCAGGTGGCAGGCCATCACGTCGGTGTAGCCCTCCACGATGACCGCCTGCCGGCGCTGCGCGATGTCACGCTTGGCCAGGTCGGCACCGTAGAGCACCGAGCTCTTCTTGAACAGCGGGGTCTCCGGCGTGTTCAGGTACTTGGGCCCGTCGTCGTCCTCGCGCAGCTTCCTGGCGCCGAACGCGATCACGTCACCGCTCAGGTCCCTGATCGGCCAGATCAGCCGCCCGCGGAACCTGTCGATCGGGCCCCGCCTGCCCTGGCTGGCCAGTCCTGCGTGCAGCAGTTCCGCCTCGGTGAAGCCGCGGCCGCGCAGGTGCCGGGTGAGCGCGTCCCACCCGGCAGGCGCGTGCCCGACCCCGAATCGCTGCGCGTCGGCCTGCTCGAAGCCGCGCGCGGACAGGAACGCCCGGCCGGCCGCGGCGTCCGGGCCCGCCAGGTGCTCGGTGTAGAACTCCGCGGCCGCCCGGTGCGCCTCGATCAGCCGGCGCCGCTGGGACTGTTCCTGGCCGGGCACATGGCCGCCCTGCTCGTACCGCAGGTCGATGTTCGCGCGGGCCGCCAGCCGCTCGACCGCCTCGGTGAAGCTGAGATGGTCGATCAGCTGGATGAACCTGATGACGTCGCCGCCCTCGGAGCAGGAGAAGCAGTAGAACAGCCCGCGTGCCGGGGTGACGTTGAACGAGGGGGTCTTCTCGTCGTGGAACGGGCACAGCCCCTTGACCGAGCCGCCGCCCGCGTTCTTCAGCTGGAGGTACTCCCCGATGACCTCCTCGACAGGCGACCGCTCACGGACCAGTGCGATGTCCTCGTCGCGGATCCGGCCTGCCACGCCCGCCCCCTGCCCGCTCCTGTTGTCGTCGCGGCGAGTCTAGTCCCCGCCGCCGTCACCCGCGGCCGGTGCCAGCCACGGACCAGTTGCCGGCAGCTGATAGCCTCCGGGCCGTGGCCAGCATTCTCGTGCTCTGGGATGTCGACTACACGCTGATCAACCCGGCCCGGGTGGGCCGGGTGCTGTACGAGATGGCGTTCCGCGAGATGTTCGGCGGCGCGGCGCCGCGGACGGGCACGCTGTCGGGCCGGACGGACAGCGCGATCGCGCTGGAGGTGCTGACCGCCGCCGGGCTGCCCGACCCGCGCGCGCTCGTCCCCGCGTTCCAGGCGACCATGGCCGCGCGCGCCGATGAGATGGCCGGCCTGCTGCGCGAGCGCGGCCAGGTGCTGCCCGGCGCGGCCGAGGCGCTGGCCGCGGTGGCGGGCCTGGCCGGGCCAGGGACCCTGGTGGTGCAGTCGCTGCTGACCGGCAACATCAGGCGGCTGGCCGAGGTCAAGCTCGGCGCGCTCGGCCTGCTCGGCCAGCTGGACCTGGACGCGGGCGCCTACGGCGACCTGCACGAGGACCGCGCCCAGCTGGTCCCGGCCGCCCGGCTGGCCGCCGCCCGCGGCTACGGCGCCGATTTCAGCGGCCAGGCGACGGTGCTGATCGGCGACACCCCGCTGGATGTCGAGGCGGCGCTGGCCACCGGCGCCCGGGTGATCGCGGTGGCCACCGGCGAGTACGACACGGACCAGCTCGCCGCGGCGGGGGCGCACTGCGTGCTGCCCGACCTGACCGACACCGCCCGGTTGCTCACCGAGATCCTGGCGCCCGCCCCGCTGCGGCCAAGTCAGACTCCTTGATCTGGTTGTTCGTCAGCGGCATTTACTGACCAGTCACCACGATCATGCCGCTAGTGACGGCGCGGAACGGGGGATCACAGCTCGGTGAGCGGCACGTCCGGGTCCTCCAGGCGGCTGATGTCGACGCTGTCGCCCGCGCGGATGAGGGCCTGGATGTCGTCGTTGACGTCCCAGACGTTGATGTTCATCCCGGCCACCACCGCGCCGTCGCTGAGCCAGAACGCGATGAACTCCAGCGTCTCCGGGTCGCCGCGGTAGGCGACCTGGTCGTAGTTGCCTGGCTCGGGCAGCCCGGCGGCCTCCATGCCCAGGTCGTACTGGTCGCTGAAGAAGTAAGGCACCAGGTCATAGGAGACGTCCCTGCCGAGCATGGACCTGGCCGCGGCCGGGCCGCCGGCCAGCGCGTTCCCCCAGTGCTCGACCCTGATCCGGCGGCCGAGCAGCGGGTTGAACGCGTTCGCCACGTCGCCGGCCGCGAAGATGCCCGGGTCACTCGTGCGCAGCGCCTCGTCGGCCACGATCCCGTTGTCGGTGTCCAGCCCGGCCGCCGCCGCCAGCGCGTCGTTCGGCACCACCCCGATCGCGGCGATCACCAGGTCGGCGGGCAGCTCCTCGTCGGCGGAGGTGACCACGCCGGTGACCTTGCCGCCGCTGCCCCGGATCTCGGCCACTCCCTCGCCGAACCGGAACACCACCCCGTGACTGCGGTGCAGGCCGGCGAATACCTCGCCGAGCTCAGGCCCGACCGACCGGTACAGCGCGCCTGACTCCGGCTCGACGATGGTGACCTCGCAGCCGTACTCCCGGGCGGCGGCGGCGGTTTCCAGCCCGATCCAGCCAGCGCCGGCGATGACGACCCGGCCGCCGCCCGACAGCGCCGTCTTGAGCTGCTGGGAGTCGGCCAGCGACCGCAGGTACAGCACCCCGTCCAGGCCGCCGCCGGGAACCGCGAGCCTGCGCGCCGACGCGCCGGTCGTGATCAGCAGCTTGTCGTAGCTGACCGGGTCGCCAGCGGACAGCGTCAGCTGCCGCGCGTCCCGGTCGATGGCCCGGACGGTGACACCGAGCCGCAGGTCAACGTCGTTGGCGGCGTACCAGCCCTCCTCGTGCACGTAGGCCGAGTCAGCCTCCTCCTTGCCCAGCAGGAAGCCCTTGGACAGCGGCGGCCGCTCGTAGGGCGCCAGCTCCTCGCTGCCGATCAGCACGACCGAGCCGTCGAACCCCTCTTCCCGCAGCGTCTGCGCGGCCTTGGCGCCCGCCAGGCTCGCTCCGGCTATCACGTAGGCAGGTTTGCCAGGCATGGACTGCTCCTCAAGCGACGAAGGCGGTTCAGGCGACGAAGATCCATGCTTTCACTGGCACAGCCGCTGGTGCCAGGCAATGGCTGAGGTGTCGGTCAGCGAGGCGACCTGATCGATCACCACCCGCAGCTGCCCGGCCGGCGAGCCGGCCGCGGCCCAGGCGGGCCGCAGCACCGGGTCCAGCGTGTCCGGCGCCGCTGCCTGCAGCGCGGCAGCGAGCTCGCTGATCAGCTCGCGCTGCCGGGCCTGGGTGGCGGCGACCCCGTCCCGGCTCATCACGTAGTGCGCGGTGACCCCCTTGAGCAGCGCGCACTCGAGCCGCTGCCGGCGCGGCACCACCAGGTCGGCCGCGTACCTGGTCAGCCGGGCCCGGCCGCGGGCGGGCCGCCCCGGCGCGCCGCCGGGCGCAGCGCTGCCGCCGGGCAGCGCAGTGCCGCCCGGCTCCCGGCCGGCCGCGGCCAGCGTCGCGTCCTGCGCCGCGTCGCAGAACCGGCTGATCAGCTCGCTGGTCAGGTGCTTGACCGCGGCCAGCGACATGGGGCCGCCGTCGAACTCGGCCGGCCAGGCGGGCAGCCTGAGCAGGCCGGCGAACACCTCGCACAGCTCATCCAGGCTCACCCAGTCAGGCGGGCAGTAGCTGGCCAGGGTGAGCTCGGCGACCGCCCGCCGCCCGGCCGGGTCCCGCAGCGCGGGCAGCGTGATCATGCCGGTCTGCAGGCCGTCTTCCAGGTCGTGCACGGAGTAGGCGACGTCGTCGGCCCAGTCCATGACCTGGGCCTCCAGGCAGGGCCTGCCGTCCGGCGCGCCTTCCCTGATCCAGCGCAGCGCCGTGGCGTCGTCCTCGTAGTAGCCGAACTTGGCCTGGCCGGACCCGGCGCCCCACGGGTATTTCAAGGTGGCGTCCAGCGCCGCCCTGGTCAGGTTCAGTCCGGCCCCGGGCACCTTCGCCTCCAGCCGGGTCAGCAGCCGGAAGCTCTGCGCGTTTCCCTCGAACCCGCCGCACCCGGCCGCCAGGCTGGCCAGCGCCTGCTCGCCGTTGTGGCCGAACGGCGGATGCCCCAGATCGTGCGCGAGGCAGGCGGCGTCGACCAGGTCGGGATCGCAGCCGAGCACCGCGCCGAACTCCCGCCCGATCTGGGCGCACTCCAGCGAGTGGGTGAGCCTGGTCCGCGGGAAGTCGCCGGAGCCGACCTCGAGCACTTGCGTCTTGGCCGCCAGCCTGCGCAGCGCCGAGCTGTGCAGCACCCGGGCGCGGTCCCGCTCGAACTCACCGCGCCACGGGTGCCGGCTGCCCTGCTCTGGCACGATGCGTGCCTGAGCATGGCTGTCGTAGCCGCTGGTCACCGGCCCGCGAGACCGGGCATCAGCGGCTGTCGCTGGTCCCGGCCTGAGCCTCCGCCACCGCGGCCCGGCCCGCTTCGAGCCGGGCGACGGGCACCCGGAACGGCGAGCACGAGACGTAGTCGAGGCCAGCCTGGTGGAAGAAGTGCACCGACTCGGGGTCGCCGCCATGCTCGCCGCAGATGCCGATCTTCAGGTCCGGGCGGGTGGCCCGGCCCTCTTCGACGGCGATCCTGACCAGCCGGCCGACGCCGTCGGCGTCCAGGGTCTCGAACGGCGAGACGCCGAACACGCCGAGCTCGATGTACCGGCTGAAGAACGAGCCCTCCACGTCGTCACGGGAGAAGCCCCAGCCCATCTGGGTGAGGTCATTGGTGCCGAACGAGAAGAACTCCGCGGCCTGTGCGATCTGCCCGGCCGTCAGCGCGGCCCGGGGGACCTCGATCATCGTGCCGATCAGCGTGTGCACGCTGGTCCCGGTGCGCGCGGCGACGTCGGCCAGCACCTGTTCGGTCTCCTCGCGCGCGGCCTCCAGCTCCTGCACGGCGCCGACCAGCGGGATCATGATCTCCGGGCGCGGGTCACCGCCGGCCGCGACCCGGTCGGCGGCGGCCTGGGCGATGGCGCGGACCTGCATCTCGTACAGGCCGGGGATGACCAGGCCCAGGCGGACGCCGCGCAGCCCGAGCATCGGGTTCTGCTCGTGCAGCCGCCGGACCGCGTCCAGCAGCTTGCGGTCCTTCTCCGTCGCCGCGTCCCCGGCCAGCGCGATCTTGACCGACAGCTCGGTCAGGTCGGGCAGGAACTCGTGCAGCGGCGGGTCCAGCAGCCGGATGGTGACCGGCAGGCCGTCCATGGCGGTGAAGATCTCCACGAAGTCGCCGCGCTGCAGCGGCTCCAGCGCGTCCAGCGCCGCCTGCCTGGTCTGCTCGTCCTCGGCCAGGATCAGCCGCTCGACCAGCTGCCGGCGCTCGCCGAGGAACATGTGCTCGGTCCTGGTCAGGCCGATGCCCTCGGCGCCGAACCGGACCGCGCGGGCGGAGTCCTCGCCGGTGTCGGAGTTCGTCCGCACCTTCAGCCGCCGCCGCGCGTCAGCGTGCCCCATGAGCTGGTCCACGGCACTGACCAGCTCGTCGGACTGCGGGGCGAGGCCGCCTTCGAAATACTCGACCACCGGCGAAGGAACGACGTCGACCTGGCCGAGGTAGACCGCGCCAGAGGTGCCGTCGATCGAGATCACGTCGCCTTCGCTGACGGTCAGCCCGCCAGGACCGGAGAACTTGCGCCCGGCCAGGTCGACTTCCAGCTCGTCGGCGCCGCAGACGCAGGTCTTGCCCATCCCGCGGGCGACCACCGCGGCGTGGCTGGTCTTGCCGCCGCGGCTGGTCAGGATGCCGCGGGCGGCGATCATCCCGTGCAGGTCGTCCGGGTTGGTCTCGCGCCGCACCAGGATGACGTCCTGGCCGGCCGCTGCCTGCTCGACCGCGCGGCCGGAGTCGAACACCGCCCTGCCGACCGCGGCACCCGGAGACGCGCTCACTCCCCTGGTGATCTGCCGGACGCTGCCGCTGGCGTCGAACCGGGGGAACATCAGCTGGGCGAGCTGGCTGCCGGTGACCCGGGTCAGCGCCTCATCCATGACGATCAGGCCCTGCTCGACCAGCTGGATCGCGATCCGGAAGGCGGCGGCCGCGGTCCGCTTGCCGACCCGGGTCTGCAGCATCCACAGCTTGCCGCGCTCGATCGTGAACTCGATGTCGCACAGGTCCTTGTAGTGGTTCTCCAGCGTGCTCATGATCTCCATGAGCTGGCCGTAGGACGCGGCGTCGATCTGCTCCAGGTCCTGCAGCGGCACCGTGTTGCGGATGCCGGCCACCACGTCCTCGCCCTGGGCGTTCTGCAGGTAGTCGCCGTAGACGCCCTGCTGGCCGCTGCCCGGGTCGCGGGTGAACGCCACGCCGGTGCCCGAGTCCATGCCGAGGTTGCCGAACACCATCGCCACGATGTTGACGGCGGTGCCCAGGTCAGCGGGAATCCGCTCCTGCCGCCGGTACAGGATGGCCCGGTCGGCGTTCCATGAGTTGAACACCGCCTCGACCGCCAGGTCCATCTGGTCCCTGGGATCCTGCGGGAAGTCGCGGCCCGAGTGCTCGCGCACGATGTCCTTGAACGTGGCGACCAGCCCGCGCAGGTCGCCCGCGTCCAGGTCCAGGTCGTTGCTGGTGCCCTTGGCCTTTTTCGCCGAGTCGATGGCGTGCTCGAACGCCTCGCCCTCGATGCCGAGCACGGTCTTGCCGAACATCTGGATCAGCCGCCGGTAGGAGTCCCAGGCGAACCGCTCGCTGCCGGCCTGCTTGGCCAGCCCCTGCACCGATTCATCGGACAGCCCGATGTTCAGGACGGTCTCCATCATGCCGGGCATCGAGAACTTGGCCCCGGACCGCACGCTGACCAGCAGCGGGTCGTCGTGGTCGCCCAGTCGCCTGCCCATCTTCTCTTCCAGCGCCGCCAGGTGCCCGCTGACCTCGCCGGCCAGGCCCTCGGGAAGTTGTTTCTGCTCCAGGTAATAACGGCAGGCGTCGGTGGTGATGATGAAGCCCGGAGGTACCGGCAGGCCGAGATTGGTCATCTCGGCCAGGTTGGCGCCCTTGCCGCCCAGCAGATCCTTCAGGTCCTTGTTGCCCTCGGTGAAGTCGTAAACGAGCTTCGGCACTGCACGCACTCCTCGCGATGCCGCGCGGCCTGGCTCCCTCAAGCCGGCCCAGGGCGGCCTGGTGTGATTGACGCCCTCACGGGCTCTGGTTTCGGGCGACCTTCCGGCCCCTCCCTCTGGAGCCTATCGAGGATGCCCGCCAGGTGCGCGCCGCCACTGCACAACTGACCCGCCGCCGCCGCGCAGCTGGACCGGATCACCGGACTGCCTGGCCGCCGGGGGCGCACATTCGGCCAGCCTGGCCCGGACCTGCTCGGCCTCGGGCTGGTGCAGCCGCTCGAAGATGGCCAGCGCCCGGGTCCAGGCGATGATGGCGGCCGGCAGGTCATCGGCCTCCTGGTGGACCTCAGCGGCTTTGGCCAGCGTCCTGGCCACCTCCCATTCTTTGCCGAGCCCGGCGAAAAGCTCGACCGCGCGCCGGTAACACTCAGCGGCCGCGGCGTAACGGCCGAGCCCTCTGTGCACGCAGGCCAGGCTGTCGAGACTGTGGGGTTCCTTGTTCTTGTCACCGAAGTGGTGCATGATCAGGGCCTGCTGGCAGCATTCGAGCGCCTCCCCGAACCTGCCGAGCTGGGCCAGGTACCAGCCGACGAAGTTGAGGGCATCAGCCTCGACCCGCTTCGCCTCAGCACCTGCTTGCCTGGCGAGCCGCAGGCCGTCCCGGCTGTAGCGGAGCGCTTCGGGGTATCGCTCCTCGGCCTCGAACACCCGGCACATATCCATATGGATGCGCGCTTGCATCCCCAGGTCGCCGTCTTCCTCGCTCAGCCGCAGGGCCCGGCTCAGCAGGCTGAGTGCGTCCGGGTAACGGCCCAGATGGAGCTGCGCACTCGCGGCCCCGCGGGCTGCGTGGAACTCGGCGAACCTGTTGCCCAGCCGCCGGGCGGCGGCCAGCGCGGTGCGCTGGGTGGCCTCCCAGTCACGCCAGGCCGCACGGAGCTCGAAGAACGTGTCCAGCACCCAGGCGAGCTGCCAGGCCTGGGTGTCGAATCGATGGTCGGCGGCTGCGGCGACCACCGCGACGAGCACCCGGTGCTCGGCGTCGAACCAGGCCAGCGCCGTGGCATAGCTGCCAGCGCTGTCGTCGGTTGTCACCCCGGGGCGGGGATCCTCCAGCGCGGGCCTGGGGTGATCCGGGTACAGCAGGCGCTCCGCGCGGTGCGCGGCGTGCAGGTAGTAGTCGGCCAGCCGGTGCAGCGCGTCCAGCCGGCCTGTCTCGCTGTCCAGCGCGTTGGCCTGCTCGCCCGCGTAGCCGCGCAGCAGGTCGTGGAAGCTGAACCGGCCCGGCGCGTGCTCGGTGAGCAGGTTCGCGTCGGCCAGCTCGCCGAGCAGCAGGCGTGCCCGCCCCGCTGGCAGCCCGGCCAGGCTGGCCGCGGCCGGGACCGAGAAATCTGGTCCCGGATGCACGGCCAGCAGCCGGAACATCCGCGCGGCCGGCCCGGTCAGGCTGCGGGCGGACCAGGAGAGCACCGCCCGGACGCTGGCGGCCGGGTCGCCGCCGTCCAGCGCGTCCAGCCGCTGGGCCACGTCCTGCAGCTCAGCGGCGAGCGCCGCCAGCGGGAACGCCGGATGGGCGCAGCCACGGGCGGCCGCGATCGACAGCGCCAGCGGCAGCCGCGCGCACAGCTCGATCAGCTCGTCCACCGCGCCGGGCTCGGCCGCGAGCCGGGCCGCGCCCAGCCGGCGGCGCAGCAGCGCACGCGCGTCCTCGCCGCTGAGCACGTCAAGCCGGACCGGCCAGGCGCCATCGGCGGCGGCCAGCCCGAGCAGCTGGTTCCGGCTGGTCACCAGCACCAGGCTGCCCCGTCCGCCGGCCAGCAGCGGGCGGACCTGCGCGGCGTCGCGGGCGTTGTCGAGGACGATGAGAACCCGCCGGGCCGCGAGCACGCTGCGGTACATGTCCTGCTGCGCCTGCGGTCCCGCCGGGATCTGGCCGGCCGGCCTGACCAGCGCCTGCAGCAGGCCGCGGATCGCCTCGGCCGGCCTGACGGGCTTCGCCACCGGATCGAACCCGCGCAGGTTCACATACAGCTGCCCGTCCGGGAACTGGTCAGCCACCTGGTGCGCCCAATGCACCGCCAGCGCCGTCTTGCCGACCCCGGCGGTCCCGCTCACCGCTGAGATCACGATCGCGGCGCCCTGCGCGGCCCGGTGCAGCAGGCCGTTCAGCACGCGCAGTTCAGCGGCCCGGCCGGCGAAGTGCTCGACCGGCGCAGGCAGCTGCCTGGGCACGACCGGCTGCGGGCTGTTCCCGCCCGGATCTGCCGCGGCACCGTCGCCGTCCGGCCCGGAGCGGGCCAGCGACGGGTCGTTGCGCAGCATCCGCTGGTGCAAGTCCCGCAGCTCTGGCCCGGGACTGGCGCCGAATTCGGCGGCCAGCAGCTGCCTGGTCTGGTCGAACCAGTGCAGTGCGTCAGCCTGACGGCCGGTCCGGTACAGCGCCAGCATCAGCTGCCCGATCAGCCGTTCGTCCGCGGGATGCGCTGCCGCCTGCCCGGTCAGCTCGCCGATCAGCGCCGCGTGCGCGCCCCGCCGCAGCGCGATGTCGTTCAGGTCCAGGACGGCCGCGGTCCGTTCCGCCTCCAGGGTCTCCCGCATCGCCGCCAGCCACGGGCTGGTCAGCCCGGAAAGCGCCGCGCCCTGCCACAGCCCCAGCGCGCCGCGCAGCAGCGCCTCGGCATCCTCGCCCGCACCAGCCGAGCTGGCCTCGCGCGCCAGGCGGCGGAACCGGACGAGGTCTACCCGGTCAGGATCGGCCTCAAGCGAGTAACCGCCCGGCCGGCGGACGAGCGCGGCGCCCGGCTCACCGCCAGCCGCGATGATCGCCCGGAGCTTGGCCACGTAGACGTACAGGGTGTTGCGGCCCGAGGGCGGCGGGTCCTCGCCCCACACCCGGTCGATAAGCTGCTCCGCGGGCACCACGCGGTTGAGCTCTAGCAGCAAGACCGCCAGCACCGCGCGCTGTCGCGCGTGCCCGGCAGGAAGCCGCTGGCCGGCCACCCTGATCTCGACTGGCCCCAGAACCCGGAATTCCACTCCTGCTCCCAGCGAGCGCGGACGGACCTGAGCGATGCGGCCCCAGCAGGAATTATCCTCAGATATCCGACCGTGCGCCCCCGATCTCAGCGAGTGAAGCAACTAACCGGCCCGGACGGCGTCTCTGAAAAGTGACCGCGAACTCCCCCGACTGCGTCAGCGGCGGCGACCTGCTGACAGCTGGTCGCCGCGACAGCATCCCGGATCCGTGCGGCAGGGCCACTGACGCGCGATCCCGGGCGCGCACAGCCCGGACGGGGTGAACGCCGGCTGCAACTACCCCATGTGGATCAGCCGGACCGGCCAGGAGATGCTGTTCACCTGCTGGCTGCGCCGGCCGGCCCGGCACCCTGGCAAGGCGGCCGACATCGTGCGGGTCATCCTGATCCGCGACGGCCAGGTCGTGCGGCGGCTGCCCTGGCTGAGCGCGACCGCCCAGCAGGAAACCGCCTTTGCCGGCCTGACGGCTTACAGCTGGCTCCCCGACATGTGAGGTAACCTCCTGCGGGCACCCAGCCTGCGACAATGTCTGGCATGCAGCTGCCAGCGGCCCGCGTGATCGGGCTCCTGCACCCCGGGGAGATGGGCGCCATGGTCGGGCGGTGCCTGACGCAGGCGGGGCACACGGTGCTCTGGGCCTCTGACGGCCGGGGACCGGACACCGCGGCCAGGGCCCGGGCGGCCCGGCTGGAGGACGCGGGCACCGCCACCGAGGTCGCCGACCAGGCCGAGCTGATCCTGTCCGTCTGCCCGCCGCACGCGGCGCTGGACATGGCCTGGGCGGTGCAGGGGTTCGGCGGGATCTTCGTCGACGCGAACGCGATCGCGCCCGCCACCGCCCGCGAGGCCGCCAGGATGATCGAGGACGGCGGCGGCAGCTACGTCGACGGCGGCATCATCGGGCCGCCGCCCGCCCAGGCCGGTCACACCCGGCTGTACCTGTCCGGTCCCAGGGCCGCCGAGGTGAGCGAACTGTTCGGCGGCACGCCGCTGGAGACCAGGGTGCTGGCCGGCGGGCTCACCGCCGCCTCGGCGGTCAAGATGGCCTATGCCGCCTGGACCAAGGGCAGCGCCGCGCTGCTGCTGACCGCGCGGGCCCTGGCTAGCGCCGAAGGGGTCGAGCAGGCGCTGGTCAGCGAGTGGGCGCTGTCCCAGCCCGCGCTGGCCGACCGGTCCGCGGCCGCCGCCAGGTCGGCGACGGTCAAGGGCTGGCGGTGGGTGGCTGAGATGGAGGAGGTCGCCGCCAGCATGGCGGCCGCCGGCCTGCCCGACGGCTTCCACCAGGCGGCCGCGGAGGTGTTCCGCCGCTCCCCCGGCCAGCCGGCCGGCCAGCCGCTGGACGCGGTGATCTCGGCGCTCATCGACTCGGGCCAGGACGGCGCGCGGGGGACGGGACCGGCCAGCGCCGGCTGGTCAGCACCCGGTTAGGCGTTCAGCCAGGTACTCAGTCAGCCGGTCGATGCTGACCCGCTCCTGCCGCATCGAGTCCCGCTCGCGAACGGTAACTGCCTGGTCAGTCAGCGTGTCGAAGTCGACGGTCACGCAGTACGGGGTGCCGATCTCGTCCTGCCGCCGGTAGCGGCGGCCGATCGCGCTGGCGTCGTCGAAGTCGGCGTTCCAGTGCCTGCGCAGTTCCCCGGCGACGTCCCTGGCCTTCGGCGACAGGTCGGCGTTGCGCGATAGCGGCAGCACCGCCACCTTGACCGGGGCGATCCGGTGGTGCAGCCGCAGCACGGTCCGCTTCTCCATGTTGCCCTTGGCGTCGGGCGCCTCGTCCTCGGTATAGGCGTCGAGCAGGAACGCCAGCATCGCCCGGTCCACCCCGGCGGCCGGCTCGATCGCGTACGGGACGAACCGCTCGCCCGACTCCGCGTCCAGGTAGGACATGTCCTGCCCGGACGCCTTGCTGTGCGCGGTCAGGTCGAAGTCGGTCCGGTTGGCGATGCCCTCCAGCTCGCCCCATTCCGAGCCGGCGAACTCGAACCGGTACTCGATGTCGACGGTGCGCTTGGAGTAGTGCGAGCGCTTGTCCGCCGGGTGCTCGTACCGGCGCATGTTGTCCTTGGCCAGCCCGAGGTCGAGGTACCAGTTCTCGCGCAGCTCGATCCACCGCTCGTGCCAGTCCTCGTCGGTGCCGGGCCGGACGAAGAACTCCATCTCCATCTGCTCGAACTCGCGGGTGCGGAAGATGAAGTTCCCCGGGGTGATCTCGTTGCGGAACGACTTGCCGATCTGGCCGATCCCGAACGGCACCTTCTTCCTGGCCGACTGAAGCACGTTGCGGTAGTTGATGAAGATCCCCTGCGCGGTCTCCGGGCGCAGGTAGGCCAGCCCGGACTCGTCCTCGGTCGCGCCCAGGTAGGTGCGCAGCAGGCCGTTGAACATCCGCGGCGGGGTGAACGCGCCCTTGGTGCCGCAGTGCGGGCAGGCGATCTGGCTCAGCTCGCCCTCCGGCGCGTGCCCGTGCTTCTCCTCGTACGCCTCGACCAGGTGGTCGGCGCGGAACCGGCGGTGGCAGGACAGGCACTCGGTCAGCGGGTCGACGAACTCGGTCACGTGCCCGCTGGCCTGCCAGACCTCGGTCGCGAGGATCACGCTGGAGTCCAGCCCGACGACGTCGTCGCGCTCGTGCACCACCGCGCGCCACCACTGCCGCTTGACGTTGTTCTTGATCTCCACGCCGAGCGGCCCGTAGTCCCAGGACGCGCGCAGGCCGCCGTAGATCTCGCTGGACGGGTACACGATCCCCCGCCGCTTGCAGAGGCTGACCAGGACATCCATGCGATCGGTGCGTCGTGCCATCGAAATCTCCATCCGGCTGGCGGTCGGCGGCGTTGCGCGCGCGCTCGAACCCGGTTGACGGGCCGCGTGTGACTTTCAAGCTTAGCGGTGCCCCGGCCCTGGCCGCCGCCATGATGATCGCCGCGGCCGCGCGGGCCCCGGCTTGCAGGCCGTATCTTTGCCAGCAGGAGCGCACCGCGCTCCCCGGCGCGACCCCAGGAAGGACCGGATGTGACCAGCAAGCGGCCCGGGCAGTCCCGGCAGCCCCGGCAGCAGCAAGCCAGGCCGGGGCGCCAGCCGGGCCGCGGCGGGCGGGGCAGGCGGCCGCTGCCGCGCGGCCAGGCGCTGTACACCCCGGACGCGTCGCCGGCCCGCCGGTCGGTCGAGCAGGCCAGCGCCAGGCCGCTGGCGCTGCTCTACCAGCTGCCGGTGTGGCTGCCGCCGGTGCTGGCCGTCGCGCTGCTGATCGCCGGGCTGGCGATGCGGGGCCCGGCCGGGGCGGTGGCGCTGTGCGCGATGGCGGCGGTGCTGGCCTGGCTGGCGTTCGTGTCCTGGCCGGCCCTGGGCAGCCAGGGGAAGGCGACCCGCGTGCTGGCGATCGCCTGCGTGCTCGCGCTGGCCGGCTGGCAGGCCACCAGGTAGCGCCGCCGCCGGCCGGTCAGCGGACCGGGTTCGGCTCCGCGCCGCCGTACCTGCGGTCCCTGCTGGCGTAGATCTCGCAGGCGTGCCAGAGGTGGCGCCGGTCGAAGTCGGGGAACAGCGTGTCGAGGAACACCAGCTCGGCGTAGGCGGACTGCCAGAGCAGGAAGTTCGAGGTCCGCTGCTCGCCGGAGGAGCGGACGAACAGGTCCACGTCGGGAATGCCGGGCTCGTCCAGGTACCGGGCGAACACCTTCTCGTCCACCTTGTCGGCGCGCAGCTTGCCCGCCGCCACGTCCGCGGCGATCGCCGCCGCGGCATCGGCGATCTCCGCCCGGCCGCCGTAGTTGACGCAGAACTGCAGGGTCAGGACCGAGTTGCCGGCCGTCAGCTGCTCGGCGTCCTCAAGTTCGGCGATAACGCTACGCCACAGCCGGGGCCGTCGTCCGGCCCAGCGGACCCGCACGCCCATCTCGTTCAGCTGGTCGCGCCGCCGCCGGATGACGTCCCGGTTGAAGCCCATCAGGAACCGGACCTCGTCCGGCGAGCGCCGCCAGTTCTCGGTGGAGAACGCGTACGCCGACAGGTACGGGATGCCCAGCTCGATCGCGCCCATGATGACGTCGAACAGCGAGTGCTCGCCGCGCTTGTGCCCCTCGGTCCTGGGCAGGCCGCGCTGCTTGGCCCAGCGGCCGTTGCCGTCCATGACCAGGGCGACGTGCCGGGGCAGGAACTCGGCCGGGATCGGCGGCGGCCTGGCGCCGCCGGCGTGCGGGTCGGGCGGGCGGACCCGGCGGCTGCTCACGCGTGCTCCACGTGCCGCAGCGAGCGGATCGAGTGCTCCAGGTGCCACTGCAGGTAGGCGGCGACCAGGCCGCTGCACTCGACCTGGTGCCTGCGCTCGCTGGCGTCGGCGTACCCCCAGTCGCCCCGCAGCAGCGCGCTCATCAGGCCGACGGTCGCCGCCGACGGGGTGGCCGCGCCGGGCACCTGGCAGTTCCGGCAGACCAGGCCGCCGGCCCCGACCGCGAACGCGCGCAGCAGGCCAGGCCGGGCGCCCGGGTCGCCGGGGTCGGGCGCCCTGGTGCCGCACACCGCGCACTCATCCAGCGCGGGCGCGTAGCCGGCCACCGCGAGCGAGCGGAGGAAGTAGGCATCCAGCACCAGCCGCGGGTCGTGGGCGGCCTCGCCCAGTGCCCGCAGGCCGCCGACGAGCAGCAGGAACTGCCGGATGGCGGGCTCCTTCTCGACCGGGGTCAGCTTCTCGGCGGTTTCCAGCATCGCGGTCCCGGTGGTGTAGCGCGGGTAGTCGGTGGCCAGCGGCTCGCCGTAGGGCCGCAGCGTCTGCGCCTCGGTGATCACGTCCAGCGACCTGCCGGTGTGCAGCTGCAGGTCGACGTGAGTGAACGGCTCGAGCCGCCCGCCGAACCGCGACTTGGTGCGGCGCACTCCCTTGGCTACCGCGCGGACCCGGCCGGTCCGGCGGGTCAGCAGGCTGATGATCCGGTCGGCCTCGCCGAGTTTCTGGGTGCGCAGCACAATGCCGTCATCCCGGTAGCTGCTCACCCATCTATTCTGACCTAGCTTGCTCGGTCAGCTCGATCACCGCCCGCGCCCTGGCCGCGCCGATGCCCAGTTGCGTGCCGATCTGCAGCGCGGCGGTGCGCTGCTGCTGGGTCAGCGGCCCGCCGCCGGCCAGCCCGATCCGCACCACGTCCGCCAGGAACCAGGACCTGGCCTGGTCGATCAGCTGGGTGGCCAGCTTGTTCAGCGCCCTGGCGAGTTCCTGCGCCGGCGGCCTGGCCTGCCGGGCCAGGTCGGCTTCCAGCGCCGCGTCGTCGTACCCGGCCAGCCCGGCGGCCCTGATCGTCTCGACCGCACGGTGCCGGGCCGGCTCGCAGCCAGGGTCGCCGGCCCGCAACATGGCGACCGCCGCGGCGTGCGTCCCGGCCGGCAGTGCCGCCTGCATCTGCGCCACGGTCGGCAGCGCGAGCAGATCCAGCCGGTACCGGGTGCCGCAGACGGTGCACTGCAGGTGATCGACGGTTCGCTCCAGCGGCAGCACGGGCACCATCAGCACGGTGAGCCAGCGGCGGCCGGAGACACTGCGGTAGTGGCGGTCCCCGCCGCAGCGCTCGCAGTGGCAGCTGCCCCGGCCCCTGGTCCGGAAGAAATGCCGGTCTCCGAGGATGAAGCCCAACCAGACTCCCCTCCGGCCGCTGCGCCGAGGCCGCGCTAGGGCAACACTGGGCAAGCAAATCATCACATGAGGCGGCCTGGTTAATAGGAAAGCCGGGCATAACTTTGCCAAAGCATGGTAATTCCGGCGGCTGGCTCGTAACCGCTCGCCGTGGCCGGAACCACCAGCCGCGGCCTGGACCATCCCTGCTGGTCAGTCGTAGAAACCCAGCCGGCGCAGCTGTTTCGGGTCCCGCTGCCAGTCCTTCGCGATCTTGATCCGCAGGTCCAGGTAGACCCTGGTGCCGAGCAGCGCCTCGATCTGGGCCCGGGCCCTGGTGCCGACCTCCTTGAGCCGGGCGCCCTTGGCCCCGATCACGATCGCCTTCTGGCTGGGCCGCTCCACGTACATGACCGCGTGCACGTCGACCAGGTCCGGGCGGTCCGGCCGCGGCCCCATCTCCTCCACCACCACCGCGATGGAGTGCGGCAGCTCGTCCCGCACCCCCTCCAGGATCGCCTCCCGGATCAGCTCGGCGGCCAGCCGCTGCTCGGGCTCGTCGGTCTCCTCGCCCTCGGGGTACAGCGGGCGGCCCGGCGGCAGGTGCGACACCAGCACGCCGGCCAGCACGTCCAGCTGGAAACCCGACACCGCCGACACCGGCACCACGTCGGCCCAGTCGCCGAGCTCGCTGACCGCGGCCAGCTGCGCGGCGATCTGCTCCCTGGCCGCCCGGTCGGTCTTGGTGACGATCGCTACCACCGGGGCGGCGCTGATCGCGGCCAGCTCGGCGGCCAGGTACTTGTCGCCGGGCCCGATCCGCTCGGCCGCGGGCAGGCAGAACCCGATCACGTCCACCTCGGCCAGGGTCGCGCGGACCAGGCTGTCCAGCCGCTCGCCGAGCAGCGTCCGCGGCCGGTGCAGCCCGGGGGTGTCCACGACGACCAGCTGCGCGCCGGGCCGGTTCACGATCCCGCGGATGGCCCGCCGGGTGGTCTGCGGCCTGCTGCTGGTGATCGCGACCTTGGTCCCGACGAGCGCGTTCATCAGGGTTGACTTGCCGACGTTCGGCCGCCCGGCGAAGCAGGCGAATCCCGAGACGAAGCCGGGCGGCGCGGTGGTCAAGGCCGGAACGTGCCGCGCGGGGTGCCATCAGGCGCCACGTGGAACACCGCCGCGTCCGGGCCCAGGTCCCGGACCGCGGCCAGGTCGCGCGGGTCAGCCGCGTCGCCGTCGCTGACCAGCGCCGCCGCCTCCAGGCTGTCCGCGCCGCTGGAGACCGCCATCGCCACCGCCAGGTGCAGCGCCGACAGCCGCAGCGAGGGCAGTGAGACCGCGGCGGCCGCGTAGGTCCGGCCGGTTTCGTCCCGCACCGCGGCGCCCTCGGCGGCCCCCACCCGGGCCCGGGCCGCGCGCGCCAGCGCGATGATCTTGAGATCCTCCGGACCTGGCTGGGCCTCGCTCACCCGGCAGAGTCTAGTGCCGCCCCGGCCTGCCCGTTGCCCGCCGGGCCATCGGCGGGCGGCCTGGTCCGCTCGACGGTCACGGTGCCGATCCGGTTGCGCCGCCCGGCCAGGCTCTCCGCGGTCAGCCGCAGCCCGGCCACGGTCGCCACCGATCCGGATATCGGCACCTTGCCCAGCTGCTGGGCGAGCAGCCCGCCGACGGTCTCCACGTCCTCGGCCTCGATGGACACCCCGAACAGCTCTTCCAGCTCCTCCACCGGCAGCCGGGCGATGACCCGGGCCCGGTCCTCGCCGAGCCACTCCACCGGCGGCTGCTCCTTGTCGTACTCGTCGGCGATCTCGCCGACGATCTCCTCCAGGATGTCCTCGATGGTGACCAGGCCCGCGGTGCCGCCGTACTCGTCGATGACGATCGCCAGGTGGATCTGCCGCGCCTGCATCTCCCTGAGCAGCTCGTCGATCGGCTTGCTCTCGGGCACGAAGGTGGCCGGCCGCATGATCGAGGCGACCTTCTCCACCGACTCGCCTTCGCGGTGCTCGTGGCTGCGGGTGACGATGTCCTTCAGGTAGGCGATGCCGACCACGTCGTCCAGGTTCTCGCCGACCACGGGGATCCTGGAGAACCCGCTGCGCAACGCCAGCGAGAGCGCCTGGCGCAGGGTCTTGTCCCGCTCCACGAAGACCATGTCGGTCCTGGGCACCATCACTTCCCTGACGATGGTGTCGCCGAGCTCGAACACCGAGTGGATCATGGCCCGCTCGTCCGGCTGGATCACCCGCCGCTGCTCCAGCAGGTCGACCAGCCCGCGCAGGTCCTCCTCCGAGCCCGACGGCCCGTCCCGGCCCTGGCCCGGCCGGCCGAACAGCCCGCCGGCCGCCAGCAGCAGGCCGGGCAGCGGGCCGAGCAGCCGGATCACCGGCGCCAGCATCGCGGACGCGAAACTGGCCACCCCGACCGGGTGCCGCCGCCCGATGGCGCGCGGTACCAGCTCGCTGGCCACGTACAGCACGATCGTCATGATCACCGCGGTGACCAGGAACGCCCGCCAGTCCGAGCCGATCCAGTGCAGCAGCACGAACGCGACCAGCACCACCGCGCAGACCTGGGCCGCCACCGCGGTCAGCAGCAGCACCGACAGGTAGCGCGGCACCTCGGCCAGCACCGCCTGCAGCGGCGTCTTGCCCGCGGCAGGCGCCCTGGCCAGTTCCTTCGCCCCGGCCCGCGACACCCGCAGCAGCGCGTCCGACGCGGTGGCGCTCCATCCGGCCAGCAAGATGAGCGCTATCGCGGCCGCGAACAGCCAGCCCATCGGGCCCTCACCCTCCTGATTCCTGGAACCCGCCCGCGGTGCCCGCCCGCTCGGACCGCCAGGACGCCAGCAGCCGGTCCTGCAGGCCGAACATCTTCGCGTGCTCGCCGGGCTCGGCGTGGTCGTAGCCGAGCAGGTGCAGGATGCCGTGCGTGCACAGCAGGTCAAGCTCCGCACCAAGGTCATGCCCGGCCTGCTCGGCCTGCTTCTGGGCCACCTGCGGGCA
>DATBGO010000025.1:0-20371 GCA_036558005.1 Streptosporangiaceae bacterium | reverse complement strand
TGCGCGACGAGCTGCCCGCCACCGCGGTCGACGGGGCCGACGCCGGCCCAGGCCCGGCCGAGCGGGCCGAAGCCGCCGAGCTCGCGGCGGTGATCCGCGCCGCGATCGCTGGCCTTGCCCCCGGCCAGCGCGACGCCGTCTTCCTGTTCTACCTGCAGGGCCTCACCCACCGCGAGGTCGCCGCCGAGCTGGCGATCTCGACCGGCGCGGTCAAGGCCCGGCTGCACCAGGCCCGCGCCGCGCTGCGGCCCAGGCTCACCCCGTTGCTGGACACCGAGGAGGAGAACGCGATGACCCAGGCCACGACCAGCCCGGAATGGGCGGATGTGTCGGCAGAGATCCGGTGCACCGATCCCGGCGACCCCGAGCGGGTACACGTCATGGTGCTGGCCGAGCGGGACGGCCAGCGGCGGCTGCCGATCTGGGTCGGCCCGGCCGAGGCCACCGCGCTGGCGATCAGCCTGCAGTCAGCCGAGATGCCCAGGCCGATGGCCTACCAGATGGCCGCGAGCCTGGTCAGCGCCGCTGGCGCCCGGGTCACCGAGGTGCGGATCAGCCGGCTCGCGGAGAGCATCTTCTACGCGAGCGTGGTGATCGACGGGCCCGGAGGGCCGCACGAGATCGACGCCAGGCCAAGCGACGCGGTCAACCTGGCCGTGGTGACCGGCGCGCCGATCCGGGTCGACGCCAGGCTGTTCGGCGTCGAGACGCCGGCCGACCGCCCGGACTGGAAGGACCTACCGGCCACCGCCGCGGACCTGGCCAGGGAAGCGCACGAGCGGATGGAGCAGATCCGGCGGGCCGACCGGGAGGCAGCCGCCCGGCAGGCAACTGGCCAGGCAGAGGGCCAAGGGCAGCCCTAGCCCGCGTCCCAGCCGACGACCGCCAGCCGCTGCCCGGTGCGCACCGCCCGCAGCGCGCCGGCGACGTAGCCGATGGTGTCGCCAGGAAGATCATCGATGTCGGCCCAGCACAGCTGCGAGCACTGGCCGGGCTCGCCGATCGACGGGACCCCCGACCAGCGCCGCACCTCGAAAAACAGGTCGACGTACTCGTGATCGTCCGGCGCCTCCCGCCGCCGGTGCAGCACGGTCGCCAGCTGGCAGTCCCCGGGCCGCACGGTGACGGTGATCTCTTCCCGCAGTTCCCTGCGCAGCCCGCTGATCGCGTCCTCGTCACCGTCGAGGTGGCCGGCGGGCAGCGACAACTCGCCGTCGTGATACCCGCTGCCGGCCCGGCGCATCAGCAGCACCCGCTGCCGGTCCATGAGCACGCCGTAGACGGCCACGCAGGCCCGGAACCGGGCGGGCGGGGTCACCGAGTACCGGGCCAGGGTCGCATGTCAGCATCATCGCAGCACTGGCCGCGGGCTGCCGCGCGCGGCCAGCCCGTTCCTGATGGCCCCTTGACAGCTGGTGCGGGCGGGACATGCTGGCAGATAAGGACTTTATTCACGGCGAAGAGTTAGGTCTGTTATGGGAAAGATCCAGGCCGGCCACCCCCCTGCACTCCTGCGCCGCGCTGGCGGCTGGCTCCGCCATCGCGGCTGGCTCCATCGTGGCGGCTGGCTCAGCCGCCGCACCGCCGTCGCCGCCGCCGGGCTGCTGCTCGCCTGGGCGGTCCCGGCTGGCGGGGCTGCCGCCGCCACCGCCACCGCCGGGGACAGCGCCGCGGCGATCCAGCCCGCCGCCCCGGCCGCGCCGGGCCAGCCCGACTTCGGCCCGAACGTGTACGTGTTCAGCCCGGGCATGCCGCAAAGTGACATCCAGGCCACCGTCGACTCGATCGCCAGCCAGCAGATCTCCAACCAGTTCGGCACCCAGCGGTACGCGCTGCTGTTCGAGCCGGGCACCTATGGCTCGGCCGCCGACCCGCTGACCTTCCAGGTCGGCTACTACACCGAGGTTGCGGGCCTGGGAGCGAGTCCCGGCGACGTCACCATCAACGGCACGATCGACGTGTACAACCAGTGCTTCCCGACCGACACGCCGGGCACCACCAACTGCATCGCGCTGGACAACTTCTGGCGGTCGCTGTCGAACCTGACCATCAACGTCACCGGGCAGACCGGCTGCCAGACCGGCGCCGACTTCTGGGCGGTGTCCCAGGCCGCGCCGATGCGCCGGGTCAGCGTCACCGGCGGCAACCTGTCCTTGATGGACTACTGCTCGGCTGGCCCGCAGTTCGCCAGCGGCGGCTTCATCGCCGACTCCCAGTTCACCGGCGGCACCATCGTGAACGGCTCCCAGCAGCAGTTCATCGTCAGGAACAGCAACCTCGACGGCTGGTCCAACGGCGTGTGGAACCAGGTGTTCGCCGGAGACAACGGCGCGCCGCCGCAGAGCTTCTCGGCCACCTCCGGGCTGTCCGGCGGCACCCAGCCTTACACCACGCTGGCCACCAGCCCGGAAAGCCAGGAAGAGCCGTTCCTGTACACCGGCCAGGACGGCGCATTCGGAGTGTTCGTGCCGGCCCTGCGGCACGATTCGGCGGGGCCGACCTGGACCAGCGGCCCGGCGGCGGGCACGTCGCTGCCGGTCAGGAAGTTCTTCATCGCCAGCCCGGCCACCCCGGTCGCGGTGATCAACGCGGCGCTGGCCCTGGGCAAGGACCTGATCCTCACCCCCGGGGTATACAACCTGGCCCACAGCATCAACGTCGTCCGGCCCAACACGATCGTGCTCGGACTGGGCTTCCCCACCTTGATCCCCACCAGCGGAAACGCCTCCATGCAGGTCGCCAGCGTGCCTGGGGTCAAGCTGTCCGGGATGATCTTCGACGCGGGCCCGGTGAACTCGCCGGTCCTGCTGCAGGTCGGCAGCTGCATCCGGCTGGGCGGCCCGCACTGCGTCGCGACCCCCGGCTCGGCGGCCGACCCGACGCTGGTCCAGGACGTGTTCTTCCGGATTGGCGGCGCGCAGCCGGGCCAGGCCACCGACAGCCTGACGGTCAACAGCTCCAACGTGATCCTGGACAACATCTGGGCCTGGCGGGCCGACCACGGGGCCGGCGTGGGCTGGACCGACAACGTCGGCGACACCGGCCTGACCGTCAACGGCAACCACGTGACCGCGTACGGCCTGTTCGTCGAGCACTACGAGAAAACCCAGGTGATCTGGAACGGCCAGGACGGCACCGACATCTTCTTCCAGAACGAGATGCCGTATGACCCGCCCGACCAGGCGTCCTGGATGGCCGGCCCGGCGACCGACGGCTACCCGGCCTTCCAGGTCTCCCCGCAGGTGACCAGCTTCCAGGGCTTCGGCCTGGCCAGCTACTGCTTCTTCGAGCTGGGCATCCCGATCGAGGCGAGCGCGGCGTTCGTCGCGCCGGACCGGCCCGGCGTGCAGCTCAGCGACCTGCTGACCCGGTTCCTTTCCGGGTCGGGCGGGATCGAGTCGGTGGTGAACGGCACCGGCGCGCCGGTGACGCAGGACTCGCCCGGGCCCAGTGACGTGGTCAGCTACCCGTGACCCCGCGCTGAGCCGGCCAGCCCGCTGACAGCCCGCATTCCCGGCGGCCCCCGCCGCCCGGGAATGCGGGCCCGCCACGTCGCGTTCGCAGTTCGCGTGTCTTCTGTCGTGCTTGCCACCGCGTTCGGCGGGCCGGATGTCCTGGCGGTCGCCGACGAGCCGGCGCCAGAACCGGGACCGGGCGAAGCCCGGATCGAGGTCAGGGCGGCCGGGGTGAACCCGGTCGACTGGAAGGCTTACAGCGGCATGTTCGGCGCCGACCCGTCGGCGCTGCCGATGCGGCTGGGCGCCGAGGCCGCCGGGGTCGTCGCGGCAGCGGCGCCGGACGCGGTGGGACCGGCCGGGCCGGTCCGGGCGGGCGATGAGGTGATCGCGTTCCGCGCCCCTGGTTCTTATGCGGCTGAGCTGGTGGTGCCCGCCACCGCGCTGGTGCCCAAGCCCGCCGCGCTGGGCTGGCCGCAGGCAGCCGGGCTGCTGCTGGCCGGGGTCGCTGCGGGTGTTCGTCAGCCAGGTCTACCCGCTAGCCGAGGCAGCCGCCGCGCACCGGGCCATCATGACCGGCCACGTCACCGGCAAGCTCGCCCTGATCCCCTGACCGGCCCGTACGCCGGGAACGACTATAAATGGCTGCATGGAACTCAGCCTCCCCATCTGCACTACCTGCGGCGTCCAGTACGGCGGCGAGCGCGCTGACTGCCCGATCTGCCTGGACGAGCGCCAGTACGTCGGCTGGGACGGACAGCAGTGGACAACGCTGGCCCAGCTGCAGGCGAGCGGCCGCCAGGGCGTGCTGCGGGCCGAAGGCCCCGGCGTCACCGGGGTCGGCGCGGACCCGGCCACCTCGATCGGCCAGCGTGCCCTGCTGGTGACCACCCCCGGCGGGAACGTGCTCTGGGACATGATCACCTACATCGACGACGGCCTGATCGCCCGCATCAGGGAACTGGGCGGGGTCAGCGCGGTCGCGATCAGCCATCCGCACTTCTACGGCTCGATGATCGAGTACGCGCACGCGTTCGATGCCCCGGTCTACATCCACCGCAAGGACCGGGAGTGGGTCGCCAGGCCGGACGACTCGGTCGTGTTCTGGGACGGCCAGACCAGGGAGATCGGCGACGGGCTCACGCTGATCAACGCGGGCGTCCACTTCGACGGCGGCCAGGTGCTGCACTGGGCGGACGCGCCCGAGGGCGGCGCGCTGTTCTCCGGCGACATCTTCACGGTGGTACAGGACCGCCGCTGGGTGAGCTTCATGTACAGCTACCCCAACCACATCCCGGAGCGGCCGCGCACGATCCGCCGGGCGCTGTCGATGATCGAGCCCTACCCGTTCGACCGCGTCTACGGCGCCTGGTGGGGCCGGGTCGTGGCCACGGACGGCGCCGCCGCGATCCGCCGTTCGGCCGACCGCTACCTCAGCTTCGCGCTAGACGACGACCAGCCATAACGCGTGCGCGTCTTCGGGATCACCTACGACTGGCTTTACCAGCGCGGGAACCACTACCAGGGAACCGTGCGCAGGGCGGCACCCAGGATGGTGGTTGGTTCTCAGTAAATAGCGCTGACCAGCCACCATGATTGTAGGAATATGCCTGCCGCGTCGTCGTCGCGCGCTAGGGGGTGATCCAGGCTTCGCTCTGGTCCCAGAGGCGGCGGCCCAGTTCTTCGGTGGCGACCTTGCTGGGCTCGCGTTCCTGGCAGTTCTCGTAGAACCGGCCGCTCGCCTCTGCCAGTTCCGGTGCGGTGGCGCAGTAGACCGGGGTACGGGCGCCCTGCTCGGTGGTAAGCATGCGCCGGGTTATCAGCGGGCGGATCGGCCAGGGCACCCGGCGCCACATGTCCGAGCCGACCACGCCCGGATGCAGGGCGCTGGCGGTGATGCCGTCCGCGCCGTACCGGCGGGCCAGTTCCTGGGTGAACAGCACGTTGCACAGCTTGGACACCGCGTACTCGTGCAGGCCGGTGATGCCGCGGCCCGGGCGGCGCAGCGCGGCGAAGTCCACCCCCTTGGCCTGGTAGTGGTTGTCGCTGGACACGCTGACCACCCGGGCGGGCGCGCTGGCGGCCAGCCGGCCGAGCAGCGCGGTGGTCAGGGCGAAATGGCCCAGGTGGTTCACGCCGAACGTGAGCTCGAAGCCGTCCTTGGTCAGGGCGCGGCGGCCCGCCACCCCGGCGTTGTTGATCAGCACGTGCAGCGGCTCGTCCCTGGCCAGGAAGTCAGCCGCGCAGCCGCGGACCGAGGCCAGGTCGGATAGATCCAGCGGGAGGAAGCTGACCTCGCTGTTCCCGGTCTCCGCGGCGATCCCGGCCGCCGCTTCCTGGCCCTTGGCCGCGGACCGGCAGGCGATGTAGACCCGGCCGCCCCGGGTAGCCAGCGCGGCCGCGGTGGCCCGGCCGATCCCGGTGTTGCCGCCGGTGATCAGGAATGTCCGTCCGGCCAGGTCATGCGTCATTCGATCACCCCAGGCCGGCGAACCCGAACCCGGTACGGGCGGCCGCCTAGCCGATAGTTAGCCGATAAATAGCGCTACCTAACAGGATGGGAGCGCTGACGGTAGGTGGCCGCGTTGATCGGTGCGCCATCCGTCACGCCGGACATAAGCGGCCCAGCTAGTGCAAAGAGGAGGCCTCTTGAAGAGAGTACACGTCATGGTCGGCGGCGCCGCGCTAGCGCCGGCCGCCTTCGGCATCGCGCTTCCCGCCGCCCACGCCGCCACGGCTGGGCCGGCTGCCGCGAGCGTCGCGAAGGCCAAGACCGTCTCGCTTCACCACACCGCGGCCACGCCGGACGCTGGCTGCACCGGCAGCGCCGAGTTCAACATCCCGCAAGACGGCCAGGTGCGCGGGCACGGCTGGCAGACGAACCACAACGGGTCACGATGCGTCGGCACCGTCGTGGTCAGCCTGCACTTCACGAAGGGAACCGCGGCGAAGAAGTTCTGCAAGGACGCGATCGCCAGCGTCAGCGCGAACAACCGCGACTACAACAAGAGCCATCAGGTGTGCGGGACCGCGGGCAACTGGGTGCATACCAGTTTCTCGGTGCACGAGAACTTCACCATTCCGTTCGCCGTGTGCGCGTCCTCGACTTACGCGGCGGGCCGGACCTGCAAGACCTTCGTTGGCTGACTTCGGGGCCCGGTCGTGGCCCCTCCCCGAGGACAGCCGGATCCGCCACGGCGGGCCCGGCGGCCGGGGTCGGCCAGCCCTTCGGCCGCGCTAGATCCCAGGGCTGTGACGCGCCGCGCGCGTCACAGCCCGCTGCCGTTCAGCGCCCGGCGCGGCGGCGGGCGCGGGTGAGCTCGGGCAGCAGCAACTCGGCCACCTGAGCGGCGTTGAGCGCGGCGCCCTTGCGCAGGTTGTCGCCGCAGACAAACAGGTCGAGCGCGTTCGGGTCGTCCAGGCTGCGCCGGATCCGGCCGACCCAGGTGGGATCGGTCCCGGCCACATCGGCCGGGGTGGGGTACTCGTCGCGGGCCGGGTCGTCGAGGACCACGACGCCCGGCGCCTCGGCCAGCACCCGGCTGGCCTTCGGCTGCGTCACCTCGTGCTCGAAGACCGCGTGCACGGCCGCCGAGTGCCCGATCACCACCGGCACCCGCACGCAGGTCGACGAGACCCGCAGGTCAGGCAGGCTGAGGATCTTCCGGGTCTCGTTGCGGATCTTCAGCTCCTCCGAGGACCAGCCTGCCTCCCGCAGCGAGCCTGCCCAGGGCACCACGTTGAGCGCCAGCGGCGCCGGGAACGGCCCGAAGTCGCCCAGCACCGCGCGCAGGTCACCGGGGCGCTGGCCCAGCGCCCGGTTCCCGGCCACCTTGCCCATCTGGTCATACAGCGCGTCGGTGCCCGGCTGTCCCGCCCCGGACGCCGCCTGGTAGGAGGCGACGAACAGTTCCCGCAGCCCGAAGGCACGGTGCAGGGCGGCCACCGCGACGATCAGCGCCAGCGTGGTGCAGTTGGGCACCGAGATGATCCCCTTGGGCCGGCGGGCCGCGTGCCGGGGGTTGACCTCGGGCACCACCAGCGGGACGTCCGGATCCATCCGGAACGCGCCCGACTTGTCGATCACCACCACGCCGTGCTCAGCCGCCACCGGGGCCCAGTGCGCCGACACCGCGTCGGGCACGTCGAACATGGCCAGGTCGACGCCGTCGAAGACGTCCGCGGAGAGCTCACGGACCTCGGTCCGTTCCCCGCGCACCGGCAGCGCCCTGCCCGCCGACCGGGCCGACGCGACCAGCCTGATCTCACCCCACACGTCGTCCCTGGTGGAGACCACGTCTCGCATGACCGTGCCGACGGCGCCGGTGGCGCCGACGATGGCCAGGGTCGGCTTGCGCGTCATCGGCCCGTCCCCCCGTAGACGACGGCTTCGACCTCGCCGGATTCCAGCGCGAAGGCCCGGTGCGCGGCACCGACGGCCAGGTCCACGTCGTTCTCGTCCACGATCACCGAGACCCTGATCTCCGAGGTCGAGATCATCCGGATGTTGACGCCGACATCGGCCAGCGCGCTGAAGAAGGTCGCGATCACCCCGGGCTGGGACCGCATCCCGGCGCCGATCAGCGAGACCTTGCCTATCCTGTCGTCGTACACCAGCGAGTCGAAGGTCTCGCTATCCGAAAGCGCGCGCAACGCGGCGATCGCCGCCTGGCCGTCGGCCCGCGGCACCGTGAACGAGATGTCGGTGCGGCCGGTCGAGGCGGCGGAAATGTTCTGCACGATCATGTCGATGTTGATGCTGGCCGCGCCGATCGCCCGGAAGATCTTGGCGGCCTCGCCGACCTTGTCCGGCACGCCGATGACAGTGACCTCCGCCTCGCTGCGGTCGTGCGCGACCCCGGTGATGATGGCCCGGTCCATCTCGTCTCCTTCCCCCGGTGAGCCTGGTGACCCGGCATCTGGCGTGTCGGTGACCAGCGTTCCGTCCCTGCTGCTGAAAGAGGACCGCACGTGAATCGGGATCGAGTACCTGCGCGCGTACTCCACGCACCTGACGTGCAGGATCTTCGCCCCGCACGCCGCCATCTCCAGCATCTCCTCGTAGCTGATCCGCGGGATCCGGCGCGCCCCTGGCACGATCCTCGGGTCAGCGGTGAACACGCCGTCCACATCTGTGTAGATCTCACAGACCTCCGCGCCGAGCGCGGCAGCGAGCGCGGTCGCGGTGGTGTCCGAGCCGCCGCGGCCGAGCGTGGTGATGTCCTTGCTGTCCTGCGACACGCCCTGGAAGCCCGCGACGATCGGGATCGCGCCGTCCGCCAGCGCGACCGAGATCCGGCCCGGCGTCACGTCGATGATCCGGGCCCGGCCGTGCGCGG
Organism: Streptosporangiaceae bacterium; assembly: GCA_036558005.1. GTDB lineage: Bacteria > Actinomycetota > Actinomycetes > Streptosporangiales > Streptosporangiaceae > DATBGO01. Next base: position 11,577 of record DATBGO010000025.1, on the reverse strand, counting down.
AGTCGGTGATGACCCCGGCCTGCGAACCGGTGAACGACCGCGCCTCCATGCCCAGGTTGGCGATCGCCATCGCCAGCAGCGCCATCGAGATCCGCTCGCCCGCCGTGAGCAGCATATCCAGTTCCCTGACGGGCGGCATCGGGCTGACCTGCCTGGCGAGGTCGTGCAGCTCATCGGTCGAGTCGCCCATGGCCGACACCACCACGACGACCGAATGTCCCGCCTTCCTGGTTGCCGCGATCCGCTGTGCGACACGCTTGATGCCGTCTGCGTCGGCTACTGACGATCCGCCGTATTTCTGCACCACAAGTGCCACGGGCGGCCGCACCTCCGGTTCGGCAGGGTGACAGGCAGGACCTTGAGTGTATCGAGATCAGCCCGGCTCAGCCCGCTGTCCGCTCCTCGGCCACGTCCAGCCTGGCGTGCGCGACCACCGCGTGCAGCGCCCGCAGCGCGGCCCCGGCGTGCGTCCCCCAGTGGTTCACATAGGAGTACTGCCACCACCACAGCGCCTCGGAGAACCGGTTCGCCTCATAGTGCTTGAGGCCGTGGATCAGGTCCGCTGCCACCGCCGCGAGGTCATCGGAGAGCCGGAACGGGGTCGCCTGCACATCCTGGTAGGGGTCGAACAGCTCGGCGTATTCGTCGCAGCCGGCCAGCCGCGCCGCCAGGCCGCTGCGAAGCACGTCCAGGTCCGGGTCGGCGCCCACGTCGGGCTCCCAGTTGCCGGGCAGGATGATGTCCTTGCTCGCCCCGAGCTGCGCCCCGGCGAGCAGGATCTGCGCGACTTCGAGCAGCAGCAGCGGGACGATCTCATCCTCGCCCTCGCCCGTGGCCAGCGCCGCGATCCCGTCCAGGAAGTCCCTGGAGTGCCTGGCGATCCGGTTAGCGAGCGGCTGCCAGTCCTCGCCCGGGTTCTCTGACGCTTCCCGCGGCCCGCTGCGCGGCGCGCTAGACATCAAGCAGTCTCCGTCCCTCAAACGCCCGGCCGAGTGTCACCTCGTCCGCGTATTCCAGTTCGCCGCCCACCGGCAAGCCGCTGGCGGGGCGGGTCACCCGCACACCCATCGGCTTGATGAGCCTGGCGAGGTAGGTGGCCGTCGCCTCGCCTTCCAGATTGGGATCGGTCGCGAGGATCAGCTCGGTGACCGTGCCGTCAGACAGCCTGGTCATCAGTTCCTTGATCCGCAGCTCTTCCGGGCCGACCCCGTCGATGGGACTGATCGCGCCGCCCAGGACATGGTAACGGCCCCGGAACTCGCGGATCTTCTCAATCGCCGCCACGTCCTTGGGCTCTTCGACCACGCAGATCATGCTCGGGTCGCGACGCTCGTCGGCGCAGATCCGGCACAGGTCAGCTTCGGCCACATTCCCGCACGTCCGGCAGAATTTGACCCGGTCCATCACCTCGACCAGCACCGCGGCGAGCCGGCGGACGTCCGCCGGGTCGGCGGCGAGCAGGTAGAAGGCGATCCGCTGCGCGCCCTTGGGACCGACGCCCGGCAGCTGGCCGAGTTCGTCGATCAGTTCCTGAACGACACCTTCGTACAACTCAGAATCCGCCCGCTGGCCCGCCCGGCGGCTGGCCAGTGCCAGGCAGCCCGGGGAAGCCAGGCATCCCGGGGATGCCCGGGGCGCCCGCGTCATCGCCAAGCCCGCCCGCCCCGCCCGCGAGCGGCCCCATCTTCTCCTGCTGCAGCTCGCCGACAGCCCGGTAAGCGTCCCGGACCGCGGCGAGCACCAGGTCCGCGATCGTCTGCGCGGAATCGGCCGGGTCAGCCGGGTCGATCGCGTCGGCGGAGATGGTGACGTCCATCAGCTCGCCCTGCCCGTTGACGATCGCCTTCACCAGCCCGCCGCCCGCGGTGCCCTCCACCTCGGCGTCGGCGAGCTCCTGCTGCGCGCTCATCAGCTGGCTTTGCATCTGCTGCGCAGCCGCGAGCAGCTGCTGCATGTCCAGCTGGCCGCCTGGGTCCACGTCGTCGTCCCCTCGCTGTCGTTTAACGTGCCGGCCCGGCGCCTCGGGCGAAGCCCTGCGCGGTCCGGCGATCAGTGCCTGTCCCCGAGCCTACGGCTTACCGTCACTGTCTGATACCACCGCCCGGCGGCTAGCTGACCGGGTCGCGCCCGCGATCTTCCCCGGTCCAGCTCAGGCCTCGCCGCTGTCCTCGATGACCTGTCCACCGTTCCGCCCCACCGTTCCGCGTCGATGATCAGCATGCTGGTGGGTCCTCAGGCCTCGCCGCTGTCCTCGATGACCTGGCCGCCGAGTTCCCGCTCGATCAGGTCGGCCCCGGTAAGCGCGTCGGCGTCGGCGTCGCTGTCCTCGCCCGGGTGCGCGTCCGCCGGCTGGCCAGCGCCCGTCCCGCCCGCGCGGCCCGGTGCTCCCGGTCGCCCGGCCCCGCCTCGTCCGGAACCCGCTCGTCCTGATCCCGCTCGTCCGGACTCCGCTCGTCCGGACCCCGCGCGTCCTGACCCCGCGCGTCCTGACCCCGCGCGTCCCGGCCCCGCGCGTCCCGGCCCCGCGCGTCCGGACTCCGCGTCTCCTGACCCCGCGCGCCCGGCCGCGGCCCGCTCCGGCACCGGGCCCGCTGAGCCGACCCCCGCTGAGCCGACCCCCGCTGACCCGGCCCCGTCTGACCCGGCCCCGTCTGACCCGGCACGGCCCGCCGTCGTCCCGGCGCGGGCCTGTGCACTACGGCCGCCCCGGTTACCGCTGCCTGCCCGGCCGCCGTCGCCGGCCTGGCTGGCGCTGGCAGGACCCGCGCTAGCACGACCGGCACTAGCAGAGCCGGCTGCCTGGTTCCCGCGCTGGTCCGCATCGCCGCCGGGGGCGCTGCCCGTCCTCTCCCAGTCCGCATCATCGTCCCGGCCGGCCTGGCCAGCGGCGGTCCGGCCAGGGCGGCCCGCTCCCTGGCCGGCGCCCGGCTGAGCGCCCTGACCGACGTCGGCGTCGCTGTCGTCGTGACCGCCCTGCCCCGCTGCCGCCGGGCCCGCACCCAGCCCGCTCCCGCCGGGGCCGGTCCCGCCTGACCCGCGCCAGCTGGCGTCGCCGGACTGCCCGCCTGACCCGGCCCGGGCGGCCGGCCGGGCGGCGGGCGGCTGGCCGCCGGGAGCGCCGATGACGGTCCTGATCTGCGGGCTGATTCCGAGCGTCCGCTTCAGGACCAGCGACAGCACCTGGTCATGACCGCCGGCCATGAAGCCCTTGGCCTCTCCCTCGCGGGTGAAATTCAGCGTCAGGACGCCGTCGCTGAGCGAATGGACGCTGGCGTCGCGCAACAGGATCCAGGAGACCCTCCGCTCGCCCTTGACCTCGTCCAGGATCGAGTCCCACCGCCGGCTGATGTCGTCGCCGCCCGGACCGCCAGGGCCGCCGCCCGGACCGCCCGGACTACCAGGGCTGCCGCCTGGGCCGCCAGGTCCGCCCGAGCCGCCAGGTCCGCCGGCCGGGCCGGAATCCGCGCCTGCGCCGGGCGCCTGCGGGGCGCTGCGCTCGGCGGCCCGCCGGGCTGGCTGCGGGGGTGATGGCGGGCCGGGGGGTGACGCGGATGGTGATCGCGTTCCGCTGGCCATGGAGGCGTCAGCTGGCGGCGGGCCGGGCCGTTGCGCGGGTGGCTCCGGTGCGGCGGGGCGCGGTGAACTGGTGATCCGCGGTGCCGCGTCGGTGGCGGCGTCGCCGGTGCCGATCCGGCGCTCCAGCCGGTCGAGCCGGGCCAGCAGGGCCTGCTGGCTGGCGTCGGCCGGGGGCAGCAGCACCTGCGCGCACATCAGTTCCAGCAGCAGCCGGGGTGAGGTGGCGCCGCGCATCTCGACCAGGCCCGCGCTGATCGTCTCGGCGGCGCTGGTCAGCTCGGCCCGGCCGAACCGCGCGGCCTGCTCGCGCATCCGGTCGAGCCGGTCGGCGGGCACGTCGAGCAGCCCGGTCTCGCCCGCGTCAGGGACCGCCGCCAGCACGATCAGGTCACGGAACCGGTCGAGCAGGTCCGCGGCGAACCGGCGCGGATCGTGCCCGCCCTCGACCACCCGGTCGATCGCGTGGAAGACGGCGGCACCCTCGCCCGCCGCGAACGCGTCGGTGACGTCGTCGAGCAGGCTGTCGTCGGTGTAGCCGAGCAGCGCCACCGCCCGCTCATAGCTGATCCCTGACTCATCCGCCCCGGCCAGCAGCTGGTCAAGGACTGACAGCGCGTCCCTGGCCGAGCCGGCCCCCGCCCTGATCACGACCGGCAGCACGGCGGGCTCGTAGCTGACGCCCTCGGCGTCGAGGATCTCCTCCAGCAGGCCGCGCAGCACCGCGGGCGGCATCAGCCGGAACGGGTAGTGGTGGGTGCGCGACCTGATCGTCGCGATGACTTTCTCCGGCTCGGTGGTGGCGAACACGAACTTCAGGTGCGGCGGCGGTTCCTCGACGAGCTTGAGCAGCGCGTTGAAGCCCTCCCGGGTCACCATGTGCGCCTCGTCGACGATGTAGATCTTGAACCGCCCGGACACCGGCGCGTAGAAGGCCCGCTCGCGCAGGTCCCTGGCGTCGTCGACGCCGCCGTGCGAGGCCGCGTCGATCTCGATCACGTCGATGCTGCCAGGGCCGGACGGCGCCAGCGCGACGCAGGACGCGCAGACCCCGCACGGGTCGGGGGTCGGGCCCTGCTCGCAGTTGAGCGAGCGGGCCAGGATCCGGGCGCTGGAGGTCTTGCCGCAGCCGCGCGGCCCGCTGAACAGGTAGGCGTGGTGGACCCGGCCGCTGCGCAGCGCCTGGCGCAGCGGCTCGGTCACGTGCTCCTGGCCCCTGACCTCCGCGAACGTGGCCGGGCGGTACCTGCGGTACAGCGCGATCGGCGCGGCCTGGCCGCCGCCGCGCTCTGTTCCCTCGCGGGCCTCACCTGGTCCGTCGGGGGCTGGACCTGGGACGTCGCCTGCCATACCTCATCCTTACCGGACTGAAGGACCCCCCGCACACCCGCCAGAGCCCGCGTACCCTTGCTGCCTTCCGGCCCTGGGGGAGTTGGCGGGATAAACGCCGTGCGAGGGGTCTGGCCGCCAGTCTAGCCAGCCCCGCCGACAGCCCGTGCCCGGATCCCGCGCTCCCCCCGGCCGCCCGCGGGCCCGGGCCGGGCGGCCGCCGCCAGAAGCTTTGCCGCCCAGGCGAAGCAGCAGCCTGCGAGTCGGTAGGCTTGCCGACGGAGGATTCGCCTAGTGGCCTAGGGCGCACGCTTGGAAAGCGTGTTGGGGGCAACCCCTCGCGAGTTCGAATCTCGCATCCTCCGCTGACAGCTAGAGGCGCGGACCGCGGGAACCACTGGGGCTCGCGGCGTGCCAGGATGCCGGGGTGGCAGAGCAGCTATTTGACCTCGTTGTCCGCCATGGCACGATCGTGACGCCCGGCCGCAGGGAACAGGCGGATGTGGGCATCGCCAGCGGCCGGATCGCCCAGCTCGGCGGGACCATGACCGGCGCCGGGGAGATCGACGCCAGCGGCCTGCTGGTGATCCCCGGCGGCATCGACGCCCACGTGCACCTGATGTGCGCGCAGTTCACCGCCGCCGTGGCCGCGGCGGAGCCGGGCGAGCCGGTCTGGGCCGACGACTTCTGGACTGGCTCGCTGGCCGCGATCGCCGGCGGGATCACCACCGTCGGCAATATGACGTTCGCGATGCCGGGCGAGTCCATGACCCAGGCCGTGGCCAGGGACATGGCGGGCGCCCGCGCCGAGGCCGCCGTCGACTGGTTCCTGCATCCGGTGCTCACCGGTCTGGGCGAGGCCGAGCTGGCGGAGGTCGCCGCCCTGGCCGCCGGCGGTCACCCGAGCATCAAGTTGTTCTTGTCCGATCCGCGCTTCGCGGCGGGCACCCCCGGCCTGGCCGAGGTTGTCGCCGCGGCCGGGCGGGCCGGGTCGCTCACCCTCGTGCACTGCGAGGACGCGCAGATGCTGGAACGGGCAGGCCGCGAGCTGATCGAGGCCGGCCGCGGCGCGGTCGGTTACTTCCCCGACGCCCGGACGGTCGGCGCCGAGGTCAGCGCCGTCGAGGCGGCCATCGGCCTGGCCGCGCGCACCGGCTCGCCGGTCTACATCGTGCACCTGTCCAGCGCCGCCGCCCTGGACCGCTGCCGCCAGGCCCGTGCCGCCGGGCTGCCCGTCTACGTCGAGACCAGGCCGCTGTACCTGCACCTGACCCAGTCGCGGTTCACCGAGCCCGACGCGGCCAAGTACACCGGCGCCCCGCCGCTGCGCGAGCAGGCCGACCGTGACGCGCTGTGGCGCGGCCTGGCCGCCGGCGACGTCGACACGCTCTGCAGCGATCACGCCCCGTGGACCCTGGACGCCAAGCTCGACCCCGCGCTCGACGTGCTGACCGCGCGCCAGGGCGTCGCCGACCTGGAGACGCTGATGCCGATGCTGTTCTCCGAGGGCGTCGTGGCCGGGCGGATCACCCTGGACCAGTTCGTGGCGCTGACCTCGGCCCGCGCCGCCCGGCTGTTCGGCCTGTATCCCCGCAAGGGCGCCATCGCGGTCGGCTCCGACGCCGACCTCACGCTCTGGGACCCGGGCGAGCAGCGGGTAATCAACGGGGCCGCCATGGCCTCCCGGGCCCGGTACTCCGTCTACGACGGCTGGCCGGTCACCGGCTGGCCGCGGTTCGTCATCCGCCGCGGCCAGCCAGTACTGGCCGACGGGCAGTGCACCGCCCAGCCCGGCCAGGGCCAGTGGGTGCGCCGCGGCCCGTCAGCCAGCTAACCGTCTTCAACCACAGCACGGCCGCTACCAGCAGCCCGGCAGGCAGCATCCCGAAATCCTGACCCGCGAGGCCCGCGCATGGACCTGCGCCAGTTCGCCCTCCGGGTATCACCGTTTCACCCCGGCCTCGCGGTGCCGCGGCTTCACATCGCGGGGCGGATAGCGCAGAGGGCCTGGGGGGCGGATGATCTCGGTGATGACCGCGTTGGCGATGCGCGCTGTGCACGATTGCGTCGTGGGGCGCAGCGTGATCCGGACCTGGCGGCGGGGTTGCCTTCGGCGCTGACTCTGCTGCCGAAGGCTCGGCGCCGGATGAATGGTGGCGGCCCAAGGTAAGGGGATGCGGGAGTGATCGGCCGGGAGCCAGAACTGGCGATGCAGGAGGAATTCCTCGGCTGGCGCGATCCCTCGCTGGCATTGCTGTATACGGGCGGGCCTGGGATTGGCAAGACAGCGCTATGGGAAGAAGGCCTGCGCATGGCCCGCGAGCGCGGCGTCCGCGTGCTCGTGACGCGACCGGGCGGCGCCGAGGCTGAGCTGTCGTTCGCCGGGCTTTTTGACCTGCTAGCGGGGATCGATCTCGGGGCAGTGGACGGCTTGCCGGCCCCGCAGCAGCGCGCGCTGGAGGCGGCGCTCTTGCGAGCTGAGCCGGCCGGCGTGCCATCGGAGCGGTTCGCGATCGCGGCCGGGTTCTTTAGCGTGCTGCGCTCGCTGGCAGCTAGCGAACCGCTGCTCGTTGCCGTCGATGACCTGCAGTGGCTTGATGCCGCCTCAGCCGAGGCGCTCGGGTTCGCCGCTCGCCGGGCACATGGGCAGCGTTTCCGGTTGCTGCTGGCCAGAAGGTCCGGATCACCGACCGTGGTGGAGCGTGAACTTGGCATGACCGCGATGCTCAGGGTCGAGCTGGGGGCGCTGAGCCTGAGCGCGACGCGCCGGCTGCTCAGGCAGCGCCTGGACCTGACTCTTACGCCGCGGTCGCTCAGCCGGCTGTTCGATGCCACCCAGGGAAACCCGCTGCTTGCGCTGGAGCTGGGGCGGGCGCTGGCGGCAGGGCGGACGTGGGAGGCGGGCAGCGAGCTGCCGGTCGCGGATCTTGCTGGCAACCCGTTCGGCGCGCGCGTGGCGGAGCTGCCGAGGCCGGGCCGCCGGGCCTTGCTCGCCACGGCACTGAGCGGGCGCGTGGGTCTGGCTCAGCTGCTGGCGGTTGCCGATCCGGCGGCCGTGGAGGAGCTGGTAGCGGAGGATCTGCTGGTTCCTCACGGTGAGCGACTGAGACTGTCGCATCCGCTGCTTGCCGTGGCGGCCCGGCGCCAGTCGAGCACACGGGAGCGGCGGGCGCTCCATCTGGCGCTGGCTCAGGTAGCGGGGGACCAGACGCTGCGGGCTCGTCATCTCGCGCTGTCGGCCAGGACCCATGACGCGGGGCTGGCCGACACGGTCGCCGCGGCGGCCGCGGCGGCCGCACGCCGCGGTGCCGCGCACGATGCCGCCGAACTCGCCGAGCACGCCCTCCGGCTCACGCCGCCCTCGGCCGCCGGATACGCCGGCCGACTCTTGGCGTTCGCCCAGTGCCTGGTCGAGGTCGGCGAACTGTCGCGGGTGGCTGAGCTGCTCGGCCCGCGCATCGGCGAGCTCCCGGCCGGTGGTTTGCGGGCACGCGCTCACCTGGTGCTCGGCGAGGCCGCAAGCCTGCCCGAGCATGAGGGTCACCTGGAGCGGGCGCTCGCCGAGAGCGGGGACGATCCGGCGCTGCGGGCAACCGCGCTGGCGACGAAGGCCATCCTGCTTGCGCTGGTCCGGGTCGAGCGGATCGGCGAAGCCGAGACGCTGGCGGCCGAGGCACACCGGCTTGCCGGCTCCGCCGGCGCCGAGGTGGAGCGGCACGCGCGGCAGGCGCTCGCCTGGGCGCGCATCTTGCACGGCCGCCCGGTGGGTGACCTAGGCGAGCGGTTGCCTGCGGCGCCCGAGAACTCCAGCCTCTATGAGAACTCGATCGACCGGCCCGCGGCAGTCCAGCTTGCCTTCCGCGGAATGATCGGCGAGGCGCGGGCCCGCCTGGGCCGGCTGCTGGAGCTGGCTGACGAGCGCGGCGAGACCCGGTTCGTCGCCGTCGTGCTGTTGAACTTGTCCGAGCTGGAACTGCGCGCCGGAGAGCTACCCGAATCCGCGCGGTTGCTCGACGAGTGGGCGGAATCCGGGGCGCTGGAGGGCATGGAGACGGCGCATGCCCGGTGCCACGCGTTGCTGGCCGCGCTGCGGGGCCGTCCGGATGAGGTGGAGCGGTGGGCGGCGGCCGTCGCGCCAGCAGCGGCCGGCGACTCCTGGGACGGGTGGGATGAGCTGGAGGTGCTGCGGGCGCGCGGGATAGCCGCGCTGTTCGCCCATGAGCCTGAGCACGCGGCCGGCGCGCTGGCCAGGGTCTGGGAGCACGCGCGTCGCGAAGGTATCGACGACCCGGGGGCCTTCCCCGCCGCGCCCGACCTGGTCGAGGCGCTCGCCTGGCTGGGCCGGACGGCCGACGCGCAGGCTGTCGTCAGCTGCCTGCGCGATCTGGCGGAGCGCCAGGACCATCCCTGGGGACTGGCCACGGTCAGCCGCTGCGCGGCAGTCGTCCGGCTCGCGTCCGGCTACGACGAGCAGGCCGCCGTGCAGCTGGCCGGAGCGGCCGCCAGGTACGGCGAGCTTGGCCTGGGCTTCGACCAGGCCCGGTCGCTGCTGTGGCTCGGACGGGAGGCACGACGTGCCAGGAAGCGCACGTCGGCGCGGAGCGTGCTTGAGACGGCAATGGCGGGCTTCGGCGCGCTCGGCGCGGATGGCTGGGCGGAGCAGGCGCGCGCTGAGCTTGACCTTCTCGGGGTGCGGGGCCCGAGCGCCGCAGCCGGGCTGACAGCCGCCGAGCAGCGGGTGGCCGACCTCGCCGTGGCCGGGTTGTCGAACAAGCAGATCGCCAGGCGCCTGTTCGTCGCGGTGCACACCGTGGAAGTCCATCTGGGGCACGCCTACGCCAAGCTCGGCGTCCGCTCCCGCGCCCAGCTCACCAGCCGGCTGGCCGCATCAGACCCGCCCCGCGGCACGGATTGAGGGTTTCCGTTATAGAACCGGGCCTGGCGCCGCATGCATGGTGTGACTGCGCCATGAGGCCGGCGGGGCCCGTGCCGGTGGCGCTGGACTCACCGATGAGCGCGGAAGGCTGGCACCAGATGGCTGTGACACGAGCAGTGAGAGTTTCCGCTCGCCGGAGCCTGCGCCAGGCCGTGGCCCTGGCCGGGGCCGCGGTGCTGGTCGTCGCTGCCGCCGCCAGCCCGGCCGCCGCCACGCCCGGTCAGCGGGGTGCGCACGCCGCTCTGCAGGCACTCGCCCCGCCGGGCCTGTTCACCTGGGGAGACGCGCTGTTCGGCGAGCTCGGCAACGGGGAGGACGGCGGGATTCCCGGGCTCGGCGGCACGCTCATCGAGGAGGACTCACCGGGCTCGGTCAGCCTGCCGGGCACCGTGGCGCAGCTATCGGCTGACGGCGACGACGGCGCGGCACTGCTGGCGAACGGAACGGTCGCAACCTGGGGATACAACCCCTACGGCCAGATTGGTGACGGGACCACGGCGGACCGCACCACCCCGTTCGTCGTTCCCGGCCTGACCGGGATCACCCAGATCGCCAACGGCGGCAACCATATGCTCGCGCTGGACTCCAGTGGCAATGTCTGGTCCTGGGGAGCCAACCAGGACGGCGAGGTTGGCAATAGCGCGAGCGGCCCGGCGGTTCCCACGCCGATGCAGGTACTCACCGGAGTCCTCCAGGTCGCGGCCGGAGCGTACGCCAGCTACGCCCTGCGCTCCGATGGCACGGTATGGGCCTGGGGCTACAACAATCTGGGCGAGCTTGGCGACGGCACCACGACCACCCGCCTGCTCCCTGAGCGGGTGCCCGGCCTGACCGGGATCACCAAGATCTCCGCCGGGTTCGAGTCGGCCTACGCGATCCGCGCCGACGGGTCCGTGCTGGCCTGGGGCGACAACACGCATGGCGAGCTGGGCATCGGGACGAGCGGCGGCAGCTCCCTCACCCCGCTGCCGGTGCCCGGCCTGACCGGCGTGACCCAGATCTCGGCAGCCTCGGGCACGGTGCTCGCGCTGGCCGGGCCGGCCGGAACGGTCTGGGCCTGGGGCGTCAACGCATTCGGCTCCCTCGGCGACGGCACGACCAGCCCGCACTACACTCCCGAGCAGACCGGGCTCAGCGGCGTCAGGCAGGTCAGCACGGGCGGAAATCACAGCGCCGCGGTGCTGTCCAACGGGTCGCTCATGACCTGGGGTGACAACTTGACCGGCGAACTGGGCACCGGTCCGGTAGACAACAACCCCCACCCCAGCCCCCTGCTGGTCAGGACCCTCGCCGGAGCTACCCAGGTCTCGGCCGGCATCTACTTCACGACGGCCGTCGCCTCACCCGCGCCGCGGGTTCCCAGCGTGATCGGTTACACGCAGTCCGAGGCGGCGCAGGCCCTGCAGGCGGCCGGATACGTGCTCGGCCGTGTCGCGGTCGTCGTCGACATCACCTGCGAGTACATCGGCGAGGTCAAGACGCAGACCCCGGCGGCGGGCACGATCGACCCGCCAGGCATCAGCGTGTCCGTCACGATCGGGAAGGCCGGCGGCAAGTGCCTCTAACGTCCTGGCCTCCCGGGTGTTACCCGGTGGGCGTGACCGGCTGGTAGACGTGGATGGCCGTCCCGTCGGGGAAGCTCCTGGCCTCGGTGAGATCCACTCGCAGCGGCCTGGCCAGGTCCTTGAACAGCGGCAGCCCGCTGCCCAGGGCGACGGGCATGATGACCAGGCGGTACT
>DATBGO010000024.1:0-2265 GCA_036558005.1 Streptosporangiaceae bacterium | reverse complement strand
CAGGAAGGCCCGGGCGCAGTAGTACACGCCCCAGAAGTCGACGGCGAACGTACGCTCCCAGTCCTCCCGGGATTCCTTGACGAAGCTGGCGCCGCCGCCGATGCCCGCGTTGGCGAAGACCAGGTCGACGTGGTCGCGGGCGTGCCCGGCCAGCATCTCGCCCCGGAACCGCAGCACCTGCGCCTCGTCGGAGACGTCGCAGCCGTGGCTGGTGACCAGGACGCCGGACCCGGCGTCCGCCCTGGCCAGGGACACGGTTTCCGCCATCGCGTCCGGGTGCCAGTCGCAGGCCGCGACCGAGCAGCCCTGCGCCGCCAGCTGGCGGACGAGCTCGCGGCCCATGCCGGAACCGCCGCCGGTCACCACGGCGAGCTTGCCAGCGAAGGATTCCATGACCTACTCCCATCTGAAGATCCGTAGGTCTTACGGAGGTGCCTGATCTCCCGCGGATGCGCGTGTCTTCATGCCACCAGGGTCGCTGGGCGAGCCGGGCCGCGGCAGGGGTGGAATCACCCACAGGGTCAGACCAGGCCGGCCGTGAGGGCCAGCCGGGTGAGGTCGGCGCGGCGGCGGCAGCCGGTCTTGTCCCTGATCCGGTCCAGGTGCGAGCTGACCGTACGCACGGTGATGTAGAGCTGGGCCGCGATCTGCGCGTCGGTGCGGCCCTGGGCGACCAGCGTGACCAGTTCCCGTTCCCGGGGGCTAAGGCTGGTCAGAGCCGGGGCCGGCGATGCCTGCGGCGGCCCGGTTGGCGGCCCTGCTGGCGAACCCACTGGCGGCCCTGCTGGCGGCCCTGCTGGCGGCTGGGCCGCGGCGAGCAGGAGGGCATACTCGGCGGCGGTGGCCACGCTCATGGCCGCGCCGCGTTCCCTGGCCGCCCGCGCCGCGGCCGGGCCGAGCTGTTCCCTGGCCTTCCGCTGGAGCGTCTTGCGCTCGGCCAGGTTCCTGAACCCGTACGGAAGCGGCCAGGGACCGCCGAGCGCGGAGGCCGCCGCCCAAGCGGTGATGGCCTCGGCCGGGCGCCGGGTGGCCGCGCACAGGTGGCCGCAGCAATCCAGGCCGATCAGGACGACGGGCCGCAGCCCGGTCCGCATGGCGATCTGGAGCAGCTCGCGCAGGTGCGCCATCGCGTCGTCGACGCGGCTGGCCCGCAGGTCCAGGATCACCTTGTTCCACAGCTGGCCGCTCAGGTTCGTCAGGTCGCCCACGTCCCGGCACCAGGCTAGCCCGGCCGCGCAGGCCTGCTCGGCGCCGGCCAGGTCGCCGGTCTCGGTCAGGATCATCGTCATGAACTGGTTGAGGGCCCGGTGCAGCCCGCCCGCGGAATCGCCCGGGACGTCCTGCGCCTGGCGGACGAGCCGGAGCGCGCCGTCCCGGTCGCCGTCCTGCCAGGCGACCGTGCCGAGGCAGGCCAGGGCGACCGCCTTCAGGCCCGGGAAAATGGTCTGGCGGGCCACGTCCATCGACCGGCGGGCACTGTCGCCCGCCTCGGCCAGCCGGCCCATCTGCAGCAGCGCCGATGACCGGCCGGCCAGGCAGATCGCCATCAGCAGCAGCCCCACCGGGTCTTCGGGCCGGTGCGTGTTCTCGAGGGCGTCGCGGACCGCGGTGTAGTGCTCCAGGGCGACGTCCGGTTCGGCGAGCTGGGCGGCGGCCTGGCCGAGCAGCATGCGGACGCCGCACCACTCGGGGCTGCCCGCCTCGGCGTGCCCGGCGGCCGCGGCCAGCAGCGGCGCCTGGCTGGTCAGGCGGCCCCGCAGCTGCCACCACTGGGACTGGGCCAGCGCGAGCCGCAGCGCCAGGGCCGGATCATGCTCCATCGCCCAGGCGAACGCGTGGCGCATGCTGGTTTCCTCGGCGTCGAAATGCCGCAGGCTGGCCGCCTCCTGGGTGACTGTGTGCAGCCCGGCCAAGGCCCCCTCGGCCAGCTCGGCCACGTACCCGGCCAGCGCGGCCGCGGCCCGGTCGTCCTCGCCCGCCTCGGCCAGCAGCGCGGCCCCGTAGGCGCGGAGGGTCTCGAGCATCGCGTAACGGGTTCGGCCGTCGGGCCCGGCTCGCGGCGGGCCCAGCAGCGAGCAGTCCACCAGCCGCGGCACGGTCCGGCCGGCGGCGGGCCCGGCCACCGCCTCGGCCCCGTCCAGGCTGAACGGTCCCGGGAACACCGAGACCGCGCGGAACACCCGCCGCTCTTCGGTATCGAGGAGCTCGTAGCTCCACTGCACCGCGGCGGCCAGCGACCGCTGCCGCTGCTGGGCCAGCCGGTCG
>DATBGO010000023.1:0-3859 GCA_036558005.1 Streptosporangiaceae bacterium | reverse complement strand
GTCCTCGCCCTGGCCCGGCGCCGCGTCAACGTGCTGTGGGCAATGCTCCGCGACAACCGGCCCTACCAGGTCACCCCACCGCTGCCCGCCGCTGCCTGACCCGGTCACCGCCGGATCACCCAGCGGCTTGACAAAGTCATTGAGAAGCCTCCCATCCGGCGTCCCACTCGGTAACGGCGGCGGCCAGCCGGGGGCAGTCGCCGGTGTGGCCGATTTCGTCGTCGGCTGGCCCGGCGATCTGGCCGCGGTCGCTGATCGCCTGGTCGCAGGACCGGCATCGCCAGATGAATGACCGGCCGTACCGCGCTGCGGTGTCGGTGTAGGGGCTTCCAGCGGCGTAGGTGTAGGCGGCTTCGGCGACGGTCAGCCCGGTCTGGTCGGCGTCGGCGTTTGGCGCCACGCCGAGGGCGTGGCCGATCTGGTCCCAGCTGTGTCCTGCTTCGCGTGCTTGGCGGATGTAGTCGCGGGCGGCGTGCCGGGCGCCGAGCTCGATATCCCGGGCGGCGCGGGCGCCATCGAGAGGCTCCAGGTCGCCGCCGGTCATGCCAGAACCGTGATCCGCCTCCCGGGTTGTGAGCTCGGCGCCGCGGTCGCGGGCCAGGCCGATGACTGCGCGGCGGGCGTGATCGCGGATGGCAGCGAATTGTCTCGCCCGCTCGCCGGGGTCCCTGGGTGAGTTAGGCATCGGGGTGTTCCTCCCTGACGGGTCCGGTTATGCGCCGGCTTCGGGTTCGTGCTCGATCTGCCTGGCGGCGCGGTGGGCGCGATCGGTGAGGGTGAGGGTGAACCAGCTGGTCTTGCCGACCTGGCTGGCGCGCACGCCGCTGGAACGGGCCAGCGCGTCGACGATCGCCAGGCCGCGGCCGCGCTCGGTGCCCGGACCAGGTTCGGTGCGCCGGGGCATGGCCGGCGAGGCGTCGGTGACTTCGCAGGTGACGCCGGGCTGCTCGCCGGGTTCGGCGTGACGGCGCAGCGTGAGTCCGATCGGTGTGCCGTCGCCGTGCTCGGCGGCGTTGGCGACCAGCTCGGAGGCGAGCAGTTCGGCGTCGTCGGAGAGGTGGTCCATGCCCCAGTCGGCGAGCGCCTGCCGGATCGTGGAGCGTGCTTGCCGGGCCGAGGTCAGGCCGGCGGGCAGCTCGGTCCGCATGGTGGCGCCGTCAGGGCTGGGCTCGTCAGCGCCGGGCATTTCCTTTGCCGACTGGTCACTCATGGCGTTGATCCGTTCTGGCCGGAGCGTCCTGGAGGGTCCGCCGTCGCGTGGTGAACCGTGGATCGCGGTAGCTGCGGCCGCTCAGGCCGAGTCGGCCTGGGGTCGCGGTGACCTCCCAACCCAAGGCCCGGGCGCGGTCATCGGCGCCAGCGTGTATGCGGTCGCTGAGCCGCTGCCCAGCGGCCCGGATTCGCGTGGTGATGCCCGGTCCGGCGGTCGCTGTGTGACTGGCCACGCTGGGGTCCTTGCGGATCGTCGTCACAGTTCGGCCTCCATGTCCGCGAGCTGCGGGCTGTTCAGCTCCCGCGGCTGCTTTTCCTTCGCCGGGATGGCCTCGGCCGGTGGAGCAGTCAGGCGCTGGATCCCGGCGGCGAGTTGGGCACGCATTCCAGCCGGGTGTGCGTGCTCGGATGACTGGCTGCGGCCCTGCGGTTGTGGGCCTTCGCGGGCTTCTGGCTGTTTCCTGACGGCGGCCTGTTTGCGGGCGCCGTTGTCGCTGCGCGGTTTGACACCGCATTCGGGGCAGCGGCGGGATGCCCCGCCTTGGTTTTTGAGCTGCCGCTCGCGGTCGCGGCCGCCCGGCCAGGTGCGGGCCAGCCGCCAGGTGATCCCGGCTGCCTTGACCACCTGGAGCAGCCGGGCGCCTTGGCCTTTGTCGTGCTCGGCCAGCCGTCCCTGCAGGTCTGTGGCGCTGCCGCTGTAGTGCTTGGCCATGCCCTTGCCGTTGGCGCCGATATAGGGCCGGTCAAAGTGGAGCAGGTAACACGTCGCGGTGCCTGCCGTATCGGCTGATCCGCGACTGCCAGGCTCTATGCGGCCTGGAGCGCTGGTGCTGGCCCACGGGTCGAGCTCTTGTCCTATGTCGTGGGCTGCCGAGGGCGGCGTCGCCGCTGGCGGTTCGCCCTGCCCGGAGCTGGCAGGTGCAGCCCCGGGGTCGTCGTCGGCGTTCATGCGATCTCTCTCGTGGCGAGTGGGCGGGGCCGCGCCGGGGGGAAGTCCGGCGCGGTGCCCGTCCCGGTGGCGGGCCGGTACCGGCACCAGGGCCGGTAGCCGGGCTCGTCGAGCAGGTCTTCGTCCAGGCCGGCGGCGGCGGGCCAGTCGTGGCGGGCGGCCTGGTGCATGGCGCGGGCGGCGGCGCGCCGCTGGGCTGGGGTGCGTCGGGGCGGGGTCTTGTCCCACCAGGCGTTCCACAGCTGGCAGGCTGCGGCCTGGAACTGGCAGGTGACGGTGCGGGCCTGGCCGCGGACGACCCGGCGCACTAACGCTGGGTGGACGTGCAGAGCGCGGGCGATGCGGGCGCCGTCGTGGCCCATCGCGACCAGGGACCGCAACCGCCACATGGTGGCGTTGGCGTCAGTGCGCGCCGCTGGGCTGAGGGTGGCCAGGCGGCCGGGGCCGGAGGTCATGAGCCGGCCTCCCGCCCACCCTGATGCTCAGGAGACCACCCGGCGGTGCGGCGGGCCGAGCTGATCGTCGCGGCGATCTCACGGTCGGACAGCCCGGCCGATGCGGCGGCGTCCGCGAGCTCGGCAAGGACCGCCTCGTCGCTGGCTTCGACAGCGCGGCAGGCGGCCCAGAACAGGCCGTCGTTCCGGTTGCCCTCGTGCAGCTGCCCGACCCAGGCGGCGAGGTGACTCAGGCCGGCGCGCCCAACGTCGGCTGGCCGGGTGGCGGTGTGGCGTTCGGGTTCGAGCAGGCCGGTGACTTTGCTCCAGTCCAGGCCGCCGACGGCGGCGCGGTGGCTGATGACCTGGTAGGGCCTGCCGCCGACCTGGGAGGGCGGGGCGACGATGTACCCGCCTTGGGCGCGGAAGTCCAGGTGATGGCGGGGTAGCTTGGAGCAGCGCTGGTCGCTGCCGGCGAAGTAGGCGTGCAGCCCGCCGCTGGGAGTGGCGACGATCGCGCTCGCGCCTTTGGTGAGCCCGGCTCGCTTGAGCTGGTTGAATGCGGCGAACCCGTTGCCGGCCGGGCCGTGCTGGTCGACGTCGAGCACGTCGGGCCCGGGCTGGCCGGTGGCGACGGCGAGGTTCGCGGCGGGCTGGCGCCGCCACCACCAGGTGATCTTGTCCGGGTCGGTGGTCGCGTCGAGGAAGCCGTGCCGGGTCGCTGGTTCCTTTCCGCCGGGCTGGCAGGGAAACACCGGCCAGCCATGCCCGGCATAGGCCAGCGCCCGTTCCGCCGTGGGGTCAGGCGGTCGGGCAGTCATGGCCGCGTCCCCGTCGGCGCGACGCGGTAGCGGCTGGTGCCGTGGCCGCAGCCGCGGGTCTCGCGGGCGAGCTGCTCGGCCGCCGCGGCGAGCAGCCGGGTGTGCCATTCGGCCTGCCCGGCCAGCGTCCCCTGAGTGCGGGCCGGAGCCAGGTACAGCACCGACCACAGCTCGGACAGCCAGTCCAGGATGTACAGGCACAGCGGGTGCTGCTCCCAGCACTCCCCCAAGCTGGCCGACAGGTGCCCGTAGCCGGGCCGGTACACCTGCTCCACCCACGCGCGCAGCTTGCCGATGGCCTGGTCGCGGGCCGGGCCGTCGAGCTTCCAGAATCTCGGTGCCGCCGACGGCTGGTAACCCGGCCGGTCCCCGTCGCCGTCGGCGGGGAAGTGGCCGGCGGCCGTGGCCGCCAGTTCGGCGACCTGCCGGTCCAGGCCATCGAG
>DATBGO010000022.1:0-2394 GCA_036558005.1 Streptosporangiaceae bacterium | reverse complement strand
GACCGCGCCTGCCCGCCGCTCAGCCGCTGAGGCGGTGCCGGTGCGCGACCGCGGCGGCCCCGCCGCGGTTGGGCACGCCGAGCTTGGCCAGGATGCTGGATACGTGCATGGCGACGGTCCTGGGGCTGATGAACAGCGCCTCGGCGATCTGGCGGTCGGTGCGGCCCTCGGCGAGCCGCGCGAGCACGTCCCGCTCGCGCGAGGTGAGGCCGAGCTCATCGCCCGTCCGGACAAGCCCTGGCCGGTCATCCCAGGCTCAGCAGCGGCGTGGCCGCGTCGGGCAGCAGGCGAGGGCCGTAGCTGCCGACTGCCCCGAACCGGCGGGCCACGTCGAAGCCAGCGAGGTAGACGTCGGCCGCTTCCGCGCAGCGGCCGCTCTCCTCCAGCGCGGTCGCGAGGTTCATGTGCGCCAGGATCAGCTCGGGCACATGGAAGCGGGCCTCGCCTCCTGGCAGCGGGCCATCGCCTGCGACGGGCAGCCCAGCAGCATGACTCCTGCACCAGCGCGTGGCGGAAAACGTAGGTGCCGCCGACCTCGTCGACTGCCAGCAGGTGACGGGCGAGCGCTCAGAGAGCGCATCCACCCGGGCCCGCCGCATTCCGCGGGCCGAGCTCCGGCACCAGCCGCGCCAGTTCCTGCCCTGCGCCGCCCAGCACCCGTTCCAGCTCGGCGGAGCCCAGCATGGTGGCCAGCGGGCGCAACGGCCGACGTCGGCGGCCCGGGGCCGGTCACCGGCTTGACCGGCGCAACGTACGTGGCCGCCGGCTTCCTGTCCAGCTTCGCGGTCCACACCGTCCTGGGGTCATGAGCCGAACACAGCGGCGAAGCGCTCCCTGACCGTGGCCGCGGTCTGGTCCGGCGGGGCGTCCCAGACCTGCTCGTTGAAGATCTCCACCTCGACATCCCCGGAGTATCCGGCCGCCGCGACAGCGGCCGCGACCGGCGCGAAGTCGATGCACCCGTCGCCGAGGTGACCCCGGCCGAGCAGGGTATCGGCAGGTAGCGGCAGCACCCAGTCACACACCTGGAAGCTGACGATCCGCCGCCCGGCCCGGGCGATCTCGTCCGCCAGCCGCGCGTCCCACCAGACGTGGTAGGTGTCCACCACCACGCCCACGGCCTCAGCGGGAAACGAAACGGCCAGGTCTACCGCCTGGCCCAGGCTGGAGATCACGCACCGGTCGGCGCAGAACATCGGGTGCAGCGCCTCGATGCCGAGCCGCACGCCCAAGCGCAAGGCCGCGGGCACGAGCGAGCCGATGGCGTCCTCGATCATCCGCCGCGCCAGGCCGAGGTCCCGCTGCCCGGGCGGCAGCCCGCCGCAGACCAGCACCAGCGTGCCCGTGCCCAGCTCGGCCGCCTCCTCGAGCGCGGCCAGGTTGTCCGCCAGCGCCGCCCGGCGCCCGCCGGGATCGGCGACCGTGAAGAAGCCGCCCCGGCACAGGCTGGAGACCCGCAGCCCGGCCGCGCGGACCGCCGCGGCCGCGGAGGCCAGCCCGGTCTCGGCGACCCGGTCCCGCCACAGCCCGATGGCCGGAATGTCGTGCCGGACGCACAACTCGACGGCTTCGCGCAGCCGCAGCCGTTTCACGGTGGCCTGGTTGAGCGACAGGCGGTCAAGCCCGATCCCGCCGTTCACACCGGACCCGCACGGGCCGAACGGGCCAGCATCTCGCCCGCCCGTTCGGCGGCTAGCTCCGGCTGGGTCAGCGCGCCGGATGCCGCCGCCAGCTCATACACCTTGATCAGGTGCCCGGCCGAACGCGCGCGCTCCAGCCCGTCCAGCATCACGAACTGCGGCTGCAGGCCGTTCAGCCAGGCCAGGAAGGCGACCCCGGCCTTGTAGTGGTAGGTCGGCGGCTCGAAGATCAGCCGGCTGAGCGGGACCGTCGGCTCCATCGCCGCGTCGTAGCCCGCCAGGTCGCCCCGGTCCAGCGCGGCCAGCGCCGCCGCGGCCGGGGCGGTGATCGCGGCGAACGCGCCCAGCAGGGCGTCGCTGTGCGAGCCGTCGGCGTCCCCCCGGATCAGCGAGGCGTAGTTGAAGTCGTCCCCGGTGTAGAGCCGGACCCCGGCCGGCAGCCGCCGCCGCAGCCACCTTTCCCGGCCTTCGTCCAGGACCGACAGCTTGACGCCGTCGACCTGGCCGCCGGACCGGTTGATCAGCTCGAGCACGGTCGCAGCGGCGTCCTTGAAGCCGCCGCCCCAGTAGCCGGCCAGCGCCGGGTCGAACGCCTCGCCCAGCCAGTGCAGGATCACCGGCCGTTCGGCCTGCTTGACCAGCTCGCCGTACACCTCCAGGTAGTCCCGCGGGCCGTCGGCGCTGGCGGCCAGCGCGCGGCTGGCCATCACGATGACCTGCGCCCCGGACGCCTGGACGAACGCCACCTGCTCGG
>DATBGO010000021.1:0-30018 GCA_036558005.1 Streptosporangiaceae bacterium | reverse complement strand
TCAGCGAGCGGGCCGGCCGGGCGGCGGGCGAGCCTGCCGCCTGACCGGCGGCAAGCCGGCCCGCCGGGGCCGGCCACGCGCCGCGCTCGCCGGTCCCGGGCCGGCCGGGTTCGCGCTGGTAAACTGTACGGCCGTGCGCTGCGGCGGGGCGGGCCTGGCGCCGCACGCGATCAGGCGGAGACCTCGGCCAGACAGGCGACGATGCTGTCAGGATCATGGGACCGGGCAGGCCGGTTCCTGGCGGTAAGACGCGATCCGCGCGCCCTTCGCCGGTCCCCCGGGCTAATCACCGGCGAGTATCGCGCGAATACGCGCATAGTGCCGGGCCAGATGGACAGTAGTCCCGGGACGGTCGCGTGGGGTAACTGGTGTCTGGCGTCACCACGGCTGGCGGGCAAGGCCGGCTCGCTGGCGGGATGGACGATGGTGCCTGATGGGATCTGAGATGGCCTGGCGTTCGGGAAGCAGCGAGCTAGCCTCCGATTCCGCCGAGGCTGGGCTCACCGTGCTGCTGGAGGCGTGCGAGCGGGCGGTAGAGGAGATCGGGCCCACCGTCCCGCCTGCCCAGCTGCGGGCCCTGCTGATCATCGACCGCGGCGGCAGCCTCAACCTGAACCGGCTGGCGGCGCTGCTGGGCGCGTCGGCGTCGGCGGCGAGCAGGCTGCTGGACCGGATGCAGGCGGCGGGCCTGGTGACCAGGGAGCGGGCCGCGGTGAGCCGGCGCGAGATCGTGGTCGTCCCGACCGAGGCCGGCCGGCGGCTGGCCGAATGGGTCCGGGGCAGGCGCCAGGCCGCGCTGACGAAGCTGCTGGAGGGAATGACCGCGGACGGCCGCGAGGCGCTGGCCCGGGGGCTGCGGGAACTGGCCGTCGGCGGGCCCGGCCGGGCGTAGCCTCAGCGCTGGTCCGCCGGATGAGCGGGCGCGGGCGGGCACCCGCCGCGGCCTTGCGGGTGCTGCTGGACCTGCTTGCTGGGCTGGCCGAGCGCGATCCCGCGGGCCGCCTGCTGGGTGCTGCACTGCGGGCCGGGGGCGAGCGCGCCCAGCACGATCGTGGTCACCACCAGGGCCAGCACGATGGGGGTCAGCACCAGCGGCCGGATCAGCTTCGATACCCGGCTGGTGAGCTGCTCGAAGACCGGCATGGCCTCGCGCGCGTTGAGCCGCCCGAACGTCGCGAACAGCGCTGACAGCCGCGGATCGCGGGCCTGGATGGCACGCTCGATCTGGTTAAGTGCTTGCTGCTGGCGGGTGGGCAAACTCATCAGTCTCTCCGCTGGTCATCCCTCGTGCTGCCGGGCCGCGACCGCGACAGCGTCTGCCTTAGTCCCTACCCGTGCCGGCGGAACGAAACGGTCACCAGCCACGCGAGCCCTCGCCGTCGCCCTGCTTGGCGGGCGGCGCGACCTCATCGGGGGTGCGGGGGGTGCGCTTTCCTGGCCCCGTCCCTGGCGGCCGGTCGTCGTAGGAGACGTCGACATGCTGCTCAGGGCGCCGCTGATTCTGCAGTGCCTGCATGGCCAGCGACGCGCGGTCGGCCTCGGTCAGCGGCGGCTGCAGCAGCGCCCTGGGCCAGAGCCGGCGCGCGAGCACCACGTTGATCTCGGCGGTGTAGACGGTGACCTGCACGCCCAGGTAGATCCACGCCATCAGGCCCAGCACGGTCGCGAACACCCCGTAGACCGAGTCGCCGCGCAGGAAGTGGTGTACCAGGTAGGTGCCGGCCGCCTGCAGCACCGTCCAGGCGGCGCCGCCGGCCACGGCGCCTGGCCAGAGGCGGCCCGACGGCACGCCCTTCGGGGTCAGCACCCGGAAGCCGGTGAAGTAGATCCCGATGTTCCCGGCCAGCGCGACGATCTCGGCGAGCACCGCGATGACGGCCGCCTTGTGCCCGTAGGTGCTCAGGCTGGCCAGCAGCGTGGTCACGATCACGCCCGCGCCGAGCAGCGCCAGGAACAGCCCGGCGCGGCCCAGCCGCTGCAGGTAGCCGGGACGGGCCGGGCCGGGAACGTTCCACACCTGCGCCATGGTGTACTGGGCAGCCTGGGCCAGCCCGCTCGCCCCCCAGACCAGGGTGGCCAGCCCGACGATCAGCCCGATGATGCTGGAGCGGCGCAGCGCCTGGACGTCGGCCAGCTGGTCGCCGATCAGCGGGAACTGGCCGGCTACCGCGTGCAGCACGTCCTGGCGGATCGCCTCGTTCCCGGCCACGACCAGGCCGAGGATCGTGGTCAGCACCAGCAGCAGCGGGAACAGCGAGACGAAGCTGGAGTACGCCAGGTTCGCGGCGAGCACGCCGCCGTTGTCGTCGCCGTACTTCTTGATCACGCCGATCAGGAACGCGGGTGCCGTGCGCCGCTGCTGCGCCGCGTCGATCCTGCGCAGCAGCCGCTCCGCGGCGTTCATCCTGGCCGGCCGGGGGTGACGGCCGCGGCAGCGGCGCGCGGCGGATGGCTCCTCACGCTGCTCGCGCTGCCCGCTGACCGGGCGCGCAAACCTCGCAGGCCCGCTCGTGACGGCCCTGAACAGGCGTTTTGCCTCATGTCCTGGGGTGGCGCAGGCGCCCTCGCGGTCGCGGCGGCCAGGCGGCGCCCGGCCGGGACCGCGAGATTCGTGCATGAATCACGCCGGCGCGGTGAGTAGAGAAGGTCAAGACAGTGACGGGATGGCCGCCCGCGCGGGCTGGTGCCAGGATCCGCTCATCGCCGTGGGTGCCAGGGTGTGCCTGCCTGTCGCCTGACCTGCGTGGTGGTGCCTGATGAGATCGGACGTGGCCGAGCAGCACGGCAACGCGGAGCTAGACGTCGGTACGGCCGAGTGCGGGCTGGCCGTGCTGATAGACCTGTGTGACCGGGCAGTCGAGGAGATCGGGTCGAGCGTTCCGCCGGCGCAGTTGCGGGCCCTGCTGGTGCTGGACCGGGCAGGCTGCCTCAACCTCAACGGGCTGGCCGTCGCGCTGGCCGCCTCGGCGTCGGCGGTGAGCAGGCTGCTGGACCGGATGCAGGCCGGCGGCCTCATCACCCGGCGCCGCGCCGTGGCCAGCAGGCGGGAAGTGCTGGTGGTGCCCACCGAGTCGGGCCGGCGACTGGTGAGGTGGGTGCGGGGCATGCGCCGGGCCGAGATCGGCAAGCTGCTGGACCAGATGACCGCGGAAGGCCGTGAGGCGCTGGCCCGCGGCCTGTGCGAACTGGCCGCCACCGGCACCCGGCCGCGCTGACACAGCGGCCGGCCGCCCGGGAAATCAGGCCGAGTGCCCGTAATGGTTTTGTTATCTTTTCGTGCCCGGGGGGTTGCGTGCGGGCACCTGTCTGTGTAAGCCTTTCCTCATGGAAACATTTTCCGCAGGGAATACATCAGTGGCCATCGACGCGGGGGGCGCCGGCGGCGCGGCCCGGCGCAGTACCGCTGGCCTGCAGAGCGCGGACGCCTTCCTGGCGGCGGACCCGCGCGGTGACGGCGACCTGCTCACGCTGGTGCGGTCACGCCCGGCCCGGGACGCGGACCGGGAGCGGGCATGCGAGGTGCTGGTCGCCCGGCACCGGGGGCTGGTGCGCTCGTGCGTGCGCCGGTACCTGCGCAGCCCGGAGAACGCGGAAGACCTGATGCAGGTCGGGTACGTGGGCCTGCTGAAGGCGATCAACAACTTCGACCCGGCGGTCGGGGGCAGCCTGGCCGCTTACGCTCAGCCGTGCATCTGCGGTGAGATCAAGCGGCACTTCCGGGACAAGCGCTGGCAGGTCCGGGTGGAGCGGCCGGTGCAGGAGCTGGTGCTGGAGGTCCGCGAGGCGACCAGGGAGCTGTCGCAGCAGCTGGGGCACCAGCCGGCGGACGCGGAACTGGCCGGCCACCTGGGCCGAACCGAGGCGCAGGTCCGCCAGGCCCGCGCCGCCGACCTGGTGTTCTCCCCGGCGTCCCTGGACGCCCCGATCGGCGCGGACGGCGCGGACGGTGGCCGGCTGGCTGACATGCTCGGCCAGGACGACCCGGGCATGGAGCACGCCCTGGACATGCAGGCCCTGGCCGCGCACTGGGGCGAGCTGCCCCGCCGCGAGCAGAAGATCCTGCTGATGCGGTTCTACGGGGACATGACGCAGGCGCAGATCGGCGCCCAGCTCGGCATCTCCCAGATGCACGTGTCCCGCCTGCTCACCCACGCCCTCACTTACCTGCGGCACCGCATCACCACCGACGTGCCGCCGCCGCCGTCCCACACCCTCCCCGCCGCCTCATGAACAGGCACCGCCGGCCAGGTCCGTCATCGGCGGGCCTGGCCAGCGGCTTGCGGGCGGAGTTCGCACCGGATCAGTCCGCGACCTGGGCCGCGGCACCGGGATGGCGGGAGCCGGGTCAGACCGCGGCCAGCCGGTCCAGGAACTTCCGGTATCCGACGAGCGCCTTTCGCAGCGCCTCGGTGTCGGCGCCGGAGGAGGCCCAGGAATCGCGCAAGCTGGACTCGCGCTGCCTGAGTTCCGCCATGGCGTCCTCGATCGCCTCTTCGACCAGGCTCGCGGCCGCGCTTACCGAGCTGCGCGGGTCGTCCACGAAGTCCGACTGGATGGTCAGCCAGCGTTCCTGCAGCTGGCGGGTGCCGCCGGGCGCGTCGGCCACCTTCGGCGGGCCCCAGGGCGCCGCCTCCCCGTCACTGGCCTGGTCGCCGATGTCGCTGTGGATCCGCTCCGCCGGGGCGTCCTGGCGCGCGGTGCTGCCGCCCCGGGCGGCGGTCTGGTCGCCGGTGGCGCTCTGGTCGCCGGCCGCGGTCTCGCCGTCGGGTATCTCTGCCCCGGCGTCGGCCACATCGGCATGAGGCTCATCGGCGCGGGGCTCATCGGCGTGGGGCTCATCGGCGTGGGGCTCATCGGCACGGAACTCGCCGGCCTGGGGCTCGCCGGGGCCGGCCTGACTGGCCGCGGCGGCGGTCCCGGCGGCTTCGGTGCCAGCGGGCTTGCTGATGATCGCGCTGCTGTCGACCACGATCAGGTCGGGGTCCTCGCCGGTATCCGGGCCGGCTTCATGACGGCGGCCGGCGCCGTCCGGGCCGCTGGTGTCGTCCGGCTCGCTGCCCGGCGAGCCACTGTCGCCGGGGCCGCCAGGGTAGCCAGCCTCACTGGCGTCCGGGCGGCCGTCCCGGTCCGCGGTCGCCGGGAAACGGGGCACGACCCCGCTGGGGCCGGGGCGTCCTGCTTGTTCTTCGGCGGAGTAACTGCTCATGATCCCTCACGCTCCCGGGGGCGGTCGCGGGATGGCCGGCCGGCCCCCGCTGGTCCGCTCTCACTACCTGAAAACCGCCGGGCTAAACCGGGGCGCGCACCCGCCGGCCCCCGCGCAGGGCGCTGGCCAGCACCGGCAGCTTACGACCCGGTGTAGCCGCCGGAGTACGATCGATGACGTCAGCAACCAAAGGGGCGTGATGTCCGCCGCAGGTGCGACCAGGGAAAGGAACGGCAGCGGCTACCGGCACGAGGCGCTGCTCTACTCGGGCAGCGCCGAGTTCGCCGCCGCCACCACGTCGTTCATCCGCCGGGCTCTCGCCGCGGGCGGCCCGGTCCTGGTCGTGGTCAGCGCGGACAAGATCAGCCTGCTGCGCCGCGAGCTCGGCGCCGCCGCCGAGCGGGTGAGCTTCGCCGACATGAGCGAGGTGGGCGCCAATCCGGCCAGGATCATCGCGTTGTGGCGGGCGTTCGCGGACCAGCACCAGGACGCGCCGCGGCTGTGGGGGATCGGCGAGCCGGCCTACCCCGGCCGGACCGGCCGCGAGCTCGCCGAATGCCAGTTGCACGAGGTCCTGCTGAACGTCGCGTTCGACCCGGCCGTGCCGCTGTACCTGCTCTGCCCCTACGACCTGGAGGCGCTGGCCGCCGACGTGATCGACGGCGCGCAGCGGGCCCACCCCTACCTGCGCCAGGGCGAGCGGGGCGGGCCCTCGGCCAGGTTCCGGCCGGCCGACCTGACCGACCCGTTCGACCGGCCGCGGCAGCCGCCGCCGGCCGCGGCGGCGCGGATGGCGTTCGCCCCCGGCGGGCTCGGCCGGCTGCGGGAGTTCGTCGCCGCCCAGGCCCGGCAGGCCGGCCTGGATCAGGACCAGGCGGCCACGCTGGTGCTCGCGGCCAACGAGGTCGCCACCAACAGCATCCGGCACGGCGGCGGCCGCGGCGAGCTGCGGGCCTGGCGGGAGGGCCGGTCGGCTGTCGTCGAGGTCAGCGACCAGGGCCACATCACCGCGCCGCTGGCGGGCCGGCTGGCGCCGGGGCCGGCCGGCCCCGGGGGCGGACTCTGGCTGGCCAACCAGGTGTGCGACCTGGTCGAGGTGTACTCATCCGCCGCGGGCAGCGCGGTCAGGCTGTATCTGAACGGCTGACCGCCGCGCCGCTGGCATCGGCGCCGGGATCGCGCTCCGCCGCGGGCGGGCCGGCCGTGCCTGGCCGGGCTGGCTGGGCGGGCCTGGGCCGCGGCACGGCGGCCGGCTGCGCGCCGCGCCGGGCGCCCAGGTCGGTCAGCGCCGTCCGCATCGCGGTCAGGCCGGCCCCCCTGGGCACCTTCAGCGACACATAGGCGGCGGCGCCGGTCGGGATCGGCAGCCAGAAGTTCACCAGCCGCCAGGCCAGCACGCCGAGCGTGGCCACGCTCCTGGTCAGCCCGAAGCTGACCAGCAGCACGGGCGTCACCGAGTCGATCACGCCGAGGCCCGCCGGGGTCACCGGGATGACGCCGAGCACGTTGGCGATGCCGTAGGCGGCGAACAAGCCGACCGGATCGGCCAGCCCGCCGAACGCCGCGACGAAGCACCACAGCGACGCGGCGTCCAGCAGCCAGTTCAGCGCCGCCCAGCTCAGCGACAGGATCAGCACCCGGCGGTTGGTGGCGAGCGCGCGCAGCGAGGCGCTGGCTTCCAGCACGATCTGGCCGAGCCGCTCGCCGCTGACATGCGGCACCGGCCGGGCGAGCGTCCGCAGGATGCGCGCGGCCCGCTTGCCGCCGTGAGTGAGCCCGAACGCCAGTCCCGCGATAGCGGCCAGCGCGACGGCGCCGACGACCGCCACGGTCGCGTAGATCGGGTGGAAGCCCTCCATCGGGATCGAGATCACCAGCGCCAGCCACAGCAGGACGTTGAGGACGACGGTCGAGCCCATGCCCTTGGTCGCCATCATCACCCCGACGTCGGTGCCCGGCACCCCCTCGGCGGTGAACAGCGTGTACCCGACCCCGGCGCTGCCGACCGTGCCGGCCGGGATGACGTGGGCCACCGCGGCGGCGGACAGGTCGATGCGCAGCAGCCTGGAAAGGCTCAGCCGCGGGCTGCCGGCCGGCAGCAGCACCCTGGTGAGCAGCGCGTAACAAAACAGCGAGAGCCCTTCGAGGAGCACGCCCGCGGTGAGCCAGAGGGCATTGATCCGGCCCAGCAGGTACAGGTCCTTGCTCGCGCCGATGAGCTCGGGAACGACCAGGTACTCGATGATCAGGATGAGCAGGAATACCAGGATGCCCAGCCGCACCGGGTGCCGGGTGACGAAACCGCGGCGGCCGGCCGGCCCGGTCTTGTCCTGCGCGCCTTCCGGCATGGCCGCGGTCAGCTGGAGTCCAGCCGGCGGAATGCCAGCTCGTTGAGCAGCAGCCGGAATGCGGCGGCGGCCGGGATGGCCACCAGGGCCCCGACAATGCCCATCAGCGCCCCGCCGATAAGGACCGCCACGAGTGTCACCACGGCGGGCACCTCCACTGTCTTACCCATAATCCGGGGCACGATGAGATAATCCTCGGCGAGCCGGTAGGCGATATAGAAACCCAGCGTAGCGATTGCCACCGGCAGTGAAACAGTAAGGGCGACCAGGGAAACCACGGCGCCCCCGATGGTCGACCCGATCACTGGTACCAGGTCGAGCAGCGCGACGAGCAGCGCCAGCAGCAGCGGATAGGGCACCCCGAAGGCCAGCAGCCAGATAAAGGTCCCCGCGCCGGCGATCGCCGAGGTCAGGAAGTTACCCAGGACGTACCCGCCGACCTTGGTGAAGATCTCGTCGCTGATCAGGATGACCCTGGCCCGCCGCGACTGGGGCGCCAGCCGGTAGACGAACAGCTTGATCCGCGGCAGCCCGGCCAGGAAGTAGACGCTCAGCACGGCGACGGTCAGGAGGGATGCGGCGGTGCTCAGCACCAGCTCGCCCGCGCCCAGCACCCCGCCGATCAGGTCGGTGCCGTGTGAGGACAGCACCTTGGTGAGGTGCTGCTGGATCTGGAATCTCTCGTTCAGCTTCCCCAGCTCGGAATTGTGGTCCTGCAGTGCGTGCATGTAGTGCGGCAGCTGCGCGGCCAGCGCGGTCGCCTGACTGGTCAGCGGCGGGATGGCCGCCGCGAGGAAGCCGCCGGCCACCGCCGCGGCCGCCAGCAGGATCACCGCGACCGCCGCCGGGCGGGGCAGGCCGCGCCGGGTCAGCCAGGAGACCGCCGGGTCAAGCCCGGCCGCGATGAACAGGGCCAGCCCGATCAGGATGAGCACCGAGCGCGCCCTGATCACCACTTCGGCCAGGCCATAGGTGACCGCGACGCCGGCCGCCGCGGCCATTCCGACGAAAAACGGCGAGCGCTTGTTCAGCGGGCGGCCCGGCTCGCCCAGCGGTCTGGCTGTCGCCGAGATCTGCGCCGCGGCGTTGATCGCGTCCTGCATCCGGTCCGCCGCGGCAGGCTGGCCGGCCGGGTCGTCCGCCGTGATGCCCGCGGTGTCCTTCGCCGCGGCGTCGTCCGCCGTGGTGCGCGGCGGAGTCGCCTGCGCCGGGGGGAAGCGCTCAGTCACGCAGCGTCAGCTACCCGCGATCGGGTGATCCATTCCGCCCGGCCGATGGAGGTTTGGACGGCGCCGTCGTGGTGAGTTGCACAGCGGAGCCGCCCCCGACGCAGGCAGGTGAGTGCACCATGACGGCGCCGATGAGGCCCAGTGACCGGCAGCCACCGTCACAGCCCAGGGTCGAGTCTGGCCAGCTGTGGCCAGGCGGGCTCGCCACCGCGGTGGTGGCGGCCCTGATCGCCCTGGTCGGCGTGCTGATCTGCCGGTGGCTGTTCAACATCCCTATCCTCGCGCCGCGCAAGGACGGCGCCTACGGCGACGTGCACACCACCGGCTTCGTCATCGCGGCCGCGGTGGCCGCGCTGGTCGCGACCGGGATCGTGCACCTGCTGCTGCTCAGCACGCCGCGCCCGCTGACGTTCTTCAACTGGATCGTCGGCCTGGTCACGCTGGTGCTGGTGGTGTTCCCGTTCAGCACCAGCGCGCCATTGCCGGAGAAAGTGGCGACCGCCGCCGTCGACCTGGTACTCGGGATCGCCATCGCATCGCTGATCAACGGCGTCGCCGCCCGCTCGGTGCGGCGCCGCCCCGGCGACCGCGGCTACGCGACGATCCCGCCGGGCGGCTCAGGTTACGACCCTGGCCTGCGCTGAGCTGATCCGTCCGGGCTGATCCGTCCGGGCAGGCTCCCGGTACGGTCGTGCACCCAGATCAGGCAGTCGTGCCACACGTCCTGCCCCGGGTCGTCACTGACCCAGGCACGGCAGTGCCGCGGCAGGCGTTCGTCGAAGCGGTACCCGGCCCGCTGCGCCAGCCGCAGCGACGCCTCGTTGGCTGGCTCGATCTCCAGCCAGACCAGCCGCAGGCCGGCCTCCTGGTGCGCCCACCGGGTGACCGCGCGGACACTACGCAGCCCGATGCCCCGGCGCCGCTGCTCGGGGCGGACCCAGTACGCCAGCTCCGCGGCGTCCGGGCCGCTGGACATGAGCCCGGCAGCGGCGACAAGCCGGGAACCCGCCAGCACGCCGTAGGAGACCTGCCCAGCTGACCCGTCCCACGCCCGCAGCGCCGCCCGCGCCTGGTCCCGCGAGTAAGCGCCCGCCGGGCGCGGGCCCCACAAGGCCGGGGCGCACTCCCGCGCGGTGGCCTCCGCGAGGAGACCGGCGTCCCGCACCCGCAACGTCCGCAGCCGCAGGTCGCCGAGGCTCATGTCCATGACCGGAAACATGCCAGGAATGCTCATCGTGGCTGAGAATACCGGACCGGGCCCCCGGTGGCTTACGCCATTTCGGAGGCCCGGCCATTACACGCGCGCGGAGTTCGCCCGCCCGCTTGAGTCGTCTTTGGCGTCCGGTCCTGGAACTCAGCGGCGCCAGCGCCAGGACGCTCCGATGCCTGCCTGGTGCAGGGCCAGCAGGGCGAGCCCAGCCAGGAGCAATGTGGTCGGCGCGAATACGGCGTTCGTGGCCGTCCCGCTGGCCCGGATGAAGAAGGCAATGGCAAAGATAATGGCAGCGATGATGGCAAGCATCTGGAGTTTCCTTTCGCTCCGGCACTACCAAGAATTTCGCCGGTTAACTACCTTCGGAATGCGGTTTTAAACGGTCATCAGGACTTTCCTGCAGTGGCGGGAACGCTCGTTTGCCCGGTGAGCAGTTCCCGCAGCCGGGTCCGGCCGCGGTGCAGCCGCGACATCACGGTGCCGATGGGGCAGCCCATCAGGCTGGCGATCTCCCGGTACCCGAAGCCCTCGACGTCGGCCAGGTAGACGGCGGTCGCGAACTCACCGGGCAGTTCCCTGAAGGCTGCGCTCAGGCCCGCGTCGGGCATCCGCTCCAGCGCCAGCTCCTCGGCCGAGCGCAGCCCGCCGGGCAGATAGGCCTGAAGCCGGGTCAGGTGCCAGTCTTCGATGCCCGCGGTGGTCACGGCCGGCTCACGCTGCTTCTTGCGGTGGCTGGTGATGAAGGTGTTGGTCAGGATCCGGTGCAGCCAGGCGCGCAGGTTCGTGCCCTCCTGGAACTGGTGGAACGAGGCGTACGCGCGCGCGTAGGTCTCCTGGACCAGGTCCTCCGCGTCCGCGGGGTTGCGGGTCATCCGCGCGGCCGCCGAGTACAGCTGCCGGGAATGCGTCAGCGCCTGCGCGAAACGCGCCTGGGCGTCCTCGTCGCGGTGCGGCCTCGTCGCGGCGCGCTCAGTTGTCGCGGTTGCCAAGCGATTCTCCCCGTCGTCATAGCGTCCGGTCACAGTTTCCAGGGCGGTACTGACAATCTGCCGCCGCGGCCCGCGCCGTCACCAGCGCTCATTCCTGCCGGTACTCCTCCACCACCTCGGTCTGGGCGGCGGCGGTGCCAGGCGGCACCTCCTGCGGGGCCGGCCGGGGATCGGGGACGTCCGGGATTTCCGCGGTCAGATCGCCCGGCTCGGGGCCGGCCGCCTGCTCCGGGTCCGCGTCCGGGTTGATCATCACGTAGGGCGGGTACCTGGTCTCGTCCACCTGCCCGGTCACCGGGCCGCCGTTGCCCTTGCGCAGCACCGTCCGGCGGCGCAGCCAGCCCTGCCCGCGGCGCGGGATGACGAGCCCAGCGACCCCTACCGCCATCACGATCAGGCCGGCCACCTGGAGATTGAGGAAGCTGGGATGGGACGTGATGGCGAAAGTGAGGATCGCGCCGATGGCCAGCAGGGTCAGCGAGGTTGCGATCTTCATCAGTCAGCCCTCCGATGGGGTTCTCGCGTAGTCACTGGCCGCGGCCAGGGCCAGGGCGACCTCGGCGCCGAGCTCGCTGGCCCGCGCGGCGCTGAATACCTGCCGCAGCACCGGCCACACCTGCAGTTCCTCGAACTCGATGTGCTCGAGGCCCGAGCTGATCACCTCGGTCAGCAGCGGCTCGAACTCAGCCGCGCGGGCGTCAAGCCCGGCCAGCCTGGCCAGCGCCATGATGGCCTCCTGCTCCTGCCCGGCAGCCTGCGCGGCCAGCCGGGCCGGCTCGGCGCCCTCGCCGCGGACAGCTGGCCAGAAGTACTCCGCTTCCAGCGCCTCATGCCGGGACTGGGCGGCGATCAGCTGGCCGGCCAGCCGCTCGCGGTCAGCCAGCTGGTTGCTGGTCGCCCCGGTCAGCGCGGTCGGCCCGATGTGCAGCTGGCGCAGGAGCCGGGTCAGCTCCTGGTGATCCAGCCGCAGCACCGCGAACACGTCCGTCACTCCAGCCTCCCGCTCCGTCCGTGCTGAAGCTTCCGGCTACCCGGGGCGGACTGGTGCAAACTCCCTCGCCGCGGGCAGCGGGGGGATAGCCGCAGGCTCGCGGGGTAGTCACAGCACGCGGCCCCGCGCGCCCGCAGCGCCAGCGAGTAAGCGACCGCCGGAGGTGATGGGGGATGGACCCGGGCAATTCCAGCAGCCCGCGGCCGGAAACCGAGCACGAGCGGGACGACCGCAATCTCGCCGAGCTGCTGCAGGAACTGCGGGTGGCCGGGCTCGGCGTGCAGGTGCTGTTCGGCTTCCTGTTGTCGCTCCCGTTCACGATGCGGTTCACCAAGCTCGATCTCACCCAGCGCGGCATCTACCTGACCACCCTGACGCTCGCCGCGGTGTCCACCGCGCTGCTGGTCGGGCCGGTCGCCTACCACCGGCTGGTGTTCCGGCGGCGGCAGAAAGAGCACCTGGTCCGGTCGGCGAACGTGATGGCGGTCTTCGGGCTGGCCGCGGTCGGCCTGGCGGTGTGCGCCGCGGTCCTGCTGGTGACCAGCTTCGTCACCAGCGGGGCGCCGGCCGTCATCATCCCGGTCCTGGTCGTGGCCGTCTTCGCCGGCCTCTGGTTCGCGTTCCCGTTCGCCCGCCGCCACGTCAACCGGCCCTGACCAGCCAGCAGGGGGAAGAGGCCGAGGTCAGCGGTGACCGGATATACGCCGACATCATGCGCAACGCCTTCGGGCAGACCGTGATAACCCCCTACGCCGTCAGGGCCAGGCCGGGCGCGCCGGTCTCGGTCCCGCTGAGCTGGGATGAGGTGGTGACCGACAGCCGCGGCCCGGCTCGCCCGGCTGGAGGACTGACCGGGCAGGCCGCATCAGCGCTGCCGGAGCGGGTAACGCATCTGCATGGCCACCGCGAGCAGGGAAACCGAGAAGAAGTACGAGACCGGCGCGGGCCAGAGCCCGCCGTCGCTGGCCGGGCTGCCGGGGGTGGCGTCCGAGGCGCCGCCGCGGGAACAGGTCCTGGACGCCGAGTACTACGACACCGCGGGCCTCCGGCTGCTGCAGGCGGGCATCACGCTGCGGCGGCGCACCGGCGGCGACGACGCAGGCTGGCACCTCAAGCTGCCGGCCGGGCCCGACTCCAGGGACGAGATCAGGCTCCCGCTCGGCCGGGCCGGCCGCCGGGTGCCGGGCGAGCTGGCCGCGCTGGTCCGGGTGCATGCCCGCGGTCAGCCGCTCGGCCCGGTCGCCCGGATCACCACCAGGCGCCAGGTCACCGAGCTGCTCGACGAGTCCGGCAGGTCGCTGGCCGAGGTGGCCGCCGATGAGGTCCGCGCCGAGTCGATGGGCGAGGCCACCGCCCTGACCGAGTGGAACGAGGTCGAGGTCGAGCTGACCGGCGGCGGTGAGCGCCTGCTCGCGGCCGCCGACGCGCGGCTGCGCCGCGGCGGGCTGCGGCCGGCCGGGCGTGCCGCGAAGCTGGAACGGGCGCTGGCTGGCCGGCTGCCCGCCGCGGGCCAGCCAGGCCAGCTGGGCCCCCGGCCAGACGCCGCGGCGGTGGTCCTGCGCTACGCCCGCGCCCAGGTGGACCGGCTGCACGCCGCTGACCCGCAGGTCCGCAGGGACCAGCCGGACGCGGTGCACCAGATGCGGGTGACCGCCCGCCGGCTGCGCAGCACGCTGAAGTCGTTCCGCTCGGTGCTGCGCACCGACGACACCCGGCGGCTGAACGACGAGCTGCGCTGGCTCGGCGGGGTGCTCGGCGAGGCCAGGGACGCCGAGGTGCTGGCCGAGCGGCTGGCGTCCAGCGCGGACAGCCTGCCGGAGGAACTGGTCATCGGGCCGGTGCGGGCCCGGCTGCGGATCCACTTCGCCCCGGCGCAGGCGGCCGGCCGGGACGCCGCGCTGAAAGCCCTGGACAGCCGTCGCTACCTGCGGCTGCTCGACCAGCTCGACCGGCTGCTCGCCGACCCGCCGCTGGCCGCCGAGGCCGGCCAGCCGGCCGCCGAGGTGCTGCCCGCGGCGGCCGGCCGGATGCTGCGCCGGGTCCGCCGCCGGATGCGCGCCGCGCACCGCGAGCCGGCCGGGCCGGGCCGGGACGCCGCCCTGCACGAGGCCCGCAAGGCGGCCAAGGACGCCAGGTACGCGGCCGAGGCGGTGCGCGCGGTGGCCGGCCAGGACGCCAAGCGCTTCGCCGCCAGGATGAAGACCCTGCAGTCGGTGCTCGGCGAACAGCATGACGCGGTGGTCGCCACGGCCGTCACCAGGCAGATCGGGGTGCAGGCCGGCCTGGCCGGCGAGAGCGCGTTCACCTTCGGCGTGCTGAACGAGCGTGAGCACGAGCGGGCTCGCGCCCTGGCCGCCGAAGGCTGGCCGGCCTGGCGGCAGGCCGCCCGCCGCAAGTACCGCGGATGGATGCGCTAGCTCGGGGTAGCCTGCACATTCGTGAGCGTCAGCCCGGCTGCCGCGGATCCCGCGCCCGCGCCGGGCGGCCCGCGCACCGCGACCTACCGGGTGCAGCTGCACCCCGGGTTCACCTTCGACGACGCCGCCGCGATCACCGGCTACCTGGCCGCGCTCGGGGTCAGTCACCTGTACTGCTCGCCCTACCTGCAGGCGGTGCCCGGCAGCACGCACGGCTATGACGTGACCGACCACGGCCGGCTGAACAGTGAGCTGGGCGGGGTGCCCGGGCACCGGCGGCTGACCGCCGCGCTGACCGCCGCGGGCCTGCGCCAGCTGCTCGACATCGTGCCCAACCACATGGCCCTCGCCGGGCGGGCCAACGCCTGGTGGTGGGACGTGCTGGAGAACGGGCGGTCCAGCCGGTACGCCGGCTACTTCGACATCGACTGGGACCCGCCGCAGCGCAAGCTCATCGGCGCCGTGCTGATGCCGGTGCTCGGCGACCACTACGGCCGGGTGCTCGAGGCCGGCGAGCTGGCGGTCGAGCGCCGCGGCGGCTCGCTGTCGGTGCGCTACCACGAGCACGAGGCGCCGCTGTCCCCCCGGTCGCTCGATGACCTGCTCGCCCGCGCGGCGGCGCGGGCCGGGTCGGACGAGCTGACCCGGCTCGCCGCCGACCTCGGCCAGCTGCCGCATGCCATCCTGGCCGACCCCGCCGCCGGCGCGGAAAGGCACGCTGGCGCGGAACGGGTAAAAGCACGGCTGGCCCGGCTGGCGCAGGCGCAGCCCGCCGTCGCGGCCGCGATCGACGCGGAGATCGCCGCGGTCAACCACGACCCGGACGCGCTCGATGAGCTGCTGAGCCGGCAGAACTACCGGCTGGCGTTCTGGCGGGCCGCCGCCGAGGAGCTGTCCTACCGCCGGTTCTTCGACATCCAGTCGCTGGCCGCGCTGCGGGTCGAGGACAAGGCGGTGTTCGCCGACACGCACCGGCTGATCCTGGCGCTCGCGGCCGCCGGGGAGCTGGACGGCCTGCGGATCGACCACGTCGACGGGCTGGCTGACCCCGAGGGCTACCTGCGGCGGCTGCACGAGGCGGCGGGCGGGGTGTACCTGGTCGCGGAGAAGATCCTGGAACCGGGCGAGCAGCTGCCCCCGTCCTGGCCGGTGGCGGGGACGACCGGCTACGACTTCCTGAACCAGGTCAGCCAGCTGTTCACCGATCCCGGCGGCGAGGCCGGCCTGCTGGGCTGCTACGCCCGGTTCACCGGCGAGCAGGCCAGCTACGCCGACGTCGTGCACGCCGCCAAGCTGCAGATCATGGCCGGCGACCTGGCCGCCGAGGTGGAACGGCTCACCGCGCTGCTGGCCGGCGTCTGCGAGCGGCACCGGCGGCTGCGCGACTACACCAGGTCCGACCTGCGGGACGCGCTGCGCGAGCTGATCGCCTCGCTGCGCGTCTACCGCACCTACCCGCGCCCCGGCCAGCCCGCCACCAGCGCGGACCTGGCCCAGGTCGGGGCCGCGGTCAGCGCGGCCGGGCGGCGCCGCCCCGACCTGGACCCCGAGCTGACCGGCTTCATCGGCGACCTGCTGACCGGAACGCCGGCCGGGCCGGCCGAGTCCGCCTTCATGACGACGTTCGGCCAGGTGAGCGCGCCGGTCATGGCCAAGGGCGCGGAAGACACCGCGTTCTACCGGTACCTGCCGCTGGCCAGCCTGAACGAGGTCGGCGGCGACCCCGGCCAGTTCGGCCGCGGGGTGGACAGCTTCCACCAGGCGATGGCGGCGGCCGCGGCGGGCTGGCCGGAGACGATGCTCACGCTGTCCACCCACGACACCAAGCGCAGCGGCGACGTGCGAGCCCGGCTGAGCCTGCTGTCCCAGCTGCCCGGGGCGTGGGAACTGGCCGTGGACCGGTGGGCCAGCCACAACCAGCGGTACAAGCAGGACGGCTGGCCGGACCGGGTGATGGAGTACCTGCTGTACCAGACGCTGGCCGGGGCGTGGCCGGTGAGCGCCGGCCGGGCCGCGCGGTACCTGGCGAAGGCCGCCAGGGAAGCCAAGGTACACACCTCCTGGACCAGTCCCGCGGCCGGCTACGACGCCGCGCTGGAGTCGTTCGTCCGCGCGGTCCTGGCCGACCGGGTGTTCGTCGCGGAGCTGGAGACGTTCCTGGCCGAGCATCAGCTGGTCGAGCGCGGCCGGGTCACCTCGCTGGCCCAGACCGCGCTGCTGCTGACCTGCCCGGGCGTGCCCGACCTGTACCAGGGCACCGAGGTGTGGGACCTGTCGCTGGTGGACCCCGACAACCGCAGGCCGGTCGACTACCCGGCGCGGCGGGCCCTGCTGGGCCGGCTGGCCGGCGCCGGGCCGGAAGCAGCGCTGGCCGCGGCGGACGCCGGCGGGCCGAAGATCTGGCTGATCCACCGGGTGCTGGCGCACCGGCGGGCGTACCCGGAAGCCTGCGGGCCGGGCTCGGGGTACCAGCCGCTGGCCGTCTCCGGCGCCGGGGCCGGGCACGTGGTCGCGTTCAGCCGCGGCGGCGGGCTGGCGGTGGTGGTGCCCCGGCTGCTGGCCGGGCTCGGCGACTGGGGCGACACCGCGGTCACGCTGCCGCCTGGCCGGTGGGCCAGCGTGCTCACCGGCGAGCCGGTGACCAGCGGTCCCGCCCAATCCGACATATGTAGGACTGGCCCGGCAGACCGCCGTCCGGAGCAGCAGGGCTGGTCCGGGGCTGGCACGGCCGGCCGGGGAGCGGGCACCGCGGTGAGCGTGGCCGGGCTGCTGGCCCGGTTCCCGGTCGCGGTGCTGCGCCGGGAGCCGTAATGGCGTTGTTCCGGGTGTGGGCGCCGCGGCCGCGGCGGGTCGGCCTGGTCACCGGCGGGCAGGAGCTGCCGATGCGGCCAGCGGGCGGCGGCTGGTGGGAGTGCTCAGCGCCGGGTGCGGGACCGGGCACCGATTACGCGTTCCGGCTCGATGGCGGCCCGCCGCGGCCGGACCCGCGCTCGGCGTACCAGCCCGGCGGCATCGACGGGCCGTCCCGGCTGGTGGACCACGCCGCGTTCGGCTGGACCGACCAGGGCTGGCGCGGGGTGGCGCTGCCCGGCGCGGTGCTGTACGAGTGCCACGTCGGCACGTTCTGCGCCGAGGGCACGTTCGACGGGGTGACCGGGCACCTGGACCACCTGGCCGCGCTGGGCGTGGACGCGATCGAGCTGCTGCCGGTGGCCGAGTTCTCCGGGCCGCGCGGCTGGGGGTATGACGGGGTGGACCTGTTCGCCCCGCATCACGGCTACGGCGGGCCGGACGGGCTGAAACGGCTGGTGGACGCGGCGCA
Organism: Streptosporangiaceae bacterium; assembly: GCA_036558005.1. Classification (GTDB taxonomy): domain Bacteria; phylum Actinomycetota; class Actinomycetes; order Streptosporangiales; family Streptosporangiaceae; genus DATBGO01. The sequence goes on along the minus strand of DATBGO010000021.1, from coordinate 12,303 downwards.
CGCGCGCGGCATCGGGGTGGTGCTCGACGTCGTCTACAACCACCTCGGCCCGGCAGGGAACCACCTGCCCGAGTTCGGCCCGTACTTCTCCGCCCGGCACCAGACCAACTGGGGGCCCGCGGTCAACTTCGACGGGCCTGGCAGCGACGAGGTCCGCCGGTTCGTCATCGACAACGCGCTGTGCTGGCTGCGCGACTACCACTGCGACGGGCTGCGGCTCGACGCCGTGCACGCGATCGCCGACAGCTGCGCCACCCACATCCTCGAGCAGCTCGCCGCCGAGGTGGCCGTGCTGGCCGCGCAGCAGGGCCGGCCGCTGTTCCTGATCGCGGAGAGCGACCTGAACGACCCCAGGCTGGTCCGCCCGGCGCAGGCCGGCGGTTACGGGCTGGCCGCGGCCTGGGCCGACGAGTGGCACCACGCGCTGCACGCGACGCTGACCGGGGAGCGGGCCGGCTACTACCGCGACTTCGGGCCGCTGCCGCTGCTGGCCAAGGCGCTGCGCCAGGCCTGGGTCTACGACGGGACCTACTCCCCGCACCGGCAGCGGGTGCACGGCCGCCGGCCGGACGGGCTGACCGGGAGCCAGTTCGTGGTCTGCACCCAGAACCACGACCAGGCGGGCAACCGGGCGGCCGGGGAGCGCAGCGCCGCGCTGATGAGCCCGGGGCGGCTGCGGGTCGCCGCCGCGCTGCTGCTCACCGGGCCGTTCGTGCCGATGCTGTTCCAGGGCGAGGAGTGGGGCGCCAGCACCCCGTTCCAGTACTTCACCAGCCACGCCGACCCCGAGCTTGGGCGGCGGGTGAGCGAGGGACGGCGGCGCGAGTTCGCCGGGTCGCGCTGGGACCCGGCGGCCGTGCCCGACCCGCAGGACCCGGCGACCTTCGAGCGGTCCCGGCTGAACTGGGCCGAGCTGGCCTGCCAGCCGCAGGCCGGCCTGCTGGCCTGGTACCGGACCCTGATCGCGCTGCGCAGGCGGGTCCCGGCGCTGGCCGACCCGCGGCTCGATCAGACCACGACAGAGTGGGATGAAGCGGGCGGGTGGCTGGTGGTCCGGCGGGGGCCGGTCACCGTTGCCAGTAACCTCGGCGTGAAGACGTGGACCTTCCCGGTCAGTCCGGCGGCGGCCCTGCTCGCCGCGTCCGACCCGCGGATCGCGCTGGCTGGCGAAGGCCTGGAACTGCCGCCGGACGCGGTCGCCATCCTGACCGGGCCGCCACCCGGGCCGCCCGCGGGCCGGGCCGGGGCAGGCGAGGAGAGGACTCAGCGCAGATGACCGACGCGGTCGAGACGTGGCCCGGCCGGCCCTACCCGCTGGGCGCCGCCTACGACGGCGGCGGCACCAACTTCTCGCTGTTCTCCGAGGTCGCCGAAGCGGTCGAGCTGTGCCTGTTCGACGACGACGGCGGCGAGCGGCGGGTGCCCGCCGAGGAAGTCGACGGCTTCTGCTGGCACGCCTACCTGCCCTCGGTCACCCCCGGCCAGCGTTACGGCTACCGGGTGCACGGGCCCTGGCGGCCAGCCGCCGGGCTGCGGTGCAACCCGGCCAAGCTGCTGCTCGACCCCTACGCCAAGGCGGTCGAGGGCCAGGTGCGGTGGAGCCAGGCCTGCTTCCCCTACAACTTCGGCGACGAGGACGCCCGCAACGACGACGACAGCGCCGCCGACGTGCCCAAGTCGGTGGTGCACAACCCGTTCTTCGACTGGGGCAACGACCGGCTCCCGGACGTGCCGCTGAACGAGTCGGTCATCTACGAGGTGCACGTCAAGGGGTTCACCGCCCGCCATCCTGAGATCCCGCCGGCCCAGCGCGGCACCTACGCCGGGCTCGCGCACCCGGTCGCGATCGATCACCTGACCCGGCTCGGCGTCACCGCCGTCGAACTGCTGCCGGTGCACCAGTTCGTGCACGACGCGCACCTGCAAGAACGCGGACTGCGCAACTACTGGGGATACAACTCGATCGGCTTCCTGGCCCCGCACAACGAGTACGCCAGCTCAGCCCAGCGGGGCGAGCAGGTGGCGGAGTTCAAGGCGATGGTCAGGGCGCTGCACGAGGCCGACATCGAGGTGATACTCGACGTCGTCTACAACCACACCGCCGAGGGCAATCACCTGGGCCCGGTGCTGTCGATGAAGGGCATCGACAACGCTGCCTACTACCGGCTGGTGCCAGAGGCGCCGAAGTTCTACTACGACACCACCGGCACCGGCAACAGCCTCAACGTCGGGCACCCGCACACGCTGCAGCTGATCATGGACTCGCTGCGGTACTGGGTCACCGAGATGCACGTCGACGGGTTCCGGTTCGACCTCGCCGCCAGCCTGGCCCGCCAGTTCCACGACGTCGACCGGCTGTCGGCGTTCTTCGACCTGATCCAGCAGGACCCGGTCGTCTCCCAGGTCAAGCTCATCGCCGAGCCGTGGGACGTGGGTGAGGGCGGCTACCAGGTCGGCAACTTCCCCGGGCTGTGGTCGGAATGGAACGGGCGGTACCGGGACACCGTCAGGGACTTCTGGCGCGGCGAGGCAGCCGCGCTGGGCGAGTTCGCCTCCCGGCTCACCGGCAGCTCCGACCTGTACGAGGCTGACACCCGCCACCCCGGCGCCAGCGTCAACTTCGTCACCGCGCACGACGGGTTCACGATGCACGACCTGGTGTCCTACAACGAGAAGCACAACCAGGCCAACGGCGAAGGCGGCGCGGACGGGGAGAACTTCAACCGGTCGTGGAACTGCGGCGCCGAGGGCGACACCGACGACAAGGGCGTCCTCGCGCTGCGCCGGCAGCAGCAGCGCAACTTCCTGGTCACGCTCCTGCTGTCGCAGGGCGTGACGATGCTGCTCGGCGGGGACGAGGCCGGCCGCACCCAGCGCGGCAACAACAACGCCTACTGCCAGGACAACGAGATCTCCTGGTTCGACTGGGAGAACACGGACAGCGATCTCACCGACTTCACCCGGCGGCTGATCGCGTTCCGGCGCGAGCACCCGGTGCTGCGGCGGCGGCGCTGGTTCCAGGGCGTGCCGATCCGGGGCTCGGTCGACCTCGGCTGGTGCAAGCCGGACGGCACCGAGATGGGCGATGAGGACTGGGACACCGGCCGGGTCCGGTCGGTCGGGGTGTTCCTCAACGGGGAGGCGATCACCGACCGCGACCCGCGCGGGCAGCGGGTGCGCGACGACTCGTTCCTGCTGCTGTTCAACGCGGGCCCGGACCCGATCGGCTGGCGGCTGCCCGGGCAGTGGGGCCAGTGGTGGGAGCCGGTCATCGAGACCGCCGACACCCAGCGCGACGGCGAGGTGTTCGCGAGCCCGGCGCCGATACCGGTGGCCGGGCGCAGCGTCGTCGTGCTGCAGCGCAGGGACGCGCCGCCGGGCGGCCCGTAGCCGCCGGCCTTACAGCCAGTCTTTGCGCCTGAACACCCGGTACAGCACGGTGGCGGCGACCAGCATGAGCACCACCGAGACCAGCACGCCCCAGCTCCGGCTGAACCCGGGATACGGGACGTTCATCCCGTAGAACCCGGTGACGAACGTGGGCACCGCGATGATCGCCGCCCAGCTGGTGACCTTCTTGGTGATCACGTTCATCCGGTTGCTCTGGATGGTGAGGTTGGTCTCCAGGATCGAGGTGACCATGTCGCGCAGGCTCTCGGTCCACTCGGTGGCCCGCAGCACGTGGTCGTAGACGTCCTGGAAGTAAGGCAGCATCGGGTCGGCGATCACGTGCAGGTCGCGCCGCATCAGCCCGTTGACGACTTCCCGCATGGGCAGCACGACCCGGCGCAGCAGGACCAGGCTCTTGCGCAGCGCGAAGCTGCGCTGCTGGACCTGCCGGTCGGGCGGGCCGTCGTCGAACAACCGGTCCTCGACTTCCTCGATCGCGTCGTCCAGCGACTGCACCGCGGTGAAATAGCCGTCCACGATGTTGTCCAGCAGGCCGTGCAGCAGGTAACTGACGCCGTACTTGGCCAGGTCCGGGCTGGAGTCCCAGTAGCCGACCACGGCGCCGATGTCGAGCCCGTCGTCCTTGCGGATGGTGATCAGCGCCCGGCTGGTGATGAACGCGGCCAGTTCGCTGGTCGTCAGCCGGCCGGTGCTGGTGCTGAGGTAGACCGCGTAGGCGGCGAGGAACAGGTGGGACTGGTAGCGGTCCAGCTTGGGCCGCTCGTGCGGCTGGACCGCGTCCTCCACGGCCACCGGGTGCAGGCCGAATTCCGAGCGCAGCACGTCGAGGTCGGCGCGGTCGGGGTCGCGCAGGTCCAGCCACAGCACCACCGACGGGTCTTCGAGGTGGTCACTGATGTCCTCGACAGGGAACCCTTCCAGCTCCAGCACCCCGTCACGGTAGAGCCGGGTCCTGGCCTGGCACTTGGTCGGGGTGGACGTCGCCACCGCCGACGACAGCACGGTGTCGGGATCGGAGCCGTGGAAGGTGGTCTGGTCGGCGGGCGACTGGCCCGCGGCGGCCGCGGAGTGCCCGGCGATGCTCATCGCGTTTGCCTCCTCATCCAGGCAGGCCTGGCCGCGGCCGCGGGGGGATCCGGGCACGGCAGAAGGTCCGGGTGATCTGGCCCACTGCACCATAGCCTGGCCTTATGCGGTCGTGTACCCGCGGCCGGGGTGGCGACACAAGCCGGGCGTCCAGGTCCGGGCGCTCAGGGTGTTTAGCGAGCCAGAGAAGGGAAACTTGGCATCGGCACGCGCTGGCGGCGGGATGATGCGAATGCCGCGCAGCTGCGGGAGCAGGGCGGGGTTAGGGAGGCAATGGTGGCGGCTGGTACCGGCGTTCCCACGCTGCACTCTGCCGGAGCGCCCGCGGACGGCTCGCGGTGGCTGGGCGATCCGCAGACACTGCTGCTGATCGAGGACGATGCCGGGGATGTCGTGCTGGTGGAGGAGCTGCTCGCCGACAGCGGCGTGCGCGCCTCGCTGTCCTGGGCCCGGTCGCTGAGCGAGGCCAGGCAGCTGCTGGAGGAGATCCCCGCGCCTGGCTGCATCCTGCTGGACCTGCACCTGCCCGATGCCCGGGGGATCGAGGCGGTCGGTCAGGTGATCGCCGCCGCGCCTGGGGTCCCGGTGGTGGTGCTGACCGGGCTGGCGCAGGAGAACGCGGGGCTGGCGGCGGTCGCGGCCGGGGCCCAGGACTACCTGATCAAGGGGCAGGCGGCGGCGGAGATGTTCGGCCGGGCCATCCGGTATGCGGCCCAGCGTAAGCAGGTCGAGCAGGCGTCGGCCGCGTTGCAGGTCAGCGCGCTGCGGGCGGCCGAGAACGCGCGGCTGGAGCGCGGCTTGCTGCCGGTCCCGCTGATCCGCACCGGCGGGTTCGAGACCGTCGCCAGGTACCGGCCCGGCCGGGCGCAGGCGCTGCTGGGCGGGGACTTCTACGACGTGGTGGAGACCGCGGACGGGACCGTGCACGCGGTGATCGGCGACGTATCCGGGCACGGCGCGGCCGAGGCGGCGATCGGCGTCTGCCTGCGGGTCGGCTGGCGCTCGCTGGTGCTGGCCGGGACCGGCGCGCCGGCCCTGACCGGGCTGCTGGAACAGATCCTGATGGCCGAGCGGGAAGGCGAGCACATCTTCGCGACGCTCACCCACCTGGAGTTCGCGCCTGACCGCGCGCGCGTGCAGATCCTGCGGGCGGGGCATCCGGGCCTGCTGCTGCGGTCGGCGTCCGGCGTCGAACTGGTCGAGGGTGCGGGCGGACCCGGGCTCGGCCTGGTCCCCGGCCACGGCTGGGAGCAGGAGGAGCTGGCGTTGCCGCCCGGCGCGAGCCTGGTGCTGTTCACCGACGGGCTGTTCGAGGGACGGACCGGGCCGGGCAGCCAGCGGCTCGGCGAGGACGGGCTGGTCACCCTGGCGCGTGGCCTGGCCGGCCTGCCGGCCGCCGAGTTCGTCGACGCGCTCATCGCCAGTACCGAGGCAGCGGCGGGCCGCTACGGCGGGCTCGCCGATGACGTCGCCGTCGTCCACCTGCGCTGGACAGCCGCGTGAAGGCCGGCTGGCCGGGAAGGGCAGCCGGATGAGCGCCGGCCCGGCCCGGGGCCAGCCAGGGACCGGCGACGTGGGCCGCCGGACGACGCCGGCGGCGGGACTGGGCTGGCGGATGACGAGCAGGCCGCTGGCCAGGCGCAGGCCATGGCTCCCGGCACTGACCGTCCAGGGCTGGTTCCGGGTGGTGTTCGTGATCATCGCCGTCATGATCGCGGCCGCCGCGATCGTCATCGCCCAGCTGGTCGCCCGCGGCCGGTCGGTGTCCAGCGAGCTGACGGCCGGCATCCTGCCCGCCCAGGCGCAGGCCTACCGGTTGCAGGGCGCGCTGGTCGATCAGGAAACCGGGGTGCGCGGTTACGGCATCACCGGCGACCAGAGCTTCCTGCAGCCATACAGCACCGGCCTGGCCACCGAGCGGAACGCCGCCGCGCGGCTGCGGTCGCTGGCCGGCGGCCAGCAGCCGCTGGCCGCCGACCTCGGCCAGATCGAGCAGGCCGCCGCGCGCTGGCGCGCCGCCTACGCGGCCCCGATGATCGCGCTGGCCGCCCGCGGCCCGCTCACCGGCCGTGACTTCGCGCTGATCAGCAAGAGCAGGAAGTCCTTCGACCACCTGCGGGCCCTTTTTGATGCCCAGAACGCGCACCTGTCCGCGGCCGCCACCAGGGACAGCAGCCGGATCGCCGCGTTCAGGAGCGTCCAGAACCTGAGCTACGCGCTCATCCTGGCGGTCTTCCTGCTGGCCTGCGTCATGCTCGTGCTGCTGCTGCAGCGCGCGGTCGGCCGCCCGCTGCGCCGCCTGGGCGGAGCGTCCCGGCAGGTCACCGGCGGCGACTTCAGCCACCAGATCGAGCCGACCGGGCCGGCCGACATCTGGGCCGTGGCCGCCGACGTGGAGGCCATGCGGCGCGAGCTGGTCGCCGCCGCGGACCGGGCGCGTACCTCCGCCAAGGTGGCGATCCGCCAGGCCACCGAGCTCGACGCGGCCTCGGCCGAGCTGCGCAGGTCCAACGCCGAGCTGGAGCAGTTCGCCTACGTCGCGTCGCACGACCTGCAGGAGCCGCTGCGCAAGGTCGCCTCGTTCTGCCAGCTGCTGGAAAAGCGCTATGGCGACCAGCTGGACGAGCGCGGGCGGCAGTACATCGGCTTCGCGGTCGACGGCGCCAAGCGGCTGCAGATCCTGATCAACGACCTGCTCACCTTCTCCAGGGTCGGCCGGGCCGGCGAGGCCAGCGTCCGGATGCCGTTCGATCAGCCGCTGGACACCGCGCTCGGGGCGCTGTCCGCGGCGATCGATGACTGCGGTGCGGTGATCGACCGGCCGGGGCGGCTGCCCGAGGTGACCGGCGACCCGACCCTGCTGGCGATGGTCTGGCAGAACCTGCTCAGCAACGCGATCAAGTTCCGGGCGCCCGGCAGGCCGCTCCGGATCGAGATCAGCGTGGCGGACCAGCCCGGCGGGGGCTGGCAGTTCTGCCTGGCTGACAACGGCATCGGCATCGCGGCGGAGTTCGCTGACAAGGTGTTCGTCATCTTCCAGCGGCTGCACGGCAGGGACGCCTACCCGGGCACCGGGATCGGGCTGGCCCTGTGCAAGCGGATCATCGAGCATCACGGCGGGGACATCAGCCTGGACACCGGCTACCAGGGCGGCACCCGGATCTGCTTCACCCTGCCCGGGGCCAGCCCGCCGGGCCCGGCCCAGGCCAGCAGCGTGCCTCCCGCCGCTGGCGCCAGCAGGAACACCGAAGGGAGCCCCGCGTGACCGTGACTTTGCAGCCGATCGAGGTGCTGCTCGTCGAGGACGACCCTGGCGACGAGCTGATGACCCGGGAGGCGTTCGACGAGCACAAGATCAGCAACCGGCTGCACATCGCGCGGGACGGCGAGCAGGCACTGGACTTCCTGTTCCGCCGCGGTGAATACGCCAGCGCGCCGCGGGTGGACCTGATCCTGCTGGACCTGAACCTGCCCAAATACGACGGGCGGCAGGTACTGGAGCGGATCCGGGCCGACCCCGGCCTCACCCACGTCCCGGTGGTGATCCTGACGACATCGGCATCGGAGGAAGATATCCTGCGCAGCTACAAGCTGCACGCCAACGCGTACGTGACCAAGCCGGTCGACGTGAACGACTTCATCGCGGCGGTCCGGCAGATCGACGAGTTCTTCCTGACGGTCGTCCGGCTGCCCCGCTGACTCAGCCCGGCTCGCTGCCCTGGCTCACCGGCCGGCGCTGGCCTTGCTGGCCTCGGGAACCACCAGTACCGGGCACGGCGCGTTCCTGAGCACGTACTGGCTGACCGCGAACAGCCGGGCCACCCCGTCGTGACGGCTGGCGAGCACGATCATCTGCGCCCGCTCCCGGCGCGCGCTCTCCACCAGCGCCCGCCCGGGCAGCCCGGACACCACCCGGTACTCGATCGCGTCTCCCTTCAGGTAGCCGTCTGCTGCTGGCCGGAGCGCTGCGCGGCGGCGCCGGCCGGCTCGTCCTGGGCGGTGAGCGGCCTGGCGATGTCCTCCAGGCTCCGCCGCTCGGCCTTCACCCCGAGGAAGATCTCCACTAGCCCGGCCACGATCATGAGGGTCGCGCCGATCGAGAACGCGAGCGCGGTGTCGGACACCTTCCCGGTGCTGACCAGCGAGGCGAACAGCAGCGGACCGGTGATGCCGCCGGCCGCCGTGCCGATCGCGTAGAAGAACGCGATGGCCAGCGCCCTGGTCTCCATCGGGAACACCTCGCTGACGGTCAGGTACGCCGAGCTGGCGCCCGCCGAGGCGAAGAACAGCACGCCGCACCAGCAGGCCGTCATCGTCGTCGCGGTCAGCATGCCCTGGTCGAACAGGTACGCGGTGAGCAGCAGCAGCAGGCCCGAGATGAGGTAGGTGCCCGCGATCATCGGCTTGCGGCCGATCGAGTCGAACAGCCGGCCCAGCACCAGTGGGCCGAGCAGGTTGCCGACCGCGATCACCGCGAAGTAGTAACCGGGGTTGGCCTTGATGTGGAAGAACGTGGCCAGGATGTTGGCGAACCCGAAGGTGATCGCGTTGTACAGGAAAGCCTGCCCGATGAAGAGCGAGAGGCCCAGGATCGTCCGCCTCGGGTAGAGCGTGAACATCGTCTTGGCGATCGTGATGAAGCCGATCGTCTTGCGCTGCCGGATGGTGATCGCCTGGCCCGGGTCGCCGAGTTTCTCCCCGGTCTGGCGTTCCACCCGGGCTTCGATGTCGCCGACCAGCTCCTCGGCTTGTTGCGCGTGACCGTGGATGAACAGCCAGCGCGGGCTTTCCGGGACGTTGCGGCGCACCAGCAGGATCACCAGGCCGAGCACGACGCCGAGGGCGAAGCACAGCCGCCAGCCCAGGTTGACCGGCAGGATGCTGGTGGCCGGCACGGTGATCAGCGCGCCGGCCGCGGCGCCCGCCCAGTATGTGCCGTTGATCACGATGTCGATCGTGCCCCGGTGGTGGCGCGGGATCAGCTCGTCGATCGCCGAGTTGATCGCGGCGTATTCACCGCCGATGCCGAACCCGGTGATGAACCGGAACAGGAAGAACCACCACGGGGCGAACGACAGCGCGGTCAGCGCCGTGGCGGCCAGGTACACCGCCAGGGTGATCATGAAAAGTTTCTTGCGGCCGAACCGGTCGGTCAGCCAGCCGAAGAACAGCGCGCCGACGCAGGCGCCGGCCACGTACATGGCGGCCCCGAACCCGGAGACCTGCGACGCGGTGATGTGGATCCCGCTGCCCGGCTTGGCGAGCTGGGCGGAGATGTTACCGACGATGGTGACTTCCAGGCCATCGAGGATCCAGACCGTTCCCAGCCCGATGACGATCATCCAGTGCCAGCGCGACCAGGGCAGCCGGTCCAGGCGGGCCGGCACCTTCGTCCTGACCGTGCCGGTCTGCACCTGGTTCATGCCAGTCACCTCCCCAGCCAGCGCCCCGCGGGCTTGGTCGCCGTCGGCTCGGCGTCGGCCGGCTCGGCTGTGATCGGCTCGGCGTCGGCCGGCTCGGCAGCTGTCCGGTCGGCCGCTGCGGGCTCGGCGTCGGCGGGCTCAGCGCCGGCGGGCTCAGCGCCGGCAGGCTCGGCGCCGGCGGGCTCAGTGTCGGCGGGCTCAGCGGTGGGAGGCTCAGCGTCTGTGCGTCCGGCCGCCGCGGGCCCGGCCGGGGCCGGCTCGGTGGCTGCGTGCTCGGCCGCTGACGGCCGCGCTGCCGCTGGCTCGGTGTCGGCGGGCTCGCCCAGCAGGTCCTGGAACAGCGCCCGGTAGTGGATCATCCCCTGGCGCAGTTCCTCGGTCGAGGAGGTCCCGGTGCTGGCGGGCCCGGCCGCGTCCGCGGCGGCGCGGAAGTGATCGACGGACCCGGCGTGGTGCACCGACAAGTCTTCGAGCAGCTCCCGCTGGTCCTCGGTGCGGTAGCCGCGCTCGGCCAGCACGGCCAGGACCAGCTGGTGGGCCTGGCTGACCGCGCCGGACGGCGCGTCCACGAACTGCTCCTGGATGGTCGCCCATTCCCGCGCGTACCTGGCCCGCGAGGCCGCCGACAGCGGCCTGATGTCCAGCTTGCTTACCCGGCGCTCGCGCCTGGTCAGCTCGGCCTCGGCCTTCAGCTTGCTGTCATGCCGCTCGACGAGCCGGCCGTACTCGGGGCCGAACCGCTGCTGAAGCCGGCGCCTGCGGCTGGCCGATATGACAACGGCCGCGACCGCCCCGATCACGATGATGGCGATGACGACGATGACCACCGTGGTCCCGGTCGACATGATGACCTCCTGACATCCCGGCTGTGCACCGGATGTCGGCGTCCACTGCCCGCAACGGCCCCGGCCAAACGGCGCCGGCCGCGGCCGGCCGTCGCTGCTGGCGGCTCCGCTCATGCGTGACCAGTGGTCGCGCGGGGTAACTTCCGCTCGTGGGGGAGTAAAGCCGGGGCAACTTTCTGCGCCGCGGGGGGAGTAGCCCGCTATCGCGCGGGCAGTCAGGAAATTCCGGTTGCACAGACAGCACGGCCCGGCCGGCCCGGCCAGGCCGGGCACGGCGGCAGATACCGAGGTCACTGATGAACCTGCCAGAAGCCACGGTCATGATCAGCGATGACTGGCGCTCCCAGGGCGCCTGCCTGGCTGAGGATCCTGAGCTGTTTTTCCCGCTGTCCGCGCTCGGGCCCGGACACGCCCAGATCGCGGCGGCCAAGGCCGTCTGCGGGCGGTGCGCGGTGCGCCGTGAGTGCCTCGGTTTCGCCGTGAGCACCGGCCAGGAGCACGGGGTCTGGGGCGGGACCAGTGAAGATGAGCGCCGGGCCATGCGCCCGCAGCACGGCCGCGCCTCCCGGCGGACCGCGCGGCCAGGCGGGCGCAAGCGGCGCGACCACCGGGCCCAGCGGGTCAGGTAGCCGGCCGGCTCGCGGGTCTCGCCGCGCCGCCTCCCTGGAGCGTGACGGCGGCCGGGCATAAATAGGTTAATAACGTTAATTGTCCTGAATAGCGCGGCCAGAAGCTGGTCATGTGCACCGGGCCAGAATGCGGTACCTTAAAGCAGGCGGGAATTTAGCCGGGTCACCAGCAGAGGTTTTGGGTGGGCTCTCCACATACGCGCACGCCAGCGGATGCTGCGCGCCCTCCGCGCGGCGTTCACCGCTGGTGGCTGGACCGGCCGGTGCGGGCAAAGGGCCTGTTCGTCGTCGCCATCCCGCTCATCGCGCTAATTGGCATCATTAGTACCAGCCTGGCACTTCAGTTCAACGAGCGCCAGCAGCGATCGGTGTCCTTAGCCGCTTTTAACGTGATCAATGGCGCCAATGAGGTGCTGACCGACGCGCTGAACGCGGAGACCGGGGTGCGCGGTTACGCGGCCACCAGGGATCAGGGTTTCCTGGGTCCCTACAACCTCGCGTTAGGCCGGATCGGCCAGGACCGGGCCGCGCTGCTGACCGCGGCCAGGGTGGATGGGGACGCCCGCCAGGCCCGCACCGTGGACGCCATGGCCGGCCAGGCGTTCGCCAGCTTCACCAGGCTGCGCACGGCCATCGGGTCAGGCCTGTCCGGCTCCGGGCTGAACACCGCGCTGCTGGCCTCGAAGGCCATGATGGACACCCTGCGCAGCCAGATCGCCGGCCTGATCCGCGCCCCGTCCGCCGCGCTGGTCACGCACCGCAACGAGGTCAACAGCCTGGAATCGGCGATCGACACCATCAACATCGTCGGGTTCGTGCTCGGCATCCTGGCCGGGCTGGCCGGCATCGCCCTGTTCACCTCGGGCGTCGCCCGCCGGGTCGCGGCGAGCGCGGCAAACGCCGGCCGGC
>DATBGO010000020.1:0-3650 GCA_036558005.1 Streptosporangiaceae bacterium | reverse complement strand
TCGGCGTCCCGCCGCGGTACGCCGCCGGGCTGTTCGGTGACCTGGCGGATGCACTGGAGCGCGTCGAGCTGGACGGCGAGCCAGCCTGGACCCGCGCCGGGGACACCGGGACGCCGCCCGGGCCGCACCGCGGGGTCCGCCTGCTGCCCTACTTCGACCCGTACGTGGTCGCGGGCCAGCCCCGGGAACGCCTCTACCCGGGCGCGGCCGCCGCCCGCGCGCTCACCCCGTCGGGCCAGGCCGGCAACTACCCGGTCCTGCTGGTCGACGGCGTGGTCGGCGGGGTCTGGCATCAGCGGCGCTCGGGCCGCAGGCTCGCCATCACGGTCGAACCGCTGCGCGAGCTGACCGCCCGGCAACGCCGCGAACTCGACGACGAAGCCACCCTGGTCGGCGCGGTGATGGAGGCCACCCCGACGCTGACCGTGGGCCAGGTGACCGTCGGCCCGCACGCGTAAAAGGTGACCCAACCACCCGGGCGGTCACCGCGTCATGAAGGCATGAGACTGCGCCGAACCCCCCTGGCCGCGATCGCGGCCGCCGTGCTGAGCGCCGGCGTGCTGACCGCCGCGCTGCTCACGGCCGGCACCGCGGCCGCCCAGCCGGCCCGTGCCGTCCAGCCGGCCGGCGTTCCGTGGAGCCACGTCGGCCCCGGGTGGGTGCTGGCCCAGTACACCACCGCGGCGCCCGAGGGCGGCAAGACCGGCCCGGTCACGCTGTTCCTGATCAGCCCGGGCGGCGCCCGGTACCAGCTGGCCCGGTCCGGCACCGAGTTCGTCACCGGCGCCAGCCACGGCCTCAAGCTGGCCGGCAACCGGACGGGCACGCTGATCAGGACGCTCCCCGTCCCCCGCACCAGCGCGAACACCTGCGGCCCGGTTCGCTGGTGGAACAACGGAACGATCCTGGCGTCCTGCTCGCCGCCGGGCAGCGCCGTCCCGCAACTCTGGCTGGTCCCGGTCAGCGGCGCGCACCCGAAGGCGCTGACGCCGCCGCGCAACCCCCGCACCACCGGCGACCTGGGCGACCTGGACGCCTGGCCGCTGCGCAGCGGGCTGTACCTGCAGGCCGCCGGGCCGTGCGGCGTGCTGCACATCTTCCGGCAGGCCCGCGGCGGCTCGATCAAGCTGGTCACGGTGCCGCACACCAACGGCGACAACCGGGTGCTGACCGCCCGCGGCTCGCGGCTGCTGATCCAGGCCCCGACCGACTGCACCGGCAGCGTCTCGCTGTTCTGGTACGACCCCGGGAAGCGAGCCGAGCAGTGGCTGATCCGGGCACCACGGAACGCGCTCGGCGTCGCCAACGCCGTCCCCTTCTACAGTCGGCAGAACGGCAACCTCTAACCGGGCCCGGCGGCGTACCCGGTGATTGGTCACGTTGACCTGGTTGGCGCAGCGGACGCTGCAGAAGCGCCGGGTACCGTTGCGGGAGGTGTCGACGAACGCGGTAGCGCAGCCGGCTCGCTGGCAGCGGCCGAGCCGGTCGCTCCATCCCTCGGCCATGAGGTAGGCGAGTCCCGCCGCGGTGAACGCCTTGACCCGGGCCGCGAGGTCGCCGGCCAGCGGCTTGTAGTGCAGGTGGTAGGGCAGGCCGTCGTGCGAGATCAGCCGGGGCCGGCAGTCCGACTCGACCAGGAGGTCGTTCACCAGCTCGGCTCGTGCCTCGTCGGCCTGCGGCTCGAACACGGACCGGAGCCGGGCGGTCCACTCCCGCAGGTCCGCCAGTTCCGCCTCGGTCGGCCCCGGCTCCTCCACGTCGAACCCGGCCAGCAGGGCCCCGACCGCCGCCACGTCGGCCATCGGGTCGTTGACCAGGGCGGCGGCGATGTGCGCGCCGGCCGAGGTGTAAGTGTTGAACTGCACAAGGACATTACATCATGCTGTCCTGGTGGGTGAGCAGACAGCTGGGCCGGGGGTGCGGCCGGGCGGCATCGGGGCCGGCCTGATCGCCGTGTGCCTGTGGGGCCTGGCCCCGGTCGCCACCCGCGCGCTGGTGTCCCAGCTCGCCCCGCTGCCGCTGCTGACGATGCGGCAACTGCTCGCGGCCAGCGTGCTGCTCCCGTGGGCGGTCCCGGTCATGCGCCGCATCCGCGCGCGCGACCTGCCGCGGTTCGTCGCGGCTGGCCTGCTCGTCATGATCGGTTACAACCTGCCCGTGACGGTCGGCCTGCAGTGGCTCCCGGCGTCCTCGGCCGGCCTGCTGCTGGCCACCGAACCCGTCTGGGTCCTGGTCATCTCCTACGTCTTCCTCAGCGAGCGGGCCGGCCCCCGGGTCCTGGCCGGCAGCGGCGTCGCCCTGGCCGGGATCGCGGTGATCGCCGGCCCCGACGCGTGGTCCTCGGCCAGCGGGATGCGGGCCGCGGGCGGCGCGGCGCTGGTCCTGCTGGCCACCATGGCGTTCGGCGCGTACACGATCGTGCTGCGCCCGCTGAGCGAGAAGTACGGTCCGGTGCCGGCCACGGCCACCTCGACCGTGGCCGGGGCCGTGCCGTACCTGGCCCTGGTCGGCCCGTTCTGGCCGTCGCGGCTGTCCCAGCCCGCGTGGGCCGAACTCCTCTTCCTCGCCCTCGGCGGCACCGTGGCCGGCATGCTGCTGTGGAATCTGGCGGTCGTGCGCGGTGGCACCGTCCGGATCAGCCGCCTGCTGTACCTGGAGCCGGTGGTCAGCGTGCTGGGCGCAGTGGTCCTGCTCGGCGAGCAGGTGACGGCGGCCGTCGTAATCGGGGGAGTGCTCGTGATCGCCGGGGTGCTCATGACGGCGGACTCGATGACTCTCGGACGTCGCCGTCACTCGGGCCGGCGGGCCACCTCGGGGGCGCCCGCCGGCCCCGCGGCAAACCGCGTCACAGCGGGCGGAGGCCTGCGCCGGTCAGCACATAGGCGTCCTGGCCGAAGCCGCGGCTGGCCCCGGTGACCAGCGCGGCAGCGCCTGTAATCTGCGGTTCGGGCATGACGTCCTCCCGGTTGCCGGGGTTTCCGCCGCCCGTTCGGCGGCTTGCTATACAGACCAGCCGCCCGCCCGCGATTCGCCGCGCGGCGTGGGTGTGGACGTCCGGGTGACTCGGAGGAGATCGGGCCCGTGACGATGGGGGCGAATCGCGTACACCGTTGTGCCTGATCGCACGTCATTACTGTCAAATGGCCTCGTAGGAGACACGGCAAGAGGGGGTCTGATGCTAGCTTCCTGGAGCAAGCGGTGAGGTGCCAGGAGTGCGGGATGGAGCTCACCGGGCCAGCGGAACTCTGCGCCCGGTGCGGCGCGCCCACGGCCCGGCCCGGCGATTATCCCTGGCCGGCGAACGTCGCGCCGCACGTACGGTCGCCCTGGAGCCGGCCGAAGATCATCGGCTACTGCGTTGCTGGCATGACGGCCGCACGGTCTACGTCGGCAGCGACAACGAGAAGGTGTATGCGCTGAACGCCGGATCGTGAGCCACAGGCGCCAGGTGGCCCAGCTAGGGGTCGGGCGCTAGCGTGCCGTCCGGCGCGATGTGGCCGAAGATCTGCTCGAGCATGGTCAGCACGTGCGGGTCTTCGACCGTGTAGTAGGTGTGCCGCCCCTCGCGCCGGGCGGACACGATCCCGGCCAGCCGCAGCTTGGCCAGGTGCTGGCTGGTGGTGGGGATGCTGAGCCCGACCCGCCGGGCC
>DATBGO010000019.1:0-2978 GCA_036558005.1 Streptosporangiaceae bacterium | reverse complement strand
ACACCCAGCTGCTGAAGTTCACCGGCAGCCGGGTGACCACCTACGCCGGGGACCGGGGCACGCTCACTGGTCCATGGGCCACCTGGAAGTACATCGCCACGACCACCGGCACCGCGGCGGGCACCGTGATCGCCAGCCCGTCTGGGCTGTCGAACGGCGGTGCGGACTTCGGCGTCTGGCTGCGCGCCGTGCCTACGACCTACACCTCGGGCTTCGCCGGTTACACCGACAGCACCGGCCCGTTCCGGTTCATCGCCACCACCATGACCGTGCCGGCCGCACGGACACCGGCCGGCAACGGCGGCACGGCGCTGGTCAGCCTCGGGCACAACGGCGGAGCGACCCCACGGCCGTATGCGGACATCACGGTGGCGCCCGGCGGAGGCGCGGCCAGCATCGGCTACGCCTCCAACGACGTCCGCGGTGCCTTCACGGTGAACCCCGCCCCCGGTGACCAGGTCAGTGTCGGCATCTTCTACGACCAGAACGGTCACTACTCCTTCACCGCCACCGATGCCACCCGTGGAACCGGCCAGACCGTCACGATGGCCGCGCCCTATGCGGGCTCGATGCCGCTGAACTCCGCCGGGGTGCTCGCCATGTTCAACAACGGCACGGTGATCCCGCCACCGGCCGACGCGCAGATTTGGCAGTTCACCGGCAGCAAGGTCACCACCTACAGCGGCGACCGCGGCACCATCCTTGGCCCGTGGGCCACCAGCCGGTGGGTTGACACCACCGACGGCACCCACGCCGGGGCGGCCGTGGCCGATGCCTCAGTGCTGTCGAATGCAAGGCAGGAGCCGTCGAACGCAGGACGGGACTTCGGCGTCTGGCTGCGCCACCACTAGTTGCGGCGTGGCACGCGAGAAGGTCAGGCCGCGGACGGGGCGTGGCCGACCGACGCCCCGGCGGGGTGACGGCAGGACAGCGCCACCATCAGCGGCCATGCTGCCTGGGCCAGGCCGAGCACCCGCTCGGCCAGGCCCTCGTGCCCAGCGCCGGTAACCACCTCCAGGCCGAACCACGCCAGCAGGAGGACCAGCACCGCGACGACGCAGGCGCACACGGCCGGCCGCAGCCCCCACGGCACCTCCGGGCCGCGTCGCCACGCGCCGGCCGGCCAGACGGCCAGCGCGGCGAAGCCGACCGACGCCCACAGCGCGTGGGCCGGCGATCCGCCGTAAGCCGGCTGCGGATTCACCGTGACCAGCATGCCCGCCGCGGCCCCGGCCACCAGGATCAGCCGCCCGGCCGGCCCGGCCGGGCGCAGCGCGATCCCGGTGACTATGTAGCAGATCCCGACCAGCGCGAGGGTGAGCGTCATCACCCACCGGTCGGCCGCCCCCACGGCCGCGAGCGCGCTGACCGTGTCGGCCACCGGGTCGACCGGCCGCGGCTGCAGGCGGGCAGCTCCGGTCCAGCCGCCGACCTGCAGCGCGGGGCGGCCGCCGATGAGACCAGGCCCCACCAGGGCACGTTACGCACGATCCGCACGCTAGGAACAAGCGCCCGCGACGGGTAGTGGCCAAGGTCCCGCCCCTGGTCCGAGGGGCGAGGCTGCGGTACAACCGGGAGATGATCCCGGGACTGGACATGCTGCGCGGTTACCGCCGGGCCTGGCTGCCCGGTGACCTGCTGGCCGGCGTCACCGTCGCGGCCTACCTGGTGCCGCAGGTGATGGCCTACGCCACGATCGCGGGGCTGCCGCCGGTCACCGGCCTGTGGGCCGCCTTCCCGGCGCTGATCGCCTACACGCTGTTCGGCTCGTCGAAGTCATTGTCCATGGGCCCGGAGGCGACCACCGCGCTGATGACCCTGGTGGCCATCCGGCCGCTGGCCAGCGGTGACCCGGCCGGGTACGCCAAACTCGCCAGCACGCTGGCCCTGCTGACCGGCCTGATGGCGCTGCTGGCCTGGCTGCTGCGGCTGGGCTTCTTCGCGGACCTGCTGTCGCGGCCCGTGCTGGTCGGCTACCTCGCCGGTGTGGCCCTGATCATGATCGGCGACCAGCTCCAGCGCGCGACCGGCGTCCCAGTCCGCGGTCAGGTGTTCTTTGCCCAGGTCGGCTCGTTCGCCCGCGGGATGAACCAGGTCAAGCCGGCCGTCCTCGCGGTCGCCCTGGCCGTCTTGGCGTTCCTCCTCCTGCTGCGGTGGCGATGGCCCCGCCTGCCGGGGCCGCTGCTGGCGGCGCTGCTCGCCACCGCCACGGTGGCGGCACTGCACCCGGGCGGAGTCAGCGTAGTCGGCCCGGTCCCGGCCCGGCTCCCGGGCATCGGGCTGCCCACCCTGGATCCCGAAGTGCTGCGCGAGCTGCTGCTGCCCGCGTTCACCGTGCTGATCGTGGCCTTCAGCGACGACGTTGTGACCGCCCGCTCGTTCGCCGGCCGCGAGGAGAAGATCGCGGCGAACCGGGAACTACTGGCGCTCAGCGTCGCCAACGCCAGCGCGTCGCTGGTGCGGGGATTCCCGGTCAGCAGCAGCGGGACCAGGACCGCCATCGCGATCACCGCGGGCCGGAAGACCCAGGTCTACTCGCTGGCCACGGCGGCCTCCATCCTGATCGTCCTGCTATTCGCGCGCCCGGTCCTGTCCCGCTTCCCGACGGCGGCGCTCGGCGGGATCGTCATCTTCGCCGCGCTCCACCTGATCGACGTGCAGGCCTTCCGGCGGCTGCTCGCCTTCCGCCGGGCCGAACTGGGCATCGCCGTGGCGGCTGGCCTCGGCGTGCTCGCCTTCGACATCCTGTACGGCGTGCTGGTCGCGATCGCCCTGTCAGTGGCCGACCTGCTGGTCCGGGTGGCCCGCCCGCACGACGCGATCCAGGGCATCGTCCCCGGACTGGCGGGGATGCACGACGTGGACGACTACCCGGACGCGCAGGCCATCCCCGGCCTGGTGGTGTACCGGTACGACGCGCCGCTGTGCTTCGCCAACGCGGAGGACTTCCGGCGGCGCGCCCTGGCCGCCGCGGACGG
>DATBGO010000018.1:0-1747 GCA_036558005.1 Streptosporangiaceae bacterium | reverse complement strand
CCGGACGACTACCGGCACGCGATCCTGCCGCACACCAGCCGGATCTTCGCCGCGCTCGGGGCCGCCGGGGTGCCGCGTATCCACTTCGGGGTCGGGACCGGGGAACTGCTCGGGCTGATGGGGGAGGCCGGAGCCGACGTGATCGGGATCGACTGGCGCATCCCGCTCGACGAGGCCGTCCGCCGGGTGGAGCCGGGCAAGGCACTGCAGGGCAACCTCGATCCCGCGATCCTGCTCGCGCCGTGGGAGGTGATCGAGGAGCGGACCAGGGACGTGCTGGTCCGCGGCCGCACCGCCGAGGGTCATGTGTTCAACCTCGGCCACGGCGTGCTGCCGGAAACCGATCCGGACGTGCTGGCCAGGCTCACCGACCTGGTGCACGCCCTGTCGGTTCGCGCGGCAGGCTGAGCCCGGGCGCTGCTAGCTTTCCGGCGACGCGGGCCCGGCGGCCGGCCTGCGGCCGGTCCGCCACCGGCGGCCGCGGTAGACCAGGTAGCCGATGACCGCCAGGACGACCGCGAACGGCACGATCGCGCCGAGGAACGCCAGCGTCCAGGACACGGTGATGCGCAGTGCACGCCACCCGGCGCCGAGGCCGCTGGCCAGCGTGGGCGGGGGCTTCGGGCGGTGCAGCGCCGGCTTGGCCTTCGGGCCGAGAATCGTGAGCGTCACCGTCGCGTAGCTGGTCTGGTGGCTGAGGGCGCGCTGCTGGGCCTGCAGCGACTCCAGGCTCGATTCCTCCTGGTTGATCTGGTTCTGGACGCTGAGCAGGTCGCCGACCGACCCCGCGTGCGACAGCAGCGTGCGGAGCTGGGCGACAGCCGCCCGGGCCGAGGTGACCTGGCTGTTCACGTCGGCAACCTGCTGGGTGACGTCCTGGGCCTGCTGCTGCAGGGCCAGCTGGGTGCCGAGCCGGTGGCTCAGCTGGCCGAGAGTGGCGGGGTAGAACGCGACCGGGATCTTCAGCTGCACGCTGGCGGTGGCCTCGGACGGGTGATCGGGGTTGACCGTGGCGGTCTCGTTCGAGACGTAGCCGCCCGCGCTCTCGGCGATCTGGGCGGCCTGGGCGGCGGCCGAGCTGACGTCGCCCGTCCGCACGGTCAGCTGCGCGGTGTAGATGATGCTGCCGGCGGGCGTCAGCCTGGCCGTGGTACCGGTGCCGCCCTGAGCTGCGGCGCTGCTGGCGATGGCGCTGGCCGGGGGCGCCGCCGCCGGAGCGGCGCCGTTCGCCTGCCCGGCCGCTTTCCCAGCCGCCCCCGCGGCCGTTCCGGGCGCGCTGGCGGCGCTGTTCGAGCTGGCCGCCGAGCATCCCGCGAGGAACATGCCCCCGCCGAGCAGGATGCTGCCGATCATGAGGCCGGCGATGGCGCCGCGCCTGGTGGTTCCCCTCGTTCTGTTCCGCATGCCGTTGTGACGGCCGCCGGGAACGGCGCGGTTCCGCGGCGGTGGTCACGATCACGCTGCGGCCAGGCCGCGCCCAGGTCACGAACGCGTCCGCGGCCCCGGCCCGCCGCCCGGCCCGCCGACCATACGATGTGGATGCCTCGTTCACGCAGCTGTTACGACATGAACGCGGCATCCACGCCGTACGGTCCTCCGTACGCATCAGCCGGCGGCGTCTGCCAGGCTGGAGGGCATGGAGCCTACGAACGCGCGACCGCACGTGGTGATCGTGGGCGGCGGCATCTCCGGGCTCACGGCGGCGTTTGCCCTCCGCGACGAGCCGGTGCGGGTGACCGTGCTCGAG
>DATBGO010000017.1:0-12428 GCA_036558005.1 Streptosporangiaceae bacterium | reverse complement strand
CACCAGGGCGTACAGGGCGCCCGTGGCGACGCCGTTCACCAGTTCCTGAAAGAAGAACGCCATCCGCTAGCAATCCCGCCCGCCGTGCCGCGCCGGCGCCCGCCCGCTGAGCCGGGCGCGCGCCGACGCGGCAGTCCGCATCAGGTCGATCAGCTGCTGGGGATCAGCCGGTAGGCACCACCTGCGTCGATCTTGAACAGGAAGAACTTGCCGTTGACCAGGTCGCCGTGCGAGTCGAACTTGATCGGCTGGCCGAGGATCGAGGTCGGCTCGTCGGTCTTCTTGATCGCGGCGAGCACGTTGCTGGCGCTGGGCGCCTGGCCGGCCTTGCAGACCGAGGCGATCGCCTCGTCGATCACGTGAGTGGCCGCGAAGATCGTCGGCCCGAACGTGCCGAACGACCCGAACTGCGCCTTGGCAGCCGCGGCGATGGACGCGTCCGCCGGGATCGCGGTGATGTCCGGGCCGAACGAGGACACATACGAGCCGCTGATCGTGAACGTGCTGGGCGAGAACAGCCCGTCCGTGCCGAAGATCACCGCGTTCTTGTGCTGCTGGGCCAGGTTCCGGCCGAACTGCTGGGCGTTGGCCGCCACCTGCCAGGGCAGTACCACGACCGACGTGCTGGGGGTGACCTTGGCGACCAGCGAGGAGAAGTCGTTCTGCTTCTGCGGCACCGACTCGTGGTCCACCTTGATCCCGGCCTGCTTGAAGACCGGCGTCATGGCCGCCACCAGGCCGGTCGAGTACGACTCCTGGTCGTCGACGATCATCACCGACTTCGGGTGCAGGGTGTTCACGATGTAGTTGGCGTCCTGCGGGCCCTGCACGCTGTCCTTGGAGACGACCCGGAGGAACGTCGGGTTCTTGCCCGCGGTCAGCGAGACGTTCGTCGCCGAGCCGGAGATGAACGCCAGCCCGGCCCGGGCGAACAGCGGACCTACCGCCTGCACTTCCTGGCTGCCGGCCGGGCCGACCACCGCCACGATCTTGGAGTTCGAGGTGAACTGCTGGGTGACCGTCGTGGCCTGCGCGGGCTGCAGCTGGGTGTCGCCCTGGATCAGGGTGATCTTCGTCTTGTTCGCCTTGTTGTCCATCTTGAGTGCGAGCTGGGCGAAATGCAGCTGCTCGGTCCCGAGCACGGCCACCGGGCCGGTGATCGGGCCCTCGAACCCGATCGACGCCACGCACGACTTAACCGGGCTGGCACCGCTGGCGCTGCTGCCTCCGCTGCTGCTGCCGCAACCCGCCGCGGCGAGCACGCCCAGTGCCGCCGCGACCGTCACCACGCGCTTGTTCATGAGTAAGGCCCTCCATTGCCGTCGGCGAGTGAAACCCGCCTGCCTCCCCCAACGGTCCGAATTCGTAGATTTAACTATCGCGTGACACCCGAGTGCAAGAACGCACTTTCCGGGATTTGTCTGGCAGCCAGGATGAGTTTCGGATGGACTAGCGGCCCGGGCGGCCCGCGGCGGCGCCAGCCGGGCGGCGGCAATAGGCCCGGCAGCAGTTACGGCGACCGCCAGGCGGGTAGCGTGGTATCGCAGGCGAGGGGGTGAGCTATGCAAGCAGCCGTCGGGGACCGGCTTCTCGTGCACGGCAACATCGTGGGCCGGGCGGACCGGGCCGGCGAGATCGTCGAGGTGCGCGGAGCGGGCGGGGAGCCGCCCTACCTGGTGCGCTTCGAGGATGGTCACACGGCCCTGATGTTCCCAGGACCGGACGCCGTCATCGAGCCCGCGCGCCGGCGGTCGCGCAAGCGGTAGCACGGCCGCCGGCCGGCCGCCGCCGGGTGACCCCGCGGCCGGCCGGGCACGGCGGCCGGCCGCCTACCACTGATGCCTGGTCGCGGTGGAGCAGCGGACCACCTGGCCCACCATCTCCGGGCGCTCGAACACCGACTGGATCGCCACCCGGCCCGGTCCCTGCAGTGTCAGCCACACCGACTTGGCCTGCCAGCGCGCCGAGCTGAACCAGTACCGGCCCCTCGGGTACTCGAAGTGCAGCCACATCTGCACCGACGGGTCTTTCCAGATCAGCCCGCCGGGCTGGATGAGGATGCGCTCCCCCTGGGCCAGGTCGCGGATGAAGGTGTTGCCAGGCCCGTGCAGCAGCAGCAGCCCCGGACCGCCCTGGGCCCAGAACCGGTCCATCATCCGGCCGAGCGGATAGTGGGTCTCCTGCTCGTCGCCGTTCTTGGTGGTGAACCAGACCCCGGTGGTCTCCCAGGTGTAGTTGACGTTCCCGGTCGCGACCAGGAACCGGTGCTCGACCACGTCCACCGCCTGGTTGTGCTGCAGCGGCACGGCGAGGGTCTCGCCGGGGTGGTCGGCGCTGAAGGCGATGAAGCCGGGCCCGCGGGCGGTCATCATGATCAGCGGCATCCCGGCCATGACCCGGTTCCAGCCGCCCTTCATCTTCATCGTGTCGAGCCGGACCTGCGGGTCGGTGTGCAGCAGGACGTGGTGGGAGAAGTAGACCCAGTCCTCATCGTGCAGCTTCATCTCGGCCACCGGCACGTAGCTGCCGCTGATCTGGCAGGTGGAGCGGTTGAACCGGATCCGGGCCATGTCCCTGATCGGGGGCTGCTCGGCCCAGCCCGAACGCGAGACCCGGGCCCGGACGTCTACCGGCGCGCCGCAGTTCGGGCAGGTACCGCCGCCGCCCTCGCTCGGGATCCGGCAGTACGGGCAGGTGTAGGTGCTCGTCGTTGTCGACATGCCCGCCGCCCTAGTCGGAGCCGTGGTGGACGTACATGGACTGGATGCCGACCCGGCCGGGGCCGGTCATCTCGGCCAGGTACATGCTGTGGCCGCCCATGAGCCCGGTCCTGACGTTCTGCTTGACCGTGTTCATGACCACCGTGGAGTCCTTGTAGAGGAAGCCGCCCGGCTCGACCAGGATCTTCTCCCCCGGCTGCAGGGTCTTCTGGAACACGTTGCCGTAGCCGTGCAGCAGCAGCAGGCCCGGCTCGTTCTGGGTGACGAACCGGTCCATGTACATGCCCCCGCCGCCGTGCAGCACGTTCGCCAGGCCCTTGATCCGCACGAAGGAGTAGGTCAGCGAGTGCGTCCCGAGCAGGAACGCGTGCTCGCGCACGTCCAGTTCCATCGACGGGTGCAGCGGCAGCACCACGACCTCGCCGGTGGCGTCGCGGGAGAACGCGATCCGGCCGGGCCCGTGCGCGACACTGAGGATGTGCGGCATGCCGCCGAGCATCCGCTTCATCCCGCCGCCGGTGTTCAGCGCCGACATCGGCACGCCTGGCTCTTTCCAGAGCATCACGTGGTGCTCGAAGAACACCGCGTCGCCCTGGGACAGCGCCAGCTCGGCGACCGGGACGATCTCGCCCTCGATCTGGCAGGTGGAGTTCGCGAACCGGAATTCGGTCATGTCCCGCAGGCGGGGCGCCTCCGCCCAGCCGGAATCAGACACCAGGTTTTTCTTGTCCAGCGGGGCACCGCAGGTAAAGCAGCTGGTTCGGTCCGGCTCATTCTGAGCCTTGCACCACTGGCACTCAATCCGATCCATTTTCGGACAGGCCTTTCTCGTCGGGGGCCTTGCGGCGGGCACAGCGGGGATAGCCGGCGCCGTGCGGGCACGGCGCCGGCCGGGTCTTGTCCAGTTATGAGGCTGGCGGGGTCGCGGAGGTGCCGCACTCACCGCAGAATTTCGCGGCGGGGGCCAGGCTCGCATTGCAGTTCGTGCAGTGCTTCTGGGTAGGCGTTCCGCATTCCCCGCAGAACTTGGCGCCGGCCTGAACCTGGCTGTGGCAGTTGCCGCACTCGGCCGTGGCGGCGGCCGCCGGGGCCGCGGCCGGCCCGGGCGCGGGGGCGGGGGCAGGCGGCGCTGCCTGGGTGAAGCCGGCGCCGCCGCCGGCGAAGCCCGGACCTGGCGGCGGCGGGTTGTACGGCGCCTGGCCGGGGGCCTGCATCATCTGATTGGCCATGCCCATGCCCGCGCCGAAGAACATCGGGGTGACCCCCTCGCCGCCCTTGGCCATCCCCTGGCCCGCGCCCTGCAGCGCCTCGGCCTGCGCCGCCTGCAGGAAACCGCCGGCCAGCCGGCTGTAGGCGGTGTCGCCGGCCAGCTTCTTCATCCGGGCGTTGTCGTCGTCGTCGAGGTTGATGTCGAGGTTGCCGAGCCGGGTGATGGAGATCCCGTACTCAGCCAGCTCGGCATTGGCGGCCTGCATCGCCGCCACCTCGA
The DNA here is from genome assembly GCA_036558005.1 of Streptosporangiaceae bacterium. Classification (GTDB taxonomy): domain Bacteria; phylum Actinomycetota; class Actinomycetes; order Streptosporangiales; family Streptosporangiaceae; genus DATBGO01. Next base: position 8,219 of record DATBGO010000017.1, on the reverse strand, counting down.
TCTCCGGGCTGTGCACCGACAGGCCCAGGATGTGCCAGGCGCCCGACATGAGCTGCGTGGTGACCGCGGTGCGGGTGACCTTCAGCAGCTGCTGGGAGACCCAGCCGGTGATCGCGTCGTTGTTGGTCACGTCGACGGTCCCGACCAGGTTGAGGATCAGCTTGGGCGCGTCGGTCACCCGCATCGCGTACTCGCCGAAGGTGCGCAGGGTGACGATCAGGCCCGTCTGCGGGTCCTGCACCTCGTCGAGCCGGCCGCCGAACCGGAAGCTCGGGAAGTCCCTGATGCCGACGAAGTAGAGCTCGGCCTTGAACGCGTTGCTGCCCGTGGCCCAGTCCACGAACATGCCCAGGAACGGCAGTTCCTTGGCATCGAGCTGGTGATGGCCGCCGAGCAGGGTGCCCATCAGCTGGCCCTGGCTCATGAAGACGGCAACCGCGTCCGGCTCGACGATGCACCTGGTGAACTTGCGGATGTTGTGGTCAGGCCACTTGAAGACGATCTGGCCCTTGGAGCTGTCGGGCGCTGCGATGAACTCGCGGCCGAGGATTGCCATCGATTTGCCCCCTGATATGGAGTGCGACCCTCACTAGCTGGCCGAATCATACTTCGCCGGGACGGCGGTGAGGAGACAGCTGGGGATCACGGGGCAAATGACTGGGGTAATGACTGGGGTGACGCGCTTCAGCCCGCCGGCGGCCGGAGCCCGAGATAGGTCAGCACGGCCAGCACCCGGCGGTGGTCGGTGTCGGCCTGCGGCAGGTCGAGCTTGGCGAAGATGCTGGTGACGTACTTCTCCACCGCGCTGTGGCTGACCCGCAGCCGGGCCGTGATCGCGGCGTTCGAGCGGCCCTCGGCCATCAGCCGCAGCACCTCATCCTCGCGCGGCGTCAGCCGGTCCAGCGGGTCGGCCTGCCGCCGGGCGATGAGCTGAGCGACCACCTCAGGGTCCAGCACGGTGCCCCCGGCGGCGACCCGGCGCAGCGCGTCCACGAAGTCCGACACCTGGCCGACCCGGTCCTTGAGCAGGTAGCCGACCCCGCTGGTGCCCGCCGACAGCAGGTCGGAGGCGTAGCTTTCCTCCACGTACGCAGACAGCACCAGCACGGCGACCCGCGGGTGCAGGCGGCGGATCGCCAGCGCCGCCTGGATGCCCTCGTCGGTGTGCGTCGGCGGCATCCGCACGTCGACCACGACCAGGTCCGGCTCGTGCCCGGCGACCGCGGCCAGCAACTGGACGCCGTCGGCCACCGCGGCGGCCGTCTCGAAGCCCGCCTCGGCGAGCAGCCGGGTGAGGCCTTCCCGCAACAGCACCGAATCCTCGGCAATCACGACGCGCACGGCAGCTCCACGGTGATCGTTGTCGGCCCGCCCGCCGGGCTGTCCACCCGCAGCCAGCCGTCGACGGCGCCGGCCCGCTGGGCCAGCCCGCGCAGCCCGCTGCCGTCGCCGTCCAGGCTCGCCCCGCCGCGCCCGTCGTCGGTGACGGTGACCCGCAGCCGGTCGCCGGCCCGCCGGACGGCGACCTCGGCGCGGGTCGCCCGGGCGTGCTTGGCCACGTTAGCCAGCGCCTCGGAGACGGTGAAGTAGGCGATCGCCTCGATCCCCGGCGGGCACCGCGGGGTCACATCGACCCGCAGCCGCACCGGGTGCGGGGCGCGCGCCACCAGGCCGGACAGCGCGGCGTCGAGGCCGCGGTCGGTGAGCACCGCCGGGTGCAGCCCGCGCACCAGCTCACGCAGCTCGGCGAGGGCGGCCAGGGCCTGCTCGTGCGACTGCCGGACCGCCAGAGCGACCGGCTCAGGCACGTCGTCGCCGAGCGCGGCCACGGTCATGCCCAGGTTCATGGTCAGCGCGACCAGCCGCTGCTGCGCGCCGTCGTGCAGGTCCCGCTCGATCCGGCGGCGCTCGGCGTCGGCGGCGGCGACCAGCTCGGCCCGGCTGCGGGCCAGCGACTCGACCCGGCGGGCCAGTTCCTGCGCGCGGCCAGGGCCGAGCAGCGCCCGGGCGGCGGCCTCGTCCGCGCGGGCAACCGCCCTGGCCACCCACGGCGCGGCGAGCAGCAGCACCACCCCGGCCGCGATGGCGGCGGGCCGTCCCGCGGCCAGCCGCCCCGGGTAGACCGCCGCGATCAGCGGGGCGCACCAGCACAGCGCCACCAGGGCGCCGCCGGCCGGGCCGATGACCAGCGCGGCCAGGTGATAGCCCAGCTGGCGCCAGCTGGACGGCAGCCGCCAGGCCCGCAGCAGCCGGCCCGGCCAACGGCCGGCCGCCCCCGGCGGGGCCGCGATCGCCGCGCCGAGCACCGCGCTGAACCTGGCCCGCTGCACCGCGCTCAGCGTGCCCAGCCACCACAGCAGCGGGACCACCCCGAGCACCGCGACCGCGGCGTAGAGCACCGTGAGCGGCGCGGCTCCGCCTGGCCCGGTGACCAGGCTCCACCAGGCCGCGCCCCACAGCAGCACCAGCAGCAGCGTGACCGCCACGATCAGCAGCCCGGTGAGCGCGTGCAGCGTGGCACGCCAGCTGCGCGGCGCCCACAGCGCGCCTGCCATGCCCGCGGCGACGGCCGCTGCCCGGGAGCTCACAGCGCCAGATTAGACAGCGCGCGCCGCCGCGGATATGGGGTGCGCCAGCTCGCCGGGGTGCGGAAAACCCCACCATCACGCGGCTGGCCGCCTTACCGACAGCGCGGCCCGGCGCTGCCAGCGTGGTGCTCGTCCCGCCCGGCGCCCGGCCGGACCAGGGGCAGGCACGCACCACGAAAGGCACTCCCGATGATCGAAGTACGCGGATTGACCAAGAGATACGGCGGCAGGCCCGCCGTCGACGACCTGACGTTCACGGTCCGGCCCGGGGTGGTCACCGGCTTCCTCGGCCCCAACGGCGCAGGCAAGTCCACCACCATCAGGCTGCTGCTCGGCCTGGCCAGGCCGGACAGCGGGTCGGCCTGGATCAACGGCCGGCCTTACCGGGAGTACGCAGCGCCGCTGCGCGAGGCGGGCGCGCTGCTGGAGGCGCGCTCGGCGAACCCGGCCCGAACCGCCTACCGGCACCTGCTCGCCATCGCGCAGGCCAGCGGCATCCGCCGGGACCGGGTGGAGGAGATCATCGACGCGGTGGGGCTGCGGGCCGCCGCGCGCCGCCGGGCCGGGGGGTACTCGCTCGGCATGGGCCAGCGGCTCGGCATCGCGGCCGCCCTGCTCGGCGACCCGCGCACGGTCATCCTGGACGAGCCGCTGAACGGCCTCGACACCGAGGGCATCCGCTGGGTCCGGTCGCTGCTGCGCGGCCTGGCCGAGCAGGGCGCTACGGTGTTCATCTCCTCCCACCTGATGAGCGAGATGGCGCTGACCGCGCAGCACCTCATCGTCATCGGCCGCGGCAGGCTGATCGCCGACACGCCCGCCGCCGAGTTCATCGCAGCGGCCGCGCCAGCCGCCGTCCGGGTCCGCGGCACCGACCCGGCCGCGCTCGCCGCCGCGCTGAGCGGGCCCGGCGTCACGATCACGCCGGCCGGCGGCGGCGCGCTGACCGTCACCGGGCTCAGCACCGATCAGGTCGCGGTCGCGGCCCAGGCAGCCGGCCTGACCGTGCTGGAACTCACCGCCCAGCAGGCCTCGCTGGAAGAGGCCTTCGTGAACCTGACCAGGGACGCGGTGCAGTACCGCGCTGCCCCGCCTGACCTTAGGGAGCACCGATGACCGACACCGCGACCACCATCCTGCCCGGCTACAGCCTGGCCCAGCGGGTGACCCGCCGCCGGGTGACCCGCGCGGAGGTCACCAAGCTCTGGTCCCTGCCGTCGGCCGCCTGGTCGCTGCTGACCGCCGCCGTGGTGATCACCGGCATCGGCGTGCTGTATAGCTCGCTGCGGGCGGCCAGGCCGCCGCACGGCCACGCCGCCATCGCCGCGTTCGACCCCACCCTGGTCAGCCTGGCCGGGGTCGAGATCGCGATGCTGGTCACCGGGGTGCTCGGGGCGCTGTTCATCACCGGCGAGTACGCCACCGGCCAGGTCCGCAGCACCTTCACCGCGGTGCCGGCCCGGCTGCCGGTGCTGTGGGGCAAGGCGGCGGCGCTCGCGCTGACCACCTTCGCCGCCTGTGCGGTGGCGGCGCTGGCCGCGTTCGCGATCGGCCAGTCGGTCCTGTCCGGCGCGCACCTGGGCGCCAGCCTGGACGATCCTGGCGCACTGCGCGCCGTCCTCGGCAGCGCGCTGTTCCTGGCGGTCGCGGCGCTGTTCGGGCTGGGCCTCGGCGCGCTGCTGCGCAGCACGGCCGGCGCGACCGGGGCGCTGTTCGGCGCGCTGTTCGCGCTGCAGGTCCTGGCCGCCCTGCTGCCGGGCTCCTGGCCGGAGCAGGTCAGCAAGTACCTGCCCGGCCCGGCCGGACTGGACATCACCGCCACCGCGCCCGACCCGGCGGCCCTGTCGCCGTGGGCCGGCCTGGGGCTGTTCTGCCTGTACACCGCGGCGGTACTCGGGCTCGCGGCCTGGCGGGTGCGCCGTCAGGAGGTGTGACCGGGGCCGGGCGGCTGGCCCGACGGCACCGGGCCGGCGGCCCGCAGCACGATCACGCAGCCGGCCACGAAGCTGACCCTGATGGTGGCCTGTGCCGCCGCCCGCGGCGCGATCGTGACGGCCCGGGCGCACCGGCTGCTGGGCGGGTCCAGGCTGGCGCAGTTCCCGTCGCAGGTGCGCTGCCAGCTGGCCAGCCGGTAGCTGCCGGGATCGAGCTTCAGCGTGAGTTTCCCGCTGCCGGGAAGCTCACGCTGAAGCAGCACCGGCCCGGCGCCGCGGGCGATGCTGAGATAGGACACCGCGCCTTCGGCCGGGACGGCGGTGCCGACCCTGACCTGCGTGATCAGCAGCCGCCCTGCGTCCGGCCCGGCGGGCGGGGGCGGCGGTGCGGTCAGCCCGGCGTGCGGCCGGCCGGCACAGGCGGCGAGCAGGACCATGCTGAACGCTAGTCCCGCCTGACTCCCGTACCGGCGCCGCGCTGCGCGCCCGTCCCGCCTGGTTTTCATCGCCGTCACCTCGCGGGTGAGACGCACCCGCCCGCTGCCTGGTTCCGGCCGGCTCTCAGGACTTGGACGCGCTCCAGGGGCCGCCCGACGACCCGCCCACCTGGTAGGTGCCCGACATTGAACTGCCCGAGACGGTGCCGGAGTAGGTGATGGCCATCGAGCCGACCGTGCCGAAGCTGATCTTCCCGTTGTTCACGGCCCCGTTGATGCTCAGCGTGTCGGCCGGGTTGGAGATCTTGATGGTGCCGCTGAGCTTGGACCCCGACTGCTGCCAGCTGAGGTTGAAGGTGCCGTTATAGGCGCCGCTGTACTGGCCCGACCACGTGCCGGACAGGTCATCGCCGGCCGCGGGGGCCGAGGCTGGCGCGGACGTGCTCGGCGCGGCGGGAGCGGTGATCGCGGACGGCGCGGACGGCTTGGTGACGGCCGCGTGCTTGGTGCCCGAACTCGAGCACGCTGCCAGCGTCACCGCCAGCGCGCCCGCCAGGGTCATCCCGAGCAGAAACCGGCCCGGTCGCCCGCTCGCCTTGTCGTGGAGTCGCATCGTGGTTCCTTCCGTTCTGGTTGCTGGTCATTGCTGGCCTTCTTGATGAGCCGCCGCCTGCCGCCGGACTCACCCGCTATCGCCGCCGGCGCCCGGCTGCCAGCCGATCCCGACGCAGCCGAGGATCCGCTCGAACGGCAGGCCCGCCCGCTCGCTCACCGCCCGGACCTCGGCTTCGGTCCCGGAGAACAGGCACAGCAGCACCTCGTCCTCGGGCATCAGCAGCGAGCCGAGGAAGCAGACGGGCCGGCCGGGCTGGCCCGCCAGCTCCTGGCTGACGCGCCGGCCAAGCGCCTCCGCGACGGCCACGGACATGCCGGGCTGCAGGCACTCGGCGACGTGCCAGTCCGGCCCGGGGCCGGTCACCGGGACCGGTCCAGGACGGCGCGGGGGCAGATCCGCGCGGGACGCGCCCGGTCATCGCGTGCACCCGGCACTGACATGCTCAGAAGCTAAGATCCGCGGCCGGGCCGCCGCATCGGGGGAAACCCTACGTTCGGGCCCGCCGGGGCCCGGCCCAGCGCGGGTTTCCTGGCTCGCCCTCGCTGAGCCAGACTTCTGCCGTGACAGATGACGTGTTTGTCGGCCGCCGGGATGAACTGACGCGGTTCTCGGCGGTCCTCGCCCAGTGGCGCCCGGACCGGAGCTGGCGGCGGATGTGGCGGCGGCAGGGGCCATCCAGCCCCGGGACGGCCGGTGCGGACCGGTCACGTGTGGTGCTGGTACACGGGCTCGGCGGGGCTGGCAAGAGCCGGCTACTGCGGCAATTCCGGGACATGGCGCTGGGGCGGGTGCCGGAACGGCCGGTGCCGGCCAGAGTCCGGGCCGCGTGGCTGGACTGGGTGGATGAGCAGCGTGACGATCCGACGAAGTACGCGGAGCTGGCCGGCCCGAGCCTTGTCACCGTCCTGGACGCGGTGCAGAAAGCCGTCATCGCCGCGCTGAGCGAGGATGACCGGGCGGCAGCGCGGGCCGTGCACGCGTTCGGCGGCTACCGGCACGGCGCCGCCAGGATGCCGCAGTACGCGGCGCGTTTCGCGGACGTCATCTCGCAGGGCAAGCATGCGGCATCGGCACTGACCGCCGAAGACGTCGCGGTGCTGCTGCGGTCGGCCGTGTCGGCCGGGCTCATGGCCACCGGCCACCCGGCCGGGGCGCTCGGGTTAACCCCGGACCAGGTCACCGCGGCCGGCCAGGCGGGCGGGCACCTGTCCGCGGCCGCGGCCAGGGCGGTGACCGGCAGGAGGCCAGGCGAGATACCCGTTCAGGAGTACGATCTGGCGACCGACCCGGCGCGCGAGCTGACCCGCCGGGTCGCGGCGGCCGTGCGGACCGCGGCCGGGCACGCACCGTTGGTGATCTTCCTGGATACCGGAGAGGTCATCGGAGACCGGGCCTGGGGCTGGCTGCGCCGGGTGATGCGAGACACCGGCCCGGACGTCGCCTGGGTCGTGGGCGCCAGGTTCGAGTCCGAAGCCGAGGCGGGCGCGGACAGCCCGGTCGCCCAGTTCGTCCGGGACATCGGCGACCAGCACCTGATCATGATGTCGCCGGGCCGGTTCGACGACGAGATGATCCGCGCCTACCTGAACGGCCGGGCGGGCGTGCCGGGCTGCACTGATGAGCAGATCGACATGATCGCCCGGTTCACCCGCGGGCTTCCGCTCGCCGTCAGCTTTACCGCGACCCTGCTGGAGGAAGGCCAGCCGGTGGCCGAGGCCTGCCGGGAGGTCGACGACGGGCACCCCAGCAGCGTGGTGTCCAGGCTGGCCCGCCGGTACCTGATCCACGCCGAGAAGCAGGTCTACGACGCCGGCGATCCGCGCCGCGGCGACCTGGAGAAGATCCTCGGCCTGGCCCTCGCCTACGCCGATCTGCGCGGTGACCCGGACCTGCTGGCCGCCATGTGGGACACCCAGGACCCGCTCGGCGACTTCCATGATCTCGGCCGGCGGCACGATTTCGTGCTGCCGGTGTCGCGCCGCCTGCATGAGGACGTCCTGGTGACACTGCGCAGCGACCTGCTCGACCCCTACCGGCGCGCCCGGGTCCGCGAGATCAGCCAGCGCGCGCTTGACCTGCTGGCCGCCCGGCTGGAGCAGATCCGCCGCCGCTGCCCGGACCTGGACACGCAGCTCGCGGACGACGGGTTCGCCAGCACGATGCTGTCGGCCCTGTGGCACACCTTCTGGCTCAGCAACCGCGCCGGGCTCGACCTGGTCCTCACGATCCTGCCGCTGCTCGCCGCCGCCGACCCGCCGACAGCGGCCGCGGCGGTGACCGTGACGGACCAGTTCGCCGGGACGTTCGACCCGGGCGAACTGGCTGAGCTGAACTTGCTCACCCGCTCCTGGCGGTTCCTCACCGGCTCGCGCGGCCGGCGCCGCCCATCCCGCCCGGTACGGGAGCTGAAGATCACGGCGCGAGGACTCGACCTGGCCTCGCGCCAGGCGCCGGCTGGCGCCGGGCTGATCGGGACCGCGGACGACCGGCGGGCCGCCATCAGCATCCTGCGGGCACAACTGCTCACCGACGAGCACGATGACAGCCAGGCGATTACCAGCTTGCGGGCCGCCGCGGCGCTGAGCCCCAGCCAGGCGCTGCGCACCGCCATCGGCGACCAGGCCCACGCGATCGCCTCGAGGCT
>DATBGO010000016.1:0-2162 GCA_036558005.1 Streptosporangiaceae bacterium | reverse complement strand
GGTCCGCTCGGCGGTCAACCCGCTGCTGGTGCTGATCGGGCAAAGCGCCCTGTCGACCCCGCAGCCCGGCGCGATCCCGGCTGTGCACACCATGTGGGCCACCTCGCTGGCGGTCGCCGACGCCTGCTACGTGCTGCTGGTCCTGCTCGGCGGGATCGTGGTGATGAGCCACGAGACCGTGCAGACCTCCTGGACGGTCAAGGAGATCGCGCCGCGGATCGTGCTGGGGTTCCTGGGCGCGAATCTGTCGATGGTGGTGATCTCCCAGGCCATCACCATCGCCAACGGCCTGTCCGCCGCCCTGGCCGGGCACGGGGCCAGCCCCGCCAGCGCCGCCCAGTCACTGCTGACCACCCTGGCCAACTCGGCCGCCGGCCAGGGCGTGTTCCTGATCCTGCTCGCCCTGGCCGGGGTCATCCTCGCCCTGGTCCTGGCCGTGGTCTACGTGATGCGGCTGATGGCCATGGTGCTGCTGGCCGCCGCCGCGCCGCTGTGCCTGGCCCTGTACGCGCTGCCGCAGACCGCCTGCGCGGCCCGCTGGTGGTGGCGGGCGCTGACCGCCGCCCTGTCCATCCAGGTCGCGCAGAGCCTGGTGCTGACCGCCGCCGTGCAGGTGTTCTTCTCCCCCGGCTGGCTGCCCTGGCACCCCGCCAGCTACCTGGAGCAGGTCCTGATCACGCTGTGCCTGCTGTACGTGCTGATGCGCATCCCGTTCTGGATCACCCGGCCGGTGCTGTCGCCCTTCGGCCACTCCCCGATCCGCCGCGCCGCCCGGTTCGCGTTCACCGCCGCCGTGCTGTCGCGGATCGCCCCGGTGCTACGCGGCGCGCCCGCGCGGGGTAAGGCCGCCGCCGCCTCCTCGAAAGGAAAGAAAGGAAACAGCCCGTGAGCTATGACGTCAGCGACCCCGTGCCGATCCCGGCTGATATCGACCGCCCGGACAAGATCCTGGCCGGGCTGACCGCGCGGCAGGTGGCCATCGCCGCGACCGCAGCCGTGATCCTGTGGGCTGGGTTCGAGGCCACCCGGCACGTCCTGCCGCTGCCCGCGTTCGCGGTCCTGGCGACCCCGGCCGCGCTGGCCGCCACCGCGCTGGTCATCGGCAAGCGGGACGGCCTGCCGCTGGACCGGCTGCTGGCCGCCGCGTGGCGGCAGGCCCGCTCGCCCCGCCGCCTGGTCACCGCCCCCGAGGGCATCCCTGCCGCCCCGGCCTGGGCCGCCCCGCCCGGCCCACCACCCCCGGCTCCGCTGGCGCCGCTGTGGCGGCATATCGCCGCCGACGGGGTGATCGGCCTGGGCAGCGGGGGCGCCGCCGCGGTGGCGGCGGTGTCCACGGTGAACTTCGCGCTGCGCAGCCCCGCCGAGCAGGACGCCCTGACCGCGGCGTACGGCCGGTGGCTGAACTCCCTGAACGGGCCGGTCCAGGTGGTGATCCGGGCCGGGCGGGCCGACCTGACCGGCGCGGTCACCGCGCTGCGCGAGGCCGCCGGCGGGCTGCCACACCCGGCGCTGGAGGCCGCCGCACTCGAGCACGCGGAGTTCCTGGCCGGCCTGGCCGAGGAGCGGGACGTGCTCACCCGGCAGGTGCTGCTGGTCATCCGCGAGCCCGCCCACGGCACCTCCAGGCCCGGCGGCGGCACCGCGGCGACGCACGCAACCCAGCGCGCGGGCGAGGCCGCCCGGCTGCTGGCCGCTGCTGACCTTCAGGTCCGGGTGCTGGACGGCGGTCAGGTCACCGCCCTGCTCGCCGCGTGCGCTGACCCCGCCGCCCCCGTCACCGCCGCCCGGCTCGCCGTCCCCGGCCAGCCGGTCACCGGACCTGGCAGGCCCGCATGACACTCCGTCGCCTGCTGCGCCGTCCCGCTGCCCCGGCTGAGGTGACCGGCGGGGTGGACATGCCCGGCCCGCCCGCCGTCCAGATCACCGCCCGGCACGTGCGGGTCGGCGATGACTATGCCGCCACCCTGGCCGTCACCGGCTACCCGCCGAGGTAGCCGCGGGCTGGCTGGAACCGCTGCTGACCTACCCCGGCCGCCTCGACGTCACCTTGCACATCGAGCCCATCCCGGCCGCGGTCGCCGCCGCCCGGCTGCGCCGCCAGCGCGCCCGGCTGGAATCCGGGCGCCGCGCCGGCGCCAGCCGCGGCCAGCTCGACGACCCCG
>DATBGO010000015.1:0-3276 GCA_036558005.1 Streptosporangiaceae bacterium | reverse complement strand
CGGCATCAAGGGCACCGGGCCGGCCGGCGCGGACATGCTGCCGACGCAGGAGTACCAGAACGGGCAGTATGTGACGGTCACCGCTCCGTTCCGCGTGTACCACAACGTGGCCGAGAGCATCGCCGATCACGGCAAGCTCCTGGCCACCCACTCGGTCTATCAGCACGCGATGGCTGACCGGCATCTCCCGGACGCCTTCGCCACCGACCTGACCGGCGTCTACGCAACCGACCCGCATTACGGCGCGAGCCTCATCGCGCTCATGAAGCTGTACAACCTGTACCAGTTCAGCGCCTCCACGCACGCGCCGGCCCAGCAGGCTCCGGCGCAGCAGGCAGGGGCCACCCCGGATGGCGGCCGCGATCAGCACGAGACGGCGGGCCCGACGGGCAGCGTGGGCCAGGGCAGCACCTACGGCCTGGGCGGCATCGTCAACGTGGGCGGGCAGGCCGGCCACGGCCAGGCCGGCCACGGCCAGGCCGGTGCGGCCGGCCAGGGAGGCGGCGCGGCGACGATTCCGGGTGTGCTCGACGCATACCAGGCAGCACCGGCCCGGTCCTCGGCCGCCGTGGCAGCACCGGCCATGGTGGCAGCGGCGGCCGCGGCACCGACCGCCAGGGCGGCCCGGGCGGCCAGGACGGCGCGTGCCAGCCGCCCGGCGGCCCGGGTCGCGCCGCGCCAGGCACGGCTGACCCGCTACGTGCCGCAGATCCCCCGGGTCGTCACCACCGCGTTCGTAAACTCGGCCAAGGCGCCGCTGAGCCGGGCCGAGCCGCTGTACGACGACGTGGCCAGCCGCAGCGGCATCCGCTGGCAGCTGCTGGCCGCCTGCGACTGGATGCAGTGCCAGGCGAAGCCCCGGTACTCCCCCGTCTACGGCGAGAAGCTCGGCACGGTCAACGCGGGCGGCACCGTGTACCGCACCAAGTCCGAGGCACTCGCCCAGTGCGCCAGCGACCTTATCGAGCTGGCGCTGGCGGTCTACTGGATCGACATCACGGCGCGGCGCCCGCTGCCGGTCCGCGACCTGGCCAAGGTGTTCGCGGCGTTCCGCTGGGGCGGCCTGCTCAAGCTGCACGGCATCTCCGCCCTGGAGTTCCCGTACTCCATGGCCGGCCTGACCGAGCAGCACGTCAAGATGCGCTGGCCCGACATCAAGGATCCCAACGCGCCGGACAAGCCGGGCACGCGTTTCCGGCCGCCTTTCGGGGCGGTACCCACCGCGCTCTGCCTCGGCTACCCGGCCATCGCCTAGTTCCCTTGACCAGCCAATAGAAGGTGGGCCCGATGCTGCGGTTGCTGATCTTCGTCGCGGGCATGCTGTCCACGCGCCGCCCAGGACCGGTGTCCTCGCGGACGGCTCGCGGCTACGGCCCGTCCGAGGCCGGGCCAGACGACGATGACGGCCCCTGGTTTCATCCGCCCCGGCCCGAGCCGCCGCCGCGGCGGCTCTATCAGGAGCCGCGCACCCTGCCGCTCAGGCCAGGGCGGCGACGGCGTATCCCGCGCAAGCTCAAGTGGGCCGCAGTCCTGGTCCTGGCGGCCCTGATCTTCCGCAAGGCGATCGCCTGGGCCGTGCTGACCGCCCTGGCCGCGACCTTGCATCTGGTGGGCCTCAACGTCCACCTGCCGCATGTCAAGCTCACCTGGCCCTGGCAGGCGGTCAGCGCGGGCACCACCACGGACACCGACATCGGCCCGTGGGTGCTGCAGAAGATCCAGGGCATCTCCCGCCCGGCCCTCGGCACCGAGAACTTCAACTTCACCTTCACCCACAAGGTGTCCAAGAGCATCGGCATCTGGCCCTGCTGGTATTCGGGCACGTTCGCCACCGTCGGCCACGCATCGGCCACGGTAGACCTCAACCCGGGACCTGCCTGGTGGACGCCCTCGTCCGGGCACTACCGGCTGCAGGTCCTCAGCCGCCCGGCCAACGGCGCGCCCGGCCGGGTCAGCGTCGCGATCGTGCTGCCCCGGCCGCAACTGCCGCAGTCCGCCCACGACGTCACCGTCGACAACACGATGTCGCATCCGATCGACGTGCAGCACAGCTGGACCTATCCCGGTCTCGGCTGCGGGGCGCTGATCCGGCCGCAGTTCTCCGTGTCGGTGCTCTACGCCCAGGCCCAGAACCTTGCGTTCACGCAGGTCAGGAGCAACCCGAAGGTCACCGGTCCGCTGATAACCGCTGCCGAGCAGCAGGCGGCGCTGATCGTCAGGAACAACTTCGTCCAGCCGACCGTGAACGCCCTCGGCTACACGCTGGCCAGCTTCACGATCCGCTGGTCCGCGGCGTCGTGACGCGGGCCGGCTGAATCTGGTCCAGCGCGGCGGACAGGGCGCGCAGCGTGTCCACCGCGTCGGCCAGGGTTTTCTCGCCCAGGGCGGCAGCTAGCCGTCCGGCCGCGTCGGCGTGCCCCGGGCCGATCCGGCCGATCGCGGCGCGGCCCGCCTCGGTCGGGACCAGCAGCTTGGCCCGGCGATGGGCCGGATTGTCGCGGTAGTCGGCCAGGCCGCGCTCGACCAGGATGTCCGCGATCCGCTGCACGCTCTGGCGGGCCAGGCCCATCTCGCGGGCGATGCCGACCACCGGCAGCGGTCCGCCGAGTACGGCCCCGAGCACCTGCCACCATGCCGCGGTCAGCCCGGCGGGGCGAGCCAGTTCCTCGGCGAGCGCGAGGAACTGACCGTTCAGCTTGAAGGTGGCGATCGACGCCGCCGACAGCAGGTCCTGCTCGCGTCGGGTCACGCCGACATCAGCTCGAAATAGCCGGCCGGGTCGCGGTCCCCGTAGAGCTTGAACCAGGACGCGGCCACGCCGGGCTCGTACAGGCCCAGCCGGGCGAATATGGCCGACGCGAAGTGCACCGGCGCCGTCGCGCTCAGGCGCACGCGGGCCATCGCCGGACAAGAATTGGCCAAACGGGCGGCATAGTGACGAATAGCGATTTAATGACCATTCGGAGCGATTAGCTGCTTGTCGGTGCCTTTTCAGCGGCCCGCTAGACGGGCCAGCTCCGGTACGAAGTACCGGGCATTCAGCGTGCCCAGGCCGGCCGCCAGGTTGTACCCGGCGCGGGCGCCGAAGCCACGCACCCGGTGCCACCGGCCGCCCTGGCGGAACGACACCGTGGTGTTACCCGACCGCACGCTCACGATGCCCCGGGAGTGCTCGGCCGCCATCTTGTACAGCGCCGGGTTGATCAGGCCGAGCGGGTGGCCGGCCACCTGGTCGGCGAGCGCCACGATCCCGGCGAACAGGGGCGTGGCCTCGCT
>DATBGO010000014.1:0-115995 GCA_036558005.1 Streptosporangiaceae bacterium | reverse complement strand
CTTGCCGATCTGCTTGAGGTAGTCCTTGACCGGGTCCGAGGTGGCCCCGGCCACCGCCACCTGCGCCGCGGGCAGGTCCTCGTCGTCGTCCCCGTAGACGAACTCCTCGTCCTCGCCCTCCTCGCCGGCCGGCTTGCCGCTGCGGGCGGCCGGGCCGGCCACGGTGGCCTGCCCGGCGTCCTTGACCGCCGCCGCGGGCGGCCCGTCATCGGCGTCATCGGCCTCATCGACGTCGTCGGCGTCGGCGCCTGCCGCTTCGGCCAGCCCGGCCTCGGTGTCGGCGTCGTCCGAATCCAGCTCGATGATCACGTCATCGGCGTCATCGTCCTCGGCCAGCTCGGTCAGGTCCGCGAGCTCCGCGTCGACATCAAGATCGACATCAGCCTCGAGGTCCGCGTCCACATCCAGCTCGGCTTCGATGTCCGCTCCGTCTCCTGCCTGATCCGGGTAGCTGCCGTCCTCGTCCACGGCCGCGCCGTCCGGGCTGGTCCCGCCCTTGCCGCGCGGGCGCTGCGGGCCCTCGCCGCTGGCCGAGCGCTCGTCAGTCCCTGGGCCGGCCCCGCGGCCCGATCCGGACCTGGGCCGGCGGCCAGGGCGCTTACCGCCCGCCGCCGCGCCGCCGCGCTGGTCCTGACCGGGCGCCTCGTCGCCGACCAGCGCGACAGCGGCCTCAGCGCGCTTGCCCGGCAGCTGGTCGCCGGACCGCCCGCCGCCCTTGCGGGCCGGCACCCTCGCGGCCTGGCCTGATCTCGCCTGCTTCCGCGCTGCGGAGCTTGCCGCGCTTGCCACCGCGGTCACCCCTTCCTTCGCTGGCTGGCGGGCCGTGCCATGATCCACCCCTGGCTCACCGAACTAGCAGGCGACACTGACACCTCTCCTGCGTACCTATCGCGAAAACGGACCCTACCGCGCGGGCCATGCTGTCAGGACCTCGCCACAAGCCAGCCCCTGCCACGGGACGTCGCACCTGGAACGAACTCGTCTCCCGCCAACCACCTTAGGCGGAGTCTGCGGGTAGGTCGTACCGCTGCGAGCCGTTGCCGCGAGATTCCCCGCGCCAACATGGCCCCGCGCGCTGGAATGGTACCCGCGAGCGTCATGCTTTGCCCCTTCTTGAAATTCCCCTGACGCTGCCCCGGCCGACCGGGACCACGCCGTCACGCGCTGGGTGATGCAGCACCAGCACGGTCACGTCATCGTCTTGTTCGTATCCGGTGAGCATGTGTTCAACCAGGTAGTCGAGCAATCTCGCCGGATAGGCGAGCACCGCGGCCGGGGCCCTGGCCGCCACCGCCACCAGCTCGTCCAGGCCCGTGTCCAGGCCGCGCCTGCGGTTCTCCACCAGTCCATCGGAATAGAGCACCGCGGTGTTGCCTGGCGGCAGCCGGAAGGCGTACTGCTGGCGCGGGCTGGCCCAGCCAAGCGGGGTGCCCGCCTCGGTCGGGTCCAGCCGCGGCGCGGCGCCAGGCGCCAGCAGCAGCGGCGGCAGGTGGCCGGCGTTGCCCGCCATCCCGTCCCCGGTCGCCGGGTCGATCACCAGGTAGGCCACGGTGGTGACCTGCTCTTCGGTCTCGGTGGCGATGAACAGCCGGTCCAGCCCGGCCAGCACCGCGGCCGGCCGTGGGTCGGTCAGCGCCAGCGCGCGCAGCGCGTTGCGGACCCGGCCCATCCCGGCGGCCGCGTTGAGGCCCTTGCCCATGACGTCCCCGGCGGCCACCGCCAGCTTGCCGTCGGGCAGCCGGAACGCGTCGTACCAGTCGCCGCCGATCTCCATGTTCCTGGTCACCGGCAGGTAGCTGGCCTCCAGGATGATCCCTGGCACGGTCGGCAGGTTGTCGGGCAGCAGGCTGCGCTGCAGCGTCTCGGCCGTGTTGTGCTCGCGCTCGAACATGGTCGCCCGCTCCAGCGCGAGCGCGCACTGCCCGGCCAGCGCCTCCAGGAAGACCCGCTCCTCCTCGGTGATCTTCCTGGGCCGGGTGAAGGAGAACCGCAGCGCGCCCAGCGGAGCGCCGGAGGACAGCAGCGGCAGGCCCACCCAGGCCCGCTCGTCGCTGTGCGCCAGGAACAGGTCGACATTCGCCTCGCCCTCGAACGTCGCCCGCAGCCCGTCGGGGCTCTCGATCAGCAGCGGCCGCCTGGCCATGATGGCCGCGGTCATCACCGTCGGGGTGTCCAGCGGGATGTCGCCGGTCGGCGAGCCCACGCTGTCGGGCAGCCCGCCGGGGTTGATCGTCTTGAGCCGCAGCCGCTCCGGGTCGAGCATCGCCACCGCGGACCGTTCGGCGCCGATAGCCGACCGGCCCACCTGGGTGATCACCTCGACCACCTGCACGACGGTGAGCGCCTCGGCCAGCATCGAGGTCGCCTGCTGCAGCCGGGCGGTCCGCAGCGCCGCCGCCGACAGCTGCTCGGTCAGCCGGCCCCGCATCTCCTCGGCCTCGCGCTGGCCGGTGACATCGGTGCTGGCGCCGACCCACTCGACGATCTTGCCGTCCCGCTCGATCGGCACCGCCCGCACGTCGTAGTGCCGGTACGACCCGGTCTTGGTGCGGACCCGGTACCGGCTGTCGAAGATCTTCCCGGTGCCGACGCAGTCCTGCCAGTCCCGCTCGACCCGCTCCCTGTCCTCCGGGTGGATCGCGTCCAGCCAGCCGCTGCCCAGGTACTCCTGCGCCGTCTGCCCGGTGATCGTCCGCCATTCCGGCGAGTCCTCTGCGACCTGCCCGGCCGGCGTGGTCACCCACACCACCTGGGCGCCGGCCTGCACCAGCGACCGGTAGCGCTCCTCGCTGCGCCGGACCGCCTCCTCCGACCGGCGGCGCTCGGTGATGTCCACCGCGATCAGCGCCACCCCGCTGGTCTCCCCGTTGCCGTCGTGGGAAGGGAACCAGGACAGCGCCCAGTGCCACACCTGGCGGCCTGGCTGCCCGCCGGCCGGGCCGTCCTGCTGCGCGCTGGCCTGCACCTGGCCTGGCTCGGTCTGCTGGTGCCCGGCCGGCACGGTGATCTGCTGGTCGGCCTCGAACAGCGGCTCGTCCTGGGCCAGCACGTGCCGGATCGCCGACTCGGCCCGCGAGCCCAGGTAGCCGGCCCAGATCTGGGCGGGCAGCTTGCCGATGTGATCGGCCGGGTCGGCGCCGGTGAGCCGGGCCAGGGTCTGGTTGATCCGGCGCAGCCGCAGATCGGGTCCGAAGAACGCGAACCCGATCGGCGCCTCGCTGAGCAGCGTGGCCAGGAGGGCGGAGTCCGATACGTCCATGCCGGACACACGAGGCTTGGGCACCGAGGTTCCGGTGCTCATGGGGCTACCCCCGCACCCGTGCGAGCGTGCGCCATGGAGCGGCTCCTTCCTGCTCACCGCAGACAGAAAAAGGCTAGCGGCTGAAACGCGCGCGAGAGTGCGCGCGGCGACAACTCGGCGTCATTCCATGAACGCAGCATCGCGATGAGACACTCACTCGGCAGGCGTCGCGCCCCGTTGCACGGCATGTGCGCGCCGCGCACGCGGTGGCGTCCGGTTCACGCCCGCACATCTGCCGCTACCAGCCTATCCTGCTTTGGCTGGCCTGGCAGGCCAGGGCGGCAGATACCGGCAGCCTCCCGCTTCGGGGCCAACTCGGGGCCCCGGTCGTGGTTTCCTGGCTTAATGCGCCAATGGCTTGTTCCGCAGAGTTGCCCATCAACGTCCCGCTGCCAGCGGTACGCGCAGAAACAACCGGCGCGCCGCGCTCAGGCATGGCATGACCTGCCGTGCATCTGAAAGGCTAGCGACGTGACGACGCCGAGCCGACGCAGTGACCCGCACGGCAGGCCCGGTTACTCAAGCTCGCCGAGGCAGCGGCAGAGCGCAGTATCCGCGCCGCCGAACACGCTGTTCGCCGAGATGCTGCGGGCGGCCAGGGAACTGCTGGCCATCCGCAGCCCGCTGGACGCCGAGCTGATGGTCAGCGAGCTGCTCGGCACCTGGTGGGGCCAGCGCTCGGGGCGCGGGAGCCGGCGGGACGTGCGCCGCCAGCGGGCCAACGTCGAAGAGCTCGTCGGCGAGGGGCTGATCGCCTACGCGGCGCAGCAGGGCAGCCCGGCGGCGCTGGCGCTGCTGTCGGGCATCGCCTGCCTGGGCACCCCCCGCCAGGCGGCCAGGGCCGAGCGGGCCGCGCTGGCGATGATGGAGCGCGGCGTGGCCAGGCCGGGCTGGGCCGAGCACGTCGGCGCGGTCACCTCCGCCCAGTGCTACGTGAACTCCGACGCCTTCGGCGACCGGGACGAGGTCGTCTGCATCTTCAGCTACGCCGGCGAGGAGCAGCACGCGCTGGTCGTGGTGGTGGACTACAACGCCGGCGGCATCGCCCGCGACGGCTGGGTCACCTCCCAGGTGACCAAGCTGCTCGACTACTGCCGCAACGCCAGCGCGGGCACGCCAGGCCCGGCCAGCCCCGGCGCAGCCAGCCCCGGCCCGGCCAGCCCCGGCACCGGCCGCACCGCCGAGAAGGGCGGCACCGGTGCCGCCGCGGGCGGCGGCCGCCCGGTCTTCGCCCCGCTGGACCCGCCGCAGGCCCGCGGCCTGCTGGAAGCCGCCCTGGCGGCCACCGACTCGCTCGCCGACCCGCCGGTCAGCAGCTCGTTCCCGGCCTATCACGCGTTCATCAGGGCCCGGGTGCACACCCTGCCGCCCGCGCCCCGCGGCAGTTCCGGCCTCAAGCGGCCTGCCTGGCGCAAGGACCGCAGGGCGATGCTGGTGGCCGAGTTCCTTGCCTCCGACGAGGCCGAGGACCTGTCCGACCGGGAAGCGGCCAGCCGGTGCGCCGACCACATCATCGACTACGGCTGTGAGCAGGACTTCGGCCGCCCGCTGCGGATGAGCCCGGCGAAGGCGGAGAAGTTCATGCTGGACTGGCTGCCCAGGAAGGTGATGCTCCGGCCCGCCGAGCAGCACGCGATGCCGCACGTGCTGGCGGCCTGGATCCGCTGGGCCGGGGCCCGGTCCGGGCACGACAAGCCGGCGATCGGCGCCACCCTGGACGCGGTGTACGACTCGATGGGCACCTTCACCAAGGTCTACCACGACCCGGCGTCGTTCGGCCTGGAGCCGGCCCTGGTCAGCCGGCTGCTGCCCGACTCCGACCTGGAGGCGCTGCCCCGCCGGGCGTTCGCGTTCCCGGTGCTGCGCGGCAACTACCGCGGCACCGACCTCGGCGCGCTCAGCCCGGCCGAGCCGGCCGACCGGCGGATGCTGCTGGCCGCCTACCACGACGAGACCGGCGACCGGCCCGCCGACAGCCGGCACATCGACCGGCACCTGGCGCTCGCCGACCGGCTCTGGCGCGGCGACCCGCCCGAGCTGTGGGATGCCGCCCAGCGGCTGCTGGACCTGGGCGAGGACCGGCACGCGGTGCTGCACGTGCTGATCAACGTGATCGGCTCGTCGGGCGACGACGAGGACGCCATCGCCGAGGCGCTGGCCGACCTGCCCCCGGAGGAGCCCGGGTGAGTTCGGGGCCGCCCGTCGTCGACCTCAACGCCGACCTCGGCGAGAGCTTCGGCGCCTGGCGGCTCGGCGACGACGAGGCCATGCTGTCGGTGGTCACCAGCGCCAATGTCGCCTGCGGCTTCCACGCCGGCGATCCGCTGACACTGCGCCGCGCCTGCGCGGCGGCGGTCGCCCGCGGCGTGGCGATCGGCGCCCAGGTGTCCTACCGCGACCTGGCCGGGTTCGGCCGCAGGGAGATGGACGTCCCGGCGGCCGAGCTGGAGGCCGAGATCCTCTACCAGATCGCCGCGCTGGACGGGATCGCCAGGGCCGAGGGCGGCCGGGTCAGCTATGTCAAGCCGCACGGCGCGCTGTACCACCGGGTCACCAGGGACCATGCCCAGGCGGCCGCGCTGGCCGCCGCTATCGCCAGCTACGACGCGAGGCTGCCGCTGCTCACCCTGCCAGCCGGCCCGGCCGGGACGGCCAGGGCGGCCGCCGCGGCGGCCGGGCTGACCGTGGTCGCGGAGGCGTTCGCCGACCGCGGCTACACCCGGGCGGGCGGGCTGGTCCCGCGCGGCCGGCCAGGTGCGGTGCTGACCGATCCGGGCCAGGTCGCCGCCCGCGCGGTGGCGATGGTGACCAGCGGCGAGCTCGAGTCGGCTGACGGGGACCGGGTCGCCGTCGAGTTCCGCTCACTGTGCATTCACGGCGACACCCCGGGAGCGGTCACCCTGGCCCGCGCCGTCCGGCAGGCACTGGCGCAGGCAGGCGCCCGGCTGGCGCCGTTCGGGTGATGCCGGCCAGGCCAGCGGGGGACGCGGCGCTGCTGGTGACGGCCGGCCAGGCGGCCGGGGCGGCGGGCGCGCTGGCCGCCGCGATCACGGCCAGGCGCTGGCCCGGGGTCGTTGACGTGGTGCCTGGTGCCGAAACGGTGCTGGTCAGGCTCACGCCGGGCAGCTGGGACCCGGCGGCGCTCGGCCGCCGGATCAGCGGGCTGCCGCACCAGGTCCCGCCGCCAGGCGATCAGCCGCTGGCCGAGTTGCCGGTCTGCTACGACGGGCCCGACCTGGCTGAGGTGGCCCGGCTGGCGGGGCTGACCCCGGCCGAGGTGGTGGCCCGCCACGCCGGGGCTGAGTACACCGTGGGCTGGCTGGGCTTCTCCCCCGGCTTCGGATACCTGCGAGGGCTCGATCAGGCGCTGAGCGGCGTTCCACGGCTGGACAGGCCGAGGCTGCGGGTGCCGGCCGGCTCGGTCGCGATCGCCGGCGGGCTGGCGGCCGTCTACCCGTCGGACTCGCCAGGCGGCTGGCGGCTGATCGGCCGCACGACCGCAGTTCTCTGGGATCCCGAACGCGATCCCCCCGCCCTGCTCGCCCCCGGGATGCGGGTCAGGTTCCGCCCGGTCGCCCGGCTGCCAGCCGCCCCCGGCCCAGCCGCCCCCAGCCCGGGCACTCCCAGCCCGGGCGCTCCCAGCCCAGCCGCCGCCAGCCCGGGCGCCCCCGGCCCGGGCGCCCCTGGCAGCCCCCCGGCAAGCCACGGCGGACAGTCCAGCCCGCCCGGCGAGCCGGCCCGGCCAGCCGGCGGCCCGCCCCCGGCCGCGGCCCCAGCCGAGCCCGCGGCGGTGCCGGGCTGGATCGAGGTGATCAGGCCGGGGCCGCTGGCCACGATCCAGGATCTCGGCCGGCCCGGGCTCGGCCACCTGGGCGTGCGGTGCTGCGGCGCCGCCGACGCCGCCAGCCTCCGGCTGGCCAACCGGCTGGCCGGAAACCCCGAGGGCGCGGCCGGCCTGGAGATCACCTTCGGCCGGGCCGAGTTCCGGGCCGGCCAGCCCTGCCGGGTGGCCCTGGCCGGCGCCCCGGTACCGGTCCGCGTCACCCGGCCGGCCACCCCCGCCGGGCCGGCCAGTCCGGCTGGTCCAGCTGGTCCGGCCAGCCCTGCGCCATCCGGCCCAGCCGCACCGGGTCCAGCCGGGCCGGACACTCCCGCACCAGCCAGCACCGCCGGGCCGGACGAGCCCGGCGAGCCGGGGTTCGGGACCGGGTTCTGGCTGCCGGCTGGCGGCGTGCTGAGGCTGGGCGCGTCCCGGGCCGGGCTGCGCACTTACCTGGCCGTCCGCGGCGGCATCGCCGTGCCGCCGGTGCTGGGCAGCCGGTCAGCCGACCTGGTGTCCGGGCTGGGCCCGCCGCCGCTGCGGCCAGGCGACCGCCTCCCGGTCGGCGGGCCGGGGCAGGAGGGTCAGCGGGGACGGGGTGAGCTGGCGGCGACGGGGCTGGCCGGGACGGGGCTGGCCGGGACGGAACTGGCCGGGACGGGGCTGCCCGGGACGGAACTGGCCGGGACGGGGCTGGCGGGGACGGAGGTAACCCGGGGGCCGGTGCTGCTCACGGTGATTCCCGGGCCGCGCGCGGACTGGTTCGCCGCAGACGCGCTCAGCCTGCTGTGCGGCGGCGACTACACGGTCAGCACCGACAGCGACCGGACCGGGCTGCGGCTGGCCGGGCCGCCGCTGCGCCGGGCCAGCGCCCGCGAGCTGCCCAGCGAGGGACTGGTGCCCGGCGCGCTCCAGGTGCCGCCGGACGGCGCGCCGATCCTGCTGCTGGCCGATCACCCGGTGACCGGCGGCTACCCGGTGATCGCGGTGGTCCGGTCAGCCGATATCGGCCGGGCCGCGCAGCTGCGCCCTGGCCAGCAAGTCCGGTTCGCGGTCAGCGGCCGCTGAGCTCCCGGTAGGCGGCCAGCAGGTCGGCGGCCGCCACCGTGGTGAGGTCGGCCGCGCTGGCCCGCTCGCCGAGCTGGGCGACCCGGACGTCCCTGGACGCGCATGCCCGCTCGAACAGCGACCGGGCGAACCGCCCGTTGCCCAGCTCGTCGACCCGGCCGTCGGCGCAGGCCTGGCTGAAGATCTGGTCCAGCACCGGCATCGAGTCGTCGGCGAAGCTGTCACCGGCCTGCTCGGCGATGACCGCGGCGATCGCCGTCAGTTCCTCCGGCGTGTAGCTCGGGAACCCGATCCGGACGCTGAACCTGGACGCCAGCCCGGGGTTGCTGCGCAGGAACCTGTCCATGTCCGCGGTGTAGCCCGCGAGCACGATCACCAGCCGGTCCCGGTCGTCCTCGGCCCGCTTGAGCAGCGTCGCCACCGCTTCGGACCCGAACGCGTCGCCGCCGGAGTAGCCCTCGTTGTACAGCGCGTACGCCTCGTCGATGAACAGCACCCCGCCGAGCGCGGAGTCGATCAGCTTGTTGGTC
Organism: Streptosporangiaceae bacterium; assembly: GCA_036558005.1. Taxonomy (GTDB): domain Bacteria; phylum Actinomycetota; class Actinomycetes; order Streptosporangiales; family Streptosporangiaceae; genus DATBGO01. The sequence goes on along the minus strand of DATBGO010000014.1, from coordinate 107,276 downwards.
TTGATCGCGGTCGCGCCCAGGTGCTCGCCGACCAGGTCGGCCCGGTGCGCCTCGACCACCGCGGGCCGTACCAGCAGGCCGAGGGCGGCGAAGATCCGGCCGAGGATCCGGGCCACCGTGGTCTTCCCGGTCCCTGGCGGGCCGGTGAACACGAAGTGCCGGGCGGGCGGCTGGCTGGACAGGCCCTGCCGGTCTCGCAGCCTGGCCACCTGCAGCTGAGCGGTGATCTCGTGCACCTGGCGCTTGACCGGCTCCAGCCCGATCAGCTCGTCCAGCTCGGCCAGCGCGCTCTCCAGCGTCGGCGTCTCGCCGTAGCCGCGGAACCTGGTGGTCAGCTCGCTGAACGCCTTCGTCAGGTCGTCGCCGCGCAGGGTGACCAGGTCGGCCGCGGACGGCTCGGCCGCCGCGCCCATCACTCGCACGTCCCTGGCCTGGCCCGCCTTCTCCAGCAGGCTGCGGACGAACCTGGCGTTGCCCAGCTCGTCGGTCAGCTTGCGGCGCCCGACGTCCTCGAACATCCGCCACAGCACCGGCCGGGCGTCGGGGTCGAGCACCTCGCCGCGGCGTTCCATCGCCAGGTCGGCCAGCGACAGCAGCTCGGCGGGCAGGTAGCCGGGGAACTTCACCCTGGTCGCGAACCGGGACGACAGGCCGGGGTTGCTGGCCAGGAACGAATCCATCTGCCGCTCGTACCCGGCCAGGATGATGACCAGGTCGTCGCGGTCGTCCTCGGCCCGCTTGAGCAGCGTCTGGACCGCCTCATTGCCGAACCGGTCGCCCTGCCCGTCGCCTTCGTTGACCAGGCTGTACGCCTCGTCGATGAACAGCACCCCGCCGAGCGCGGAGTCGATCAGCTCGTTGGTCTTGATCGCGGTCGCGCCGAGGTACTCGCCGACCAGGTCCGCGCGCTGCGCCTCCACCACCGCGGGCGAGTCGAGCAGCCCGAACGCGTAGAAGATCTTGGCGATGGTCCTGGCCACGGCGGTCTTACCGGTGCCAGGCGGCCCGAGGAAGACCAGGTGCTGCATGGGCTTGTCGGTCCCGTACCCGGCGATCGCCCGCCGCCGGGCGGCCTCGATCGACGCCGCGATGGACCGGACCTGGTCCTTCACCGCGGTGAGGCCGATCATGGCGTCCAGTTCGGCCATCGCCTCGTCGACGGTGATGTCCGGCTGCGCCGCCGCGTCCTGGTCGTCCGCGCCGGGCTGGCCGCGGCCGGCGTCGGCGGCGCGCGCCTGGCCGGCCATGTCGGTCATGAGGCTGACCCGGCCAGGCCCGCCCGGGCGGCGGCTGTCGGTCCTGCGGCCAGGCCGGGTGCCGCCTGGCCTGGTCCCGGCGTCCGGCGGCCCGGGGCCGCGGGACTCGCCGGCCCCCGGCGGGCGCGGGGTACGGGTCGCGGGCCAGCCGTAGGGCGCGGCCAGCGCGGCGCCGCGGGCCTGCTGCCGGTTGAACTCCCTGGTTTCCTGCAGCGATTTGGCCAGCCGCCAGCCGAGCGCGACGCAGGCGATCAGCCAGCCGAAAGCCACTCCGATGAATGGCTGATCCGGCCATAGCCGGACCGCGAGGCTGCCGACGGGGACCGACCAGACCAGTGTCCAGGCGACCGTCCGGCAGGGCACGTACCAGCGGCCGAGCGCGCCCGCGTGCGCGGCGGCCACCACCGCGAACGGCAGCAGCACCAGCAGCACCTGCGGCAGCTGCGGATTGCCGTCACCGCGGGCCAGCACCGAGACGACCAGCAGGCCCCAGACCGCGACCGAGAGCGAGGCGAGGACGCCGCGCCGCCCTGAGGCCACCGCGAATGGCGCGTAGGCCAGCCCGGCCACGGCCAGGATCGGCAGCGCGGCGGTGCCGACCACCAGGACAGCGGCGATGATCAGGACTTGCAGGAACGGCGGGGCCCCGCGGAGCATACGGCGGATAGAAGAGATCCCCTCCTGCACCGTGCGCCCGCCTGGAAGGGACAGGGGCTTGTCGTCCGTCCGCATCTCGCTCCCTCGTACTCAACATGTATAGCGCATTACCGATCGCATCCGGAGACACACAATCGGATACCGCAAAGAAAATTGGCCCGGATGCGGCCAATCCCGGCAACGATGCCAGGATCGGATCAGCACAGCCGGCCGGCCAGCGAAGCGGAGGACTGATGGAACGGATCACTGCGGGCCTGCTCATCCCCGGCAGCGGCGAGCCGGTCAGGGACGGCGTCGTCGTCCTGGACGGCGAGCGGATCTCCTACGCGGGCCCGGCGGCCGGCGCGCCCGCCACCCCGGGCGCGGCCGAGCACCAGGCCGCCGCCGTCATGCCCGGCCTGTGGGACTGCCACGGCCATTTCATCGGCTCCAGGGTCTTCGACCTGGGCCGGATGCCGCTGGAGCACGCCGCGACGCGGGCCGCCAGGGCGGCGGGCCGGGACCTGCGCGCGGCGCTCGACGCCGGGGTCACCTCGGTCAGGGAGGTCGGCGGGCTCGGCACCTACCTGGCCCGGCCGGTGGCCGAAGGCGTCATCGACGGCCCGTCGATCTACCCGGCGGGCGCGATCCTCAGCACCACCGGCGGGCACGGTGACCTGCACTCCTACCCGCTGGGCTGGATGCACGAGTTCGCCGCGACCGACGGGATGCTCCGGCTCGCCGACGGGGTCAGCGAGTGCATGCTCGCGGTCCGCGAGCAGCTGCGCAAGAACGCCAAAGTGATCAAGGTCTGCGCGTCCGGCGGGGTCATGTCCGAGGTTGACGACCCGGTGCACCAGCAGTTCACCAGCCCGGAACTGCGCGCGATCGTCGAGGTGGCCGGGCTGGCCGAGCGGGTGGTGGCGGCGCACTGCCACGGCAAGCCGGGCATCATCGCCGCGCTGGAAGCCGGGGTCACCACCATCGAGCACGGCACCTACCTCGACGACGAGTGCTGCGCGGCGATGCGGGAGACCGGGGCGATCCTGGTCCCGACCCGGACGATCTTCGAGGAGATCCTGGCCGGCCTGGACGCGGTGCCCCCGTACGCGGCGGCCAAGCTGACCGCGGCGTCCGGCTCGCACCTGGCCGCCGTCTCCCGTGCGATCGAGGCGGGCGTGACCATCGCGATGGGCACCGACATCGCGTTGACCGGAACTGATCTGCCGAATTCCTGGGGCAAGAACGGGGCCGAGCTTGGCCACCTGGTCAAGCTCGGGCTATCCCCGCTGCAGGCGATCGAGGCGGCGACCGCGACGGCGCCGCGGACACTAGGCCCGCAGGCGCCGCGCAGCGGCCTGCTGGCGGCTGGCTACGACGCCGACGTGATCACCCTGGACGCCGACCCGCTGGCCGACATCGGCGTGCTGGCCAGCCCGGACCGGGTGACCGGGGTGTGGACGGCCGGCCGCCAGGTCAAGACCGCCTGAGTCAGCGCCACTGCGGTAGCTGCTGCACCGACCAGGAGTTCCCGTCCGGGTCGGAGAAGAACACGAACTTGCCCCACGGGAACTCCTGCACGTCGCTGACCGCGACCCCGCGGCCGGCCAGCTCGGCGTGGGCCGCGCCGATGTCGTCGACGACCAGCTGCAGGCCGCGGACCGACCCGGGCGGCCCGTCCACGATGCCCTCGCCGAGCGCGATCGAGCAGGCCGACCCCGGCGGGGTCAGCTGCACGAACCGCATCTGCTCGCTGACCCGGTGGTCGTGGTCGGCGTTGAACCCGGCCTGCTCGGTGTAGAAGCGCTTGGCGCGGTCCACGTCGGACACCGGGACCGCGACCAGTTCCAGCTTGAAATCCATAGCCATGCCTCCCGTTTCGTGTGCTGTTTTCCGGCCGCCGCAGCGCCATGACGTGGGCGGGCATTGCTCCCGGCCGGTTCAGTACCCCTACCCTAGGGCGCTATTAGGAAGACTTAGTTCCTAATAGGAGGGCAGACTGGCAGGATGCTGGAAACCTCGGCCCGGCTGCTGCGCCTGCTGTCACTGCTGCAGTCACCACGGGACTGGACCGGCGGGCAGCTGGCGGAGCGGCTCGGGGTCTCGGCCAGGACCGTGCGCAGCGACGTGGACCGGCTGCGCGGCCTGGGCTACCCGGTGCACGCCACCCGCGGCGCGGCAGGCGGCTACCGGCTCGGGGCCGGCGCGGCGCTGCCGCCGCTGCTGCTCGACGACGAGGAGGCGGTCGCGGTGGCGGTCGGATTGCGGACCGCGGCCGGCGGCGCGGTGGCCGGAATCGAGGAGAACGCGCTGCGGGCGCTGACCAAGCTGGAACAGGTACTGCCGTCCCGGCTGCGCCGCCGGGTGAACGCGGTGGCCACCCAGACGGTCCGGATCCCCGGTTCTGGCCCGGAGGTCAGCCCCGAGGTGCTGATGGTGCTCGCGGCCGCCTGCCGGGACCGCGAGCGGGTCCGGTTCGACTACCGCAGCCACGACGGATCGGCCAGCCTGCGCGACGTCGAGCCGGTCCGGCTGGTCAACTGGGGCAGCCGCTGGTACCTGGTCGGCTGGGACACCGGCCGGGACGGCTGGCGCACGTTCCGGGCCGACCGGATCGAGCCGCGCACCCCGGCCGGCCCCCGGTTCGCCCCCCGCGAGCTGCCTGATGACGTGGTGACTCATGTCATGCGCGGGGTGAGTTCGGCCGCCTGGCGGTACCGCGCCCGGGTGATCGTGCACGCGCCGGCCGCTACGGTCGCGGCCCGGATCACCGCCGCGGTCGGCACCGTCACCCCGGTCGGCGAGCACAGCTGCCTGCTGGAGACGGGCTCGGACTCGGTCGACACGCTGGTCGTCCACCTGGGCCTGCTCGGCACCGACTTCACCGTCACCGGCCCGCCCGAGCTGGTCGAGACCCTCCGCGAGCAGTCCGAGCGCTACCAGCGCGCTATCACCCCCGGTGACCCGGCCCCAGGGCAGCGTTCCCGCCGCCCTCCCGCCCGGCCCAGCCGCAGCACATGATCGTGGTGGTTAACCAGCGCTATTTGCTGAGTAACCACCACGATCACGCCGCACGGGAGTACTGGCGCAGAGCACTTACTCGGAAGGTGCGGTATTCGTCCGGGTCCAGGTGGCGGAGCGCCCGGTTCCGTCGGCCCGGGCTTTGCCTTCGCTTCTGAGCTGTTCCAGGACGAGCCTGATGGTCTGGTCGCTGACACCGGGCACGGCTGTCCTAATGTCTGCGAGGCGGAATGTGGCCGGCGCGTGGCGCAGGATGTGCTCGCGGACGCGCTGCTGTTTGGTCCCGGGGGTCTGGGCTGCGGCCGCGCGGCCGGCGAAGACGGAGTAGGCACCGGCGATCGCTCTGGTGAAGTAGCCGAGCCAGGGCCAGGGGTCGGCGGTGCCTTCGTGCCAGCCATGGGTGGAGTCCAGGAGCGCCTGGTAGTAAGCGTCGGCCGATTCGGCGACTGCCTGCTCGAGGCTCACGTAGCGGCCGACTGTGTAGCCGTGCTCGCTGAGTATGGCGCCGGTGAGAAGGCGGGCCACTCGCCCATTGCCGTCCTCGAAGGGGTGGATGACGAGGAGGTCCAGGACGAACAGCCCTGACAGGAGCACCGGATGGTGTTCACCCGCCTCAACCGCGTGCTCATAGCGCTTGATCAGGTCGTCGATGGCGAACGGGGTGCTCGCGGCTGACATTGGCTTGAAGCGGACGGTGGTCGAGCCATCTGGTGAGCGGTCCACGACCAGGTTGTCCTCTGTCTTGAACGCTCCACCGAGCATTGCCGTGTGACCGAACAGCAGCCGGTGCAGGTGCAGGATCAGGCCAGCGTTCAGCGGGCGCCAGTCATGCTGGAACAGGTGGTCCTGGGCGTCGCGATAGCCTGCCAGTTCCTGCTCGCTGCGGTTGCGCAGCGTTGTCGCCTGCCGGTTGATGATCCGCTGGGCGCGGTAGGCGTCCGCGACAATCACGCCTTCGATCGCGGATGAGGCGGTGATGCTCTGGACACGGGCTCGGTCGGCGAGCTCGGTGAGCAGGCCGGGCATCTGGTCACGGTGGAGCGCTTCGGAGCCCCGGCCGAAGTCGATTGCGCTGAGCCGGGTGACGACCTGGGCTGGCACCAGCCCGATGAGCGCCTTAAGGTCGGCGAAGCTACGCAAGGAACCTCCCAATCGAACCTGCTAAACGACCTAATTCTAGCTCCGATTGGTATGTTTAGCGGGTTCGTATAGCAGGTTTCCGGCGGCCGAGGTCTTCGCAATCGTCGGCAACGCGCTGGCCGGCGTAGGCGACCCAGTCTCGCTTGGCCCAGCGTTAGGGAAGCAGCAGCTCGACCCGAGCCGAGGGGTAGCGGGCGGGCAGCTTGCGGTCGAGAGTTACCAGCGTGGCCTCGCTCACCTGGGCGAAGGCTGCCAGATAGTCATCGGTCCACAGCTTGTGGCTCTTGTCATCCCGCGCAGAGATCGCGCGCCAGACCGCGTCCAGTTCGGCTGGCTCATCCGCCCACATAACGCGTTCGTCAGCCCAGAGCTGGTCGAAGGCTCTCCAAGCCTGGCTGCGATTGATGGCATCGTCACCCATGATGGCGGGGTTGGACAGCAGCCGGAGCAGTCCCATCTGCGTAACCCGGCAGAAGAGGATGTCGTCCGCCTCCTTGCCGAACCAGCCCGCCGCACCGCGATGGTTGGCGTGTCGCCCCCAGACGGCAGCCAGCCAGACGCCGACGTCTACCAGCTTCACTTGGCGCCGTACCTCTCAATGTCCTCGGCGCCGAACACGTCCGCTATGTCTTCATTGGTGACAAGGACCGTCGGCGCGGCGTCACGCGCAATCAACGGCAGCGTCACGCGCCCAGTTTTCCCCTTTGGCGCCGAGGGGAGGCCTACTTCGTGGGCTACCGCCCGGTTGACGAGATCCTTGAGGCTCTCGCCGTGCTCGGCGGCACGGGCCTTCGCCGCCCGCATCAGAGTTTGGGGAATGTCAATCGTGGTGCGCATAAAAACATATTAGCATCAATGACTGCGTGATCCTTGCTGCCCGTGCATGCCCATCGCCGGGTTCCCATGTCGATACATCGGATGCAACGGCCAGCGCCCGGCTAGGACTCAGGAGGGTTCCACCATCCCGGCGGAACCCTCCTGAGCTGGTAAAACACGCGTTAGGGCTACTCGAAATCAGCTGCAGCCGCTGGTGGAGCCGCAGCCTTCGCAGACGTAGCAGCTGCCCGCGGGGCGCATCTTGGTGCCGCAGGTGAGGCAGAGCGGCGCGTCGGCGCTGCGGCGCTGGTGGGACTCGATCAGCTCGGACGAGCCCGGCCCTGGAGATGGCGGCTCGGTGCGGGCTTCGCGCTCGGCAGCCTGGGGTTTGGCCTGCGCGGGCTGGCTGGCCTTCTCCACCGGGACCGACTGGGCCATCTCGTCGGGGTCGGGCTGGTCCGCCACCACCGCCGGGTCCTCCCCGGCGAGCTGGGCCGCCCGCTCACTCGCGGACAGCACGCCGATCTCGGCGCGCTGCTCGTAGGGCAAGTGGTCGAGCGCGAGGCGGCGGAAGATGTAGTCCATCACCGAGCTGGCGATCCTGATGTCGGGGTCGTCGGTGATCCCCGCGGGCTCGAACCGCATGTTGGTGAACTTGGCGACGTAGGACTCCAGCGGAATGCCGTACTGCAACCCGACCGAGATCGCGATGGAGAACGCGTCCATCACGCCGGCCAGCGTCGAGCCCTGCTTGCCGAGCTTGAGGAAGACCTCGCCGACGCCGTCGTCGGGATAGCTGGAGGCCGTCATGTAGCCTTCCGCGCCCGACACCGCGAACCTGGTCACCATGGCCGAGCGCTGCCGAGGCAGCCGCCGCCGGACCGGCCGGATGTCGTGCGGCGGCGCGGCCGGAGCCTCGGCCGGCTGCTCAGCCTGCTCGGGCGCCTTCTTCGCGACCGACAGCGGCTGGCCGACCTTGCAGTTGTCCCGGTAGATCGCCAGCGCCTTCAGCCCCAGCTTCCACCCCTCGAAGTAGATCTTCTCGACGTCCGCGATGGTCGCGCTCTCAGGCAGGTTCACCGTGTTGTGGTTGACGATCCCGTTGGCGACGAACGCATGAGTAGTCGGCACCGAGAGGTCGAATACCTCGACCTCCCCTGCGTCGGTCACCGCCTCGACCGGCGAGAAGTGCAGGTTCCCGTCGATCACCTGGCGCAGCCAGGCGGGAAGCTGGACGCCAGGCAAGGTGGAGACCCGCTCCAGCGTCCGGCGGGTGACGTGCTGAGTACGCCGATCACACAAGAACCTGAACGCCCCGCGCCAACTCTGCCCCTGATCTTCGCCGGGCCGGCCTGCCGGGATCAGCTCGAAGAGCTCCCGCCCGGTTATACCTGGCACGACATCTGCTGTGCCCGCAGAGCAGTCCCGACGCAGGTACTGCGCGGCCCTGACCGCCTTGTCCGGCTCGAGGAACGGGACGAGGCCAGCCATGAGCTGGCCCTGCAGGCCGGCCGCGTACACCTCGTCATAGCTCTTGCCGTACTGCTTGTCGTACTTGGTGATCCGGCTGTGCAGGACGCCGAGGTTGGTCATGACCGCCTGGAGGTCATCGAGAAGCTGGCTGCTGTCAAGGCAGATGGCCCACTTCGGGGCTGCGCCGAACGTGACATACGCATCCAGGGCCAGGCCCCGCAAGAACGCCATGACCATCTCGCGCGGAGACCGCAGGACCGCAGCCGGGATCCGCTTGTCCGCCGCCCGCGCACCGCAGCCGAGCGCCTCGAAGAACTCGACAACGGTCTTGGACGCGATCGTGACCTGCGGGCATTTGCCCGGGTCGGCGAACACCCTGGCCCGGAGTCCGAACTCGCTCTGCCAGGCGCGCCGGACCCTTTCCAGCACCACTGGCTCGGAATTGGTGATGGTGATGGTCCAGTTGCTGCGGGTAGTGTGCCCCTCCGACGCATACGCCCCCAGCAAGAACGCAAGCTCACTGGTCATCTCGGCGGGCAAGCGGACTGGCTTTGGGTTGCCGTGCGGCGCGGACATGGTGATGCCGCTCAGGCTGGCCGGGGTGCCGGACCAGAGCTCGGCGCCGTACTGGAGCGCAACACTGTCGCCCTGCCTGATCTCGCCGAGGGTCTTCCAGCGCAGCTCACCCTCGGCAGCGACGAGCAGCCGATGCGGGAAGGTCCCGGAAATCGCGTGGCCGGAACGCAGGCGCACTCGCCTGATGGGCCGTACCCCCCCGTAGTAGAAAGCGTCGGTCTTCCTGTCGCCATCAAGCGACGAGATGACCAGGTGCTCCTCGCGGAAGGTGTCCTCGGCCTCGCCCTGGTGCAGATCACCGATCCTGATCAGTCCCTCGGCCGATGCGACCAATGTCTCGCCCACCACGCACTTGGAAATGGCGCCGCTCAGGGCGGGCTGGATCGCGGCCATCATGCGGACGTGCCCCATCGGGCTGATCGCCCGCTCGCCCATCGCGCAGTCGAACACCTCGTAGTGCTCGGGCCGCAGGCCGGGAGCGTCCACGACGTGGCCGTGCTCAGCGATGTACTCGATGATCGCCTCGGCCTGCTCGGGCTGGTAGCCGAGGTTCTTCAGGGCGCGCGGCACGGTCCGGTTGACGATCTGCATGGACCCGCCGCCGACCAGCTTCTTGAACTTGACCAGCGCCAGGTCCGGCTCGACCCCCGTGGTGTCACAGTCCATCATCAGCCCGATGGTGTTGTGGCTTACCAGGCCGTTGGCCACATACGTCACGTTGTCCGGGACGGACAGGTCGTAGGTGGGCTGGACGCCGCCGTCCTGGTTGCACGCCACCCGCTCGAAGAGGTAGCCGAGTGCGCGCTCCAGCCGGGTGTCGAGGGTCTCCTCGAACAGCCGGCGGGCCAGCATCCGCGGCACGCCGCCCGTCCTGCGGACTGACTGAAGGACGGTTGTCCTGGCCGGATGGCCAGGCGGTACCAGTTCGCTCCAGTCTGCCTTTGCCAGGAAAACGTAATCCTTCTTCGCTGAGGCATCGGGCTCCAGGAACGCCATGAGGCGGGACTTGCGCTCGCCGATGAAGCCGATGAGGTCGTCGAAGTTCAGCGCGTGGTCGATGTTGCGGAGCCGGACCTGGAAATCCGGGCCGCCCCAGCCGCTGCTCGTCTCACGGGTAGTCGTGGCCAGGCCGAGCGCAAGCAGCATGGTCCTGATCTCGCCGGCGAACGACGGGCTGGCGGTCGAGACGCTGGGCACGCCGTCCACGACGGTGCCGTCGGCCTCGAACAGGCCGCGCAGGAACGCGCTGTAGACGACGTGGTCGTTCGCTTCCAGGATCGCTGACGGGATCCGCGGCACCCAGCCCTTGCCCGCGTGGCCAGCTTCGGGCAGTCCCTTGGCGAACCCGGCCGCCTGCCACCAGCGGGCCAGCCGGACCGATTGCAGGGCCACCTCGTGGTAACCCTCCCGCGGCGTGACCACCGGCTCAAGGCCGAAGAGTTCCTTGGCCAGGACGCTCAGCCGGCCGGCCACATCCAGGTCCGTGCTGGCAACGCACAGCCGGATGCCCTTGGCGTGCAGGCTGCCGTCGCCCATGAAGTAGCCGACCAACTCGGCCAGTCCAGCGGTGACCGTCCCCGGCACCCTCAGGTGCTGGTCACCGGTGTAATACGCCTGATCGAGCACGGGCAGCGGCACCTCGCGCGGCCCGCCGACTAGGATGCCCAGCTGGAGCGGCAGCAGGTCGCCCGGGGCTATCTCGGCGAGGCGTTTCCAGGCCCAGGCCCCGGTCAGCTGATCGGCGACCTTGACCCGGTGCGCCAGAGTTCCCTGGATCTGATATCCGCCCTCGGTGCGAACGCGGCGGGTGGGCTCTTCCCCGTTGATGAAGAACCTGGTGGCCTGCCGCGGGCCCTCGTCGGTGGATACCGTCAGGTCCAGGTCCTGCCACTGATCGCCGTAGCTGTCGCCCAGCTCAGTCAGCCGGGCCAGGCCGCGGTCGGTGCTCACCAGGGTGTCGCCGGTGAGGCAGCCGGTGGGGGCGAGCAGTGAGGCCTGCGCGTTTCGGTAGCCGCTAGCCTCGCCGAGCTTGAGGCAGGCCTGCCAGGACTTGTTCGCCGCGGCGATGATGGGCTCGTCCATCCCGCCGAGCGGCCTGATCTGCTTGCCCGCTTCCGCGTGCTTGGCCATGACCCGCTTGTGCGCGGTGGCGTTGCGGGCGTAGCCGTCGTACGGGCCGACGACCGCGGCCAGTTCGGCCGAGCGCCGGTAGGCGGTGCCGGTCATCAGCGAGGTGATCCCGGCCGCGATCGCCCGGCCGCCGTCGGAGTCATAGGCGTGGCCGGTCGCCATCAGCAGCGCGCCCAGGTTGGCGTAGCCGATGCCGAGCTGGCGGTAAGCCCGGGTGGTCGCGGTGATCTTCTCGGTCGGGAAGTCGGCGAAGCAGATCGAGATGTCCATCGCGGTGATGATCAGCTCGGTGACCTGCTGGAACCGCTTCACATCGAAGGTGTCATCGTCACGCAGGAATTTGAGCAAGTTAATACTGGCCAGGTTGCACGAGGAGTTGTCCAGGTGGACGTACTCCGAGCAGTTGGCCACCACCACGCCGCTGACGATGTAGGAGTGGTTGCGCGGCTCGGTCAGGTTGTAGGTGACCTCGAAGCCCCGGGACTCACGGCAGGCCAGCCGCACCGACTCGTCCTTGTCATACCAGGTGGTCGAGGCGATGACGGTAAGTAGAGTCCGTTCCTTGGCGGCCAGGCTGAACCCGATCCTGGCCCCGAACTCGCGCAGCGACCGGCCGGTGATCCGCAGGTCATAGCTCGGCCCGTCGCTGCCGTAGCTAGCGACCGAGCCGTCCTTGCGGGTGTAGCTGAAGCTGTCCTTCTTCGGGCCGGCCTGGTAGATGCGGCAGGCGATCCCCAGCGAACCGAGCAGTTCCTGCACGCCCAGCAGCAGTTCCTCGGAGCGGCTGCCGAGGCCGACGTAACGGGTGCCGTTCGGCGAGCTCACCACGCAGCCGTCGGCATCGAACAGGCCCTGGAGGAAGCCGGTCAGCGCGTCCTCGGGCGCTTCGAAGATCGCGTCGGGCACCTGCTTGACCGGTGCCCGCCCGGACGAGACGCCCAGCGCCCTGACGAAGGCGATGAAAGGATCCCTGGTGACCCGGAGCTGGGTCGTGCCATTGGCCTGGATGCTGGGCCTGGCGTCGAACCCGGTGATCCGCGTCATCAGTTCGCGGTGCCGGGGCAGGACCTCGGCGCGGTCCTCATCGCTGCCGTAGACGGTGACGGCATTCTGGTCGGTCACGCAGCCGTCGCCCACCAGCCAGCCGAGGTAATGGCCCAGTTCCTCGTCCCATTTCACCGGCAGCTCTATCGGCTTACGAGAGCGCGCCGCCTGCGCGGCGGCCAGCGCGCCTGCCGGGATCCGGGGATCGGCGGCGGACCGGGACGCGTACCGCAACGAGCGGACCACCCGGTCATCAGTGCTCAGTTCCTCGGCGTGGACCCAGCCGCGGTTGGCGGTCCAGATCCTGTGACCAGGCGTGCAGCGCAGCCGCGAGCCGTCCGAGAACCGCAGCTCAAGGATCTCGTTGGTACCGGTCACCAGGTAACGGGTCGGGCTCGTCGCCACCACCCGCTCAGCGGGCTCCGCCTGCGCGGTCACGTCATTGGTGTACACCGCGAAGCTCTCGCCCTGAGCGGCCCGGGAGACCAGGTCCCCGATGCGGACCAGCCCCTGGTCAGTGGCCACCCGCTGGTCAGCGGGGAAGCACGGGTTGCTCGCGGTGATCCGGCCCGACTCCGGACAGGTATGCCAGTCGTTGATCGTGTCGTCGTACTGAATGCCCGGGTCGGCGCATTCCCAGGCGGCCTTGGCCATCCTGGCGAACAGGTCACGGGCGCCGACCTGCGCGACTGGCTCGCCGGTCCGGCGGGCGGCCAGGTCGAACGTCTCCTTCTTCTCCACCGCGCGCATGAACGCGTCGGAGACACGCACCGAGTTGTTGGCGTTCTGGTACTGGACGCTGGCGATGTCCTTGCCGCCCAGGTCCATGTCGAAGCCGGCGTCTCGCAGGACCCGGATCTTTTCCTCTTCCCTGGCCTTGGTATCGATGAATTCTTCGACGTCAGGGTGGTCGACGTCGAGGACGACCATCTTGGCCGCGCGGCGGGTGGCGCCGCCGGACTTGATCGTGCCCGCCGAGGCGTCCGCGCCGCGCATGAACGACACCGGGCCGCTGGCGGTGCCGCCGGAGGAGAGCAGTTCCTTGCTGGAGCGGATCCGGGACAGGTTGACGCCGGCGCCGGAGCCGCCCTTGAAGATCAGGCCCTCTTCCCGGTACCACTCCAGGATCGAATCCATGGTGTCGTCCACGGCCAGGATGAAGCAGTTGTGCACGCGCAGGCCGCCGGACAGGTACTCGCCGGACTCGGTCTGGATGTCGTAGACCTCCATCGGGCCGAGCCGCTCGATCCTGGCGACCTCGACCATGGTCCGGTCCCTGCCGCCGACCTCGGGCGTCACTTCCAGCAGCGAATCGCCCGGCCGGACGAACCCGGCCACCGTGAACTCGCCGGCCTCCGGGCCGGTCGCCCGCCATACCAGGTGGTCGGCGGTGACGTCGAGGGCGTGGCCGGCCCTGGTGTGCAGCCGGAGCACCTCCTTGACCCCGTTGGCCTTGGTGGCCACGATCCTGGTCAGGCCGCTGGCGTCGTACACCTTGGCGCCGACCGCGCCGGCGGTCACCAGCTCGCCGATCGGGATGTCGCCGGCCGGGGTGCTGACCGGGGCGCTGTATGGCTGGCAGGCCGAGACCTGCTGCGGCGAGGAGGTGCCGACGTTAAACCAGACCGGCGAGTTGAACGCGAATATCTGGTGCAGCAGCGCATGGGTGAGCTCATGATCGAAGATTTCCGCGTCCTTGTCGGTGCGGAAGTAGCCGTGCTCGCGTCCGGCCGCCCGGTAGGTGCCGACCACCCGGTCGATCAGCTGCTTGAGGCTCCATTCCCGCTGCGGGGTGCCCACCGCTCCGCGGAAGTACTTGGTGGTCACGATGTTGGCCGCGTTGACCGACCAGAAGTCGGGGAACTCGACGCCGTGCTGTTCGAAGTTGACCGAGCCGTCCCGCCAGTTGGTCATGACGACGTCCCGGCGCTCCCAGGTCACCTCGTCATAGGGGTGGACGCCCTCGCGAGTGTGGATACGGTGCATGGCCAGGCCCTTGCGGGTGCCCTTGGCGCCCTGCGCGCCGCCGTCCTGCGCCGCCGGTCCGCTCGCTGTCTCGGTCATGTCCTTCCCCCTCCAGGATCCGGCTGGACCCGTCGCGGGCCCGGCCGGGCCCTGTGCTGATGTCTGCTGCCGCTGCCCGGTGCCTACCGGACCGGTACCTGCTGCTCCACATGCTCCGAGCGCAGCGTGGCTATCTCCGCCTCGAAGTCCGCGAGGGACTCGAAGCCCCGGTACACCGACGCGAACCTGAGGTAGGCGACCTCGTCGAGGTCGCGCAGCGGGCCGAGGATGGCCAGGCCGACCTCATGCGAGGGGACCTCGCCCTGGCCGCTGCTCCTGATCGTGTCCTCGACCCGCTGGGCCAGGATCGCGAGCTGACCCTCGGTGACCGGCCGGCCCTGGCAGGCCCGCCGGACGCCGCGGACGATCTTGTCCCGGGTGAACGGCTCGGTCGCACCGCTGCGCTTGGCGACCATCAGGATCACCGTCTCCTGGGTGGTGAACCTGCGCCCGCATGACTGACAGGACCGGCGGCGGCGGATCGCGGCGCCCTCTTCAGCGGTCCGGCTGTCGATCACTCGGCTGTCCTGATGCCTGCAGTATGGGCAATACACGCGATCACACCTCCCTCGCGAGCCCCCGAATGCCTCCCGGCAAGCACAACCTGTGGAAAAACTACAGCGGTGTAACTACTAGATATTGTGGTCCAGTCGGCCCGCGGGCGCAAGTCCTGTGCGGAAGTCCTGCTGCGGCCCCGCCCGGGGCGGCCAGCCGCGACGGCGGCAGCCTGCCGCTACCGCGGCCAGGCACGCGGTCAGCCGCGCGGCACCCAGAGCAGCTGCCCCGCCTGAATCGTCGCGCCGCTCAGCGCGTTGACCTCCATGATCTGCTGGGCGACGACGCGCGGGTCGGCGGCTGGCTCGGCGGCCGCGGCGATCGACCACAGCGTCTGCCCTGGCCGGACCACGACCTGGGTCATCCCCTGGTACGGCGAGCCGGCCCGCTGGCCGCGGTCGGCCGCCTGCGCGCCGCCCGCCACGCTCAGCCACAGCAGCGCCAGCACCGCGAGCGTGGCCAGGATGGCGAGCACGGCCAGCACCGTGCGGCCGCGCCTGGTCAGCCGGACCGGCCCCGGCCGCCCGGCCCCGGCCCGGGCCCGCCGCAGGCCAGCCTGCGCGCGGCTGGCCGGCCCGGCACCAGCGGGGGCGCGACCAGCGGGCGCGGGGCTGGGCCGGTTCGGGCTGGCAGGCCGGCCGGCCCGCACCCGGTGCACGCGCACCTGGCTGACCTGCACCTGACGGACCTGCAGCTGACTCACCTGGTAGCGCAGCTGACGGCCAGCGGCAGCCGGACGCGGCGGCTTCGGCGGCTGCGGCGGCTGCGGCGGCACCAGCGGAGGCACCAGCCGCGGCCGAGGCCGGCCTGACGGCCGCCGCCGCGCGGGCACCCTGACCTGCTCGCTGACCGGCTCGCAGGGCGCGGCCGCCGGTCGCGCCAGTGCGGTACTCAGCTCGCCCACCCGGGCCTCCCCTCGCTGGCGACCGAACCGCCGTCACGGCCGGCTGGCGAATGACCAGCCAGGCGAACGACAGTTCGATAGCACTCACGTTCTACCGTACACTCGTTCGATCGAACGAAGATACGGTATAGTCATAGCGCAAGGCTCCGACATTTACGCGTGTCGTCGAACAGATGTTTGAGATACCTCGCGGAAACCGCTACCGTCGGCGGTACTATCCCCACCGAGCCGGAGGCCCGAGATGACCAGCACCAGTGACGACGGGAAGCGGCGCGCGGGCTCGGCCGAGACTGGCAGGCCGAAGGGCAGGCCAGGCCGCAAGCCGAAGGGCAGCGTCCCGGCGATCGTCACCGAGCTGCCGGACCGGCCCGATCCTGGCCATGTGCTGACCTGGCGGCAGCGCAAGGTCCTCCAGGTGATCAGGGACTCCGTGCAGCGCCGCGGCTACCCGCCCTCGATGCGCGAGATCGGTGAGGCGGTGGGCCTGACCAGCACGTCCAGCGTCTCGTATCAGCTGTCGACCCTGCAGAGCAAGGGCTACCTGCGGCGGGACGCGGGCCGCCCGCGCACCGTCGAGGTCCGGCTGCCCGGGCACCCGGCGGTCCGCCCCGAGCCGGCCGTCAGCGATGAGGCGCCGATGGACATCACCTCGCAGGAGGCGGCCTACGTGCCGATGGTCGGCCGGATCGCGGCTGGCGGCCCGATCCTGGCCGAGGAGTCAATCGAAGATGTGTTCCCCCTCCCCCGGCAGATCGTCGGCGAGGGCACGCTGTTCCTGCTGAAGGTCGTCGGTGACTCGATGATCAACGCGGCTATCGCGGATGGCGACTGGGTCGTCGTCCGGCAGCAGCCGGTCGCCGAGAACGGCGACATCGTGGCGGCGATGCTCGACGGCGAGGCGACCGTCAAGACGTTCAAGCGGTCCGACAGCCACGTCTGGCTGATGCCGCACAACCCCGCCTACACGCCGATCCCCGGTGACGACGCCGCCATCCTGGGCAAGGTCGTCGCGGTCCTGCGCCGCGTCTGACCAGCCCGCCGGCCGGCCAGCTCCGCGGACGAGCCGCGCTGGCCAGCCCGCTCAGTCCGGCACGATGTTGACCAGCTTGGGCGGCCGGACGATGACCATCCGCACCCCGCGCCCGGCCAGGGTCCTGGCCACCCCCGGCGCAGCCAGCGCCAGCTCGCGCAGCTCGTCCTCGCCGATGCCCGGCGGCACGTCCAGCCGGTCCCGCACCTTGCCCGCGACCTGCACGACGCAGGTGACCGTGTCCTCGACCAGCAGCGCCGGATCCACCGACGGCCAGCCCGCCAGCGCCACCGACGGCTCGTGCCCCAGCAGCTCCCAGCATTCCTCCGCGGTGTAAGGGGCGAACAGCGACAGCAGAACGCACATCGTCTCGGTCGCCTCCCGCACCGCCGGGTCGGCCGCGCCCGGGCCGGAGTCGATGGTGCGGCGGGTCGCGGTCGCCAGCTCCATCAGCCGGGCCACCGCGACGTTCAGCCGCCGCGACTCGATCAGCCTGGTCACCTCGTCGATGGTGTGATGGGTGACCTTGCGCAGTTCCAGGTCACCGTCGGCCAGCGGGCGCCCGTCCCGGCCGGCCCCGACGTCGGCCGCCAGCCGCCACACCCGGCCCAGGAACTTGACCGTCGCCTCCGGCCGGACGTCCGCCCAGTCGATGTCGTCAGCGGGCGGGCTGGCGAAGATCATGGTCAGCCGGATCGCGTCGACCCCGTGCGCGGCCAGCTGCTCGCCCAGGTCGACGCCGTTGCCCAGCGACTTCGACATCGACCGGCCCTGGTTGATCACCTGCCCCTGGTTCAGCAGCCGGTCGAACGGCTCGGCGAAGTCGACCATGTGCATGTCGTGCAGCACCTTGACGAAGAACCTGCTGTACATCAGGTGCAGGATCGCGTGCTCGCTGCCGCCCACGTACAGGTACACCGGCGCCCACCGGCGCACCGCCTCGACGTCGAACGGCCCGGCCTCATATGACGGCGAGCAGTAACGCAGGAAGTACCAGGACGAGTCCACGAACGTGTCCATGGTGTCGGTGTCCCGGGTCGCCGGGCCGCCGCACTTGGGGCATTCGGTGCTGACCCAGGCCGAGGCCGCGGCCAGCGGCGAGGCGCCCTTGGGCGCCAGGTCCTGGCCGCGCAGGTCGGGCAGCAGCACCGGCAGCTGCTCGTCGGGCACCGGCACCTCACCGCACGACTCGCAGTACAGCACCGGGATCGGCGTGCCCCAGAACCGCTGCCGGGAGACCAGCCAGTCGCGCAGCCGGTAGCTGACCGCGGCCCGGCCCTCGCCGCGCTCGGCCAGCTCGGCGGTGATCGCGGCGATCGCATCAGCCTTGGACAGCCCGTTCAGCGAGCCGGAGTTGATCAGCTTCCCCTCGCCTGGGGTGGCTTCCCCGGTCTGGGCCGGGTCGGGCCCGCCGGTGTCCACGACCACCTGGACCGGCAGCCCGAACTCCCGGGCGAAGTCCAGGTCGCGCTGGTCGTGCGCGGGCACCGCCATGATGGCGCCGGTGCCGTAGTCGGGCAGCACGTAGTCGGCCGCCCAGACCGGGATCCGCTCGCCGTTGACCGGGTTGACCGCGTACCGGCCCAGGAAGACCCCGGTCTTGGGCCGGTCGGTGGACTGCCGCTCGATGTCGGTCAGCTTCCCCACCTCGGCCAGGTAGGCGGCCAGCTCACCGCGGTGCGACGGGGCGCAGACCTCCTCGGCCAGCGGCGAGTCGGCGGCGATCACGAAGAACGTGGCGCCATACAGGGTGTCGGGCCGGGTGGTGAACACCGTCACCGGCTCGTCCCGTCCCTCGATCGTGAACCTGACCTCGGCGCCCTCGCTGCGGCCGATCCAGTTGCGCTGCATCAGCAGCACCGGGTCGGGCCAGTGCCCCTCCAGGCCCGCCATGTCAGCCAGCAGCCGGTCCGCGTACTCGGTGATCTTGAAGTACCACTGGGTCAGCACCCGGCGGACGACCTCGGACCCGCACCGCTCGCACCTGCCGTCGATGACCTGCTCGTTGGCCAGCACGGTCTGGTCAACCGGGCACCAGTTGACGTAGCCGTCCTTGCGGTAGGCCAGGCCCCGCTCGTAGAACCGCAGGAACAGCCACTGGTTCCAGCGGTAGTAGTCCGGGTCGCAGGTGTGGAACCGGCGGGACCAGTCGAAGGACACCCCGTACCGGCGGAACGAGGCCGCCTGGGTCTCGATGTTCGCGTACGTCCAGTCGGCCGGGTGCGTGTTGTTCCTGATCGCCGCGTTCTCGGCGGGCAGGCCGAACGCGTCCCAGCCGATCGGGTGCAGCACGTTGTGCCCGCGCTGGAAGAAGTAGCGGGCAACCGCGTCCCCGATCGCGTACGCCTCCGCGTGCCCCATGTGCAGATCGCCGGAGGGGTAGGGGAACATGTCCAGGATGTAGGTCCGCGGCCGCTCGTCGGCCGGGTCGTCGCTGGCCGCGAACTGGTCCATCGCGGCCCACCGGGCCTGCCACTTCTCCTGGATCGCCCGTGGATCGTAGTGTTGTGTCCGCTCCGCGTTCTCGGCGGCTGTCATGGGGTCCTCGCGGTTGATCAGGCCCGGCTCCGCGCCGGGACTCGGCTGCCAAACAAAATGCCCCTCGGTCACGAGGGGCAGCCGCGCCAAACGACAGGTCAGTCGGCGCGGCTAGGTAAGGAGCAGCCGTACGGAACGCATGCGCATAGCTTAGCGCATCGCCCGCCCAGCCGGCGGCATGGCGGACGAGCGCGACGGCGGCCAGGTCCGGCCAGGTACCGGTCAAACCCCGGATTGGCCGCTGTGTCTGACTTAATCACCTGCTTACCGCTAAAGATAGCAAGTCATTGATGAATTCTCCGCGCTGCCCGTGCGGGTTGCTTTGACATTCCGCCTTGACCGGCAGGCGGACCGCCAATAATGTCTTGTCACCCATCCGCGGGCGTCGTGCGGGTCGGCGCGCAGCACTGGCAACAGGGGGCTTGAGCTGCGTGCGGCGAATCGTGGCTGGGTCGGCCCAGGGGGAATTAGGCCACTTTCGGGGGAGCAATGGATATTCGTTCGCGTGCGCAATTGCTGCGCCCAGTTCGGCACTTTCTGGATACTCGTCAGCCTGAGCGCGAGACTATTTCCGAAGCGCCGGGAGCTGACCCGGTAAATCCGCCTGCCGGGCAGCGGCGCCGCAGCGCCGCGGCGCTGGTTCGGCCGGCCGCGCCCGATGAGCCGATCGCCGTGGTCGGCATGGGCTGCCGGCTGCCCGACGCGGACGACCCGGCGGCGCTGCTCGACGTTGTGCTGACCCGGCGCCGGGCCTTCCGGCGGCTGCCGCCCTGCCGGATTGACCTGCTTGACTACTACAGCGCTGACCCGTCGACCCCTGACGCGACCTACAGCACCCGGGCCGCCTTGCTGGAGGGCTGGCGGTTCGACTGGCGGGCGTTCGACATTCCGGAGCGGGCCTACCAGGCGGCTGACCCGGCGCACTGGCTGGCGCTGGAAACGGTGGCGCGGGCGCTGGCCGGGGCCGGCTTCCCCGGCGGCAGCGGGCTGGCCTCGCAGCGTACCGGGGTGATCATCGGCAACTCGCTGACCGGTGACTCCTCCCGCGCGGCGGCCATGCGGCTGCGCTGGCCGTATGTCCGCCGGGTGCTCGCTGACGCGCTGGCCAGGACCGACATTCCCAGGGACCGGGCGGCGCAGGTGCTGCGGCACGCCGCTACCCGCTACCTAGCGCCGTTCCCGGGCATCAGCGCAGAGACCCTGGCCGACAGCAAGCCGGCCACGATCTCGGCCCGGATCTGCAGCTATTTCGGCTTCCGCGGCGGCAGCCTGGCCGTTGACGGCTCGTCCGCTTCGTCGCTGCTGGCCGTCGCGGCGGCGTGCACCGCGCTGGCGGCCGGCGACCTTGATGTCGCGCTGGCTGGCGGGGTGGACCTCAGCATGGACCCGCTCGAACTGGTGGGGCTGGCCAAGACCGGCGCCCTGGCCAGCGGTGACGTGCGGGTCTACGACGAGAACCCGACCGGGTTCCTGCCCGGCGAGGGCTGCGGCGTGGTCGTCCTCATGCGCGCCTCCGACGCCAGGAACGGCGGGGTGCCCATCTACGCCGAGATCGCCGGCTGGGGTGTGTCCTCCGGCGGCCAGGCCGGGGCGGCCGAGGCCGACCCGGCCAGTCACCTGCTCGCCCTGAACCGGGCCTATCAGCGGGCTGGCATCGACCCGGCCGACGTGCAGTTGATTGAAGGACACGGAGCGGGAACGCTATCTGGTGACGTCGCCGAGTTGACCGCGCTGATGCAGTTGCGTGCGGGAACCCGCCAGCAGGCGGCGCTCGGCTCCATCAAGGCGAACATCGGTCACACCAAGGCCGCCGCGGGCTCGGCCAGCCTGATCAAGACGGTCCTGGCGCTCAGCACCGGGCTGATCCCGCCGTCCACCGGGTTCCGGACTCCGCATCCGCTGCTGTGCGACAGCGACAGCTCGCTGTGGCTGCCGGACGCGCCGTCGGCGTGGCCGGACGGGATCAGGATCGCCGGGGTCAGCGCGATGGGCACCGGCGGCGGCAACGCCCACATCGTGCTGCGCGGCTGGCCGGACCGGGGCCGCCACAAGGCCAGGCACGCGACCGGCCAGCCAGGTGGCCGCGGTCCGGCCGGCGACGGATTCGCCACGGCCGACGTCACCGCCGGGGGCGGCGCGGCGGACGGCGATGACTCCCGCGGCCTGACTGGCCGGGCCGAGCGGTCCAGGTCCTGGCGGACCGGTCCCTGGCGCGGCCCCGCGCGGGATGGCTCGGCGCGGTACGGCTCTAACCGGGATCGCTCAGCCCGGGACCGGGCCGGGCGGGACGGGACCGGGCGGGACAGCTCGGCCAGGGTCGCCACCGCAGAGGTGGGCGCGGAGCTGGCGGCAAGGGGGTGGCTGCCGACCGGCGGCACCTCCCGGTCGGCCGCGTACCTGCTGCACGCGGCAGACCGGTCGGCCATGCACGAGCTGCTGGCCAGGATCGCCCAGATCGCGCCCTGGCTGTCCGACGGGGAGATGAGCGACCTGGCCTGCCAGCTGGCCAGGGACGCGCGGGTGCAGGGACCGGTCCGGGTGGCGATCGTGGCCTCCCGCCAGGAGCAGCTGGCCAGGCTGGCCAGGGACGGGATGACGCTGCTCCCCCGGCTGGCCGACGGGCTGCTCGCGGTCCGGCCCGGCCTCTACGCCGCCGACCGGGCCGACGGCCGGGTGACGCTGCTGCTGCCGGGCAGTCAGCCCGACGGCACCCAGCTGGAACGAGCACAGCAGGAGCGGGCCGACCCGGGCAGCGGGCCTGGCCAGGAGGATGAACCTGACGAGGCGGCCGGCCACTACCATCCCGGCTCGGCCGACACGGTGCGCATCGCGCTGTCCGCGCTGAGCTGGCTGGACCGGCTCGGCGTGCGGGCCTGCGCGGCGGTCGGTCACGGGCAGGGTGAGCTGGCGGGCCTGGCCTGGGCCGGCTGCATGGCCGAGTCGGACGCGATCGCGCTGGCCAGCCAGCTCGCCGAGATCGTGGCCACCGCGCAGGCGCAGCATTCGGGCCCGGCAGAGCGGGCGGCCCGGCTCAGGACCGCCGCGGCCCGGCTCAAGCTGTTCCCGCCGACCCGCCGCCTGATCGCCGCGTCCACCGGCCGCGAGCTGGAAGCCATCCTCGATGTCACCGAGGTGCTGTGCGCCCAGCTCGATCCGTCCGCCGCGGGCGACGAGGCGCTGCGGGCCGGCGCGGTCGGGGCCAGCCTGTTCCTGGAGACCGGTCCGGGCCGGGCGCTGACCGACGCGGTCTCGGCCTGGAGCCCGGTGCCCGCGGTGAGCCTCGCGGCCGGCACCGGGACCGGCAAGGACGCGGCCCGCGCGGTCGCCGCGCTGTTCGCGGTTGGCGCGCTGGCCAATCCTGAGGTGCTGCCCGCTGGCCAGCCGGCCCGGCCGATCGACATCTGGCGGGACCAGGTGTTCATCACCAACCCGTGCCAGTCCCCCGGCCGCCCGGCGATCCCGGCGCAGGCGCGCCGCGAGCTGCCCGCGGGCAGTTCGCCCGAGCCGGCCCTCGCGCCGGCAGGGCAGGCCGCCGCGGCCGCCGCGCTGACCGCCCCCGCGGCCACCCGCCCGGCCAGCACAAGTCCGGCCCTCGCCGAGGAGCCCGACAGCCCCCAGGTGACCGGCAGCCCAGGGCCAGATGGCACACGGCCAGACAGCACAGGCCCAGGCAACGCAGGCCCAGGCAGTCCGGGGCAAGACAGCCCGGGGCAAGACAGCAGCACAGGGCCAGGCAACCCGGGACCGGCCGCGTTGCATCAGCCGCCGCGGGATGCCCGGCCGTTCGGGCCCCGGCCATATGTGCCCGTCCCGCCCGGGCCCGCCGCGCCAGCGACCGGGTCTGCGGCAGCCAGCCCGCCGGGCGCCTCGACGTCAGCTGACCCTGCGGGACCAGCCGGCGAGGGGCTGGTTAGCACTGGACCAGCCAGCGCAGCGGGACCGGCGCACGCTGCGGGGCCGGCTGGTGCCGCGGCGGACGGCGACGGCGAGCCGGATGACCCGGTTCCGGGCGCGGCCCCGTGGGTCCGCGCGTTCGTCGAGCGGCTGGACCCGGTTGACTGGGATCCGCCTGTCCCGGGGATCGCCCAGCGGTGGCGGATCAGGTCCAGCGCCAGGGAGGCGTTCCGGCCGCTGGTGTCTCAGCTCTTCACCGACGACTCGTCGGCGCACCGGGTGCTGGCCATCGTGCCGGACCCCGCCGACCCGGCCTGCTGTGTCAGCGCCCTGCTGGCCGCGCAGGACGCGATCACCTACGGCCAGCTGGTCGTGATCACGCACGGCCCCGGTTTCACCGGCTTCTTCGCGAGCCTGCACGCCGAGCATCCGGGCCTTGGCATCACCGTGCTGCGGGTGCCGGAGAGCGCGGACGGGATGCGACATGCGCAGCGGTTCGCGGTGACCGAGCCTGGCCGGTTCTTCGAGCTGGTCATCGACGTGGCCGGACGACCGCACCGGACCAGCATGGTCCCGGTGCAGCCAGCGGGCCGAGGCAACTTCCCGCTGGGCCCGACCGACGTGGTGCTGGTGAGCCGGGGAACCGGCGGCGCGGGGCTGGCCGTGGCCCAGGTGCTGGCCTGCTGCGGCGCCGCCATCGCGGTGATCGGGCGGGCCGACCCGGCCGGCGACAGCGACGTGGTGGCCGGCCTGGACAAGCTGCGGGCGGCGGGAGCGCGGGTCAGCTCCGAGCTCGCGGACATGGGCAGCAAGGCGGAGATGGCCGCCGCGGTCGGCCGGATCGAGCGCAAGCTCGGGATGGTGACCGCGATCGTGCACGCGGCCGAGCCTGGCGCGCCCCGGCCGCTCGGCGGGCTGACCGAGACCGGGCTGCGCGCGAACGTCGCCGCGCAGACCGCCGGGCTAGGCCAGTTGCTCGGCGCGGTCAAGCGGGAGCGGATCCGCCTGATCGTGTCGTTCGGCTCCATCGTCGGCCGCTACGGTCTGGCCAGGGCCGGGGTGCTGGCCCTGGCCAGCGGCTCGCTCGCCTGCCAGGCCGAGCGCGCGGCCGAGACGATCGCCGGCTGCCAGGCGCTGCACGTGGACTGGCCGACCTGGACCGGCCCGGCTCCGCGGCGGCCGGCGATCGCGGAGCGGCTGACCCGCGCGGGTGTCCGGCCGATCCCGGTCGACGAGGGGTCACGGCTGCTGCTGAAGATGCTGACCACGCCGGACTTCCCGGCCCGCGCGGCGGTACACGGCCGGATCGGCACGCTCGGGCCCCGCGGCGGCGCCGGATACCGCAACGGCAGGTTCATCCAGGCGGCCCGGATCCACTACCCGGGCGTGGAACTGGTCTGCGAGGCCCAGCTCAGCACGGCCGCCGACCCGTACCTAGCCGACTACCAGATCGACGGGATCTGCGTGCTGCCTCCGGCCATGGCGCTGGAGGCGATGGCGCAGGCCGCCACGGTGCTCGCGGGCGGCCCGGTGCGGCACGCGGCCAGCGTGTCGGCGGACTCGCCGGTGGTCATCCCGTCCGGCTCGAACGCGAGCGCGGTGATCCGGATCTGCGCGGTCCGGGACAGCGACACCGTCACCGTCGCGCTGCGCTGCGCGGACAGCGGCTTCGCGGTTGACCACCTGCGCGCGGTGTTCGACTGCGGGCCAGCCGGCCAGGATGAGCCCTCGCCGCTCGTCTCGCTGCCCGAGCTGGCTGAGATGGCCGCGAGCGACGCCGGGATCGTCGACGGTACGGAACTGTACGGGCCAGTCTGCTTCCAGGCCGGGCGGTTCCGGCGGGCCGCGCTGCTGCCCGAGGTCACCTCGCGGTCCTGCCGGGCCCTGGTTATCGGCGGTGACGATCAGCCATGGTTCGCCAGCCTGGATGACGAAACCGGCGATCTGCTGGTCCTGGGCAGCCCCGGGCTGGCCGACGCGACCTGGCACGTGCTGCAGGCCTGCGTGCCGCACCGCAGGCTGCAGCTGGCTGGCTGCGACAAGGTGCGGTTCAGCGGGCGGGCCGCGGACGGGATCATCGAGGTCCGCGCGGTGCGGGCCGCGCGGACGGGGCAGGCAGAGGAAACCGAGCTGGCCCGAGATGGTGAGCTGGCCCGAGACGGCGAGCTCGCCCGAGATGGTGAGCTGGCCGGCGGTGGCGAGCCGGCACCGGGTACCGAGCTGGCCCCAGGCGATGAGCAGGCACGACGAGCAGGCCATGCACAGCGAGCCCAGGCACAGCGCACCGGTCAGGCACAGCGCACCGGTCAGGCACAGGGCATGGGCCAGGCACAGCGCACCGGTCAGGCACAGGGCATGGGCCAGGCGCAACGCACCGGTCAGGCACAACGCACGGATCAAGCACAGGGCACGGATCAAGCACAGGGCACGGATCAAGCACAGCGCGCGGGTCAAGCACAGCGCGCGGGTCAAGCACAGCGGACGGCGCGGGCGCCGGCCCGCCAGCCAATGATTCCCCGGCAGGCCGGCGGCTCGCCGCCCGGTTCGCGGCCCGCCCCGCTGCCGCCGCAGGTCTGGGATGTCGAGGCCGTCGACAGCGCGGGCCGGCCACTGATCACCTGGACCGGGCTGCGGCTGCGGGACGCCGGGCCGCTGCCGCGCACCGCCAAGTGGCCGCCCGCCCTGCTCGCGGTGTACCTGGAGCACAGCGCGGTGTCGTTCGGCCTGGATCCAGAACTCCGGGTCGCGCTCGCCCGCAGCCATCCCGACGACAACGCCGCCGTCCCCCGGCCCGCTCTCCCGGCCGATGACACTGGGACGCCGGTCAGGAAGGTCGCGCCGGGCTGCGTGGCGGCAGGCACCGGGCCGCTGGCCGGGTACGAGCTGAGCGTCTGGGCGGAGCAGCAGGTGGCGTGCTCATGGACGGCGGCGAAGCCCGATGACAGCGCGGAAGAGGCCGCACTCGGCCTGGGCAGGGCGGACCAGGGTGAGCATGGCCCCGGCCATGGCGAGGCGAGCCGCGGGCGCGGCGAGACAGGGCCACGGCGCGGCGAGACGGGGCCTGGGCGGACCGAGACGGGCCGGGCAGGGGACCTGAGCGGGCCGGACCCGGGCGGGCCGGACCCGGGCGGGCCAGAACTGGGCGAGCCGGAGCTGGGCGGGCCCGACCTGGGCGGGCCCGACCTGGGTAGGCGACCGGACCTGGGCGGGCTGGACCTGGACGGGCTGGACCTGGGCGGGCTGGATCTGGACGGGCTGGAGCTGGGCGGGCTCGCCGCTGACCTGCGGGACCGGCTCGGCGACCCGCCGGCGGTGCTGGCTGCCCGGCTGACCGCGCTGGCCGACTGCCTGGCCGCGGGCGGCGCGCCCCCGGTGGCCGAGTGGGCCGACGTCAGCGTGACCGGCGAATGGCTGCGGCTGCGGGTGGCCGGGGCCGAACTGGCCTGCGCGGCGGTCTGGCTGGACGGGGTGAGGGAACAGGTCGCGGTCGCGCTGATGACCGGATCACCGGTCCCGCCCCGGCGGCGCGAGCTGGCGGCAGCGGCCAGCCGGTCCAGCTCAGCGGCCCTTCCGGTCGGCGCTGCCGCCAGCCGTTCCGCTGGGCCTGCCGCCAGCCGTTCCGCTGGGCCTGCCGATAGCCAGGCCGCTGGCCAGGCCGGCTCTCCATCAGGCAGCCCGGTTGGCCCGGCGGCCAATCAGGCCGCCAAGGCGGCCGGCCAGGCCGGCCAGAGTGCCCGGCAGGCGAATCCGCCCGGCGGCGTGAGCCCGCCGCACCGCCGGGGCGGCCAGGCCAGTTACCCCGGCCGCGTGGGCAGCCAGGCCAGCCCGGCCAGCCAGCCGAGCCAGGCCGGGCTGTCCGGCCGGTCCCGCGGGCAGTCCAGGGAGAAGTCCCGCGGCAAGGCCAGGGGCCGGCCAGGCAAGGACGCACGCTGAGAATCGGCCGCGCCGGGCGCCCGCCCGGCGCGGCCTGCGCTCTTTCCCGCGACCACGGCGCTCTGCCACCATAGAAACCGAACCGTGTTCTATGGAGAGGCGCCGCCGTGAGCACACCACAGCCGGCTGGCCCGGTCGCTGGCATCGACCTGTCCGACACCGAGTTCTGGGGGCTGCCGCTGGCAGACCGGCACGCCGCCTTCGCGCAGCTGCGGGCGCTGCCCGCCCCGGCCTACTTCGAGGCGCCTGAGTCGCCGCTCAGCACCGGGACCGGCGGCTACTACGCGCTGGTCCGGCACGCCGACATCGCGACGGCCAGCCGCAGCCCCGAGCTGTTCTCCTCCGCCAGCGGCGCCGTCAGCGTGGAGGACCTGCCTGCCGAGTTCAACGAGTACTTCGGCTCGATGATCAACATGGACGACCCGCGGCACGCCAGGCTGCGCCGGATCGTGTCCCGGGCGTTCACCCCGAAGATGATCAAGAAGTTCGAGCAGGATGTCCGGCTGGCGGTCGGGCAGATCGTGACCGACCTGCTGGCCACCGGACCGTGCGACTTCGTCCAGCAGGTCTCGGCCCGGCTGCCGCTGAAGATCATCTGCGACATGATGGGCATCGGCGACGAGCACTACGAGATGGTGCTGAAGAACACCAACATCATCCTGTCCGGCACCGATCCCGAGTTCGTCAGCACCGACCTCAACGAGGCCATCACGCAGATCCTGACCGCGGGACAGGAACTGGCCACGCTGGTCAGCAACCTGGCCGCTGAGCGCCAGCTCAGCCCCGGGGATGACCTGATCTCGGCGCTGGCCACCGCCAACATCGACGGTGAGCAGCTGACCCCCGCCGAGCTGGCCTCGTTCTTCATCCTGCTGGTCGTGGCGGGCAACGAGACCACCAGGACCGCGATCTCCCATGCGCTGGTCCTGTTCACCGACTTCCCGCGGCAGCGTGAGCTGCTGATGGCCGACTTCGAGGGCCGGATCGCCAGCGCGGTCGAGGAGATCGTCCGGCACTCCTCCCCGGTCATCTGGATGCGCCGCACCGTCACCAGCGACTGCGAGCTGAACGGGAATCCCTTCCGGGCAGGGGACAAGTTGCTGCTGGTCTACTGGGCGGCGAACCGGGACGAAGCGGTCTTCACGGACCCAGCCAGCTTCGACATCACCAGGGACCCGAACCCGCACGTCGGGTTCGGCTCTGCGGGCCCGCACTTCTGCCTGGGCGCGCACCTGGCCCGCAGGGAGATCACCGCTATCTGGCGGGAATTGCTGAGCCGGGTACCCGACATCCGCGCCGCGGAACCACCGGACCGGCTGTTGTCAAGCTTCATCAACGGCATCAAGCATCTGCCGTGTGAATTCTCCGGTTAAGCGACGGATTATCACGTTCGGCGATCCGGTCCGCCGACTCGGCCGCCGCCGGGCGCCGCATCCGGTTGGCCGGGATTGCGTCTTCACCCGGATGCTGGGTAACCTCAATCTTGTAACGAGCAGTAATCGCTAGACCACAGCGTGTATAACTAGAACCCCACGCGGCGCTCGGGGCCCGGCGACACGGGCCTGGGGGGAAGCGCCGCGCGGGATGGGGGAGAACGCAAGCCGCGGAGGGGGACTCTCGTCGGGGGAATGATTTCCCGGCGGAACCGCCCAAGTGGGGTCCGCCCGGGGTTAGTTGCCCGGACTTGGCCGCACTGCACCGACGAGGGTCGCGGCGAGCGGAGGGGGGACCTTCGTCCTGTGGGCGGCGCCACCCGGGGGCGTGGCGCCGTCCACGGACGAAGGGCAGCCCCGTTACTCTCCGTCAGCGAGCGCGCTGATCCGGCCGGCCAGCGCGAAGTCCGCGGCGGTGAGCCCGCCGGCCGAGTGCGTCGACAAGGTGAGCGTCACCTTGTTCCAGGAGATGGCGATGTCCGGGTGATGACCCGCCGCCTCCGCCAGGAACGCCACGGCCCCGGTGAACAGGATCGAATCCCTGAAGTCTTCCCGGGTGACCACGCAGGTGATGCTGCCGCCATCGCGGGACCAGCCGGGGACCGCGCTCAGCCGGCTCGTGATCTCTTCCTCGGTCAGTAGTTCCATGTCTCACGCTTACCACAGCCAGCCCCGCCCGGCGGGCAACGCCGCCCCGGCCGCGCGGGTCCGGCCGCACCCGGTACCCGGGGCGCCGCGCCCGGTAGGCTAACCCGGGCAGCAGGCGCGCCGGCCCGGCCGCCGCGGAACGCGGCCTCGCGGGCAGCGTCCCGCTGTCCCGTCAGCCCGGTCCTGGAGTGTGCCGCCGATGACAGACCCGCGATCCGCCCCGCTGCGGACCACCCCGCTGACCGCGGTACACGAGCTGCTCGGCGCGACCCTGACCGGGTTCTCCGGCTGGCGAATGCCGCTGCGCTACACCAGCGAGACAGCCGAGCACAACGCGGTGCGGACCGCGGCCGGCCTGTTCGACCTGTCCCACATGGGCGAGATCACGGTCACCGGCCCGGACGCCGCCGCGGCGCTGGACTACGCGCTGGCCGGCCAGCCGTCGGCGCTCGCGCCAGGGCGGGCCCGCTACACGATGATCTGCGCGCCGGACGGCGGGATCATCGACGACCTGATCGTGTACCGGCTCGAGCCGGAGGAATTCCTGGTGGTCCCGAACGCCGCCAACACCGCCGCGGTCGGGCAGGCGCTGGCCGAGCGGACCGCCAGCGAGGGCAGCGACGCCCGGGTGAGCGACCGGACCGCCGACTACGCGCTGATCGCGATCCAGGGGCCCCGCGCGGTGTCCATCCTGGCCCCGCTGTCGAGCGTCGGCCTGGACGAACTGCGCTACTACGCCAGCTACCCGGCGACCGTGGCCGGCCATCAGGTACTGCTGGCCCGCACCGGCTACACCGGCGAGGACGGGTTCGAGCTGTTCACCAGCCCGGAGGCGGCCGAGCCGGTGTGGACCGCGCTGGCGGAGCGCGGGGCGGGCAGCGGGCTGCTGCCAGCGGGCCTGTCGGCCAGGGACACGCTCCGGCTGGAAGCGGGCATGCCGCTGTACGGCAACGAGCTCAGCCTGGACGTCACGCCCTACGACGCGGGCCTGGGCCGGGTGGTGAAGCTGGACAAGCCCGGTGACTTCGTCGGCCGCGCCGCCCTGGCGCAGCGGGCGCAGGCCGCGCCTGAGCGGGTCCTGGTTGGCCTGGCCGGCCGGTCCCGCCGGGTGCCCCGGCATGGCTACCAGGTGCTCTGGGACGGCACCCCGGCCGGCACGGTGACCAGCGGGGCGCCGTCCCCGACCCTGGGCGTGCCGATCGCCATGGCCTACGTCGGCCCCGGGGTGGCCGGCCAGCCCGGAGCCGACGGCCGGCTCGCCGTGGACATCCGCGGCAGCGCCGAGCCCGCCGAGATGGTAAAGCTGCCGTTCTACCGCCGCCCGGCCTGACCGGCGGCCCCGACCGCACCGCTCTGGAAAGGGCTGAACATGACCGTTCCCGATCATCTGCGCTACACCCAGGAGCACGAGTGGGTGGCCATCGAGGGCACCTCGGCGACTGTGGGCATCACCGATCACGCCCAGCAGGCCCTCGGTGACGTCGTCTACGTGTCCGTGCCGGCCCCGGGGACCAAGGTGACCGCCGGCGAGCCGTGCGGGGAGGTGGAGTCCACCAAGTCGGTCAGCGACCTCTACTCCCCCGTCGACGGCGAGGTCACCGAGGTGAACGGCGAGGCCGACGACAACCCCGCGGTGGTCAACTCTGACCCCTACGGCGCGGGCTGGCTGTTCAAGGTGTCGCTGGCCTCGGCCGAGCCGCCGGCCGGCTTGCTATCGGCCGCCGAGTATGAGCAACTGACAAAGGACGCCAGCAAGGACACCTAGTGACTGAAGCCGCCGCCAGCCTGCGCCGCTACGACGAGGCGACCGCGCACCTGGAGCCGCCGTTCGCCGTGGTCGACCTGGCCGCGATGCGGGCGAACGCGGCGGCGATGACAGCGCGGGCGGCGGGCAAGCCGATCCGGCTGGCCAGCAAGTCGGTGCGCTGCCGCGAGCTGATCAGCCAGGTGCTGGCGATGGACGGCTTCCGCGGCATCCTGGCGTTCACCCTGCCCGAGGCGATGTGGCTGGCCAGCAGCGGGACCAGCGACGACATCGTGGTCGCCTACCCCAGCACGGACGCCGGCGCGCTGGCCAGGCTGGCCGCGGACCGGGCCGCGGCCGCCGCGATCACCGTGATGACCGACAGCCCCGAGCACCTGGACCTGATCGAGAAGGCGATCGCGGCGGTCCCCCGGCCGCACCCGGTCCGGGTCGCCATCGACATCGACGCCGGTTACGAAGGGCTGCGCGGCGCGCTGCGGGCCGGCGCGCGCCGCTCCCCGGTCCGGACGCCCGCCCAGGCCGCCGCGCTGGCCACGGCGGTGACCGCCCGCGGCTCGCTCCGGCTGGCCGGGCTGCTGGCCTACGAAGCCCAGATCGCCGGGGTGGGCGACAACCCGGCCGGGCAGCCGCTGCGCGCGCTGGCCATCCGCTACCTGCACCGGCGCTCGGCCGCTGAGCTGGCCGTCCGGCGGGCGGCGATCGTGGCGGCGGTCGCGGAGGTGGCCCCGCTGGAGTTCGTCAACGGCGGCGGCACCGGGTCGCTGGAGAGGACCGCGGCCGAGCCGGCCGTGACCGAGATCGGCGCCGGGTCGGGCCTCTACCAGTCACACCTGTTCGACGGTTACCGGGGCTTCACCGGCCTGCCCGCGGCGATGTTCGCGCTGCCGGTGGTGCGCCGGCCAGGGCCGGGCGTGGTGACCGTGCTCGGCGGCGGTTACCTGGCCTCCGGCCCGGCCGACAAGGCCAGGCTGCCGCGCCCGTTCCTGCCCGCCGGCCTGCGCCTGGACCGCCAGGAGGGCGCCGGGGAGGTCCAGACGCCGCTGCTGGGCGCCGCCGCTGACCAGCTCAGGATCGGCGGCCGGGCCTGGTTCCGGCATGCCAAGGCGGGCGAGTTCTGCGAGCGGTTCAACGAGCTGCACCTGATCGACGGGGAAACGGTCGTCGCCACCGCCGCGACCTACCGGGGCGAGGGCAAGGCGTTCCTGTGACCGGCGCTGGCCGGCTACCCGGCGTGCGCCAGGCCGGCTAACCTCCGGCGCCTGGTGCCCCAGACCCGCAGCACCACCAGGCCGCCGACGGCCAGCCCCGCCGCAAGCACCGCGAGCCGCACCTCGGGCCGCGCCGCCTGCTCCATCGCGCGCTCGCGCAGCTTGCGGGCGGCGTTGGCCGGGCTGACCCGCTCGGCGAGCAGGTCGATCGTGTTCGCCAGCTCCTGCCTGGTCGCCTCGATGTCGGCCACCAGCACGTCCGGGTCGTTGCTGGCCGCGTCGGGGTGCACGGCGACTGTGCCGCGCACTTCGACCGCGCGGTCCTGATCGGCCATCGGCTGGTCCCTCCTGCTGCCGGACACCCCGTCAGTATTCCCTAGTCTTCCAGGCGCCAGCCGCCGCCGTGGCGTCGGCCTGGAATTCTTGCCGAACGCCAGGCGGCGGGGAACCGGCTCGCCAGCCGGAACCCCGCCGCCAGGGTAAAGAGCTGATCAGCTGGCCTTGTCCAGCAGCCGGGCGGCAGCGATGATCAGCTGGCAGCCGGCGATCTGCGACCCGACCTGGCTGATCCGGGTGTCACCGAACGCGGCGTTCTCCAGCTCGCCCTTGATCCGCAGCGCCAGCTGGTCCCGCACCACCTCGAGCTTTCGCAGCGCGCGGTCGGCCGACTGGTAGGCGCTGTCACCAGGGCTGGTGCTCTCGATCGCCTTCGTGGACGCCTCCAGCGTGTCGGTGCCGAACACGCCGACGCTGGAATTCAGCTGCTTGTAGCAGGCGCCGAGCGCGGTCACCCCTGGTGCCCGCAGCGCGGCGTTCGGGTGCTGGGCGACCTCGCTGACCACCCGGCCGTCGTGCTCGTAGTCGTCGCGCAGCCCGCTCAGGTACAAGATCGTGGGCCGGATGTCGGCTTCATCCACCCATGTCCCGGTTGTGTGCTCGTCCGGCACGGTGATCTGGCCACTGTCGGGTCCGGCCGAGCTCGGGCCGTTGGCCGCCGACGTGCCGTCCAGCCCGAGGTGCCTGACCCCCGGCCCGGCGATGCCGAAGTAGTTGGTGTCGATCTCGGCGGCGTAGTCGCCGTGATCCCAGGCGAAGCCCGTGTTCTGGGTGACGCACGGCCCGCCGCCGCAGTTGGCGCTGCCGCCGGCCAGGAAGTAGTCGGGCTTGGCGAACATGGCCAGCGTCGGCGTCCGCGCCGGGTCGGCGTCGACGAAGTGCAAGATCGCCTCTTCGGTCGGGTCAGCGAGGTAGTTGGTGATCGGCTGGGTCGTCCCGGTATAGGGGTTCGCCGAGGTGAGCCCGGCCACGTCGTGCTCGAAGTTGCGCACGACGGCGGCGTCCGGCCCCGGATTCCCGTTCAGGTAAAACTCCGGCGCCGAGTCGGACTCCAGGCCGAACGGTGTGGTGTTGCCCTTCTGGGTGGCCAGCAGGCCGTTGATGTCCCCGTCCAGCTCGCCGAACGAGCCGGCCGGGTAGCTGCACAGCACGTCCGCGGTCACCGTGTCGCCGTGGACCTTCGCTCCGTCACAGTTCGCCGGGGTCGGCAGGATCGCCCGGCCGACGTTGGCGCCGGCCTGGTGGTCGCCCTCGTCCGAGCTGAGCACGAACAGAGTGTTCTTGGCGGTGATCCCGTCGTCGGCCAGCCGCTTGAAGAAGTTGCCGAAGGCCGCGTTGTAGAACTGCGCCTGGGCGATGTAGCAGGCACTGCCGCTGCCCAGCGCGTCCGGGGCGCCGTCGCACGGCTCGCCCTTGCCGTCCAGGCTCGGGATGAACTCGTTGCCATGCAGGTCAGCGATGTACATGTTGACCACGGGAACGCCGCTCTCCAGCATGTCCGCGGCGTAGGCGAGGCTCTGTGGGGCGTTGATGCCCTCGTAGCCGGGGAAGCCGGGCACGTTGTCGAGGAAGGCGCCGTTGATCTGGTCCCCGTTGAGGTCCACCAGGTTGCCCGCCGCGTTGGTGACCTGGAAGCCGTTGCGGGTCAGGTCCGGGGTGCCCTCGCCCAGCTGCGGGCCGACGTACTTGTGCCCGAACAGCGCCTGGAACCCGGTGTAGCCGCCCGGCTCGTCGGGCAGCACGTCGGCCACGGCGGTGTGCGACGGGGTGGTCTGGCCGAACTTGACCGCCTGCGCGGTGGAGCAGAACTTGTCGTCCTGGCCCTTGCCGCAGTGCACTGCGATGCCGACGTAGTCGGCGGTCTCCTGGTCCTTGAACGAGTCCGTGTCGGCGGCCAGCTGCTGGGCCTCTGGCGAGTTCGCCCCGAACGCGTCCGGGATGTCGGGCGAGGGGTTCTCCAGCTCCTGGTTGACCGTGGCGACCTCGCCGACGTTGCAGCCGGCCCGGGTGAACGGCACCCAGGGGGCCGGGGCCGAGGTGTCCGGCTTGGTGGCCGGGGTGGTGGTGGCCGGCGGGGTGGGCGAGTACACCAGGTTCGGGTTGGTGTCGTGGCCGGGATTGGGCGTCTTGGACGTGTCGAAAATGGAGTCGGGCCAGTAGGTGAACACCGTCGCCGGGTCGGTCGTGCCGTCGGCGTTGTAGGCCTGGTAGCTGTTGGCGACCCCGTCGCCGTGCCGGTCCCCGTACAGGCCAGTGGCGGTGGTCAGCAGGTCATCGCCGGTGTGCGCGATGAGCGGGGTGTGGTTGTTGGACAGGAACGAGCCATTGTGCTGGAAGAAGTTCAGCAGGTTGGGCATCAGCTCAAGGTCGGAGGGCACATTCGGGTTGTCGCGGAAGTAGTGCACATTGTCAAAGCCGAGCTGCACGATGTGCTTGATGCCATTGCCCAGATGGCAGCTGCTGGCGGCCGGCTGGTGCCGGGCGGGCGCCTGATGCCCCGCGGCGGCCAGGCCGGGCGTCGTACCGCCGGCCACGCAGAGCGCGGTCACCGCGGCCGCGCTCGCCGCGGCCGCTGTCGCCCGTACTCTCCACCGCCGACGTCCGGTTATCCGTTGTGACATCCGATCCTCCTCCTTCGCCCGCCGCCGGCCGCGGTTGCCGGGCATCCCAGCCGGTGACGCTAAGGGCATGGACCAAACTCATGGCGACGCCACAGCGTCAGGAAAGCGAATCTTTCCCCGCGCCGGGCGTTCCTAGCCTTATCTCAGATCGGCGCGCGCGCAATGCGAATCCGCCAATCGCATCGACCAAGATCGCCTTTCCGCGGCCCCGCGCAGGCCGGTGAGCAGGCACATTAGGATCGAGTTCGTGACTGTAGACGCGGTGATCTTCGACTGGGGCGGCACGCTCACGCCATGGCATTCGGTTGACCATGTGGAGCTGTGGCGGGCCGTCTGCCGCCCGCACTTCCCGGCCGGGCGGGCCGGCGCCGTGGCGTCCGCCATCCACCGCGCCGAGCAGGACCTGTGGCTGGCCGCCGAGCAGGACCAGCGCAGCGCCACCATGGAGGAGGTGTTCGCGCTGGCCGGGGTGACCGCCACCGACGGCCTGCTGGCCAGTTACTCGGCGGCCTGGGAGCCGCACACGTTCACCGACCCCGAGGCGATCGGCCTGCTCAAGGACCTGCGCGAGCGGGACATCAAGGTCGGCGTGCTGTCGAACACGATGTGGCCCAGGGCCTGGCACGAGGAAGTGTTCCGGCGCGACGGCGTGCTCGGCCTGATCGACGGCGCCGTCTACTCCAGCGAGATCAGCCACACCAAGCCGCACCCCGAGGCGTTCCGCGCCGCGATGCGGGCCATCGCGGTCACCGACACGGCGGGCTGCGTGTTCGTCGGTGACCGGCCGTTCGACGACGTGCACGGCGCCAAGAGCGTCGGCATGCGCGCGGTGCTGATCCCGCACAGCGACGTGCCGGCGTTCGCCAGCGCCGAGCCCGACGCGGTGATCAGCCGCCTCGCCGACCTGCGCGGCCTCATCGACACCTGGTAACACTGACGGGCCGGCCTTCGTCCGGGCGCCTGCCAGCTGAGCTGTAGTATCGAAGATATCTAGGATCGATATCCGTGATATCCTCTGCCCGGAACAGGGCAGTGGATGGAGGCGCCACTCATGGGGATGATAAAAACGCCGGTCGAGCTCGACCAGGACGCCCTGGCAGTGGCCGCCGAGGTGCTCGGCACCAAGACGAAGAAGGACACGGTGAACTCGGCCCTGCGCGAGGTGGGGCAGCGACTGGTGCGGCTGCGCGCCCTGGCCAGGCTCGGCGAGATGGCTGACCGGGGCGACTTTGACGAATTCCTCGGCAACAAGACCGCCTACCGCCAGTGATCCCTCCGCTGTACTTGATCGACACCTCGGGCCTGTTCCGGATACTCCAGGACAAGCTGCGGCACGCCTGGTCAGAACAGCTGGCGGCCGGCGTCATCGCCGCCTGCCCGGTGGTCGAACTGGAATTCCTGTACTCCGCGCGGTCGCTGGCTGACCGGCTGGAGAAACAGCGCCTGCTGCGTGAGCTTTTCGGCTGGGTGCCGATGAATGAGCGCGGGTGGGAACGCGCGGCGGAGGTCCAGCAACTGCTCACCGAGACGGGCAGGCATCGGTCGGCCGGGCCGGCCGACCTGCTGATCGCGGCAACTGCCGAGCGTGAGCGGCTCATCGTGCTGTGCGATGACCGTGATTTCGCGACCGTGAGCGCGGTGACGGGCCAGCCAGTCAGGCTGGTCACCGATATCTGACCCGGACTGAACCGCGCGGGCCGGCCAGCCGTGTGATCGGAAGACAGAACCGGTCATGGCGGCGTGCGGTCCGCCCGGAAGACACGGGCTCCACCTTGATCATGACGTTCAGCACCCTGACGCCAGTCACCGGACCTCACGCCAATCCCGCCGCCGTCCGCGGCATCCCCGGCGGCGTACTCCCCTGGCGCATCGCGTCGGGATCGGGCTCACTCAGCCGCGATGGCCATCTGCGGGTGCTGATCCGCGGCCTGGTACTCGCCAGCGACCCCCCGGTGCCGGCCTCGCTGCGGGGCACGAACCCGTTTCCCGCATTCCGGGCCGTGCTCAGCTGCCTGAGCACCGGCCAGGACGGTGCCGCCGCCGTCGCCAACGTCAGCACGGGCGATTTCGAGGCCAGCACCGCCGGAGACTGCGAGATCGATGCCAGGGTGAGCATTCCGCACCCGTGCCTGGCGCCGATCGTGCTGGTGACCGGCCCCGCAGGGGCCGAGAACTGGGTCGCGGTCACCGGGCACTGACCGGGGCTCCCCTCCCCCTCCCCCCTCCGCCCGGGCCGGTGGTCACTGGCCGGCCCGGCTACGGCCCGGCGATCAGGCCGAGCGCGTCGGCGATCGTCAGCGCCTCGGTCCGGTTACGGACGCCGAGCTTCCTGAACAGCCTTGCCTGGGTGTTCTCCACCGTCTTGACCGCGATGCCGAGGGTGCGGGCGGTCTGCCGGATCGTGTGGCCGCGGGCGATGGAGCCGAGAATGTCGTATTCCCGCGCGGTGAGCTTGGGCATCGCCGGTGGCTGGGAGGCCGTCCCCTTGAGCAGGACTCCGGCGTATTCCCAGCTCATCACCATCAGGCCCTGCGCCACGGCGGTCAAGGTCGCGCTGAGCCCGATCGCGGCGTCGTCCTTGGCGACCACGCCGCTGGCCTGCCGGGCCAGGGCGTCAGTGATCGCGGGCTGTTCGGGCGCGTCGCTGCTGCGGATGAGGACGGTCGGGGCGCCAAGCGCGATCGCCGCCGTCCAGTCCTGCGGCTGCGGGTCGACCAGGACCACGACGATGGGGCCGCGCTGCCACCACACCCAGTGATCGCGGATCAGGTCGTCACGCTCGATGGCGACGACGAGCGGCACCCTCTCGCAAATCAGCAGCTGGGCGATCTCATCCCGGTTTTTGCTGTCAGGGCCCAGTAAAACCGCGAGCAGGGCCCGGCCCCGCTCGCCGGAATGGCGTTGCGGGACCGGGCCGCGGCGCGGCAGCGTAGCGGGCGGGCCGGGCTGGAGTAATCCGAGCCAGATCGCCTTCGCCACCGCGTGACTCTGGTTGCCGACCCCGAGTTTCTCGTAGATGCTCCGCTTTCGGTTCTCCACCGTGCACGGCTTCAGCCCCAGAAGCTTCGCGATCTCGGATGCGGTGTGGCCGGCGCTCATCAGGAAGAGAATCATCGTCTCCCGCTGGGTGAGGAGTGGCGGGAGTGCGGCAGCCGAGGCTTCGCCAATGTCCGACATGCGGTCTCCGTAGTGGCGCCTCCGGCACATTCCCGCGACGGAAGCAGCGATGGTGGGAGCGTCCGCCCCCCCGGCGGCAAGCACGGTGGGTTGTCTTGACAGACGATCTAGCTAGATGGGGAGCAGTGGAAGTCTAGCCCTCCAGCACGGGACGGCTGTCCTGGCCGCATTCCGCATCAGGCGCGTCAAGATGGCTCAGGGTGCACCTACGGAGCTTGGCTTCCTCCTCCTCCGAGCACGTCCCGTACAGTCGCGAGCTTGATCGGGCAGATCCACCACGACGCCCTCCGGGCTGGGCGAACAGCACGGGGCTGCTCGCGAACTCGAACGGGCACGGCCAGACTAGCGGGTAACTTACACCTATACGGTAGGTCAACGGCACGCAATTGGCTAGGGACAGAACCCCCCTAGGGGACAAATGGGGGGCTGAGCGATTTAGCTGCGATGATCGGATTTAGCCGGTTAAATGTTCTCCTTGGCGCTGCTAGTGGACGGAGACGGGGACGAAGACGCTGGTTTCGTCGAAGGCATCGCTGCGAATGACAATCCCCACCCGCCATTGTCCGGCAATACTCACGGTGACCGGTTTGCTAATGTACCGCCCCGGGCCGTCCGGGGTGAGCGAGACGGCCAGCGGTCCGAGGTGACGGGCGGGCATCTCCAGGAACGCCTCGATCTGCCTGGGCCGGTAGGGCTTGCCCGCGCTGCTGGTGACCGACATGGTCACCCTGTTGGGACCGAGCACGGCGGGCGTCATCGTGATGCTGACCTCGCCGCTGCCGCCGGGACCGCCGGTGTTGAAGGCGACGGCGGCGCTGGCCGCCGGGGTGAAGCTCTCCCGGGCGGTAGCGGTATTGACCAGGATGGCCGTGACGCCGAGCACGAACGCCGCGATCGTCGCCTCGAGCGCGACCGACCAGCGCAGCCTGCGCAGCGTCAGGGCCGCACGGGCGGCATCCGGCAGCCAGCCGCCGCCGTCATCGGCGATGGCGCCGTTGGCGGCGCTGCCGTTGGCGGCGCTGCCGTTGACCGGGCCGCCGCTGGCGACGCGGCGGGCGCCGCCGTGAGAACCAGTGCCGTTGGCGGCGCCGTTACCGCCGCTACCCAGCCGCAGCCGCCCGCCCGCGGCCGGCCGGAGGCGGCCTGACCGGGCGCCGGCCCCGGCCCGCACCGCCGGCAGGGCCGCGGTGACCAGCTCCATGGTGGTGAACCGCGCCGCCGGTGCCGGGGCCCGGAGCGCGGCGATGCGGATCCGGGCCAGGTAGCCGAGCCCGATGAGCACGCACATCGCCCCGATCTTTATCAGCAGCAGGCGGCCGTAGGCGGTGTCAACGAGCGCGGGCCAGGTGCCGACGCCGCGCCATGCCTGATAGGTACCGGTCACGAGGATGGCGCCGACGCAGCCGAGCGCGAGCGGGGAGAACCGCTCAACGGCCCGCGCGGCCTCCTCGGTCGCCTTGTGCCCTTTGCGGCCGGCCCGGGCCGCGGCCTGCCCGGCCCCGGGCGCCCTGGGCCGGCGGAGCACGATCGTGGCGAGCATCGTCAGCCCGCCGAGCCAGAACGCGACCGAGCAGAGGTGGATCGTGTCCGAGACCAGCGACAGCGGCACCTGGATACCGACCCCGGCGTGATCGGCCGCGGCCCAGGTAGCCGCCAGCGCTGCCGCGAGCACCCCCCAGGTGACCGACGTCCTGATGGTCACC
Source organism: Streptosporangiaceae bacterium (assembly GCA_036558005.1). GTDB lineage: Bacteria > Actinomycetota > Actinomycetes > Streptosporangiales > Streptosporangiaceae > DATBGO01. The sequence continues at coordinate 67,375 of DATBGO010000014.1, read as the reverse complement.
CGCCGGCCTTCGACCCGGAGGTTACCCAGGATGGAGGTGAACACGAAGAGCGCGACGATGACCAGGATCAGCCGTACCCCGAGCGACCGCCCGTAGCGGCTGGACAAGGTGGCGTGCAGCACATTAGGCCAGAAGACCTTGGACAGGGCGTCCCCGGCGCCGTAGGCACCCTGCAACAGCACCGCGGCGAGCACGGATCCCGCGAGCCCGCCCCACGCGCCCATGGTCAGCCGCAGCACCAGCGGGCTCGACGCCCCGGCCGGCCAGCACCAGAGCACGAACCCGACCGCGCCGACCAGCAGCGCGAAGCAGCAGAAGGCCACCCACCGCACGACACCGAACACCAGGCCGACCACCGGGCTGGCTGTGCTGTTGAGGGTGGCCGGATTGACGGAGGTACTGCTCGGCGCGCCGATCGAGAACGTCCACGCGCCCTGAACCGGGTGCGAGTCAGCGGAGATCACGTGCCAGCCCACGGTGTAGGTGCCGCGGCCAAGGCCGGGCCGCAGGCCGACGACGATCTCCTGCGGCTTGCTGCCGTGCGTCGTGCCGCCGGTGTCAGCCCGGCTGCCGTTGGGCGCGAACACCTGCAGGCTGTCCGGGCTGACGCCGACCGGCTCGTCGAACGTCGCCGTTACATTGGCCGGCTCGTGCGGCACGATCGCGCCGTCGGCCGGGGTGGCCGCGACCAGCGTGGCGTGTGCCAGGGCTGCCGGGGCGCCGGCCAGCAGGCCAAACCCGGCAAGAATGAGCGTCGCCGCCAGGTAAGTGAATCTGCGGGCCATTGCGGGTCACCCCTCCGGGAAATGGATTCAGCAGCCTTGGCGCGATCAGTCAGCCGCCACGACGCGACTGCCCTCGCTTGGCGGAAGCCTTGGTGCCCGCGGGCACCTGCCGGCCAGCAGCCTTCGAGCCACCCTGCGCCCGGTCGCCCGGCTGCCCATTGGCGGCGCCGGCCGGCGTGTTACCGGGCCCGGCCGGCCGCCGCCTGGCTACCGTCAGCGCTACCAGGCCCGCCAGCAGGGCCACGACGATGCCAGCTATGCCGAGCACGCGGGCCATGCCGTCGGTGCTTGAGCCCCCGCTGGCAGTGGAGCTGCTGACGGCAGCGGCCGGTGCCTGGCTGCCCGTGGTGAGGGTGAGCGTGGGCGCCGGGTGATCTGGCTCGGGCTGGCCGGGCTGCTGCAGGTCGATCCAGCGGACGACGTCCCCGTTGGAGTAGGTCTGGATCGCCTTGAACACCAGCTTGCTGATGCCCTGGGGCAGCGGGTCAGCGGAGATCGTGAAGTCCTGGAACTGGCCGGGCCGGATCTGCCCGCCCGACCAGATGACTTCGGAGACCGCCGAGTTGAACGTGCCGTCGTCAGTGGTCACCGGCTTCGCCAGGGTGATCGTCTTCACCGAGATGCTCCAGCCAGGGACCGGCTTGACGAGCAGCTGGGCGATCGGGTGCGCGGTCGGGATCCGCACGTCCACCTTGACGGTATTGGCCTTGGCCTCCTCATTCGGTGCGTGGAAGGTCAGCACCGCCGCCGAGCCGGCCTGGGCCGAGTCGGGAGTCACCGTAATATGGGCCAGGGCGGGCCCGGCGAGCAGCAGCACGGCCGCGGCCGACGCGGTGCCGACGAGGGCGGCGCGGCGCACGGGGCGGGCAGCAAAGAGTGATCTGGACGGGCGGAGCGGGATGTACATGTGATCTCCGGTTATCGATCTAGTAGCCAGACAAGTCAGGCCCGTGGCGTCCCGGGCCACGAAGTCCGGGACGCCAGCGTGCGGGAGAGCTCACTGCGGCGAAGGGAGGGCGCTACGGGGAGGCTCGCGGTGGCGGGCGGGGCCTGGAGAAGCCGTGCTGCTGCTGGACGAACTCGCGCTCGAAGAAGCATTCGCTGCGGTAGCTCATCGCATCTTTTCAGGATGGGCACGGTAGAAATTCAAGACTTTTCTGAAAAATAGGCCCAGCTGACACGAACGTTATCCCCGAACGAGGCCTGACGATATTGACCAAGTACCCCTAGGGGGAAATCCGCCCGGCGCCTCCTGGACACGGCAGGAAACGGGGCGCTGCCGTCCCGGGCCCGCGGGCCCGGGACGGCAGCGGTTAGCTAGCCGTCAGCCAGCTGATCAACTCAGCGGTTGGAGTGAGGTGCCAGAGCTGGGACTGGCGGCACCCAGCCGGAGCACCCGCATGATGCCCCAGTCGCCAGACTTGATCATCGGACCACGGCCGACGTTGTACTCGTAGTCGCCGGTGACTCCGGTCGCCCCGCCCGCGCCGTTGACCAGGTAGGCGTCGAACGTCTCGCCGCCGACCAGGGTCCGGGCTCCGATGATCTGGGTTCCGGTCAGCCCGTGATCGAGCGGGAAGGAGTGACCAGCCACCTGGAACGAGATCGGGTCGTCTCCGGCCGCGTTGACCACCCGCCAGCGGACGGGATCGCCCGCGTAGGCCTCGAACAGCGGCGTGGCCGGATCACCTCCCATGACGCTGTCGCTCTTTTGCTGCCAGAGCGGCGGATCGGTGGTGGGATCTCCTTCCGTCTTGGTGTTCGACTGCTGGTTGTAGTCGAGATAGGTGAAGGGGAAATCGATCGGGTAGGGCATGACGTTGTGGCCCATCTCCGGTTCCCGGTCGCTGAAGATCGACGCGTACTCCCGGAACGGGCTGCCGCTGCCCGGGAAGATGTCCGCGAAGACCCCCGACGAGATCGGCGCCCCGGTGAACGGGTCCTCATACACCGAGCCCTTCGGCTCGGCGATGAGGGCGCCGTAAGCGCCGGCCCGCCAGGAGGACTCGTTGGCGAGGTTCAGGATCAGGTTGGTGCCGAGCTCCTTGTCGACGTAGTAGACGTAGGTGCGGGAGCCGCCCGGTGCCACGCTCGAGTCGGGGTCGTACCCGATCGCGCCGCCGTACGACGTCTGCGGATTGTAGAGGACATTGCCGATATTGAACCCCGCCCGGGTCGGGCCTGATCCCCAGGTCCAGGTGAAGTTGTCGGCCGGCAGGTCGTTGTGCAGGGTCACCTTCAGGCAGTCACCCGCGTTGGCCCGGATGACCAGCGGCACCGCCGGCTTCGTGCCGGCCTTGATGGCAGCCTCGTCGGAGGTGAGCGCGTACATCATGGCCCAGGAGCCGCCGGCGGCCGCGTCGCTCTCGCCGGGCATCCCCTTGTCGATGGTGATCCCGTTGAAGATGGACACGTTGTAGCTGCGGTTTGGTGCGCTGTGCGGGCAGACCGAGCCGCTGTCGCTGGGTGCGGCAGGCGGTGCCTGGCCGGTGTCGGTGAGCGTCGGGAATCCAGTCCCGGACGGTGGCGCCGTCCGGTCGGGCAGCGCCTCCAGAGCGTTCACCCCGGTGGTATGGAGCTTGTCCATCACACGGAAGATGCCCCAGGCGCCGCTTTCCAGCTCCAGGCTGCGCCCGGAGTAGTAGAGGTAGTCACCGGGGAAGTTCCCGGCGCCTCCCTGGAGTACGTAGTCCATCTTCTCCGAGATCCCGGCTGTGCCCGCGTCGGTCAGGACGCCGTTGGGGTTGAAGGTCTCCTCGGCGAACCGGTGGCCGGTGATCCGCAGGTCTCCGACCTGCTCGTCCAGGCCGACCTGCCTGATCACCACCGGATCGCCCACGTAGGCCTTGAGCAGCGGCGTCGCCGGATCACCGTGGGCCACCGACGAGAACACGTCCGGATCGTTGGACGTGCCGATTTTCGTGCAGGCCGTGAAGCCCGCCTCGGCGCCCATATTGTAGTTGCCGACCCCGTCCGGGACTTCGGCACCAGCGGGAGGGGTGGCGCTGCCGGTGTTAACGGGGTCACGGTCGATCAGCGGTGCTGCGCGGAGGTTGAAGCTGGACAGCTCGCAGCCCTGCGAGGAGCCGCTGCTCCTGATGCCTTCGTGCTGCCAGAGCACGAATTCGCGGAAGTCGCCTTGCTCGCCGAAGCCTGCCGAGCCCTTGGTGTAGATGTCGGCGATCGGGCCGCTGCGGATCGGCGCGCCGGTCACCGGGTCGTGGTAGGTCGAGCCAGGGGGCTCTTCGATGAGGGCGCCGAACAGCCCGTGGCCCCAGGAGTGCAGCGCGTCCACGTGGTCGTGGAAGAACACGGTGCCGTTCTGGGAGTCGGCGTACCACCGGTACTGCACGAACTCGACTCCGGTCCGCTCACCCGAAGCGTGCGCGTTCTGCAGCGGATTGGCCAGCGTCAGCGTGTTGCCGTTGATCGCGGTGATCTTGGTGACGACCTCGGTGTCCGGTTGGCCCTGGCCGACCTCGACGGAGACGCCAGGGACCAGCCCGCTGGTGCTCGCCACCTGGATCTGGGTGGCGCCGGCCGGCGCGTCCGCGGTCAGCGTCGTCTCCCCTGGCGTTCCGAAGTCGGGCCGCACGCCCGTCTCGTAGTTGAGGCCGGTGATCACGCCGTCGGATCCCTGGACGTCGAACTGCACGAAGTGGATGTGGATGTTGGTTTCGTCGAAGACGTTGACGTCGGGAGCCTGCGCGTCCTGGGTATGCGTCATCTCGTTGGTCAGCGTCACGGCTATGCAGTCGCCGGCGTTAGCCCTGATGCCCAGCGGGTTCGGCGTCTTGGTGCCGTTCAGTGTGGCCGCCTTGTCCTCGTTGAGCACGAAGATCTCGCCGTTGCTGTCGACCGCCGGCGGGGTCGTGGCCCCGCTGGCGGTTACCCCTCCGTTCGTCTCCTGAATGGGAACGGTGATGGCGGTGATGTTGAAGTGATCAACCGGCGCGCCTGCCGGGCAGATGCCGTCAGGGCGGGTCGAGCTGCCCGTATCGCCGAGATACGGTGCCCCGTCGTGGCCGTTCGGCGAGAACGGCGGCCGCTGGCCCAGGTGAGGCTCCAGCAGCGGGTATGCCAATCTGCCGTTGGCCGGGTCGAACAATATCTGATCTCGCTGACCCGGGTTCGGCGCGGTGTAGTTGGCCCAGGTGGTCGTGTCCTCGGGTTGGTTGAGGTAGAGCGGTGCGCTCGCGGTGCCGCCCTTGGCCCAGTTGTAGACCGTGGAGTCCTCCTGATTGACCGGGACTCCCTGCGGCGGGAGCTGGCTCTCGACCAGGCTCTCGAGCGAGACCTGGGTGCTTGGGTTGGTGAACTGCGACTGCGGGACCACGGTCTTGCCCTCGACGACCTTGCCGATCAGGCCGGCCGAGTTGACCGCGGTCGGCGCCACCGCGCGGCCGGGCACCGCCGGCAGGTCGGCCTGCTTGGTGTTGAACACCCGGATGAAGCCCAGCATTCCGGCGTCGTAGTGAGCGGCGATGTGGCAGTGGAACAGGAAGTCGCCGGCAGACTGCTGGCAGCCGCCGCCGCCGCACTCCGTCTCCAGGGTGTAGGCCTCGCCCGGCTCGATCGTCTGCGAGTCCAGCCTGATCGAGTTCTTGGTGTTCGGCGGGTGTTTCTCCAGCCCGCCCCCGATGTCGGGATTGGCGGCGCCGGGGTTGCGCAGCCAGCGGATCGCGCCGCCGTGCTCGTGGAACACGTGGCCCATCTCCGACCCGGCGTTGATCAGGCGGATCTTGTAGGGGTCGCCGACGTACAGCTCCGGCCGGGGGGTGGCCATTTCGCCGTTGGTGTAGGAGCTGTAGTCCTGCGCCTCGTCGGGGGTGAAGCCGTGCTCCTGCTGGATGAGCTCACGCTCGAAGAAGCACTCGCTGCGGTAGTTGATCGCCTTGCTGCACGGCCGGTAGGCGCCGCTGAACGGATCGACAAACGGGACCTCGCAGCCGGCCGGCGTCGGGACCTCTTCCTGAGCTCCGACCGCACCGGGGATCGCGGTCTGGCAGGTAGCGCTGGACGGCTCGAGGATCTCGCGGTAGTCCTCGTCGCCGATCTCGTGGAATAGGAGCGCGAATTCGCGGAAGGTGGGCTCGGCGGCGCCGGCGGTGCCCTCGGTGGCACCAGATGGCATCTGGATCGTCGCGTCCCACCCGCTGGCGAGCGGCTGGTTCGTGTGCGGGTCCAGGAACTGCGACCCCTTCGGCTCCTCGATGAGGGCGCCGAACAGGCCGTGGCCTTGCGTCTGCCGGTAGTCGCCGGTTGAGTGGAACACATGTGCTCCCTCGCCGAGCGCGGGGTCCATGTAGACGGTGTAGCTGGCCGTCTGACCCGGCGCCGCGGTGTTGTCCGCGTTGTTGCCGACGTCGCTGGACACGTCACCGGCCGAGTTCACCGCGGGCAGGCCGTTTACGTTCCAGGCGACGTTCTGCGGCGGGGTCTGGGTCAGCTGGCCGGCGGCGTTGTCCGCGGCCTGGACCCCAAAGGTGGTCGCGTTGGTGAGGTTGACGGTGACGCAGTCGCCCTCGTGCGCGCGGATCACCAGCGGCTGGATGGCATCGCCGCCTTGCAGCCCGCTCGACACCTGCTGGGACTGCTCCTGCGCCCGCACCGCGGAGATCTGCGAGTTGAGCACGTACATGAACCCGTTCGGGTCGTGCGTGCCATACCGGTTCAGCGGCATGTCGAGGTTGATCGCCGAGATGTTGAACGTGTCATGCGGCGCGCTGGTACAGGGGTTACCCGTGGCCGGGGTCGCCGACTGGGGCGCCGGGGGGGTGCTGCCGGTGGCGGCGCCCGCCACGGTGGCGCCGGGCCCGGCGAAATAGCCGACCGCGGCCAGCGAAGCCACGACGGACACGAGCCGGGAAGCGCGCCGCAGGCCCACCCTCCGCGCGGCCGGCCGTGACCGTCCGAGCAGCAGCGAGGCCGCCAGCAGCAACGGCAGCCCGGCCAGCTGGCCCAGCAGTGCGTCGCCGGCGCTGTGCAGCGCCTGCGCCGCCAGGCCCGGGCTCGCCGGCGCCGGCAGCAGGCCGGGGATGACGGTGGTGGTGGCGCCCGCGAAGAACCGGCCGAGCAGGGCCGTCGGGACGAACAGCACCATGAACGTGAGCGAGACCAGCGCGGCCCGGTTCAGCGCCACGCTGAGGCTGCCCCGGTCCGGGCCGGGCCGGGGCGCGAGCCGCAGGCCGAGCCCGGCGGCCGCCAGGGCGGCCGGGACCGAAAGCAGCATGTCACGCGGCGCGTGCGCCAGGCCGCCACCGGCCCGGCCGAACATCGCGTCGATAAAGAGCTGGAAACCGACGACGCCGGCGCTTAGCACAAGCGCCAGGAGCGCGATCTGCCTGCCCCGCCCCGAGCGCGGGGGGGCAGGTCTGTCAGGAAATGACATTTAATTTTCCTCTCAAGCCAGCCCGCTGGCTGGCATGCGTCTCTGGCCAGCCCACTGGGCCGGCTAACGTGCTCGACTGGGTTTCGGCGTAAAGGCGCGCTTGGCGTCTCCTACATGTGCATTCCTGCTGGCGTGGTGCCGCCGGTGCTGACCGGGACCGACACCGTCGTGCCACCACGCGACCATTGAAGGGTCAGGTGCTTACTGTTCTTGGCGGGGATATCGAAATACAGGTCGATGGTCGTCCCGAACCCGGGCTCAAGGTCTGCTGAGGCCGGCAGGGTGCTGAACCCTTGGCTGTCGACCTTCCAGGTCTTCCCGCCTGGGCCAGCCAGGCTGAAATCAGTGGTCGAGTACCGCTGCAGGCTGGTACTGACGTCGCTGAGATTAACTTCGACGCGCAGCCGGTTGTCGCCGGCCGGCTGCATGCCGGGCATCTCGCTCGCGGGCATCGAGTACCCCTTAGGGGCCCTCCCCGCCCCCTGGCCGCTCATGTCGTTGCTCATCCACAGCATCGTGTCGACGTTGAGCGCGAGGCCACCCGCCTCGTAGCCCGTATGCCGGGCGTTAGCGGCGGCCACCTGCCCCTGGAACGACCCCATCACCAGCGCGCCGATCACCGCGGCGAATATCGCCAGCGGGACCGGCACCCACCGCAGCCCGCTCAGCCCCGAGCGGGGGCCTGCCCGGCTGCGGCCAGGCCGCAGGCGCCTCCGGGCGGCGCCGCGCGGCTTGTATTCCGGGTCCTGCCGGTTATTAGGTGCCATGGCATCCGTCCTTGTATTCAGGCGGTGGTAAACCGCATATGATTAGCGCGTTCGTCGGTGTGATCCGCATCGCATCCTCCTTTCCTGCTGCCTGGCCAGGCAGGCGGAAGCTGCGGGCGCCGAAGGTATGGTCGGCTCCGCAAGGCAGCACTACCGCTCAGGAACGGCTGAGAGAATTCTCCGTCCTTTCTGAAGAGTTTGGCCCAGCTGATGCGAACGCTATCTCCGAAATACGCCCGACGATATCGACAAAGTTCCCCCGGGGGCTAAATACCCCTAGGGGAAAATACCGCTAATTTGTGCCTGGTCATATCAGCAAATGGGCTCCGCGAGGTTCTCGCCACCCCGGGCATGGCTGCGAACGGCCGCTGCCGTCCCGGGAACGAAGGCCCGGGACGGCAGCGTGTCTAGCGCGACGGCAGCGCTCAGCTGGCCGTCAGCCAGTTGATCAACTCAGCGGTTTCAGGGACGGGCCAGTGCTGGGACTGGCGGTACCGGAGGCCGGGAGCACTCGCATGATGCCCCAGTCACCGGACTTGATGATCGGATCGCGGCCGACGTTGTACTCGTAGTCGCCGGTAGCTCCGGTCGCGCCGGCCGCGCCGTTCACCAGGTAGGCGTCGAACGTCTCGCCGGCGACCAGGGTCCTGGCCTCGATGATCTGCGATCCGGTCAGCCCGTGATCCAGCGGGAAGGAGTGGCCCGACACCTGGAAGGAGATCGGGTCGTCCCCGGCGGCGTTAGCCACCCGCCAGCGGACGGGATCGCCCGCGAAGGCCTCGAACAGCGGCGTGGCCGGATCGGCCCCGCCAGCGACGCTGTCGCTCTTGGCCTGCCAGAGCGGGATCGAGGTGAGGTCGTCGCCTTCCCGTTGGGTGAGCGATTCCTCGTTGTAGTCGGTGTAGGAGTGGTCGGAGTCCAGGTAGTACTCCATGATGTTGTGGGCTAGCAGCGGTTCCCGGTCGCTGAAGATCGTCGCGTACTCCCGGAACGGGCTACCGCTGCCCGGGAAGATGTCGGCGAAGACCCCCGACGAGATCGGCTGGCCGGTGAACGGGTCCTCGTACACCGAGCCCTTCGGCTCCGCGATGAGGGCGCCGTAAGCACCGTCCCGCCAGGACGACTCGTTGGCTGCGTTGAGGATCAGGTTGGTGCCGAGTTCCTTGTCGACGTAGTAGACGTAGGTCCGCGAGCCGCCCGGTGCCACGCCCGAGTCGGGGTCATACCCGATCGCGCCGCCGTAGGAGGTCTGCGGATTGTAGAGGACATTGCCGATGTTGAACCCCGCCCTGGTGGAGCCAGATCCCCAGGTCCAGGTGAAGTGGTCGGCCGGCAGGTCGTTGTGCAGCGTCACCTTCAGGCAGTCGCCCGCGTTGGCCCGGATGACCAGCGGAACGGCCGGCTTCGTGCCGGCCTTGATGGCGCTCTCGTCACTGGTGAGCGCGTACATGACAGCCCAGGACCCGCCGGTCTCAGGTGCCGCGTCGCTCTCGCCCGGCATCCCCTGGTCGAAGGTGATCCCGTTGAAGATGGATACGTTGTAGCTGCGGGTTGGCGCGCTGCTCGGGCAGATAGAGCTGCTGTCGCTGGGTGCGGCAGGCGGCGCCTTGCCCGTGGTCGTGAGCGTCGGGAACCCCGCCCCGGACGGTGGCGCCGTCCGGTCAGGCAGCGGCTCCAGCGCGTTCGGCCCGGAGCTGTGCAGCGTGTTCATCACCCGGAAGATGCCCCAGGCGCCGCTCTCCAGCTCCAGGCTGCGCCCGGAGTAGTAGAGGAAGTCCCCGGGTGACTGGCCGGCGTTGAAGACGTAGTCCATCTTCTCCGAGATCCCGGCCGTGCCCGCGTCGGTCAGCACGCCGTTCGGGTTGAACCGTTCCTCGGCGAACCGGTGCCCGGTGACCCGGATGTCACCGACCGCTTCGTCCAGGCCGACCTGCCTGATCACCACCGGGTCGCCCACGTAGGCTTTCAGCATCGGTGTCGGCGGGTCGCCGTGAGCCACCGACGAGAACACGTACGGATCGTTGGACGTGCCGATGGCCGTACAGTCCTTCTCGTCCGATCCGGCGGGTTCTTCGTGTGCCTCCAATCCCATGGTGTAATTGCCCGCCCCGTCCGGAACGCTGGCGTCCTCGTCATCCGGAATGGGGGTGTTGGCGGCGACCGGATCTCGGTCGATCAGTGGCGCCGCCCGGAGGTTGAAGCTGGACAGCTCGCAGCCCTGCGGAGAGCCGCTGCTCCTGATGCCCTCGTGCTCCCAGAGCACGTACTCGCGGAAGTCTCCCTTCTCACCGAAACCGACTGAGCCGGTGGTGTCGATGTCGGCGATCGGGCCGCTGCTGATCGGCGCCCCGGTCACCGGGTCGTGGAACGTCGAGCCAGCGGGCTCGATGATGTGCGCACCGAACAGGCCGTGGCCCCACGAGTTCAGCGCGTCCACATGGTCGTGGAAGAAGACCGTCCCGTCGTCGACGTCGCTGTACCACCGGTACTGCACGAACTCGACTCCGGTCCGCTCGCCGGACGCATGCGCGTTCTGCAGCGGATTGTTCAGCGTCAGCGTGTTGCCGCTGATCGCCGTGATCTTGGTGGCGATCTCGGTGTCAGGCAGGCCCTGGCCGATCTCGACGCTAACGCCCGGGCGCAGCCCGGCGGTGCTGGCCACCGAGATCTGGGTCGCCCCGGCCGGCGCAGCAGCGGCCAGCGTCGTCTCCCCAGCCTCCCCGTCGGAGATCGGCCGTACGGCCTGCTCGTAGGAGAAGCCCGTGATCACGCCGTCGGAGGCCTGCGGGTCGAACTGCACGAAATGGATGTGGATGTTGAGCTTGCGGAAGACGTTTTCCTCGGGAGTGGGTTCCCCGGCCGTGGACGGGCTCGTGTCATTGGTCAGGGTCACCGCTATGCAGTCGCCCACATCGGACCTGATGGCCAGCGGCTGCGCGGGCTTGGTGCCGTTCTTCACCGCCGCCACGTCCTGGTTGAGGACGAAGATCTCCCCGTCAGGATCGGTGGTCGGGTCGATGGGGTTCCCGCTGGCGTCTCGCCCGCTGTCGGACTGGTCCTTGATGGGGACCTGGACGGCGGTGATGTTGTAGGTGCGCAGCGGAGCCCCCGCCGGGCACAGGCCGTCTGGTCTCGTCGACGTGACGTTCGGGCCCAGCCACGGTGCCCCGCTATGGCCGTTGGGCGAGAACGGCGGCCGTTCGCCTAGGTGGGGTTGCAGCAGCGGCCACGCGTATCTGCCGTTGCTCGGGTCGAACATGATCTGCGGTCTCTGCCCGGGGTTGGGCGCGGTGTAGTCCGCCCAGACGTGAGTGTCCTCCGGCTCGCCGAGGGCGATCGGCTGGTCCGCCGTGCCGCCCCACGTCCAGTCCCAGACCGTCGCGTCCTCCTGGCTGAGCCGGGTGCCCTGCGGCGGGAGCTGGTTGGTGACCAGGCTCTGCACGGAGACCTGGGTATTGGGGTTGGTGAGCTGGTCCTGCGGGACGACGGTCTTGCCCTCGATGACCTTGCCGATCAGGCCGGCCGAGGTGACCGCGGCAGGTTTCGGCGTGCGGCCGGGCACTGTGGCCAGACCCGACTGCGCGGTGTCGAACACCCGGATGAAGCCCAGCATCCCGGAGTCGTAGTGTGCCGCGATGTGGCAGTGGTACAGGAAGTCGCCCGCTGCCTGCTGGCAGCCGCCTGCGCCGCACTCGGTCTCGAGGCTGTAGGACTCGCCCGGCTCGATCGTCTGCGAGTCCAGCCTGATCGAGGCCTTGGTGACCGGCGGGTGCTTCTCTAGCCCGCCCCCGAGGTCCGGGTTAGCGGCACCGGGGTTGCGCAGCCAGCGGATGGCGCCGCCGTGCTCGTGGAACACGTGGCCCATCTCCGAGCCCGCGTTGATCAGGCGGATCTTGTACGGGTCGCCGATGTACAGCTCCGGCCGCGGGGTGGCCATGTCGCCATTGGAGTACGAGCCGTAGTCCTGCGCCTCGTCGGGGGTGAAGCCTGCTCTCTTCTGGGCGAGCTCGCGCTCGAAGAAGCACTCGCTCCGGTAGTTGATGGCCTTGCTGCAGGGCCGGTAGGCGTCGGTGAACTGGTCCACCACCGGAAGCTCGCAGCCAGCCGGGGAAACCCCAGCAGGCGACGGGACCTCGTGCTCGCTGGTGTCACAGGCGGCGCCGGTCTTCTCGTAGATCTGGCGGTATCCCTCGTCGCCGATCTCGTGGAAAATAAGCGCGAATTCGCGGAAGCTGGGCTCGGGGGCTTTGGCGGCGCCCTCGGTGGCACCGGATGGCATCTGGATTGTCGCGTCCCACCCGCTGGCGAGCAGCTGGTTCGTGTGCGGGTCCAGGAACTGGGATCCCTTCGGCTCGGCGATGAGGGCGCCGAACAGGCCGTGGGCCTGGAGCTGCCGGTAGTCGCCGGTCGAGTGGAATACGTGCGCTCCCTCGCCCAGCGCCGGGTCCATGTACACGGTGTAGCTGACCGTCTTACCTGGTGCCGCGGTGTTGTCCGCGTTCTGGCCGACCGCGCTGGACACCTGCGCCGCCGACCCTACCGCCGGCAGGCCGCTCACGTTCCAGGCGATGTTCTCTTGTGGGGTGCGCACCAGCGCCCCGTTGCAGTCGGGCGGGGTCTCGCAGTCATCCCCGACGTTTTCGATGGGCGGCTGGTCCATCGCCTGGACGCCGAAGGTGGTCGCGTTGGTGAGGTTGATGGTGACGCAGTCGCCTTCGTGCGCGCGGATCACCAGCGGCTGGATGGCGTCGCCGCCTTGCAGCCCGCTGGAGACCTGCTGCGAGGCCTCCTCGGCCCGGACCGCGGAGATCTGGGAGTTGAGCACGTACATGAACCCGTTCGGGTCATGGGTGCCGTACCGGTTCAGCGGCATGTCGACGTTGATCGCCGAGACGTTGAACGTGTCGCGCGGCGCGCTGGTGCAGGGGTTGGCCGATGTGGCGGCGGTCGCCGCCTGGCTCATCGGGGGGGCGCTGCCGGTGGCCGCGCCCGCCGCGGTGGCACCGGGGCCGACGAAGTAGCCGACGGCGGCCAGCGATGCCACCACGGAGACGAGCCGGGAAGCGCGCCGCAGGCCCAGCCGCCGCGTCGCCGGCCGAGACCCTGCTAGCAGCAGCGAGGCGCCCAGCAGCAGCGGCAGCCCGGCCACCTGGCCCAGCAGCGCGTCGCTGACGCTGCGCAGCGCCTGCGCGGTCAGGCCCGGGCTCACCGTTGCGGGCAGCAGGCCAGGGACGACCGTGGTGCTGGCGCCGGCGAAGAACCGGCCCAGCAGGGCCGTCGGGACGAACAGCAGCATGAACGTGAGCGAGATCAGCGCGGCCCGGTTCAGCGCCACGCCGGCGCTGCCCCGGTCCTGTCCGGGCCGGGGCGCGAGCCGCAGGCCCAGCCAGGCGGCCAGCAAGGCGGCCGGAACCGACAGCAGCATGTCACGCGGCGCGTGCGCCAGGCCGCCTGCGGCCCGGCCGAACATCGCGTCGATACCGAGCTGGAAGCCGACGACGCCCGTGCTTAGCACAAGCGCCAGGAGTGCGATCTCCCTGCCCCGCCCGGAGCGCGGGGGAGCAGGTCTGCCAGGAAATGACATTTGTTTATTCCTCTCGGCCAGCCCCGTGGCTGGCGAAAGTGCTCGACTGAGTCTGGGCTAACGGCGTGCTTCGTCTCCTACATTTTCATTCCGCGCGGCATGCCGCCGGTGTTGACCGGGATCGACACTGTCGTGCCGCCGCGTGACCATTTAAGGGTGAGGTTCTTGCTGTTCTTGGCGGGGACATCGAAGTACAGGTCGATGGTCGTCCCGAACCCCGGTTCAAGGTTTGCCGAGGCGGGCAGGGTGCTGAATCCCTGGCCGTTGACCTTCCAGGTCTTCCCGCCCGGGCTCGCCAGGCTGAAATCGGTGGTCGAGTACCGCTGCAGGCTGGTGGTGACGTTGCTGAGGCTGACCTCGACCCGCAGCCGGTCATCACCGGTCGACTGCATGCCAGGCATCTCGCTCTGGGGCATCTGGTAACCGTTGGGCTGCTTCATGTTCATCATCCACAGCGTCGTGTCGACGGACATCGCCAGGCCGCCGGCCCGGTAACCGGTCTGGGTGGCGTTGGCGGCGGCCACCTGGCCCTGGAACGAGCCCATCACCAGCGCGCCGATCACCGCGGCGAAGATCGCCAGCGGGATCGGCACCCAGCGCAGCCCGCCCAGCCGCGAACGAGGGCCAGCCCGGCCGCGGCCAGCCCCCCGCTGTTTCATTCCCCGGCTCTGCCGGTCATTAGCTGCCATGGCATCCGTCCTTGTATTCAGGCGGTGGCAAGCCACCTTTCACCAGGGCATTCTTCGGGGGGATCGTCATCGCATCGTCCTTTCCGGCTGCCTGGATAGGCACGCGGCAGCTGCGGACAGCCGGGAGTTAGACCGGGCCTGCAAGGCAGCACTACCGCTCAAGATTAGCTGCGGGAATTCTCCATCCTTTCTGAAGAAATGATCCGGCTGGCGCGAACGCTATCTTCGAACGCGACCTGACGATATTGACGAACTTCCCCCGGGGGCTAAATACCCCTAAGGGGAAATGGCAGTAATGGTTCCTTCATCTATTCCGCGGGAAACGGTCATCATTTCATCAAGAGCTGGCAAAGAGAAGGCGCGCGATAATCGGCGCCACCAGGCGGTTAACGATCGCCGGGATGATCAAGGGCGACGCCGGCGGCCTCCGGGATGCGCAAACACCCCGGACCCTCGTTGTGGGTCCGGGGTGTCCTCGATGTCGTGAGCAATCACATGTGGGGCCGGTGGGACTCGAACCCACACTGTCAAGTTCCTAAGACTTGCGCCTCCTGCCGTTGGGCTACGACCCCTTGCCGCCGGTCAGATTCCCAGCTCCTTGCGCAGCCGGGCGACGTGCCCGGTGGCCTTGACCCCGTAGTACGCGCGCTCGACCCGCTGGTCGGCGTCGATCACGAAGGTGGACCTGATCACCCCGACCGTGGTCTTCCCGTACATCATCTTCTCCCCGTAGGCCCCGTATGCGGTCAGGACGCCGCGGTCCGGATCGGACAGCAGCGGGAAGGTGAGCCCCTCCTTGTCCCGGAACCGGGCCAGCTTCGCCGGGCTGTCCGGCGAGATCCCGAGCACCGTCAGCCCCGATCCGGCCAGGTCCGCCCTGCTGTCGCGGAAATCGCAGGCCTGCTTGGTGCAGCCGGGGGTCATGGCCGCCGGGTAGAAGTAGATGATCACCCGCTGGCCGCGCAGCGACGACAGGCTCACCTGGTTGCCGCCGTCATCGGACAAGGTGAAGTCGGGGGCGGCGTCGCCCGGAGCCAGCCTGTCAGCCACCTGCGTTCCCTTCAGCCAAGTGCGGACGCCCCTACCGTACCGGCCCGCCTGGCCCGGCCGCTCATCGCGGTTTGAATGGCCAGATTTGGGCTAGCGTGTAGCCATGACTGTTACGTCACGGCATCCGGGCACGGGCACGGCGGCCCGGCAGCCCGCCCGCAGGCGGCTGGCCGGCCCGGCCGGGCTGCTCGCCGCCACCGCCGCTATCACCCTCATCGCCGGCTGCGGCAGCATGACCGGCTCGGCGCAGGGTGGCGCCACGGCTAAGCACCTCAGCCCGCGCCAGGCCCTCAGCCTGGCAGCCAGCACCTCGCAGCGGATCAACTCCGCGACCACCACGCTGAATGTCCAGGTCGGCAGCAACGGCTCCGCGGGCACCACCAGCGGCACCATGCAGATGCAGGTGCGGCCGACCCTGCTGGTCAACGCCAACCTGAAGATAACGGCCGCCGGGAAGACCATCCCGTTCAGCGAGATCCTTGACGCGAAGACTGTTTACCTCAAGATCCCCGAGCTTTCGCCGCATATCGGCAAGCCCTGGGTGAAGATCTCGATCGCGGACCTGCCCTCGGGCGGCGCCTCGCTCAGCCAGCTACTGCAGAACCTGCAGAACGGCAACCCGCTGAACCAGACCCAGGCGCTCTCGGCCTCCAAGGACGTGCGCGCCACCGGGACCCAGGTGATCGGCGGGGTGAAGACCACCCGCTACACCGGCACGTTCACCTCGGCGGCCGCGCTCAAGTCCGTCAGCCCGCAGCTGCGCAAGGTGCTCGGCCCGCAGCTGAAGCTGCTGCAGGGCCCGGTGAAGTTCACCGTCTGGCTCGATGACCAGCACCGCACCCGGCGGATGATCGAGACAGAGACGGTGGCCGGCCAGGCGATCACGACCACCATCAACATCACCTCGATCAACCAGCCAGTCACCATCACGCCGCCACCCGCCAGTCAGGTGGCCAGCATGCCGTCCGGCCTGCTGAACGGATCGGCCTGACCCGGCCGGCCTAGCCAGCCACCAGCGCGGCGATCACCGGGGCCAGCGCGCGCAGCGCGCGGCCCCGGTGGCTTATCGCGTCCTTGGCCTCAGCGCTCATCTCGGCGGTGGTCTGCCGGGACGAATCGGGCACGAAGACCGGGTCATAGCCGAAGCCGTTGGTGCCGCGCTCCTCCCGGATCAGGTGCCCGTGCACGGTGCCCTCGCTGACGTGCTCCCGGCCTGATGGCAGCGCGAGCGCGGCGGCACAGGCGAAGTGCGCCCCGCGCCGGGCGTCGGGCACGTCTTCCAGCTGGGCCAGCACCAGTGCCAAGTTCGCCGCGTCATCCCCGTGCTTGCCCGACCAGCGAGCCGAGAGCACGCCGGGCATACCGTTCAGCGCATCCACACACAAGCCCGAATCGTCGGCCACCGCGGGCAGCCCGGTGAACGCCGCCATCGCCCTGGCCTTCAGCAGCGCGTTGTCGGCGAAGGTGGCGCCGGTCTCGCGCACCTCCGGCGCGCCGGGGAACTCACCGAGCCCGGCCAGGCTGACGTTCACCTGCCCGCCCGCCAGGATCCGGGCCAGCTCGGCGAGCTTGCCGGGGTTGGAGGTGGCCTGCACCAGCTTCGGCGCGCCGGTCATCGCGCCAGCGCCTCGGCCTGCAGCCGGGTCAGCTCTGCGCACCCGGTCACCGCCAGGCCGAGCAGCTGGTCGAGCAGGTCCCGGCCGAACGGCTCGCGTTCCGCGGTGCCCTGGATCTCGACGAAGTCGCCGTCCCCGGTGCACACCACGTTCATGTCGGTGTCGGCGGCGACGTCCTCGGTGTAGCACAGGTCCAGCCGCGGCTGGCCGCCGATGATCCCGACGCTGACCGCGGCCACCGACGTGACCAGCGGGTTGGACTTGCACCGGCCGCGGCCGCGCAGCCAGCTGATCGCGTCGGCCAGCGCCAGGTACCCGCCGGTGACCGCGGCGGTCCTGGTGCCGCCGTCGGCCTGCAGCACGTCGCAGTCCACGATGATGGTGTTGTCGCCGAGCGCCTTGGGGTCGATACAGGCCCGCAGCGACCGGCCGACCAGCCGGGAGATCTCCTGGGTGCGGCCGCCGAGCCGTCCCTTGACCGATTCCCTGTCGCTGCGGGTGCCGGTCGAGCGGGGCAGCATCGCGTACTCGGCGGTCACCCAGCCCAGTCCGCTGCCACGCCGCCAGCGCGGGAGTTCCTCGCTCACGCTGGCCGCGCACAGCACCCTGGTGGCGCCGAACTCGACCAGCACGGAGCCTTCCGCGTGGTCCAGCCAGCCCCTGGTGAGTTTTACCGCACGCAGCTGATCGGGCCTGCGCCCGTCGGGTCGGGACATGCCCGCAAGCTTATCGCCGCGGCGGCCCGGTCAGAGCCCGGCGCGGTCAGAGCCCGGCGCGGTCCGGGGCGCCGCTCTCGATCCACTGGTAGACCGCGCGGACACCGTCGGCCAGCCCCATCTGGGAGTGCCAGCCCAGGTCGATCCCGGCCCGCTGCACCGCCAGCGCGCTGCGCTGCAGCTCGCCGGGGCGGTGCGGGGCGAACTCCGGCTCGACCGGCCTCCCGGCCGCCTCGCCGATGATCGCGGCCAGCGCCAGCACGCTGACCTCGGCCCCGGTGCCGATGTTCCAGGTGCCGGGCCGGCCCCGGTCGGCCGCCGCCAGGAACGCCCGGACCGCGTCCCCGACGTACACATAGTCCCTGGTCTGGGTGCCATCGCCGTAGATGACCGGCTGCTTGCCCGCCAGGATCCTGGAGCAGAAGATCGTCACCACGCCGGCCTCCCCGGAGGGGTCCTGGCGCGGCCCGTACACGTTGGCCAGCCGCAGCACCGAGTGCCTGGTCTCGTGCAGCCGGTTGTACAGCCCGACGTACTGCTCGGCGCAGTACTTGGCGATCCCGTACGGGGATTCCGGCAGCGGCAGCACGTCCTCCAGCGACGGGATCGGCGCGTCCCGCCCGTACAGCGCCCCGCCGGTCGAGCAGAACAGCACCCGCACCCCGGCCGCCCTGGCCGCCTCCAGCACGTTCACGGTGCCCACCACGTTGGTGAGCGCGTCCTGGGCCGGGGCCGCGACCGAGGCGCGCACGTCGATCTGCGCGGCCAGGTGGCAGATCAGGTCCGGCCTGGCCCGGCTGACGACCTCGGTGAGCGAGCCGACGTCGGTCACGCTCAGCTTGTGCAGCGTGACCCGGTCGTCGAGGCGGCCGGGCCGGCCTGACGACAGGTCATCGATGACTGTCACTTCATCGCCCCTGGCCAGGAGCGCGTCGCTAAGGTGCGAGCCAATGAAACCGGCGCCGCCGGTGACGAGTACGCGCATAGGCCCGCAGTCTAGGTGGCGGGGCGGCCGGCCGTGCCCGCCGGGGCCAGTTAGCCGGGGCCCGCCGGGGCCGGTTAGCCGATCG
The DNA here is from genome assembly GCA_036558005.1 of Streptosporangiaceae bacterium. Classification (GTDB taxonomy): domain Bacteria; phylum Actinomycetota; class Actinomycetes; order Streptosporangiales; family Streptosporangiaceae; genus DATBGO01. The sequence continues at coordinate 48,707 of DATBGO010000014.1, read as the reverse complement.
CCACCCGCATCCCGGTCGCGGCCAGCGCCAGCGGCCCGGTGAAGGCCGACCCGGCTTCCCGCGCCGTCGCCCGCGGGTCGTTCCACGGGACCAGGTGGGTGAGGATCAGCTGGCCGGCCCCGGCCCTGGCGGCGTACTGGCCCGCCTGCCGCCCGGTCAGATGCAGTCCGGCCGGATGATCCGGCCCGTCCGCGAACGACGCCTCGCACAGCAGCACGTCCGCGCCGCGGGCCAGGTCCGCCAGCGCGGCGCACTCCCCCGTGTCGGCCGAGTAGGCCAGCGTCCGGCCGGCCTGCTCCAGCCGGAAGCCGAACGTCGGCACCGGGTGGCTCATCAGCGCGGCGGTGACCCGCAGCGGGCCGATCTCGATGGTCCCAGGCGCCAGCTCGGCGAACCGGAACGAACGGGTCATCGCGGCCGGATCCGGGCTGTCGTAGCAGGCGGTCATCCGGTCCCTGGTGCCGGCCGGCCCGTACACCGGGATCGGCCCGGCGGGCCCGCCCGGGCGGTAATACCTGGCCACCGCGTAGGAGCACAGGTCCAGGCAGTGGTCGGCGTGCAGGTGACTGAGGCAGATGGCGTCGATGTCGTCGAGGCCGGCGAACCGCTGCAGCGCGCCGAGCGCCCCGTTGCCGAGGTCCAGCAGCAGCCGGAACCCGTCCGCCTCGACCAGGTAGCAGGACGCCGGGCTGGCAGGCCCGGGAAAGCTGCCGGACGCGCCGACGATAGTGAGCAGCACGCGCTCAGGTTACGCCGGGCCAGGCGCCCGTCCCGCGGCCCGGAACTGGCGCGGCGCTACCAATATCGCGCCGAACCGGGCATGATCCGTGCATGGCCGACCAGACGACCCATCAGCCGCGGACGGTCTCCGCCGCCCTGGCCGAGCCCACCGCCGCGGTCCGCCGCGGCTGGGTGGCCCGCCTCGGGCTGGCCAGCCTCGCGATGTGGATGGCGTCCTACACCCCGCTGCAGGTGCTGCTGCCGACCCAGTTGCAGGACATCACCCCCCGGCACAAGATCGCCGCGCTCGGGCTGGTGTCCGCGGTCGGCGCCGTCTCCTCGGTGCTGGCCACCCCGGTGGCCGGCGCGCTGTCCGACCGGACCACCCGCGCCCGGGGCATCGCCCACCTGCGCGGCCGGCGGCACCGCTGGACGCTGGCCATGGCCCTGCTCGGCGCGGTCAGCCTGGTCTTCCTGGCCAGGCAGACCACGGTCGCGGGGGTGGCGATCGGCTGGGTGTGCTTCAGCGCGTTCCAGAACGGCGAGTACGCCAGCCTGAGCGCGGCGATCCCCGATCATGTCCCGGTCCGGCAGCGGGCCACGGTGGCCGGCTGGGTCGGCATGCCGCAGGCGCTCGGCCTGGTGGTGGGCACCGTGCTGGTGGTCGACGTCTTCACCGGGCTGCTGCGCGGCTACCTGGTGCTGGCGGTGGCGCTGCTGGCCTGCGCGCTGCCGTTCGCGCTGGGCACGCCCGATCACCCGCTGGAGACCAGGGACCGGGCGCCGCTGTCGCTGCGCGGCCTGGCCGGCGCGTTCTGGCTGAGCCCGCGCAAGTACCCGGACTTCGCCTGGGCCTGGCTGACCCGGTTCATGACCTCGCTGGCGATCTCGATCGGCACCCTGTACCTGCTGTACTTCCTGCGCGACCAGATCCACTACACCCGGCTGTTCCCCGGCCAGACCGCGGCCGACGGCCTGCTCATCCTCATCGTGATCTACACCGCGGGCGTGATCATCACGGCGGTGGTCGGCGGGATGATCTCTGACCGGCTCGGCCGCAGGAAGCTGATCGTCACGATCTCCGGCTCGCTGATCTGCTCGGCCGCGCTGCTGCTGGTGTTCGCCGAGACCTGGCCGGCCGCAATCGCCGCCGCGGTGCTGTACGGGACCGGGTTCGGCGCCTACCTGGCCGTCGATCAGGCGCTGATCACCCAGGTGCTGCCCGTGGCCGCCGACCGGGCCAAGGACCTGGGCATCATCAACATCGCGATCGTGGGCCCCGCGGCGCTCGGCGGGCTGCTGGCCGCGCTGCTGGTCTCGCTCGGCGGCTACCCGACCCTGTTCGCCGCGACCGCGGTGGTCGCGCTGGGCGGCGCCACCTTCGTCTGGAAGATCAAGACCGTCCGCTAACGCAAACCACCCCGAGCCCTCTTGAGCCGGCCGCGGCCGACCCTGGCCATCTGGTGGCTCTGCGCGACCAGGCGGCCTGCCGCGTCCCACACCTCGGCCTCCTCGTCGAACCAGCCGCCGCTGACGTGCCGGCTCCTGGTGGCGACCTGCAGCGGCCCGGGCACCGGGACCGCCCGCATGTACCAGGTCAGCTCGACGGTCGGCGCCCAGCCGGTCGCGCCGATGCCGAACACGACCGGCGGCAGCCCGTCGACCGCGAGCGCCAGCAGGTACGCGTCCGGGTCGCGGTCCTCGCGCAGCCGGAAGTAGCCGCGCATCTCCGGCACCCCGCTCGGCGTGCCCCGCCGCCACCCGGTGGTCGCCGGGTCCAGCCGCAGGTCAACCTGGGCCGCGTAGCCTTCGGTCCCGTCCGGGGCGACCGTGCCGGGCCACGGGCCGAGGCTGACGCAGTCCTCGATCGGCGGGATCTTGGGCGCTTCCCCCGTCCAGGTCAGCTGGTCCGCGCTGCCCGGCCGGGCCGCCGCGGCGGCCCGCACGGTCCCCGGCGGCGGGGGCGGCGGCGGCAGCGTCCCTGTGGTCACGGTCAGGTCCAGCACCGCCTGGCCGTCCTGGATCAGCGCCGCCCGCGCGGTCGCCGCGGTGCCGCCCTGCTTCAGCCAGCTCACCCGCACCTGCGCCGGGGCCAGCAGCGGCACCCGCAGGAAGTGCGCGCTGGTCGCGACCGGGTGCGGGTGCGGCGAGGTGTCCAGCACCGCGCGCAGCATGGTCGCCATCAGCACCCCCCCGTTGACCGCGGGCGGGGCGGCTCCGCCGGGCGCCACCAGCGCGAACCGGGCGTCCGGCTGTACCTCGTACCGGCCCTCGGCGACCCGGCGCACCGCCGTCGCCTCGTCGAAGACGGTCACCGGGTTCCGCGCATTACGCCCATAGCTGACCTTCCAGCCTCGCCTCGGCCTCCTCCAGCGTCCCGGTGTACGCCCCGGTGGACAGGTACCGCCAGCCCGCGTCGGCGACCACGAACGCGATGTCGGCCCGCTGCCGGTCCCGCTGCGCCCTGGCCGCGACCCCCAGCGCCGCGTGCAGCGCGGCGCCGGAGGAGATGCCGGCCAGGATGCCCTCGGACCCCAGCAGCTGCCGGGCCCGGCGCAGCGCGTCGGTCGACGACACCGAGAACCTCGACGTGAGCACCGACTCGTCGTACAGCTCGGGCACGAAGCCCTCGTCCATGTTCCGCAGCCCGTAGACCAGCTCGCCGTAGCGCGGCTCGGCGGCGACCACCTGCACCCCGGGCACCCGCTCGCGCAGGTACCTGCCCGCCCCCATCAGCGTGCCCGAGGTGCCGAGCCCGGCCACGAAATGGGTGATCTCGGGCAGGTCGGCGAGCAATTCGGGGCCGGTGGTCTCGTAGTGCGCCCGGGCGTTGGCCTCGTTGCCGTACTGGTACAGCATCACCCAGCCGGGGTTCTCCGCGGCGAGCTGCTTGGCCACCCGGACTGCCTCGTTCGACCCGCCGGCCGCAGGCGAGAAGATCACCGACGCCCCGTACAGCTCCAGCAGCTGCCTGCGCTCGGCGGAGGTGTTCTCCGGCATCACGCAGATCAGCCGGTAACCGCGCAGCTTGGCCGCCAGCGCCAGCGAGATCCCGGTGTTGCCCGAGGTCGGCTCCAGCAGCGTCGCGCCCGGGTGCAGCAGCCCGTCCTTCTCGGCCTGCGCCACCATGTAGAACGCCGCCCGGTCCTTGACCGAGCCGGTCGGGTTGCGGTCTTCCAGCTTGGCCCAGAGCCGGACGTCGGGCGCGGGTGACAGGCCAGGCAGCCCGACCAGCGGCGTGTGGCCGAGTGACTCTAGCAGCGAGTCGAAACGCATAGCGCCGCTGCCAGGCCGCCGGTCAGCTCGACCCGCCGGCCACCGCGGGCAGCACGGTGACGGTGTCACCGTCCTTGACCGGAGCGTCCAGCCCGCCGAGGAACCGCACGTCCTCGTCGTTCAGGTACACGTTGACGAACCGGCGCAGGCCGCCGGTGTCCACCAGCCGCTCGCGCAGCCCGTTGTGCCGGGACTCCAGGTCGGAGATGAGGTCGGCGATCGTGTCGCCCGACCCCTCCACCGACTTGGCGCCGCCGGTGTAGGTGCGCAGGATCGTCGGGATTCGGACCTCAATGGCCATGGGTGCTGCTCCACGTCTGCTGAGCGGGCAAAGATCTTGGTAGAACGCTATGAGGGGCGCCAGTCACCTGTCTAACGGTGCAACCGGGCCGCCCCCGGGATCATTCCGGTACCCGCACTTCCTCCTCGGTGACAACGCCGTCGACGATCCGGAACGACCGGAACTCAGCCTGCCCCGGATCGCGGGTCGATACCAGCACATAATGCGAGCCGGGCTCGCTGGCGTAGGAGATGTCGGTCCGGGACGGGTAGGCCTCGGTGGCGCTGTGCGAGTGGTAGATGACCACCGGCTCCTCGTCCTTGTCGTCCATCTCCCGCCAGACCCGCAGCTGCTCCAGCGAGTCGAACCGGTAGAAGGTCGGGGACCGCTCGGCGTTGGTCATCGGGATGTGCCGCAGCGGCCGGTCCTGCCCGGCCGGGCCGGCGATCACGCCGCAGGCCTCGTCCGGGTGGTCGGCCCTGGCGTGCGCGATGACCGCGGCCCGCAGCGGCTGGCTAATCGTCAGCATGCAGGTGAGCGTAACCGCCGTTTCAGGGCAGCGCCTCGATCAGGCTCTCCTGCAGCATCGCCAGCCATTGATAGATCCACAGGTAGGCGGTCCGCGGATCCTCGGGCGACAGTTCCATTTCCTCTTCCTGGATCTCCTCGGTGATCTCCAGGCGCACCCCGAGCGCGAGCCGGACGTCGTTGAGCGCGCGCAGCCAGGCCTGCGCTTCCGGCTCGGTCAGCCGGACCTTCCCGCCGCTGGGCGGCAGCGTCGCGAGCACGGTCCTGGCCGCGGCCACCTTGGCCGACCGCAGGCCCTGCTCGGTGTACCGGCGGAACTCCCTGGCCGCCTCGTCGTCGCCCTGGTAGGCGTCGGGCAGCAGCCGGGCGAGCACCGGGTCGTCGGGCAGCGCGGCGGCCTGGCTGACGCCCAGCTGCGCGGCCAGGTCGTCGCCCTCGGGGGCGGCCGGCGCCTGGCCGCCGCCGGGCAGGTCGGTGCCGATCAGCTCGGCGACCTGGCCGACCAGCTCACGGATGATCGTCGCCTGCGCGGCGGCGAAGCGCGCGGTGGGGCCGCCGGACCCGGCGCGGAACCCGGCCAACGCCTCGTCCTCGTCCCCGGTCACGAGTCGTGGCTCACGGTGGCCCACAGGCCGTAGCCGTGCAGGGTCTCCGCGTCCCGCTCCATCGCCTCCCTGGCCCCGGAGGAGACCACGGCCCTGCCCTTGTGATGGACATCCAGCATCAGCTTCTCCGCCTTCGGCTTGGGGTAGCCGAACACGGTCTGGAACACATATGTCACGTATGACATGAGGTTGACCGGATCGTTCCACACGATGGTGACCCAGGGGGAATCGGGGACCGCCTCCAGGCCGGTCTCCGGCTTCTCAACCTCGACGGGTGCCACGCTCACCGGCAGTCACCTCCCATTCGCCATAGTCTTCCACTTTGCCAGCTGCCCGGCCCTGCCTCGTACCTCCGCCGGCCGCGCGGCGTGCCCGCGGCGCTACGGAAGGTTTTGAAAAGCTAACGGATCAGATAGCTCACCGGCTCGTCCCGGGTCTGCCAGGCTGTGCCCTGTCATACCGGACTACGCCGATCAACGGCGGGGGCGAACGGGGATTCACCATGCCAGAACGACGAGCCGCGGGCCGACGAGGGCGCTTGCCAGTCAAGCCGCCGCCCGAGCGGTTCCCGATCCAGTACCTGTCCAGCTACCTGCGCGAGCCGCTGCCCGCGGCGGTCTACCCGGTGGATGTCTCCGGGGGCGTCACCGACTGGCAGATGCTGGGCAACGGTCCCGACCCTACCTGCAGCTCGCACCCGGACGGGGTCGGCGACTGCACCTTCGCGGGCCGGCAGCACTACCGGATGGCCAAGGCCGCGGCCGGGCACGAGTCCGAGCAGTGGGAGTCGGCCAACGTGCTGGTCGCCGAGTACCTCAAGTACGACCACGGCCAGGACATGGGCGCGAACATCGCCGACCTGCTGCTGCACTGGTACAGGTCGGGCAAGATCCTGGCGTTCGCGCCGGTCGACCACACCAGGCCCGACCGGGTGGACGCGGCGATGCAGGCCTTCCACGGCGCCTACGTCGGGGTCGACCTCACCAGCGACGCCGACAGCCTGTTCGAGCAGCACAAGCCGTGGACGCTCTCCGACGGCCAGCGGCCTGACCCGCGGGAGGGCCACTGCATCGTCAAGGTCGCGGCCGACAGCGACACCGACACCTGGATCACCTGGGGCGGCGCGCAGAAATCCACCAAGCCCTGGACCGCGGCCTGCCTGGAGGAGGCCTGGGTGATCATCACCCAGGAGGACGTGGACAACACCAGCCTGGACATCGCCGCGCTGCGCGCGGCGATCGACGCGCTGCACGGGACGGGCGGGAGCAGCTAGCCAGCCAGCCCGTAGGCTGCCCTCTGTGACAGCTGACCCTGGCCAGTCCCCCGCAACTGAAGCCAGCATCGCACCAGGTGAGCAGCCCGGTCCCCGGACCGGGCTGCTCACTGATCACTACGAGCTGACGATGCTGCGGGCGGCGCTGCGCAGCGGCGCCGCGCACCGCCGCGCGGTGTTCGAGGTCTTCGCCAGGCACCTGCCGATCGGCCGCAGGTACGGGGTGGTCGCCGGCACCGGGCGGCTGCTCGACGCGCTGGCCAGGTTCCGGTTCGGGCCCGGTGAGCTGGAGTTCCTGCGCGAGAGCGGGGTGGCGGACGAGGCCACCTTGCGGTTCCTGGAATCGTATTCGTTCCGCGGCAGCATCTGGGGTTACGCCGAGGGTGACTGCTACTTCCCCGGCTCGCCGATCCTGGTGGTGGAGGGCACCTTCGCCGAGGCGGTGATCCTGGAGACGCTGGCCCTGTCGGTGCTCAACCACGACTGCGCGATCGCGTCGGCGGCGTCCCGGATGGTGACCGCGGCCGACGGCAGGCCGCTGATCGAGATGGGCTCGCGCCGCACCCACGAGCTCGCCGCGGTGGCCAGCGCGCGGACCGCCTACCTGGCCGGCTTCGCCTCCACCTCGAACCTGCGCGCGGGCTGCCAGTTCGGGGTCCCGACCAGCGGCACCAGCGCGCACGCGTTCTCGCTGGTGCACGACAGCGAGCGGGCCGCGTTCTCGGCGCAGCTGGCGACCCTGGGCAACGCCACCACGCTGCTGGTCGACACCTACGACGTGGCCACCGCGGTGCGCGCCGCGGTGGAACTGGCCGGCGACCAGCTCGGCGCGGTCCGCATCGACAGCGGCGACCTGCCGGTGCTGGCCCGCCAGGTCCGCGGCCTGCTGGACTCGCTCGGCGCCACGAAGACCAGGATCGTGCTCACCGGCGACCTGGACGAGTACTCGATCGCGGCCCTGGCGGCCAGCCCGGTCGACGGCTACGGGGTCGGCACCTCGCTGGTCACCGGCTCGGGCGCGCCGACCGCGGCGCTGGTGTACAAGCTGGTGGCCAGGGCGCGCGACGACTCGCCGTCCGCGCCGCTGCTGCCGGTGGCCAAGCGGTCGGTGGGCAAGCCGGGCCGGGGCGGCCGCAAGTGGGCGCTGCGCCGTCACGACGCCAGCGGGGCGGCAGCCGCTGAGCTGGTGCTGACCGAGCCGCCCGAGCCGGGTCCCCGCGACCGGGTGCTGCTGCGCGAACTGGTCAGGGCGGGCGAGGTCACCGGCGCCGAGCCGCTGCGGGCGGCCAGGGCCAGGCACCGGGAGGCGATCGGCGCGCTGCCCGCGCACGCCAGGCAGCTGTCCAGGGGCTACCCGGCGATCCCCACCATTTTCGGGGCCGGCCTGAGCGCGCTGGCTGATACCGACAGCTAAACGGCGCGCGGCATTGGTTACAACCTCGTAACCACGAGGTTCGGGAACTGTTACCCGCTAATGGCGATCCACCACAATGAGCATTCCTGGCAGTGCGCTCGCAGGTCGTTACCGGGGTGCTGAGCAAGAGGGGATCGCATGAGGAAACTTGTCGTCGTCGCGGCTGCCGCCACCATGCTGGCGGGCGGTCTCGGCGCGGCCCTGCCGTCGGCGGCAGCCGCCACCGCGCACGCGCAGGCCAGCGGCATCACGTGGGGAAGCTGCAGTGACACCTTCCTCCAGCAGGCTGGCGCCCAGTGCGCCATGCTGCCGGTGCCGCTGAACTACGCGCACAAGAACGGGCCGAAGATCAAGGTCGCTGTCTCGATCATCAGGCACACCTCGTCCAAGGCCGACTACAAGGGCATCATCCTCACCAACCCGGGCGGCCCCGGCGGGTCCGGCCTCAACCTGAACGTGTTCCTGATCGAGGTGCTCCAGCAGGAGGCCTCGCAGTCCAGCAAGACCGCGGCGGCCGCCGACCTGGCAGCCGTCGCCGACTACGACTGGGTCGGCTTCGACCCGCGCGGGGTGGGTTCCTCGGTCCCGGCCCTGACCTGCCAGCCGGACTACTTCGCCGGGCCGCGCCGCAAGTACGACCCGACGTCCGCGTCGCTGCTGACCTACTGGCTGCACCGCACCCAGAGCTACGCCCAGTCCTGCCAGGCGCACAGCGCCGCGCAGGCCGCGCTGCTGGACAACATGACCACCAAGGACGCCGCGTCGGACATGAACAGCATCCGGCAGGCGCTGCACCAGAGCAAGATGAGCTACTACGGCTTCTCCTACGGCACCTACCTGGGCCAGGTCTTCGCCTCGATGTTCCCGGGCCGGGTGAACCGGCTGATCATGGACAGCAATGTCGATCCGCGCAACATCTGGTACAAGGCCAACCTCAACCAGGACGTCGCGTTCCAGCGCAACATCGGGATCTGGTTCCGCTGGCTGGCCAAGTTCCACGGCGTGTACCACCTGGGCAGCACCGAGGCCGCGGTGCGGCACCGGTTCAACGCCGAGGAAGCCAAGCTGGCCACCCATCCGATCGACGGGGTGCTGGGTCCCGACGAGTGGGTCGATGTCTTCCTTGAGGCCGGCTACTTCGAGCAGACCTGGGAGGACCTCGGCCAGACGCTGTCGGACTGGGCCAGCACGCACAGCGCGGCGGCGGGCGACACCCTGGTCAATGACTACGAGGGCACCGACACCATCGGCGACGACAACAACTTCGCGGTCTACAACGCGGTCCAGTGCACCGACATCCAGTGGCCGCTGAGCTGGGCCAAGTGGAGCAGGGACAACCACCGGGTGGCGAAGGTCGCGCCGTTCGAGACCTGGGGCAACGCCTGGTTCAACGCCCCGTGCCTGTACTGGCCGGCCCCGGCGTCCACGCCCGAGCGGATCAGCGGATCGAAGATCAGCAGTGCGCTGCTGATCGACGAGACGCTGGACGCGGCGACCCCGTTCGAGGGCAGCGTCGAGGTCCGCAAGCTGTTCCCGCACTCGGTGCTGCTGGCCGAGCCGGGCGGCACCACCCACGCCGACTCGCTCTTCGGCGACCTGTGCGTGGACAACACCATCGCCAGGTACCTGGCCACCGGCAAGCTGCCCAAGCGCAGCTCGAACCCGTCGGCCAGGTGGGACAAGACCTGCAAGCCGCTGCCGGTGCCGAACCCGGCGTCGTCGTCGTCCAGTTCGGTGCCGAACTCGGCCCGGGCCGGCGCGGCCAGCCCGGGCGCGGCGGCCGGCGGCTACGCGGGCGTGCTCGCGCACCTGCGCGGCCTGCGGCCGTGATCACGACGGGCTAGGACACTCCCAGCCCAGACGGCGACCGGGGTTCCGGGCCTGGACACAGGCCCGGAACCCCGGTCGTCTTGCTGCTCAGCGCGGGCTCAGCCGTCCTCGCCGCCCGCCGGGATCGACTCGTAGATCTCCTTGCATTCCGGGCATACCGGGAACCGCTTGGGGTCACGGCTGGGCACCCAGACCTTGCCGCACAGCGCGACCACCGGCGTGCCGGTCACGGCGCTCTCGGTGATCTTGTCCTTGTCGGCGTAGTGGGCGAACCGCTCGTGGTCGCCGTCACCGAAGGACAGGTCCGGCCTGGTGCCGGTCTCTTCCCTGACGCTGCCTCCTGGCAGGACTTCAGTACTCACGCCAGCGAGTGTACGCGCGGCGGCCCGGGCTCAGTTGAGCTGCGGGTCGTCCGGGTAGGTGGCCACCAGCGCCAGCAGCCCGCCCTGGCGGCGCAGCACGGCAGGCCACAGCCTTTCCGGCTGGGCGAAGAACGCGTCGGCTGGCTCGGCCGGCACCAGGTACCAGGCGCCCTCGTCGATCTCTGCCTGCAGCTGGCCCGGCCCCCACCCGGCATACCCGGCGAACACCCGGAACGAGGTGATCCCGCCGGCCAGCAGCTCCGGCGGCGCCTCCAGGTCGACCAGCCCGATCCTGGACATCATCGGCGCCCCGTCCAGCGACCGCCAGCCGACCGGCTCGTCCTCGCCCTGCGCCAGGGCCAGCGCCAGCGCGCTGTTGGGCGCGACCGGGCCGCCCTTGAACACCACCGAAGGGCCGGTCACCAGGTCCGTCCACGACTCCAGCACCTGGCCGACCGGGACCTCGGTCGGCCGGTTCAGCACGACGCCGAGCGTCCCCTCTTCCGGCTCGTCCTCCACGATCAGGATCACCGTGCGCCGGAAGTTGGGGTCACCGAGCAGCGGGGTGGCCACCAGCAGCCGGCCGCCCTTGGGCACGTCCTCCATAGTCCAATCATGCTGCACCCCGGCCCCGGCCCGCTGAACGCCCCGGCCCGACCGGCCGCGGACCTCGCCCGCCTCGCCGGCCCGGCATCGGACAGCGAATCCGGGCACGCGGTGCAGCCGGGCAGGCCGGGCACGTAATCTTCAGTTGTGTCCAGCGCGAGTGCGGCCCGGCCGGCCAGTGAGCCCGGCCCGCGGGCCGCTGACATCCCGCGGCCGGACGGCGCTGGCCAGGATGACGCGGCGCTGGCCATCGACGTGGCCCGGCTGCGGGTGGCGGTTGCCCGGCTGTCCCGGCGGCTGCGCAAGCATGAGCTGGCCGGGCTGACTCCGACCCAGCTGTCCGCCCTGGCGACGGTCTGGCGGTACGGCCCGCTGCGGCTGGGCGACCTGGCCGCGGCCGAGCGGATCGCGCCGTCGACGCTCACCCGGCTGGTCAGCGCGCTGGAGGAGGCCGGCTACGTGCAGCGGCTGCCGGTGCCGGGCGACGCCCGCGCCAGCACCCTGGCGATCACCGCGCGCGGGGAAGACGTGCTGGAGCGCATCAAGCAGGAGGGCACGACCCTGCTGCGGGAGAGCCTGCTGACGCTGTCGCCGGGGCAGCTCGCCGCGCTGGCCGCGGCGCTGCCCGCGCTGGAGCAGCTGGCCGACTCCGTGCCCGGCTCAGAACAGCAGGCTGGACAGCGCTGACCGGGCCTTGGTGACCCGCGGGTCCTTGGGCGGGAACACCTCGAACAGCCCGACCAGGTGCTCACGCGCCCGGTTGCGTTCATCTCCCGAGGTGCGCCGCACCGTGTCGAGCAGCCGCCCGAACCCGTCGTCGATCCGGCCGGTGGCCAGCTCGACGTCGGCCGCCCTGGCCTGCGCGTCCGGGTCGCCCGGATTGTCGCTCGCGTCCCGTTCGACCTTGGCCTGGTCGTAGCCGTTGACCCGCCTGATCAGCTCCACCTGGGCCAGGCCCATGGCGGCCACCGGGTGCCCGGGCGCGGCCGCCAGCACCTTCTCGAACGCCGCGGCCGCCCCGTCGAGGTCGCCCTTTTCCATCGCCTGCTGCGCCTCGGCGAACGCGGGGTCGGACATGGCCTCAGCTGGCCCGCCGGGCCCGCCCGCGCCCATCCGGCCCGGCGCGGCGGGCCCGCCGCGCGGTGCCTGCCCCCGCGCTTGTCCTGGCGGTGCCTGTCCCGGCGGTGCCTGTCCCGGCGGTGCCTGCCCAGGCGGTGCCTGCCCAGGCGGTGCTTGCCCAGGCTGGCCCGGCCCGGCCCGGCCCGGCCCTGGCCGCCGGAACGCGGGCGGCACCTCCCCTGGCCTGGCCTGGCCGCCGGCACCGCCGGCCGCCTGCTGGCCGGCCTGCTCCGGGCCGGCCTCCTCGTCGGCCTGCGCGCCGTCCTGCTTGCCGGGCAGGCCCAGCTGCGCGGCGATCTGCATGACCACGCTGAGCCACTCGCGGACCTGGGCCTCCGGCATCGCGCCGAGGAACCCCTCGGCGATCTGCCCGCCGGCCACGGCGACCACCATCGGGATGCTCTGCACCTGCAACGCGGCGCTGAGCTGAGGGTTGGCGTCGACGTCCACCTTGGCGAGCACCCAGGCGCCGTCGGCCTCGGCGGCCAGCTTCTCCAGCACCGGGCCGAGCTGCTTGCACGGCCCGCACCACTCGGCCCACAGGTCGAGGATCACCGGGACCGTTCGCGACCGCATGACGACATCGGCGTTGAACGTGTCGTCGGTCACCTCGATCACGTTCTGCTGGCCCGTCTGCGCGTCGCCGTCACCGGCTGCCCGGGACGCCTGCCTGCGCTGCGCGGCCTGCCGTGCACCAAGGTCGACGGCTCCCTGGAGGAAGAAATTGCTCGGCTGCTGCTGCATGTCTCCATCCTGCCGCATCCGGGCCACCGCCCGGCACGATGGGCGCGCCGCCGGCCAGTCCGGTTCCCCTCGGTCAGCTGCGCGCGGCCGCGCCCGGCCCGCCGGATGCAGCCGCGTTCACCGGCTGCCTCGCGGAGTAGATTTGATGCCACCAGCTCGTTACCCGCGAGGAAACGGACCGGCACATGCCCGAGATACGCCTCTCCGAGAGCAGCCGCGGCGACGCCGCCAATGGCCGCGTCGAGGCCATCGCGGTGACCAGCCGTGACGGGCTGCACATCCCGGCCGGCAAGGCCGGCACCGGGAGGCTGATCCTGCTGCGCGACAGCAAGAACCCCGACGCGGGCACGCTGGTGTTCGACGAGCACGAGTGGAGCGCGTTCATAGCCGGGGTCAAGGACGGCGAGTTCGACCTGCCCGAAGACGCCGGTTAACGTTCCTCCGCTTTCCGGTCAGCTCAGCCAGCGCACCCAGGTGCCGTGCGGGTCGGTCCACGCCACCGGCACCCGGCCGTCCCGGACCAGCAGGAACGCCCGGTCAGGGTCGGCCGGCGCGGGGACGTCCGGCAGCACCAGCGGCGCCTCGTTGGACAGCCAGGCCGCGCCGAGGTCGCGGACCGCCGCGGCGAACTGGCGGCGCTGCGGCTTGGCCACGTAGGCCAGCACCGCGCTGTGATAGATCACCAGGGTCGCCCCGGGCGGCGCCTTGGCGGCCAGCGCGGCCAGGTCGGTCAGCAGGTCACCGCGGTACACCGGCGGCGGGTCGCGGCGCGCGGTGGCGATCGCCGCCGCCAGCCGCTGCTCCCGGTCGCTCTCCCCCGGCCACAGCAGGCAGCCCAGCCAGCGCATGTCATCGCCGTCATTGACGTCCAGCGGGCTCAGGTCCAGGCCGGCCCGCCACGCCACCCGCGGCACCCGGGCCGGCACCGGCACCGGGCCGCGCGGCTCGCACCGCAGCACCGGCGCCCGCGGATCGGTGCCGGGCACCCGCTGCCCGCCGAAGTCGTAGCAGTACCGGTCGGGCAGCAGGGTCAGCCCGGCGCTGGCGCCGACCTCGATCAGCGCGAGCGGTTCAGGCAGCGCCGCGAGCGCGGGCAGCAGGGTGGCGCACCGGGCCGGCTCGTTGGTCTGGGTCCGCCGGGCCAGCATCACCGCGGTCAGCTCGGCCGCGTGCCCGGCGACCAGCTCGCGCAGCGACGCGAGGCCGGGCGGCTGGCCGAGCAGGTACCAGGCCGCGGCGAACAGCAGGTTCGGCTGGCGCTTGGGCACCGGCAGCCCGGTCAGGAACTCGATGACCATCTGGTCGCCGGCCACCGCGGCGGCCAGCTCCTCGTAGTGCGCGGACCGGCCGCGCGCGTCCAGCCCGAACTCCCGGTAATTCTCGGCGATGCCAGCCCCCGGATCATGCCCCGACATCGCCACCCCGCCACCATAGCCCGGCATAATCGGCGGCAACTTGTTAGCAGCCGGACACGCTGGGTACTGCCTTGCGTGACTACGGCACGCGAATGCCGGATCGTCACATCGCTACATCGCTGTCAAGGCACCTCAGGGGGAGAGTGAGCGGCGTGCCAACCAGGAGCCAGTCATCAGCCGCCAAGCGCAACGTGAAGAAGGCGCAGCGGGCGGCGACCAGCCGCAAGTCCATCGCGCACCTGCCGAAGCCGACCCGCAGCGCGCTGGGCAGGCAGGCCTCGGCGGTAGCCAGGCGCAAGCGCACCGGCGCGGCCAGCCCGAAGACCCGCGCCGAGCTGTACGAGATGGCCAGGAAGCGCGACCTGCCTGGCCGGTCCAAGATGGGCCGCGACGAGCTAGCCAGGAAACTGGGCGTCCGCTAGCGGCCCGGCGGAGCACCTGGGCCCGGCCGGCCGCGGTCAGCCGGCCGGGCCGATACCCGCCCGCCGCAACTGCGCGCTGATCAGGGTCAGGCTGTCGTCCTGATCGATGGACCGCAGCAGCCGGGCCGCCTCGGGCCGGCCGGTCACCTCCTGCTGGTGGGTGCCGCCGCCGTCGGCCCGCCAGGTGATGACGGCGACACTGTGGCTGTCGTCCCAGTCCGCGATCGTGGTCTCGCCATCATCGTCGGGCCCGCGGTACTCGATCATGCTCATGCTGGCGCTCACCCGTCCCTGTCAGCGGTCATCAGCGGTGTCCCGCGGGCAGTAAAGTCCGCTGCCCGTGCCCGGCTTCCTGCTGCTGCCGTTCCCGGTACTGCTCGGCCTCCGGCGGCCGTTCGTCCCGGTGCGGCATCACCTGATGGCCGCCGCTGGCTTCGAACGCCCCGCCGCTGACCGTGTTGCGCAGCGAGTCCTGCCGGGTCTCCTGCTTCTTGTCCGGGTGAGTGTCCGCGTAGAACACCGATCCGATCCAGAAGGCGAGCGTCACCGCCGCGACGATCGGGATCCAGATGACGGCGTGGATGGATCCAGTCATCGTCCGACATCTCCCGTGATAGCGATACCAGCGGAAGCGATAGGTTGCGTTACCCCGCTGTTAGTACCGCTAACCGCGCAGCGCCGGGCTAAACCGGCCGGGCTCAGAACGCCGATGCTTCGGAGTAGCCGCCCCACTCCGACCGCAGCGCGTCGCAGATCTCGCCGAGGGTCGCCTCGGCCCTGGCCGCGGCCAGCATCGCGGGCACCATGTTGGCCTCCGACCGCGCCGCGTCCAGCATCGCGGCCAGCGCCGCGTCGACCGCGCCCTGATCGCGGTCACGCCGCCGCTGCCGGAGTTCGCGCGCCTGCTCCCGCTCCACCTCGTGACTGACCCGCAGGATCTCCACCGGCTCCCCGACGGTCTGCGGGTAGCAGTTGACCCCCACCACCCGCTTGTCGCCCTTCTCCACCTTCTGCTGGTAGGCGAACGCGGCCTCGGCGATCTCGGCCATGAACCAGCCGTCCTCGATGCCCTTCAGGATCCCGCCGGTGATGGAGCCGTCCGGGCTCATCGTCTTGATCCGGGCGAATATCTCCTCGGCCTGCGCCTCCAGCCGGCCGGTGAGCGCCTCCAGGTACCACGAGCCGCCGAGCGGGTCGGCGACGTTGACCACGCCGGTCTCCTCCATGATCACCTGCTGGGTGCGCAGCGCGATCTCGGCGGCCCGCTCGCTCGGCAGCGCGAGCACCTCGTCCAGCGCGTTGGTGTGCAGCGAGTTGGTCCCGCCCAGCACCGCGGCCAGCGCCTCGATCGCGGTCCTGACCACGTTGTTGTCGGGCTGCTGAGCGGTCAGCGACACGCCCGCGGTCTGGGTGTGGAACCGCAGCCACTGGGCCCGCTCGGTGCGGGCGCCGTAGACCTCGCGCAGCCACCGGGCCCAGATCCGGCGCGCCGCCCGGAACTTGGCGATCTCCTCGAAGAAGTCGATGTGCGCGTCGAAGAAGAACGACAGGCCCGGCGCGAACTGCTCGATGTCCAGCCCGCGCGACAGCCCGAGTTCCACGTACCCGAACCCGTCGGCCAGGGTGAACGCGAGTTCCTGCGCCGCGGTCGAGCCCGCCTCCCTGATGTGGTACCCCGACACCGACAGCGGCTTGTAGTCGGGGATCTCGCGGGCGCAGTACTCCATCAGGTCGCCGATCAGCCGCAGGTGCGGCTGCGGCGGGAACAGCCACTCCTTCTGGGCGATGTACTCCTTGAAGATGTCGGTCTGCAGAGTCCCGTTCAGCTTCGCCAGGTCGGCGCCCTGCCGCTCGGCGGCGGCCAGGTACATGCAGAACACCGGCACCGCCGGGCCGCTGATCGTCATCGACGTCGTGACGTCGGCCAGCGGGATGCCGGAGAACAGGGTGTCCATGTCGGCCGCCGAGTCGATGGCCACGCCGCAGTGCCCGACCTCCCCGGCCGCGCGCGGGTCGTCGGAGTCGCGGCCCATCAGCGTCGGCATGTCGAAGGCCACCGACAGCCCGCCGCCCCCGCCGCGCAGCAGCATCTTGTACCGCTGGTTGGTCTGGGTCGCGTTGCCGAAGCCGGAGAACTGCCGGATCGTCCAGGTCCGGCCCCGGTAGCCACCGGGATACAAGCCCCGGGTGAACGGGTATTCCCCCGGCCAGCCGATCCGCTCGAAGCCGGGCACCACCGCGCCATCGGGCGGCCCGTAGACCGGCTCGACGTCCAGCCCGGACAAGGTGGTGAAGTCCGCGTCCCTGACCCGGGACTGGTCATACCGCCGCTGCCAGCGCTCCCTGCCCTCGTCCGCGCCGGTGCCCGCCGTGCCGTGCCCGTCCATGCTTCCTCCGGTGACCGCCGTCGGCCAGATAGTAGGACGTCCTACTAATCGATGCCTAGTTTACGCCCCGCCGCGAGTCAGCCCATTGCGCCCAACCAGCGGCGGTGCTGCGGCGTCTCAACAATTGCCTGGGCGCGACGCGGCTCGCCGCGGCGCCCGGGCGCCACGGGGCACCGGCAGCCGTCTCCCGATCCGCTGATTGTGTGGTAGAACCAATGCGACATTGTGCAGGCGACGTGGGCCGCGCCGCGGTTCTCGGGGACGTCGCGACCATCCAGGGTCCGTGGATCGCGCCGCCCGTGCCGGCGCCGCGGCAAGGGAGCTCAGTGGGCAGGCTCCGGTTTGCCGACCGTGAGGCGGCCGAGGAACTCTTCAACGCGTGCTATCCGCGGCTGGCCGGGTGGGTCAGGCGGCTGGTCGACGACGACGAGACCGCGCATGAGATCGCGTCCGAGGCGTTCACCCGGCTGCTGGCCAGGTGGACCTCGCTGCAGAACCCGCAGAGCTACCTGTACATGATCGCGACGAACCTGGTCCGCGATCACTGGCGCAAGTCCGGCCGGGAGCGCCGCGCGATCGCCAGCCTGAGCACCTCGGCGCCGAAGGACGCCGCCTACCAGCCGGTCCAGGACGTCGACGTCCGGGCGCTGATCGAGGCGCTCCCGGCCCGGCTGCGCAGCGCGTTCCTGCTGCATTACTACGCTGGCTTCGGCGTGCGCGAGGTCGCCGCGATGCTGGGCCGGCCGGAGGGGACGGTCAAGGCGGACTTGTATCACGCCCGCACCCGGCTGAAGGCTGCCCTCGGAGAAGCCAGTGACTGATCCCGGCGACAAGATCGAATCCTGGCTGCGCGCGGACGTGGAGCCGCTGCCGCCGCGCCCTGGCGCCTTCGGCCCGATCGCCCGCCGGGCCCGCCGCCGCAAGGCCAGCCGGGCGGCTGTCTCCGGCGCCGGGGTGGTGATCGTGATCGCGGCCGCGGTGACGCTGCCGCACGTCGCCGCGGCGATCATGCGGCAGGGCCCGGCCGGGCCGCACGGGCAGGCCGCCGCACCGCCGAGCACGGCAACGTCGGCGCCGCCCAGCCCGCGCCACCAGGCCAGCGGCCGCGAGCACCTGGCCTCCCAGTCAGCGACCCCGGTGCCGCCGGGCACCTCGGCGCTGTCGCCGGCCGGCTCGGGCCAGCCGGTGCCCGCCAACTTCCAGCCCACCTCGGTGACCTTCATCGGCACCAGGGAGGGCGCGGTGATCGGCCAGGCGGGCACGCCCGGTCACTGCTTCACCCGGTACTGCACGTCGCTCGCGGGCACCTCGGACTACGGCCAGAGCTGGTACGGGGTCAGCGCGCCATTGACCGGCCCGCCCGGCGGCGGCACCGGGGTGAGCCAGCTCCGCTTCCTCAACGCGGAGGACGGCTGGGCTTACGGCCCGGGCCTCTGGGTCACCCACGACGGCGGCGCGCACTGGGCCCAGGAGCAGACCTCCGGGCTGCGGGTGACCGGCCTGGAGACCGCGGGCGACCGGGCCTTCGCCCTGTTCGCGGATTGCTCGGGCACCGGCCAGGCGTACGGGTCGGCCTGCGCGAGGTTCTCGCTGTACTCGTCGGCGGCCGGGTCGGGCCAGTGGTCGCCGGTCCCCGGCCCGGTGCGGGACCTGGCGGTCCAGCCTGCCGCCGCCCCGGTGGCCGCGACCCTGGTGCTGACCGGGGACGCCGGCTACCTGCTCGCCCCGGACGGCGCGATCTACACCGGGCCGCTGACCGGCGCGGCCTGGCGGCGGTCCGGCCCGGGCCCGGGCTGCTACCTGGGCGCTCCCACCGCGTGGGGCCAGCCGGCCAGGGCCATGCTGGCCGCGGAGCCGGGCCAGCTGTATGAGCTGTGCGCCCAGGGCAGCGGGGACGACGGCCAGGTCGGCACCGGCGGCCCCGGCGGCACCGCGCCCGAGCCCAAGAGCCTGTCGGTGTCCGGCGACGACGGCAAGTCCTGGCAGCCCGCCGGGACGCCCCCGGCCGCTGGCGTCGCGACCTCGCTGGCGGCGACCCCGGGCAAGCTGATCGTGGCCAGCACCGCGGGCCTGTACGTGTCGGACGACGGCGGCGGCAGCTGGACCAGGCCGCAGGGCTCGCCGCAGGGCGCGGCGGCCGGCCAGCCCGGCTTCGGCTACGTCGGCCTGACCGACTCCGAGCACGGCGTCGCGGTGCCGGCCGACCCGCGGCTGCACGAGGTGTACATCACCACCGACGGCGGCGCGCACTGGCACCGGTCGGTGGTCAGCGCTCCCTGAAGTCCCCGGCCGCCAGCCGCAGCCGCCGCAGCACCCCGAACAATTCGGTGAGCTGGGCCTCGTCGTAGCCGCTCAGCCCGAACTCGGCGGCCATCAGGTCGGCCGACGCGCGCTCCACCACGTCCAGGCCGGCCGGGGTGATCGCGGCCAGGGTGCCGCGGCCGTCGGCCGGGTTGGGCTTGCGGGTCACCAGGCCGCCCTGTTCCAGCCGGTTGATGATGTTGGTGACGCTGGTCGGGTGCACCATCAGCCGCTCCCCGATCAGCCCCAGCGGCAGCTCGCCGGCCCGGCTGAACCGCAGCAGCACCAGCGCCTCGTACCGGGCGAAGGTGAGCCCGCAGGGCCGCAGCAGCGCGTCCAGCTCGGCGATCAGGATCTGCTGTGCCCGCATGATCGAGGTGACCGCGGCCATCGCGCGGGAGTCCCCGAACCTTCGTTCCCAGATGCCCGCTGCCCGGGCGATGGGATCGAACGGCAGATCAAGCGGCTTGCGCACAGCCACAACGTACCGGCTCGCGCCGCCGCGCAGACGGCCAGCGCGGGCGGCCCGGCCCGGTCCCGCGGCCGGCTTGCCCGGACCGGGCCGGCGTGGCGCCGGCCGACTGTGCACGAAGCGCCGGCCAGCTCATTACCATGCGTTATATTGCCTGCGGGAATCACGTGGCCGAACTCAATCGGGGGATGATGTGCGGTCAGGTCAGGCCGTCATGGCCGCTTCCCCGGTGCTGGCCGCCGGGGTCGGCATCCGCAGCGGGTGGTCGTGGGCGCTGCGCACCGCCAGCTTCCGGATGGATTCCCCGGCGCTGGGCCAGGCCGGCTTCGGGATCGCGATCAACCGGCGGGCCGCCGCCACCGTCATCGCTGACCTGCTGGCCGGGCTGCGCAGCCCCGATTACGGCGAGCTGCGGGTGCTGGGCGAGGACGTCGGCAGCGCGGCCGGGCGGTCGGCGGTCCGCGGCCGGGTGGGGCTCGCCCGCCGGTCGGGCCGGCCGCGGCCGGCCGTCAGGATCCGCGGGCTGATCGAGCACGCTGCCCGGCTGGCCGTGCCCGGCTTCGATCACCAGCTGCTGACCGCGGCGATCCTGGACCGGCTGGGCCTGTCCCCGTGGGCCGACGTGCAGCTGCGCGCGGTCCCCGAGCTGATCGCCGCGCAGGCCTGGCTGGCCGCCGCCGCGGTGCACGAGCCCGAGCTGCTGATCGTGGACAGCCTGCTGGACCAGCTGCCTGGCCTCGACGCCGCCGCCCTCGCCGACGCCATGCGCGACCTCGGCCGGGACACCGCGATCGTGGCGATCGGCCAGGACGCCACGGCCCTGGCACTGGCCTGCGACGAGGTGATCACCATGGCGGACGGGATCATCGTCAGGCCCTGACCCGCCCAGATCACCGCAGTGCCGCGCCTCGCCATTATATTTCGTGACGGTTACTATGTATAATGAACTTGTGAAGACTATCACCATCACGATTCCCGAGGACCTCGATGAACGCGCGGCGGCAGAGGCACGCCGCCGGGGGATATCGAAGTCCGAACTGATCCGCCAGGGACTCGGCTTCGTCCTTACCCCCGGGCTGCAGGAACCCGGGGAGGATCCGTGGCGCTCGCTGGCCGGCTTCGGGACAGCGGACATCACGGTGCGGCCAGGCGAGGTCGACGACGTCGTCTACGGCCAGTGAAGTTCGCCGACACCAGCTGGTGGGTCGCCTGGGCGCTGCCCGGGGACGCCCGGCACCGTGCTGCCCTCGGCATGCTCGCCTTGCTGGGACGATCCGAACAAGTGCTCACCAGCAGCCTGGTGGTCGGGGAGACCTGGACGTTCCTGCGGCGTAAGGACAGCCACCGGACCGCGGTGGCCTTCCTCGACCGGGTCGACGCCCTCACCAGCGCCGACCGCCTGGTCATTCACCGGGTCACTGACGACCAGGAGACGGCGGCCTGGGAATGGCTTCGCAAGCACGACGAGCGGGTGTACTCCTACGTCGATGCGACGAGCTTCCGGGTCATGAGGGACCGCCGGCTGCGCGAGGCCCTCGCATTCGACCAGGACTTCGCGGCAGCCGGTTTCACCGAACTGCGAGCCTGACGCCCGGGCACCGCCACGTGGCCACGCACCCATTAGGCTGCGCAGGGTGGACTGGAGCTTGCTGAGCTGCGGCCGGTCCGGGCACGTCACGTTCGCGCCGGACGAGCCCGCCGTGCGCGGCCAGCTGACCTCGGCCGCGCCGGGCGGTACCGCCTGGCGCTGCCTGCGCTGCGGGACGTTCGTGACCGGCGAGCCCGGCGCCCGCGGGCCGGCCGCCAGCGCCCCCAGGGTGCGCCGGGGCAAGCAGGTGCGCAGCGCGTTCATCCTGCGGCTGTTCGCGATCGAGCGGTTCATCAGGGCCGTGGTGTTCGGCGCCGCCGCCTACGCGGTCTGGCGGTTCGAGTACCGGCAGGCCTCGATCGAGCAGGCGTTCGACCGCGAGCTGCCGGTGGTGCGGACGCTGTTCCGCCAGGCCGGCTATGACATCGACCACTCCAGGCTGGTCGGGCTGATCAACCGGGCGCTGACCCTGAGCAGCACCACGATTCAGCTGCTGGCCGTCGCGCTGGCCCTCTACGCGGCGGTCGAGCTGGTCGAGGGCACCGGGCTGTGGCTGACCAGGCGCTGGGGTGAGTACTTCGCGATGGTGGCCACCTCGCTCGGCCTGCCGTATGAGATCTATGACCTGACCGCGAAGGTGACCGTGACCAAGCTGATCTTCTTCGCGATCAACCTGGCGCTGGTGCTGTACCTGGTGATCACCAAGCGGCTGTTCGGCGTGCGCGGCGGCAAGCGGGCCTACGAGGCCAAGCTGGAGAGCGAATCGATCATGGAGGCCGCGATCACCGCCGCGCGGGCCACCCGCCCGGCCGGGCCAGCTGGCCGGGCGCCAGCCGTCCAGGCGCCGCCGGCAGATCAGGCGCCCCCAGCCGGCCAGGCACCGCCGGGTGGCCGGGAGGGGGCCGACGATGCCGCGCCGGCCAGGCCCGCGCCGGGCGGCTGAGCCGCCGCTGCCCGCTAGCCGCTGATCAGCTCGTCGGCGGCGGCGTACGGGTCCAGCTCACCCCGGGCGACCTGGCCGGCCAGCTGGTCCAGCCGGGAGTCACCGGGCAGCCCGCCCAGCCGCGTCCTCAGCTGGGCGACCGCGATCGCGGTCACCTCACCGGCCGCCCTGGCCCGCCGCCTGGCGTCCCGCTCCCCCGACTCGCCCAGCCACGACCAGTGCTTGTCCAGCCGGGCCACCAGGTCGTCGATGCCGTCCCCGGAGACCGCGGACGTGCCGACGATCGGCGGCTTCCACCGGCCCGGCGGGTACTGCGCCATCGCCAGCATCGTCCGCAGGTCCCTGATCGTCTCCTGGGCGCCGGGCCGGTCGGTCTTGTTCACCGCGAAGAGGTCGGCGATCTCCAGGATGCCGGCCTTGGCCGCCTGGACCGAGTCGCCCATTCCCGGCGCCGCCACCACCAGCGTCGAGTCGGCCCGCGACGCGACCTCCACCTCCGCCTGGCCGACGCCCACGGTCTCGATCATGATCAGCTCGAAGCCGGCCGCGTCCAGGATCCGGACCGCCTGGGGGGTGGCCCACGACAGCCCGCCGAGATGCCCGCGGCTGGCCATCGACCGGATGAACACGCCGTCATCGGTGGCGTGCTGCTGCATCCTGACCCGGTCCCCGAGCAGCGCGCCCCCGCTGAACGGGGACGTCGGGTCGACCGCCAGCACCCCGACCCGCAGCCCGCGGGCCCGGTAGGCGCCCACCAGGGCGCCGGTCACGGTGGACTTGCCCGCGCCGGGCGCCCCGGTCAGGCCGACCACCCGGGCCCCGCTGGTCAGCGGCGCGACCGCCGCCATGATCGGGCGCAGCTCCGGCGAGGCGTTCTCGACCAGGGACACCAGCCGCGCCAGCGCCCGCGGCTCGCCCTTCCTGGCCGCGCCGATGAGCTCGTCCGGGTCCGCGGCCGCCAGGGTGCGCCGCGGCCGCCGCGGGCCGGGCTCAGCCACCGGCGGGCGGCACCTCGAGCAGCAGCGCGTCGCCCTGCCCGCCGCCGCCGCACAGCGCTGCCGCGCCCCGTCCGCCGCCGCGCCGCCGCAGCTCATGGACCAGGTGCAGGGCCAGCCGGGCGCCGGAGGCGCCGATCGGGTGCCCGATCGCGATCGCGCCGCCGTTGACGTTGACCTTGTCCGGGCCGACGCCGAGGTCCCGCATCGACTGGATGGCCACCGCCGCGAACGCCTCGTTGATCTCGATCAGGTCCAGGTCGGCGACCGACAGCCCGGCCTTGCCCAGCGCGTGCATGATCGCGGCGGAGGGCTGGGACTGCAGCGAGTTGTCCGGGCCGGCCACGTTGCCGTGCGCGCCGACGCGGGCCAGCACGCTCGCGCCCGCCGCCGCGGCCGCCTCGGCGGAGGTGACGACGACCGCGCAGGCGCCGTCGGAGATCGGCGACGAGGAGCCGGCCGTGATGGTGCCCTCCGGCGCGAACGCGGGCCGCAGCCTGGCCAGGGCGTCCGCCGAGGTGTCGGGCCGGACGCCCTCGTCGGCGTCGAAGATCACCGGATCGCCGCGGCGCTGCGGCACCGGCACGCCGACGATCTCGCCGGCCAGCAGGCCATTCTTCATCGCCTCGGCTGCCCGGTGATGTGACCGGGCGGCGAATTCATCCTGCTCGGCGCGGCTGATGCCCAGCCGGGCATTGTGCCGTTCGGTGGATTCGCCCATGGAAAGGTGATCGAATGCGTCGGTCAGCCCGTCGTGCGCCATCGCGTCGATGAACTCGGCCGAGCCGTACTTGATGCCCCGCCTGGCCCCGGGCAGCAGGTGCGGGGCCCCGGTCATCGACTCCATCCCGCCCGCCACCACGATGTCGAACTCGCCCGCCCTGATCAGCTGTGCCGCCAGCGCGATCGCGTCCAGCCCGGACAGGCAGACCTTGTTGATCGTCAGCGACGGGACGCTCATCGGTATCCCGGCCGCGACCGCCGCCTGCCGCGACGGGATCTGGCCCGCGCCTGCCTGCAGCACGTGCCCCATGATCACGTAGTCCACCTGGTCGCCGCGGACGCCGGCCCTGGCCAGCGCCTCGCCGATCACGATGCCGCCGAGCCCGGCGGCGGTGAAGTCGCCGAGCGAGCCCAGCATCCGCCCGAAAGCTGTCCTGGCCCCGCCGATAATCACTGCCTCACGCATGTCTGAAACGATACCCGTGGACCGCGGCGATGCCGGATGGGAGATGGCGATGCTGAGCCGCATCGATCATGTGGGGATCGCCTGCCGGGACCTGGAGGAGGCGATCGGCCGGTACGAGTCGGTGTTCGGCCTGCTCGTGGTCAGCCGGGAGGTTCACCACGATCAGGGCGTGCGGGAGGCGATGCTGCGGGTGTCGGGCGACGGCAACGGCGCGGGCGCCTCCTACGTCCAGCTGCTGGAGCCGCTGGCCCCCGATACCCCGGTGGGCCGGTTCCTGGCCCGGCGCGGGGAGGGCCTGCACCACGTCGGCTACGCGGTGACCGACATCTCGGCCGCCCTCGCGGCGGTCGGCGCGACCGGGGTGCGGCTGCTGGACGCCAGGCCCCGGCACGGGTCGATGGGCGCCTCCATCGCGTTCCTGCATCCGGCCGATCTCGGCGGCGTCCTGACCGAGCTGGTGCTGCCAGCAGATAAGGACCGGTAAGTCACGACATCGGCTTTGCTGAACCCTTTCATTTACCCAGAAAAGCGGATGTACCGCATGAGCGAGCGCGAACGTGCCGCCAACCACTCATCGGGGGAGTACGCTGCCTAGGCACCGGGCGTGTGCGCTTGCGTGCTGGCCGGGCTGACGCGGGGAGCACCCCGCGGCGGTCGGCCGGCGGACGCGGGACCAGCGCCCGGGCGTGCGTATCCCTCCCCCGGTCTACACAGGATTAGGCGACATGCAGCCCGACATCGATGCTCAGCTCAGCAATTTCTTCGAGGAAACCCCGCAACGCGACTTCGCGAGGGTCATGCGCGGCTATGACCCGCACCAGGTCAACGAGCACCTCAAGCAGCTCGATGGCGAGGTGCGCCAGCACCGTGACCAGGTCCAGGCGCTGCACAGGGAGCTGGCTGAGGCGCACCGCCAGATCCAGGAGCAGGAGCGCCCGACGTACTCCGGGCTCGGCTCCAGGATCGAGCAGCTGCTCAGGCTCGCCGAGGAGCAGGCCACCGAGATCCTCGGCGAGGCGCGCTCGGCGGCCAACGAGTTCGGTGCCACCGCCAAGGTGGAGGCGGCCGAGCTGCGCGCCGCGGCCGAGAACGAGGCGGCCGAGCTGCGCGCCAACGCCAAGCGCGAGACCGACGACCAGCGCGCCTCGGCCGAGCGCGAGGCCGACGGGATCAGGACCAGCGCCCGGCGTGAGGCGGACGAGCTGACCTCGACCACCGAGCGCGAGGCGGCCAAGCTGCGCGCCACCGCCGACCACGAGACCGCCGAGAAGCGGGCCGCGGTCGAGCGGGACATCGCCAAGCTCCGCACCACCACCGAGCGGGAAGTCGCGCAGCTGAAGGCCTCCTCCAAGCGGGAGCGGGACGAGATCCTGACCACCTCCAAGCGCCAGGCCGACGAGATGCGCAGCCAGGCCCAGCGGATCCTGGAGGAGAGCGAGGCACAGCGGGCCCAGGCCGAGGCGGAGTTCGACATCCAGCTCGCGTCCCGGCGGGAGGAGGCCGAGCGGCAGGAGGCCGAGCGGCTGGCCGCGGCGCAGGCCGCCACCCAGAAGCTGGTCTCCGAGGCCGAGCAGCGCGCGGCGACCGCCGAGCAGCGGGCCGCGAAGGCCAGCGCCCAGGCCGAGCAGACCAGGCGGGACGCCGACCAGCACTCCCGGCAGCTGGTCAGCAACGCCAAGAAGAACGCCGACCAGATCGTCGCGCAGGCCAAGAGCCAGGCTGAGCAGCTGCTCACCGACACCAAGTCCGAAGCCGAGCGGCACCGCAGCGCCGCGCAGCGGCACGTGGACGAGCTGAACAAGCAGAAGGAGAGCGTCGCCGCTCACCTGACCCAGATCAGCCAGCTGCTGGGCGGGCAGATGCCCGGCCTGGCCGACGCGCTCAAGCCCGCCGCCGCGGTGCAGGCGCCGGCCGCCAAGGCGGTCACCGCCGCGCCGCAGTCCGACAGCCCGCCCCGCGGCGGCAACGGCGCGTCCGCTCAGCCGCCCAGGTCCGCCGCTGGCGGCGGAGCCGGCCAGCACGCCACCGCGGCCGCCGACAGCAAGGCGCCGGGTGGCACCGTGACCGCGGCCAAGCAGGCCCCGGCCAAGCAGGCCGACGGCGACGAGGAGTGGTGGACCCAGTAATCCGGGCACGGCGGTAATTGCCGCCAGGCCCGCAACGGCTAAGGCGCGCCCCGGCCGGGGCGCGCCTTAGCCGTTAAATGGATCTTGTGTTTTGCCTGGCGGGCTTCCGCTGCCATTCCCAGGCCGCCTTTCCGGCAGCGGTCAGGGGACAGCAAGCGCCGCCCCCTGACGCTCTGCTGCAGGTCACCTGCAGCCTGGCGCTACAGCGCGCCTGGGGTCTCCGGAGGCAGCCTCATCGTGTCACCTCCCCTGCGTCAGCCCGATGGCTCGATGCAGAATATGCATCTTTCGTGGACGCTAGATGGCCGGGCATGCGCCGTCAAGACGTCCATTTCCGGCCCGCCATACCGCGAACCGGTAAAGGCGCCCTGGCCGCCTTTACGCCGCCAGGCCCGGCTCAGCCGACATGGATCGTCACGGTCGCGGGTGTATCGGCGGTTTTTGAACGCCACGTCGCGCGCGGGTGACAAACTCCCGATATGCCACGGCAGGGGCCGGCCCGGGACCATGCTGTGTGCAGGGACACGCGCCGGGCCCGGCGCGGGAGGGAGCGACGGTGCCAGGGCAGATTCCCGCGGGAGACATTCACCACGTCCGGCTGACCGTGACCGACCTGGAGCGCAGCCGCCAGTTCTACACCAGCCTGCTGGGCTTCGAGGTGGCGGTCGAGTCGCCGCCGCCCGACGACCCGGCCGCGGCCGAGACGTTCAAGATCCTTTTTGGCGGCGTGGTGATGATCCGCGGCAGCCTGCTGCTGGGCCTGCGGCCGATGGCGCCGGCCGGGGACCGGTTCAGCCCGGACCGGGTCGGCCTCGATCACCTGAGCTTCGCCGTGCCCGGCCAGGCTGACCTGGACCAGGCGGTGGCGCTGTTCGACGAGCAGGGCGTGCCGCACGGCGAGATCACCGCGCTGCCCTCGTTCGGCATCGCCGTGCTGCCGTTCGAGGACCCCGACGGGGTGCAGCTCGAGCTGACCGCGCCGGCCGGCTAGGACCGGCCGCGCCGCGGGCGCCGGCCCGGGCAGACTACCGCTATGCGGCAGCAGCCTGCCCGGGCCAGGGACCTGGGCATCGTCATCGGTGACCTGGCTCCTGGCCCGGTCAACGCGCTCACCGACGTGCCCGGGGTGCGGGTCGGGCACGCCACGCTGATCGAGGGCAGTGACATCAGGACCGGGGTCACCGCGGTGGTGCCCGCCGGGCTGCTGACGGCGGGCGCCGCGCTGCCGGCCGCGCTGGCGGTCGGCAACGGCTACGGCAAGTTCATCGGCGCGACCCAGATCGCCGAGCTGGGCGTGATCGAGACCCCGGTGCTGCTGACCGCGACGCTGAGCGCGTTCCGGGCCGCCGACGCGCTGGTCGGGTACGTGCTCGGGCTGCCCGGGCACGAGGCGGTGCAGTCGGTCAACCCGGTGGTCGGCGAGACCAACGACGGCTTCCTTTCCGACATCAGGGCCCGGCCGGTGACCGCCGGGCACGTGCACGCGGCGCTGGCCGGAGCGGCCGGCGGCCCGGTCGCCGAGGGCGCGGTGGGCGCGGGCACCGGCACCGGCGCGCTGGGCTTCAAGGCGGGCATCGGGACCTCGTCCCGGATGCTGCCCCGCCGCCGCGGCGGGCCGCTCACCATCGCCGCCCTGGTCCAGGCGAACTTCTCCGGCACGCTGCGGGTGTCGGGCGTGCCGGTCCCGGCGCAGGCGGCGCTGGCCGGCCTCGGCCAGGCCGGCCAGGACAGCGGCGAGCAGGCCGGCAACAGCTGCGTCATCGTGGTCGCGACGGACGCCGCCGCCGATGCCCGCCAGCTGCGCCGGATCGCCCGCCGGGCCCTGGCGGCGCTGGCCAGGACCGGGTCAGACCTGGCCGGCGGCAGCGGCGACTACGCGCTCGCGTTCAGCACCGCGTCGCCCGGCGGGCCGGTGATCGCCGAGGCCGGGCTGGAGCCGCTGTTCCGGGCGAGCGCCGACTGCGCCGAGGAGGCGATACTCAACTCGCTGTTCATGGCGGTCACGATGACCGGCCGCCACGGCCGGGTCAGGCACGCGGTCCCGCACCGCCGGGTGCTGGACGCCTGCGCCGCCGCCGGGGTGCTGGCGGCTACTCCCCCGCCCACCAGCGGGCGCTGACCTGGTAGGGCCGCGCGCCCTCGGCGGCCACCGCCGCCCGGTAACCCTCCGGCGCGGCGACGTCGCGGACCAGGTAGCTGCCGGGCACCGGGCCGCCGGGGTCGCTGACCAGCACCGGGTCAGGCCCGGCCACGGCCAGCTGCAGGCCCGGCATCAGCCGCCCGCCGGTCACCTTCACGCAGGCCTCCTTCCTGACCCACAGCCGGGTGAAGCAGGCCGCCTGCTCCCCCGGGCCCGCGGCGGCCAGGATCAGGTCGGTTTCGGCCCGCGGGTAGAACCGCCTGGCCATCCGGATCGCGTCGGCGGCCGCGGGCAGCACCTGCACGTCCACCCCGACCCGCCGGGTCCGGGCCAGCGCCAGCGCGGCGAGGTCGCCCGAATGCGACAGGCTGACCTGGAGGCCGGCCTGGGCGCCGGCCAGCTCCGGCTTGCCCTGCGGGCCGTACCGCCAGCTCAGCTGACCGGGCGGCACGCCGAGCTGGCCGCCGATGATGACCCGCGCCGCGCCGTGCGCGGCGATGTAGCAGCGCCGGTCGCTGCCCTGGTCGTAGCTGGCGGCCCGGGCCAGCTCGCCGGGATCGAGCAGCCGCTCGAGCCGGGCCGCGTCCGGGCCGGGCAGATCGGCCCTGATCAGCCAGACCTCAACCCGGTCAGCACTCACTGTGCAGGTAGACCTTGCCATCACTGCATTCATAGCCGATCCAGTCGCCGGCCGGGCCTGGCGCGGGCGGGCAGCTGCCCGGCCAGACCCGGCCGACCGGCCGCCGCTGCCCGCAGCTGACCACGAACGCCCGCGGGTAGGGCCCCAGCAGCGCCCGGACCAGCGCGTCGATCTGCGCCCCGGTCATCTCCGGCCGGATCTCGCCATCGGCGGGCCGGCGCTTCGGCCACCGGCTGGCCAGCGCCTGATCCTGGGTCACCGCGGGGACCTCGCGGGCCGCCAGCTGGCCGGCCAGCTGCTCGCCCGCGGTGAAGTGCGCCGCCGCGACCCGGTAGAACAGCGACGCCGCCGTCTCCCGCGGCCGCACGTCCAGGCCGTACTGGGCGATGACCGGGCCGGAATCCGGGCCGGCCTCCAGGAAGAACACGCTCAGCGCGGTGCTGGCGCAGCCCTTGATGATCGTCCACGGGATCGGCGCCTGGCCGCGGCCCACGGGCAGCCGGGTGGGATGCATGCCGATGCAGCCGCACCGGCCCGGCCCGCCGCCGGTGACCTGCGCCGGGATCGACAAGATCTCCTCCGGCAGCAGCCGCGACCAGCCGATGACCAGGATGTAGTCGGGGCAGGCGGCCCGGATCCGGCCGGCCAGCGAGGTCAGCCGGCCGTCGGCGGTGTCGACGTGCGCCACCCGCTGCTCGGCCGCCAGCCCGGCCAGCGGCCGGTACCCGACGGTGGCCGCCGCGTGCCCGCGGTCCAGCCCGATCATCAGCGGCACCTCGACCTGCCCGGCCAGGAACGCCGCCGAGGAGAAGACGCCCTGAAACGCCCGCAGGCCGAATTCGTGCCCGCTCACCAGGACCAGCCGCGCTGGCCGGTCACCCGCCGGATCAGTCATCGCGCACATCCAGGATCTTGATCTTGCCGGTGCTCGCCTTCACCGAGAAGGCGAGCTGGACGTTCCCGCTGGTCTCGAACTTGCTGGCGATGCCGCGCCGGGAGCCGGGATCGGACAGGAACTCAAGCGCCACCCGGGTGCCGAGGCCCGTCGCGCCCGCCGCGCAGACGACGTGCTCACCCTGGGCGTAGGGGCTGGCCACCCGCGCGATGACGCCGTAGTCCCTGGCCACGTTCCGGCGCTGGTCGTACTCGGGGTAGTAACGCTGCCCAGTCGACCGGTTGTACAGGAAGGCGGGCTCCAGCCGGGGCATCTCGTAGTCCACCGCCCACAGCGTGCTGCGGAACCGGTTGTACAGGTCCCTGGTCACCAGGTTGCTGACCGCGCCGCCGGCCAGGATCACGCTCTGGCACTCCAGGATCTGCTGCAGCGCCGGGCTGCTGGAGGGCGTCTCCCGCAGCGGCGAGCGCGGCAGCCACTGGTCACGGAACGCCTGCCGCAGCTGGTCGCGGCCGGCGTTGGCGTGGCTGGTGGGCCAGTCGATCGGCGCGCCGGGCACGGTATAGGCCTCATAGAACAGCGTCGCCTCGCGGGCGCGCAGGATCCGGCCCCAGAACCGGTGAAACGGCGACTCGCTGAGCGAGATGATCTGCTCGAACCGGTCCTCGGCCCCATCCTGCACGCTGACCTCGAAGGCCTCGGCCCGGTCCATCCCCGCGGGCAGTCCGAGCCGCTGCTCGTACCGGGCCAGGTCGCGGCGCTCCAGCCGGGACCGCTGCGAGTCGTGCACCGCCAGCGCCCTGGACTTCCGCTCCAGCCTGCCGCCGGACACCTCGACGAAGACCCTGGGCGCGAACGTCTCCCGCTCCCCCGACAGGTGCACCGAGAACTGCAGGAACACGCACTCCCTGAAGGCCGCGTGCGCTATCCGGCTCGCCTCGACATGGTCGTTGTGGCTGTCGGCGGTGGTGTGGGTGACGATCAGCTGCGGGCTGACCTCCCTGGCCAGCGCCAGCTCCCTGACCCGGCTCACCGAGCCGCGGTCGGCCCGCAGCCGCCCGTCGCGCAGCCCGGCGAACAGCACCCGGCCGGCCGGCACCCCCAGCACGGCCGCGGCCCGGGCCGCCTCGGCCCGCCGGGCGGCCCGCTCGCCGCCGTCATCACTGAGGATCAGGAAGTAGGTCGTGATGCCGAGGCTGACAGCCTTGCTGATGAGGGCGGCGGCGCCGATCTCTATGTCGTCGGGGTGCGCGCCGATCGCGAGCAGACAGATGCCGGGCAATCTTGACCTCCGCCGTTTGCCTGACCGGCGCCGACGTCCAGGGCGCTGACGCATAGGTAGCCGAGAACCGGGTCGTAGTCCGCGACCAGCACCCGCTGCCCGGCCGCGGCCCACCCGGGCAGCCCGGCGGCCAGCGCGGCCCACGGGCCGGTCAGCGGCTGGCCGGGCGCCGCGGCGCGCAGCCGCACGGCGCCGCCGAGCCCGGCCGCCAGCCCGGCCGCGGCCAGCCCGCTGCCCGTCACCAGGGTCACCTCGTCCCGGCCCGCGCAGAGCTCGGCGACCTGGCTGGCGAGCAGGCTGGCCGCCTGCCCCGGGGCCAGGCCCGCCTGCTGCCAGACCGCCGCCAGCTGGCCGGGGCCGGTGCCGCCGCACCACAGCGCGACGGCCGCGTGCTGGTCCGGGACCGGCGCGGGCGCGGCCAGCTCGTAATGCATGGCCGCCTGCTCGACCACCACCAGCAGGGCCCGCTGGCAGCTGCCTGACCTGGCGTACTCGCGGATCAGCCGGAGCGCGGTGAACGGTGCCGCGGTGCCCTGGTCGCACACCGCGAACGCGGCCGGGCTGCCCGGGCACAGCTGCGCCAGGTGCGCGGCGGTGGACCGGCCGGGGATGACATCGGAGACCGCGAACGCCATCACCACCAGGTCGGCCGGCGGGCTGCCGGGCGGCAGCTGCGCCAGCAGCGCGCCGGCCATCTCGCCGTAGCACTGCCCGGCACCGGCCGCCAGCAGGTCCTCGCGCAGCGCGAGCTGATAGGGGCGGATCATGTCAGACAGGTAGACCCGCAGCTGCGGGTCGAGCGCGCAGGCCGACGACCCGTCGAAGACGCGGCTGCCCGCGACCGCGAGCCGCAGCGGTCCGCCGCCCTGGTCAGCGCCGGGCGGCCCGGCCGAGTACACCGGCTCAGCCGTCCGTCACCGAGTGGGTGGCCACGTAGTCAGCCAGGTCGCCAACCGAGTTCATGCTGCCCCCGTCGATGTCCTCGACCTCGATCTGGATGTCCAGCTGGTCTTCCAGC
Source organism: Streptosporangiaceae bacterium (assembly GCA_036558005.1). Lineage (GTDB taxonomy): Bacteria > Actinomycetota > Actinomycetes > Streptosporangiales > Streptosporangiaceae > DATBGO01. The sequence continues at coordinate 16,137 of DATBGO010000014.1, read as the reverse complement.
AGGAGCAGCAGCTCCAGCGTCGTCGCCGAGCGCAGCCCGAGCTCCCTCATCAGCTGGGTGTCCTCGGCCACCTCGGGGACCTCCCGCTTGAGCACCTGGGGCAGCAGCTCGCCGATGCTGGCGAAGACCTGGTCCCTGAACCCGGGCTCGATCGGCGATCCGAGCTGCGGCGGGTCGAGTCGTGTGGTCACGGCGCTGTGCTCCCTCCCGGTCGGGCCCTGCCTGAACGCGGCGCGCCCGCTAGTGCTGCAAGACCATGGCTGAGAATGTCGCGCCCAGTCCGGCCGCGGCGATGAGGTACCGGTCGCCAGCGCGCAGTAACCCGCGCCGGGCGGCGGTCGCGTAGTTGATGAACAGGTCCGCGCAGAACGCGTGCCCGGTGACCGGCACGTTGTCCAGCACCACGGCGTCGATGGGGAAGCCGAGCCGGCGGGCCAGCCGCCGCCAGGACACGTCGTTGACGTTGTGCGGCAGGATCACGCTGATGTCATCGAGGCTGAGCCCGGCCCGGTCGACCGCGGCCCGGATCGTGGCCGCCAGCGACAGCGGGTACTCCTGCTCGTAGCGCTGCGCCAGGTCGGGCTGATCGGTCAGCCGGCCACTGAACTCGCCGCGGGTGCTGGTCGCGTAGGACAGCAGCCGGTCCCTGGGGCCGTCCGCGCTGACCAGGCAGGCGGCAGCGGCCTCGCCGAAGACCGACGTCTCGGGCACCAGCTGGGCGTCCCTGGTGAACGCCTTCTCCCCGGCCAGCACCAGGGCCAGCGCGCCGGGGTCAGGGTCGGCGGCGAGCAGCCGGCCGGCCGCGTCGACCGCGAGCAGGCCGGTCGCGCAGGCCTGGTGGGTCACCGTGAACGCGATCGCGTTGTCCAGCCGGAGCAGCCGGCACAGGTCGTGCACCGGGCTGAGCGGGTAGGGCACCGCGGCCGGCATGCTCCGCGCGTGCAGCACGTACTTGACCTGATGCTCACGCCCGCGCAGCGGCTCCAGCGCGGCGGCCGCGCCCAGCAGCAGGTCCAGCAGCGTCCCGCCCGGGTCGAGCCGGATCTCGGCGAAGCCCTGGAACCGCTTGAACATCTTCAGCTCCATCGGCTCCAGCCCGAGCGGGCCGGCCAGCTCATCGACCGATACCCGCTGGCCGGGCAGATAGGTGGCGATCGCGTCGAGCGCCGTCACGCTGGCCCCCCGCCTGCGCGCGGCGCGGGCCGCGGCGACGCCGGGCAGGATTCAGCTGCCATTCCCCGCCTCACCACCACTGCAGCCAAAGCCGTTTCCGGCCGAGATGCTCGGATCATAACCTCGGGGTGCAACCAGCACAAACAACCCTTCCAAAACACCGTTCCCTGTGCTTTGGTGGCAACGGACCCCGGTAACCGCTCCGCTGGCCTGACGGCGCGGTGCGGCGGGGCTGTGGGGCGGCAGCGGGGAGGGCGGGATGGACGCGCAGCCGGCGGCTGCCGGGTTAGGTCCCGGCGGCGTGCTCGCCAGCCTGGCCGCCATGCTCGCGGCGGTCACCGGCGAGGACGGGCAGTGGGCGGCCGGGATCACCGCCGCCAGCGAGCTGGAAGCCGACCTGCACATCGACAGCCTGGAACTGGCCGCGCTCGGCGGGCGGCTCGCCCGCGCCAGCGGCGGCCGGGTCTGCCTGGACGACTTACTGGCCAGCCTGGACATCGACCGGCTCATCGGGCTGACCGCCGGGGACATCGCGGCCTGGGTGAGCGAGCGGCTCGCGCCCCGGGACCTGGCCGGGACCAGCCGGTGAGCAGGTTCCTGTTCGTGCTCCTGCCGCTGGCCGGGCACGTCAACCCGGCCGGCGCCATCGGCGCCTCGCTCGCCGCCGGCGGCCACCAGGTGGCCTACGCGGGCTCGCGGGCCCGGCTGCGCCCGCACCTGGGCGAGGACGCGCTGATCTACCCGACCGGGATGCGGGTGTACGGCGGCCTGGCCGACTCCGGCACCGCGTCGGTCCGCTCGCTCTGGCAGCGGTTCATCGTCCCGTTCACCCGGCACACGCTGGCCGCGGTCGAGCAGGCGGTCCAGGCCTACCAGCCGGACGTGCTGGTGGTGGACCAGCACGCGCTGGCGGGCGCGCTGATCGCGCAGCGGCACGGGCTGCCCTGGGCGAGCCTCGCCAGTTCCTCGATGGAGCTGACCGAGCCGCTGCGCGGGCTGCCGCAGGTCGGCGCCTGGATCGACGGTCACATGACCAGCCTGCGGGCCTTCGCCGGGCTCCCCGCCGATGGCCCTGACCTGCGCTTCTCTCCCTACCTGGTGATCGCGCTCACCAGCGCGGCGCTGACCGGCGGGCACCAGTTCCCCGGCCATTACGCGCTGGTCGGGCCCGCCATCGCGGCCCGCCCGCCGGCGGCCGGGTTCCCGTGGCACCGGCTGGATCCCGGCCGCCGCAAGGTGCTGGTGACGCTGGGCACGATGGCCGACGAGAACTCGGCCGGCTTCTACCCTCGCGCGGTCCAGGCGCTGGCGCCGCTGGCCTCCCGGGTGCAGGCGATCGTGGTCGCCCCGCCGGGCATGATCACCGGCCCGCCGGAGGACCTGCTGGTCTTCAGCCGGGTCCCGCAGCTTGAGCTGATGCCGCGGCTGGACGCGGTGATCTGCCACGGCGGGATGAACACCGTGTGCGAGGCGCTGAGCTTCGGGGTGCCGCTGGTCATCGCGCCGCTCACCCGCGACCAGCCGGTCAACGCCAACCAGGTCGTCGCGGCGGGGGCCGGGCTGCGGGTGCACTTCCACCGGGTCCGCCCGCAGCAGCTGCGGGCGGCGCTGGCCACCGTGCTGGACGACCCGTCCTACCGGGCCGCGGCGGCGGCGATCGGCGCCTCGTTCGCCGCCGCCGGCGGCGCCAGGGCCGCCGCTGAATACCTGGAAAGGCTGGCGCTGCCGCCGCCTGGCTGAGCCGTCCTGGCGGCATGGCGGAGTCCGAAATCCAGCTATTGTCCAGGTCTTTAGGTCGGTCTAGCTTACTTACAGGCAATGCCGGAAACGGCCGGGAGCTGCAGATGATCAAGACGAGCGGCCTGCGTAAGGCGTTCCATTCCGGAAAAGGCCGCAAGGCAGTGACGGTCGAGGCGGTTCGCGGGGTCGACCTTTCGGTCAGCGAAGGCGAGATTTTCGGCTTTCTCGGTCCCAACGGGGCCGGCAAGACCACGACGCTGCGGATGCTGTCGACACTGATCGTCCCCGACGGCGGGACCGCGACGATCGCCGGCCTGGACCTGCTGAGCGATCCCGGCGAGGTACGCCGCCGGGTCGGCTACGTGGCCCAGGGCGGGGCCACCTGGAGCGAGGTCAGCGCCAGGGAGGAGCTCATCCTGCAGGCCCGGATGCACGGCATCGCCAAGGCCAGGGCGCGGGAACTGGCCGAGGCCGCGCTCGGCGCCTTCCAGCTCACCGAGTACGCCGACCGCCGGTGCAAGACCTACTCGGGCGGCCAGCGCCGCCGGGTCGACATCGCGCTCGGCGTCATCCACAACCCCAGGGTGCTGTTCTTAGACGAGCCGACCGCGGGGCTGGACCCGCAGAGCCGCGCGCACATGTGGGACGAGGTGCGGCGGCTGCGCGAGGACGGCATGACGGTCTTCATCACCACGCACTACCTGGAAGAAGCCGACGCGCTGTGCGACCGGATCGCGATCATCGACCACGGCGAGATCGTCGCCGAGGGCACCCCGGAGGCGCTCAAGCGGGAGATTTCCGGTGACGTGCTCGCGCTCGCGCTGGACGGCTTCGCCCCGGCCGCGGCCGACCTGCTGGGCACCCAGTCGTACGTGCACAAGCTGGAGATGCTGGACGGGGGCGGGCTGCGGCTGTACGTCGACTCGGGCGCGACCGCGATCCCGCAGATCCAGCGGGCGCTGGAGGGAGCCGGCCTGGTGCTGGACGCGATCGAGCTGAGCAGGCCCAGCCTGGACGACGTGTTCCTCACCAAGACCGGCCGGTCGCTGCGGGAATCCTGACGCCGCCGGAAGGGAGGTGACGATGAAGTTCGCCCGCGACACCTGGCTGGTGTTCCAGCGGCAGGGACTGCTGACGCTGCGCGCGCCGAGGTGGCTGCTGGCCTTCAGCCTCGCCCAGCCGGTCACCTACCTGGTGCTGTTCGCGCCGATGCTGCGGCTGGCGCTCCGGCACGAGGGCATCACCAGCTACGCCGGCGCCTACCGCGTCTACGTGCCCGGCCTGCTCACCGTGATGGCGATACTCGGCGGCCTGTACAGCGGCTTCGGGCTGCTGGCCGACATGCGCTCGGGGGTGGTCGAGCGGGCCAGGGTGACCCCGGTCAGCCGGCCGGCGCTGATCCTCGGCCGGGCCTTGCAGGAGGTGGCCACGCTGCTGGTCCAGGCGCTGATCATCACGCTGCTGGCGCTGCCGTTCGGGCTGCGGATCCCGCTCGGCAACCTGCTGCTGGCCTACCTGCTGCTCACCCTCATGTCGGTGATGGCGGTGTCGCTGGGCTACGCGCTGACCATGTACGTGCGCAACGAGGCCGCGCTCGGGCCGACGATCAACACGGTGAGCCAGCCGGTGATGCTGCTGTCCGGCGTGCTGCTGCCGCTGACGCTGGCACCACTGTGGATCTTGTCGGTGGCCCGGTGGAACCCCTTCTACTGGGCGACCAACGGGATGCGCGCGCTGTTCAACGGCCTGATCGGGGCCAACTCGGTGTGGATCAGCCTGATCATCGTGGTCACGCTGGCGGTATTCGCGGTGAACTGGTCGGTCCGGCTGTTCGCGCGGCGGACCGCCTAGCGCGGTCCCGGCGGCAGCGGGCGGGAGGGAATTGCTGGTGATCGCTGAGCAAGAGGGGGCCTGCGCGGCTGGCCTGTACCGGATGATCCGGCTGATCCGCCGGTTCGAGGAGCGCGCGATCGAGCTGGTCCGGTCCGGCGACATCGTCAGCGGCATCCACCCGTGCATCGGCCAGGAGGCGGTCGCGGCCGGGATCGGCGCGGCGCTGCGCCCCGACGACGTGATGATGGCCAATCACCGCGGGCACGGCCACTTACTGGCCAAGGGCAGCGACCCCGGCAGGCTGTTCGCCGAGCTGATGGGCCGGTCATCGGGGGTGGCCAGGGGCCGGGGCGGCTCGTTCCACCCGTCGGACTTCAGCGTCGGGGTGTACGGCTCGACCGGCACGGTCGGGCACGGCGCGGCGATGGCCACCGGGGTGGGCTGGGCGCTCGGCCAGTCGGGCACCGGCGCGATCGCGGTCAGCATCTTCGGCGACGGCGCGGTGAACCAGGGCGCGCTGCTGGAGTCGCTGAACCTGGCCGCGCTGTGGCGGGTGCCGGTGCTGTTCGTGTGCGAGAACAACCTGTACGCCACCACCCTGCCGGTGCGGACCGCGGTCGCGGGCACGATCACCGGCCGGGCCGAGGCGTTCGGCATCCCGGCCGGGCGGCATGACGGGATGGACCCGGAGACGGTGCTGGAGGCGACCGCCAAGGCGGTGGCCAGGGTCCGGTCCGGCGCCGGGCCGGCCTTCCTGGAGTTCAGCACCTACCGGTTCGACGGTCACCACACCTTCGAGCTCACCGCCGGGCTGCGCTACCGCGACCCCGGCGAGGTGGACGGCTGGCGGGCCAGGGACCCGATGCTGATCCAGGCGGCCAGGGTCAGCGCCGCGACCAGGGAGCGGATCGACGCCGAGGTCGACGAGGTGATCGAGGCCGCCGCCCGGTTCGCGGCCGGGAGCGAGCGGCCCGGCCCCGGCGACGGGCTCGCCTACCTGTACGCCTCCGGTCTGCGGCTGCGGCCGGGGGCGGCGGCCGGGCGGACCGGGGAGGCGCGCTGATGCCGAGCCTGTCGTACCTGCGGGCGATCAACCGGGCGCTCGGCGATGAGATGGAACGCGACCCCGCGGTGTTCGTCATGGGCGAGGACATCCATCAGGCGCTGACCAACACCACCATCGGGCTGCTGGACCGGTTCGGCCCGCAGCGGGTGCTCGAGACGCCGCTGTCCGAGCAGGGCTTCACCAACTTCGCCACCGGCGCGGCGCTGGCCGGGCGGCGGCCGGTGGTGGAGTACCAGATCCCGTTCCTGCTGCTGCTGGTGTTCGAGCAGATCGCCAACCAGGCCAACAAGGTGTCGCTGATGAGCGGCGGGCAGGCGAAGGCGCCGGTGACCTACCTGCTGCCGGCCGCGGGCTGGCGGCCGGCCTGGGGGGCGCAGCACTCCGACCAGCCCTACCCGATGTTCGCCCACTTCGGCGTCAAGACCGTGCTCCCGGCCACCCCGGCCGACGCCTACGGGCTGCTGACCACAGCGATCAGGGACGACGACCCGGTGGTGTTCTTCGCCCCGATCGCGGCGCACCAGATCAGGGAGAACGTGGTCGTCGCCGAGCTGGAGCCGGTGCCGCTGGGCTCGGGCCGGGTACACCGGGCCGGCACGGACGTCACCATCCTGGCGGTCGGGCACCTGGTGCATGACGCGCTCGCGGTCGCCGCCGAGCTGGACGGCGAGATCTCGGCCGAGGTGTTCGACCCGCGGACGATCTACCCGTTCGACTGGGACGGGCTGCTGGCCTCGGTGCGCAAGACCGGCGCGCTGGTGGTGGCCGACGACGCCAACCGGTTCTGCGGGCTGGGCGCGGAGATCCTGGCCAGCGTCGCCGAGCAGGTCAGCCTGGCGGCCCCGGCGCAGCGGGTGACCCGTCCCGACAGCGCCGTGCTCGGCTGCGTGCCCGAGCTGGACCTGGCGTTGCAGCCAAGCCGGGACCAGCTGGCGGCGGCCGTCCGCGCGGTCGTCAGCGGCAGCCGCGGCTAGAGGCCGGTGGGCGTGGCCGGGCTGAACGCGGCGGCCACCGTGATGGCCTCCATCTCCCGCAGCACCGCTTCGACGTCCCCCGGCGCGGCGTAGTGGGTGTCGAACGAGATCAGCGCCTTCACCGAGTCAGGCGAGTTCATCAGGTGGAAGGTGAACAGGTCCGCCGGGTGGTCGGACATCTCGTCGACGGCCACCGTGGTCAGCGGCAGCGCGGCGGTGATCTCACCGGGCTCGGGCAGCGCGGTCACCTCACGCGGCGTGCCCAGCACCTCGTTCGCGCGGGTCACCATGGACATCCGCCGGTCGTTGTAGACCATGGCGACGTCCACCGGCTCGCCCCGCTCGGCGCTGACCGACGCGACCAGCTCGCGGATCCTGGCCGGCACGAAGTAGGCGTTCTTGTAGGCGCCCACCGAGGCCCGGTAGGCGCGCATCACCGCCTCGTCGAAGCTGGCCCCGGCCACGTCCACCGCGCACGGGCAGGTCTGGATGATCGGGGCGACCGCCTCGGCCAGCCTTGGCCGGAACCGGTTGCTGGCCGTCACCCTGGGCACCACCGGGTTGATCCCGGTGACCCTCGCGACCGCCACGGCGAACGCGGCCAGCAGCACCGGGGAGGTGTCCGCCTGGGTCCGCTCGGCGATCGGCTGCATGGCCAGCTGCATGGCCCGGGAGTGCATCGAGGTGATCCAGTAGCGCGGCTGGCGCGGGTCGGAGGACTCGCGGAACCGGCGGGCCGGGATGGTCGCCAGCATGTGCTCCCAGTAGCGTTCGGCGGCCCGGCTGCGCCGCTGCCCGGCCGGGCTGGCCTGGTAGCTGGCCTCCTCCAGCGGCTCCATCGCGGTGACCGGCCCGTTCGGCTGGCCCGCTTCCAGCGCCTCCTGGTCGGCCATCATCGCGACCACCCCGTAGCCGTCGCTGACCAGGTGGCACAGCGCGGTCACCCGGTAGGCGGGCTTGCCGCGGTGCCGGACCACCGCCATCCGCATCGGCCACTGGGTGGTGTAGTCGCGCTCGGCCAGCTGATACTGCTCCTTCAGGTCCGCGGCCACCTGGTGCGGGTCGGCGTCGTCCGCGGCGTCGATGATCTCCAGCCAGGTCTCGCCGGACTCCGACACCGACTGCCGGACCTGACCGTCGTCGCCGAACTCCAGCCGGGTGCGCATCGACTGGTACCGGCTCATCAGGTAGCCGAACAGGTCCGCGACGTCCTGCTCGGTCTTGCCGTCGGGCACCGGCTCGACCGCGGCCAGCCAGAGCGCCGCGCCGTTGCGCGAGTCGACGCCGCGCATGATCGTCTGCTGGCCCCAGGTCAGCTCACCGGTGCCCGAGCCCTGGCCAGCGAACCTGACAAGCAGCCTGTCGGTCATGCCTCACCACCGCATGCGACCCGAATGCGCCCGGCGCCGCCGTTACCGGCCGGCCCGCGGCCCCGGCACAATGGCCAGTATCTTCCAGAACGCTACCGTCCGAGCTGGATGCCGTCAATGCTCAGGCTCGCCGGAATGGTTTATTCATAACGCTGGCCGCGGTCATTATCAGTCATCGGCGGCGATTGCCAGGAGCGGCCCGCGCCGTGGTTAGCGCGCGACCGCAAAGAGCGATCCCGTAGCGCCGCGCGGCAGGCCGGCCCCCGGCCCGGCGCCGCGGTCGCGCGCAGCCCTCCGTGACGGGGAAACCGCAGCTAGATGCGTATAGACGGATCGGCGCACCGTGGTACGCTATGGGCGAATCGCTCTGCTCCCGCTGACCTGACGAAAGGCCAATCCGTGGGACGCACTTTATCCGGCAGTCGCGATTCCTGGCGGCCATGGCACGGGGCACCATCCGGCCCGGCGAGCGCCCGCCGGCCCGAGCGCAGGTATTTTAAGGCGCCGGCACCGGGATGCTATTTCACTAAGGGGGCGGCAGATGATCGATTCTATCCGGCAGTTCATTTTTGAATCGCTAATCGAGATGAACTGTGACGTCGAGGGCATCAGTGACAACACCCAGCTGGGCCCGCGCGGCGCCGACCTGGCCTCGCTGTCCCTGGCCGAGCTGGCCTTACGGGTCGAGGACCAGTACGGCCTGAAGTTCGGCGAGGAGGAGACCGAGAAGCTGGCCGGGATGACGGTCGGCGAGTTCTGCGCGGTGGTGGCGCAGCGCTCGCCGGTGGCCAGCGCCCCGGCGGAGTGAGCCGGTGCGCGCCCGCAGCATCCGCGGGGCGCTCGCCGACGACCCGTCGGCCGGCGCCGGGAACGTGCTGGCCAAGCTGGCCGAGCACGGCGCCGATCCGGCCGGGCCCGGCATCACCTTCGACACCGCGGTGGACGGGTACCCGGCCTGGACCCCGCTGACCCTGGGCCAGCTGCGCGAGCGGGTCGCGGCCCGGGCTTCCTGGCTGCACGCCCGCGGCGTCGGGCCGCGCGACCCGGTCGCTGTCTACGTCACCTCCGCGGCCGACTGCCTGCTCACCTTCATGGCGATGACCTGGCTCGGCGCGATCCCGGCGCTGATGAACGGCAACCTGCCCGGCGACGTCGCAGCCGCGTTCATCCGGCGGCTGGACTGCCGCGGCGTGCTCACCGACCCGGCGCACCGGGCCCTGCTGGCCGGCCGCGACCTGGGCGTCCCGGTCCTGGCGGACGCTTCGCAGGCCGGCGCCGGGGACGGCGCCGCCGCCCCGCCGCACTACCGCCATCACGGCGACGACCCGGTCGCGATCACCCACTCCTCGGGCACCACCAGGTTGCCGGCCGCGGTGGTCCACACGCATGACAGCCTGTTCGCCGCGACCCGCCTGGTGCACCTGGCCACGCCGCGGGTGACGCAGGCCGAGCGCACCCTGTGCGTGCTGCCCGCCGCGCACGCCGCCGGGATCATCAGCACCCAGCAGGCCCTGTGCAACCGGCACGAGCTGCTCTACCTGTCGGCGCAGGGCGGCGGCCAGTCCGGGCGCAGCGGCTCGGCGGTGCTGGAGGCGATCGAGCGCTGGCATCCGACCGGCGTGTACGGGTTCGCGGTCACCTGGGCCGAGCTGGCCCGCTTCGACCTGGCCCAGCGGGACACCGGATCGGTCGCGCTCTGGTTCAACACCGGCGACTGCGCGCACGAGACCCACGTCCGGCGGCTGGTGGCGGCGGGCAGCCACCTGGAGATGACCCGCGCGGGCGTGGTCCGGGTGCCCGGGTCGAAGTTCATCGACGGGATCGGCTCGACCGAGATGGGGCACTCGGCGTTCCGCGCCGTGCACAAGCCCGGCACCAGCCGGTACGGCCGGTGCGTCGGCAAGCCGTATGACTTCGCCGAGATCGCGCTGCTGGACCCTGGCACCGGGGTGCCGGTGCCCGACGGGCAGGTCGGGCACGCGGGCCTGAAGGCCCCGACCCTCGCCCCCGGCTACTGGAACGACTCGGCCGCGACCTACCGCAGCCGGCTGAACGGCTACTACCTGACCGGCGACCTGATGTACCGGGACGCCGACGGTTACTACTACCACGTCGACCGGGCCGCCGACGCGGTCGAGCTGGGCGGCGGGCACTGGCTGTACACCGCGCTGTCCGAGGAGCGCATCCTGGCCAGCTGCCCGGACGTGCGGGACTGCACGGTGGTGGCGAGCCGGGCCGGCGACATGGTGCTGACCGACGTGCTGCTGCTGCTCGCGGCGGGCGCCGACCCGGACGCCAGCCGCCAGGCCGCGGTGGCCGGGGCGCTGGGCGAGCCCGCCGCCGCGACGCTGCGCCGTATCGTCGCGATGCCCGACGACGAGCTGGAGGTCGGGCCGACCGGCAAGGTCCGCAAGTTCCTGATGCGCCAGCGCCACCTGACCGGCCCGGGCCCGCAGTGACCGGCCCGCGCTCGGCGGTCATCACCGGGATCGGCCTGGTCACCCCGGTTGGCAGCGACCTGCCCGCGGTGTTCGGAGCGCTGTGCGCCGGCCAGTCCGGGCTGCGCAAACCGCCCGCCGGTCACCCGGTGGCCGGGGTGTGCGAGGCGGCGGGCATCGCGCCGCCGATCGACGCGACGTCGGTGCTGGCGCCCGAGGAAGCGCGGACCGCCGACCGCTACATCGTCATGGCGCTGACCGCCGCCGCCGCCGCGCTGGCCGACGCCGGGCTGGTGGTCGGCCAGGACGCCGACCCGGACCGGACCGCCGTCATCGTCTCGGGGGTGGGCGGCCTGGCCTCGCTGGAGCACCACGTGCTGGCCAGGGCGGCCCGCGGCCGGGCCGGGGTCAGCCCGTACATGCTGGGCGGCATGCTGCCGGGGATGGGCGCGGCCTACATCGCCATCAAGCACGGCATCCGCGGCTACAGCTCGTCGATCGCGACCGCGTGCGCGGCCGGCGCCCAGTCGGTCGGCGAGGCGCTGCGGCTGATCCGCGACGGCGACGCTGACGTGGTGGTCTGCGGGGCCAGCGAGGCGCACCTGTTCCCGACCTTCGCCGACGCGTTCGGCAACGCCTGGGCGCTGGCCAGGGGCTGGGCCGACCCGGCCGCGGCCAGCAGGCCGTTCGACCGGCGCCGCAACGGCTTCGTGCTGAGCGAGGGCGCGGGGGTGCTGGTGCTGGAGTCCGTCGCGCACGCGCGGGCCCGCGGCGCCGCCGGGTACGCGGACGTGATCGGCTGGGGGGTCAGCACCGACGCGCATCACCCCACCACGCCCCGCCCGGACGGCTCAGGCTCGGCCCAGTGCATGCGCCGGTGCCTGGCCGACGCCGGGATCAGCGCGCCGGACGTGGGTTACCTCAACGCGCACGGCACCAGCACCAAGCTCGGTGACGCCGCCGAGGCGGCCGCGATCCGCGCGGTGTTCGGCGACGGGCCGCCGGTCAGCTCGACCAAGAGCCTGACCGGGCACATGCTCGGCGCGTCCGGCGCGGTCGAGGCGGCGGTGGCGGTGGCCGCGCTGTCGCGCGGCGTGCTGCCGCCCACCTTCAACCTGGAGGACCCCGACCCGGCCTGCGAGCTGGATCACGTCAGGGACGCCCCGCGCACCGCGCGGGTCGGCTACGCGCTGTCCAACTCGTTCGGCTTCGGCGGGCACAACGTGAGCCTGGCGTTCGGCCCGCCGAGCACCCCGCGCCAGCGGGCGGCCTGACCGGCGGCACCGCGTCACGACCAGATGGCCCAGGCGGCGGCCCCGGCTACCAGCCCGCTCCCACCGGCCACCAGCACCGACGCGACGACCAGGATGGCGGTGCGGAACTCGGAGTCGAGCAGGTTCAGCCCGGTCGCGATCATCGCGATGACGGCCAGGACCGGCAGCGCGGCGGGCACCTTCCCGTACACGAGCGTCCCGAGCGTGACGAGCATCGCGCTCAGCCCATACACCCAGCAAGCGCGGGTGACCTTATAGGCCCGGTCAGTATGGCCTTCCCACCTTTCCTTCAGCTTCGCCTTGTCGTCGGCGCTGCGGTTAAGGAGCATCCGGTAGATGACCCGGGCTGGCGACTCGTCGCTGTTGGCCGCCTGGGCGTAGACGGCCCCCATGGACGCCGCGACGAACAAGACGATGGCGGCGGTCCCCGCGGTCGTCCCGACCTGGTCCGGCGTGAACCTGAGGAAACCCAGCCCGGCCTGGGCCGTCGTGTCCACCGCCAGCACGACCACGATCGCCGTGCTGAGGGAGGCCATCAGCGAGGTGACGACGGCCAGGCTGGTGCCGAAGGTCGCCCGGTAGTTCGGGTACTCAGGTAGGTCGTCGCCGGGCATGGGTTACTTCAGCTGGCCCCCGCAGGCCGGGCAGTACGTCACGTCGTGTTTGTCGAGGATCTTGTGCTGCTTCTGGGCGGTGCAGGTCTTGTACGCGTCATCCTTGTCGATGCTCTCGGGGTTGAACGGCATCGCGCAGCTCATGATCCGCCCGCCGGGCCCGCTGAACGGGTTGTGCACATTCCACAGCGCCAGCGTTTGAGCCGCCCAGCCGGCCCGTTCCACCACCTCGGACACATCATCCGGCCGCTCCCTGTCCAGGAAACCGTGCAGGTAGAAATCACTGCGGTCGGGCGTGGTCCAGAGCGCGGCCGTGATCTGCCGCGCTTCGAGCTGAGGCAGCACGTACTCGGCGCAGCGCGCCACGAAGTCTTCCTCTGACGCGGGTCCTTGGATCAGGCTGACGAACAACATCGGCACCTCGCAGTCACAGCGGTCAGCATCGCGCGGGGCATCCAGGCTGCCACGGGCAGCGGACCCCGTAAATAGCCGGCCGCGGCAACGGATCGGCAGGACTCGGTCAAGGCCGGATTCGCAGCCGCATCACCCACCGCCACTTCGCTATCTTCCGGTCCCGCTCGAAGCCGAACTCCTCGAAAAGGTCGGCCGGGCCCGTGTGGAAATAGGCACCGCGCTGCGGGGCGCGCCCCTCGACTTGCTCGGGGTAGGCCTCGACGAGCCCGCCTCCGGCATCGTGGATGGCGGCCAGCACGGCGCCGAGGGCCGCCCGCGCGACCCCGCTGCGCCGGTGCGCGCTTCCCGTGAAGATGCAACCGATCCGCCAGTCGGGCAGCTCGCCCAGGCCCTTGGCATAGGCTTTCGGGTTCTTGATGTTCGGAAGCTCGGGCGGCGGCCCGTACTGGCACCAGCCGACGCATTCGTCGCCGTCGTAAACGAGAATCTGGTGCACCGTTCCGTTGCGAACGTGGGCTTGCTTTGCCAGCCGGTTCCCGGAAACGGTATGGCCCTTGCCGACGCCCTCTGGGTGGAAGCCCATGCACCAGCAGCCGCCCCAGACCCCGTTGTTAGCCTCCACCAGACGGGCAAAGTCGTCCCAGGTGCCAGGACCAAGCGGCCGCGTCACGTAGGAGCTGACCGGTGTCATCCATCCATTGAACACCGACTCCCGGGTGACTTCAGAACCGGCTAGGGATGCACGGTCTGGCCGCCGTCGACCAGCAGCACCTGGCCGGTCATGTACGACGACGCCGCGCTGGCCAGGAACACCGCGGGCCCGGCCATCTCCTCGGCCCGGCCCCACCGGCGCATCGGCACCGACGCGACCGTGGCGGGCCCCGCCTCCGGGTCCTCCCACAGGTTCCGGTTGAGGTCGGTCGCGGTCCAGCCCGGGCACAGCGCGTTCACCCGGATGCCCTCGCCGCCCCACTCGGCCGCCAGCGTCTTGGTCAGCGAGATCAGGCCCGCCTTGGCCGCGCCGTAGGGCCCGAGGAACGGCGAGGCCATCACCCCGGCCACCGACGCCACGTTGATGACCGAGCCCTGCTGGCGTTCCAGCAGATGCCCGGCGAACGCGTGGCAGGTGTACACCGCCGAGTCCAGGTTCAGCCGCATGATCTTGTCCCAGCCGGACAGTCGCAGGTCACGGAAGCCGACCATGAAGTTGGACCCGCCGGCGTTGTTGACCACGATGTCCACCCAGCCGAGCGCGTCGATCGCGGCGGCTGCCGCGTCGGCGACCACGGGCTGGCTGGTGACGTCGGCTGGCAGCACGAACGCCTTGCGGCCGAGCGCGGTGATGTCGGCAGCGGTCTCCGCCAGCCCGTCCGCGCTGCGCGCGACCAGGGCGACGTCGGCCCCGGCCTCGGCCAGCGCCACCGCGATGGCCTGGCCGATGCCGCGCGATGCCCCGGTGACGAACGCGTTCTTGCCTGTCAGGTCGAAGGGGTTCACGAGCCGTCACTCCATTCAGTGGCCAGCGGCAGCGCGGCCGGGTTGACGCGGCGCACGATCTCAGTCAGCACGATACGGACATGGGGCTCCCCGACCCACAGGTGCCTGGCCCGCTCACCCACCACGATCTGCGCCTGCGGCACCCGGGCGAACCGGGCCCGCGCCTCGTCCGGACGGAGGTAGTCGTCGAACTCGGGCACCAGCACCAGCATCGGCCGCCCGGATCCGGCCCAGCCGTCCAGGTCGGCGTCGCCGGCCCGGTGCAGCGCGGGCGAGATCAGGATCGCCCCCTCGACGGCGGAGACGTTCCCCCATTTCAGCGCCAGCTCGGAGCCGAACGACCAGCCGGTCAGCCACAGCCGCGGCAGTCCCGCCCGCTGGCAGTAGCTGATCGCGGCGGCCACGTCGTAACGCTCGGACTCCCCCTCGCCGAACTCGCCATCGCTGCGGCCCTGCTCCGAGGTGGTTCCCCTGGTGTTGAACCGGAGCACCGCCAGGCCAGCCAGCGCGGGCAGCCGGTAGGACGCCTTGCGGAACAGGTGGCTGTCCATCATGCCGCCCGCGGTGGGCAGCGGGTGCAGGCAGATCAGCGTGCCCGCGGGCGGCCCGCCAGCCGGCCGGGCCAGCTCGCCGACCAGGCTCAGCCCGTCCTCGGTGCGCAGCGTGACCGCCTCGCGGACGGCCGGCAGCACGGTGCTCGCCCTGATCTGCATGTGTGCCTCGCCGCCTGGATGCCTGCGCTCGTCCTGGATGGCACATCCGTGAGCTGCCTCGACGCCCGGCAGGTTATCGCACCGCGCGGCCGGACACCGGGCCGGCGGTGGCGTGAGCAGGCCCGCGCGTGCGTTATCGGATCTTGACCCGGACGTGAACAACGAGAAGCCTAACCGCGCGTCTACTTGACTATTGATCCGCTCATTTCAGCTTTTATGCCCGTGATGGGAGCGTCATGTCTAGTTGGCCACGACGGGTACGGCGGCCGGAAGCCGGGGCACGGAGCAACCCGGCCCGGCCCGCTCTTGGCTGGATCGTCCGCGGCGGAACTGGTGCGGTAGCCGCGGCCGGCCTGCTGCTCAGTTCCTGGTTAATAACCTCGCCATCGAACGCGCAGGTGGCCGTGGCGGCTCATTCGCGGGCCGGCGGTGCGGGGGCGCCGGCTGCCCGCGGGTCCGGTTTCCGGGTCCGCGGTCATCGGGGGTGGGCGGGCTTTGCCGGGAACGCGCAGCACACGGCCGCTACCAGGGTGCGGCCTCAGCCGCTGAGCCGGATCCGCTGGAAGGCAAAGGTCGACCTGGCCCCGGACGTGGAAGATGGGACGCTGCCCATCCATTACGGCTCCCCGATGATCACTAGCCGGAACACGGTGCTGGTCCCGACCCGGGTCAGCGCCAAGGCCGGGTTCCGGGTCGTGGCCTACTCCGGGGCCAGCGGAGTGCGGCGCTGGTCACTGAACACCGATTACCGGCTGCCCGCGCTCAGCCTCGGCGATTTCACCCCGCCGCTGCCTGCTGTCCTGACGCGCGGGAGAACCCTGGCCGTCGCCGGCGCGGGCGGGACGGTCCTGATGCGCGGGCATGCCGACAGGGCATCCGGCGCGGTGCGCCGGCTGGTGTTCTACGGGCTGGCCCAGTGGAAGGCGCACCGCTCGGCCTACGCCAAGGCGGTGAAGATCACCACGCCGCTGACCGCGGCACCGGACGGGTCGGTGTACTTCGGGTTCACCGTGACCGGCGCGACACCAGCC
>DATBGO010000013.1:0-2606 GCA_036558005.1 Streptosporangiaceae bacterium | reverse complement strand
CTACCTCCGTCGCGGCGGGTATCCGGTATGGGTCAGTGGAGTCTGGCGGCCCCGCGCGGGAACTGGGCCCTCAACCGGTTAGCGTCCGGCGCGCCCGAGCTGTTACATCCACCGCGTGCGCGGCCGGAGGCAATTCGGGGTCATCTGGCACAGGAGCGGACGGGTGGCGGGTCCTATCCTGAAGGAGTCGCCGGACGACTGGGTTCTCGCGAGGGTACCGCCTGGGGCAGCTTCGTTCATTCCCGCCAGGGACGGAAGAGGGCAGAGCGATTAGCGCGTTGCTGGGCCGGGCGGTGGAGACCCGTGCGTTGGAGGGCGTGCTGGCGGCGGTACGGGACGGGCTGAGCGGGGTTCTGGTGCTGCGGGGTGAGGCGGGCGTCGGCAAGACAGCGCTGCTGGACTGGGCGGCCGGACAGGCCGGCGACATTCAGGTAGCCCGGGTAGCCGGTGCCGAGGCCGAGATGGACATGGGCTTCGCCGGCCTGCACCAGTTGCTTGTCCCGTTCCTGGGTGGTCTCGATGGGCTTCCCGCGCCGCAGCGACAAGCCCTCGGGTCGGCGTTCGGGCTGGTGACGGGCCCGCCACCGGACCGGTTCCTGGTCGGCCTCGCGGCTCTGACGGTGCTGACCGACGCGGGGGCCGCGCGGCCGGTGCTATGCCTGATTGATGACGCGCAGTGGCTGAACCCGGTGTCGAGCGAGGTACTCGGGTTCGTCGCCCGGCGCCTGTACGCGGACCGGGTGGGCATGGTATTTGCCGCCCGGGATGGGGAAGAACGGGCAGTGGTGCTGGCGGGACTGCCGGAGCTGATGGTCGGCGGCCTGGGAGATGAGGCAGCGCAGGAACTGCTGGCGACGTCGGCGGGCACGCAGGTTGATCCGCAGGTGAGCTGGCGCATCGCGGCCGACACGGCGGGTAACCCGCTGGCGCTGGTCGAACTGGCCGCGGAGCTGACCGCCGCCGAGTTGTCGGGCACGGAGCCGCTGGATTGGCCGCTGCGATTCGGGGGCCGGCTGGAGGAGCTGTATCAGTCCCGGGTGCGGTCCCTGCCCGGCGACACCCAGACGCTGCTGCTGCTGGCGGCGGCGGACCCGACCGGGGAGCCGGCGCTGATCTGGAACGCGGCCCAGAGCCTGGGGATTGATCCTGGGGCGGGTGAGGCCGCGGGAGTGGAGCGGCTGGTGTCCTGGGAGCCGCGGGTGCGGTTCCGTCATCCGCTGATCCGGTCGGCAGCGTACTACGCCGCCCCAGCCGCGGCCCGGCGCGGCGCGCACCTGGCCCTGGCCGCGGTCACCGATCCGGAGGTTGAACCGGACCGGCGGGCCTGGCACCTGGCCGAGGCGGCGGCTGGCCCGGACGAGCGGGTGGCCGCGGAGCTGGAGCGGTCGGCGGACCGGGCGCGCGGCCGCGGTGGCTGGGGCAGCGGTGCCGCCTTCCTGGAGCGGGCGGCCGCGCTGACCCCGGACGAGGATCGCCGGGCCCGGCGGATGCTAGCGGCCGCCGAGAACCGGCTGGCGGCCGGGGAGGCGCCGGCGGCACGGGCACTGCTGGGCCTGGCGGCACCACGCCTGGCGGATGGGTTGGACCGGGCGAGGGCCAGGCGGCTGGAGGGCCAGAGCTTGTACGCGGCCGGGCAGATGCCTGAGGCTACGTCGGTGCTGCTCGACGCGGCGCGGATGCTCCAGCCGTCCGACCCCCGCCTGGCCCGCGACACCCTGCTGAACGCGTTCGTGGCGGCACAGTTCTCAGGCCAGGCTTGGATGGCCGAATTCCTGCGGGCGGTCCGCTCAGCACCGAAGGTGGCGGACTCACGGGCGACACTGGCCGACCTGCTGCTGGACGGCTTCGCGGCCGTGGGCGAGCGCCGCTACCAGGCCGGCGCCGCGTTGCTTCGCCAGGCCATCGCGCCGCTGGCCGCCGGCCAGCGGATCCCCGACGACGCATTGCCGCATCTCATGGCGGTGGGCCAAGCCGCCGGCTTGCTGTACGACGACTCAGCCCGGTATCAGATGGAGAAGCGGTGGGTGGCGGAACTGCGTGACCGGGGCGCGATTGCGGCGCTGCTAACAGCGCTTGGCATCCAGACGAGCGTCCAGGTGCAAGAGGGCCGCTTCGCGGACGCCGAGGCCACGATGGCCGAGGGGCGGGCGCTGTCTGAGGCGACGGGCTACCGGGCGATCCTGGGCCCCTACGCCTGGCAGGAGCTGTGGACTCTGGCCCGGCAGGGGCGGGAAGCAGATGCCCGCCCGCTCGCCGCCCGGATGCTGCGCGAGCTCGCCGGGCGGGGCAACGGGTACGAGGTCTTGAGAGTGCAGGGTGCGCTGGCCACCCTGGAGCTGGGCCTGGGCAACTACGCTGCCGCGCTGCGCCACGCGCTGGAGGCTCTCCCGCGGGAGAACGTACTGGCGTTTGCCCCATTCGCAGACGTGGTCGAAGCCGGAACCAGGTCCGGGGAGCGCGAGACCGCGACCGCTGCCCTGGAGGCCTTCACGCCCTGGGCGCTGGCGAGCGGGACCGACCTGGCCCTGGGCCTGCTGGCTCGCAGCCGGGCGCTGCTGGCCGATGACGACCATGCTGAGGCGGAGTACCGGCTGGCCATCGACCAT
>DATBGO010000012.1:0-12359 GCA_036558005.1 Streptosporangiaceae bacterium | reverse complement strand
CCACCCACTCCGCCCGGCCCCGCCCAGCTGCCCCCACCCACTCCGCCCAGCGCCGCCCAGCTGCCCCGGGTCCGTCCCGCGACGCCTGCCCCGGTGAATGCCCCGGAGTGCGACCCTGGCCCGCACCGCCCAGCAACGGATGCGGTGGCCCGGAGCAGCCGAAAGAGCAGCAGCGCTGGGCCAGCGCTGTCGCTGCCGGGTCTTCCGCGCCCATTTGCCCGAGCGGGGAGCGGCGCTCCCCAGCCGCAGGCGCTAGCTGCCCCAGCTCAGCGCTTCCAAGCCAGGCAGGCCCGGACTTTTAGCGGCTATGTCACAGCGCAGGTAAGACAGTGCATGCGGTGGGACATAGCCGCTAAACGCCGCCCGGCCACCTGCCGCGAATCGCCCGATCGAAGGTTATGAAACGGGCATATGACTCGCCAGGCCAACCCTACATATGTCGGGATGGCGCTGACCCGGTGGCTTGGACTTCTTCCGCCTGTCCACGGGCACCCCGGTGCTGGTGGTGAACCGGACCGCGTACGCGGCCGACCGGCCGATCCGGCTCACCCGGTACGTGTACCGGGGGGACCGGGTCCGGCTCGCCCATGTGGTGGGCAGCATCCCCGAGCAGTACCGGGCGGGTTAGCGGGCCGGGCGGGCTGGCCGGGCGGCCGGGTGAACTAGCAGGCCGGCTGGGGACCGGACCGGGGCTGGCGGGACGGCGGCGGGCCGGGCCGCTACGGTTTCGCCATGGTTGCGCTGCTGCTGGTCGCGGTGTCGGTCGGGCTGTCCAACTTCGCGGCCTCGATCGGGATCGGGATCAGCGGCGTGGACAACCGGGTCAGGCTGCGGGTCGGGCTGGTGTTCGGCGTGTTCGAGGCGGGCATGCCGATCGTCGGGCTGTTCCTCGGTCACCAGGCCGCGACGGCGATCGGCTCGGCCACCCGGTGGCTGGCCGGGGCGCTGCTGATCGGGCTCGGCCTGTACGGGCTGGCCGCCTCCCGGCGGGGCGGCGCGCAGGACGACGGGGACGCGGGCGGCGCTGATCGCCCGGGCCAGGGCGGCGCGAGAGCAGCGGGCAGCGCGCAGGCTGACAGGGACGCGAGGGCTGGGACGGGGGATCGCTGCGGGGCGGGGGCGGGGCGGGGCGGGGGGCTGAGCCGGGGGCGGTTGCTGCTCAGCGGGCTGGCGCTGAGCATCGACAACCTGGTGATCGGGTTCGCGCTCGGCACCTACCGGGTCGACATCGTCACGGGCGCGATCGTGATCGGCCTGGTCAGCGTCGCCCTGTCGCTGGCGGGACTGGAACTCGGCGCACGGCTCGGGCGGTGGTCGGGCCGGGCGAGCGAGCAGCTTGGCGGGGTGATCCTGATCGGCGTCGGGATCGCCGTCGCGGCCGGCGCGCTCAGCTAGCCGAACGTCAGCACCTGCCGGATCACCTCGCCGCGGCGCAGCGCGCCGATCGCGTCGTTCAGGTCGCCGAACTCGATCCGCCTGCTGATCAGCCCCTCGATGTCCAGCAGGCCCGCCCGCCACAGGCCCGCGAACCTGGGCACGTCGCGGCGCAGGTCACATCCCCCGTACAGCGAGCTCAGCAGCCGCTTGCCGTCGAAGAGCAACTCGAAGGCGCTGAACGCCGCGCTGTCACCGCGGTCGCCCGCGCCCACCACGATCACGTCACCGCCGCGACGGGCCAGCTGCCAGGCGGCCCGTATCGTCGCGGACCTGCCGACTACCTCGAACGCATAGTCGAAACCGCTCCCGCCGGTTAGCTGCTTCCTCGCCGCACCGGCCTGGTCCGGGGTGACCGCCATCGTCGCGCCCATCGAGCGCGCCAGCGGGTGCTTGGCCGGCAGCGGGTCAACCGCCAGGATCGCCGCGGCGCCGGCGATCCGCGCGCCCTGGATCGCGGCCAGGCCCACCCCGCCGCAGCCGACCACCGCCACCGACGAGCCCGGCGTCACCCTCGCGGTGTTGACCACCGCGCCGACGCCGGTCGGGATGCCGCAGCCCAGCAGCGCCGCGTACTCGAACGGCACGTCCTCCTCCACCGGGATGACCGCCTGGGCGGGCAGCACGATCTCCTCCGCCCAGGTGCCGCAGCCGGCCATGCCGAACGCCGCCGAGCCGTCCGCGAGCCGGAACCCGGGCGTCTTGAACCCCTTGATGACGAACGTCAGGCACAGGAACGGCAGCCCCCTGTTGCATTCCGCGCAGTTCCCGCAGGCCGGCGTCCAGGAGATCACCACATGCTGGCCGGGCGACAGCCCGGTCACCTGATCGCCGACCGCGATGATCTCGCCCGCGCCCTCGTGCCCGAGCACGGCGGGCAGCGCGCTCGGGATCACCCCGGTCAGCAGCGACAGGTCCGAATGGCAGACCCCGGTCGCGCGGACCCTGACCCGCACCTCGCCCGGGCCGGGCCCGACCGCGGTCACGTCGTCGCGGAGATCAACCCCGGCGTCCGGGCCTGTCGCATGCATCAACGCTGCTCGCACCGGTGTGGTCTCCTCACTCGCGCGCCGCCAGCGCGGCCTTGGGGCAGGACAGGACCGCGTGCCGGACCCGGCTGGCCAGCTCAGGCGGCACCTGCCCGGTCAGGATCTGCAGGTTGTCGTCGTCGTCCAGGGCGAACACCTCAGGGACCAGGCCGGCGCAGACGCCGTTGGCCTCACAGGCTTCCCGGTCGACGGTGACTCGCATCTGCTGCCTCTCCGATGTGGCCGCGGCGCCGGTGACGGGGTGACTGATACCTCCGGAGTAGAGCATGTCCCGGCGCGCGCGGGCAAGGCGGGGCACGGGAGACTAACGGCCATGCAGCAAGCCGAGATGCCAGCGCAGCTGAGGCGGCTGGCCGAGTCAGCCAGGGGCTTCATGCCGCCGGAGGAGGGGCTGGCGCTGTTCGCCACCGCGGCCGCCTACGGGCGCGCCGGGCCGATCGCCGAGATCGGCACCTACTGCGGCAAGTCGACGATCTACCTGGCCGCGGCCGCCCGCCAGGCCGGCCAGCTGGTCATCACCGTCGATCACCACCACGGCTCGGAGGAGAACCAGCCCGGCTGGGAGTACCACGACCCGCAGCTGGTCGACCCGGCGACCGGGCGGCTGGACACGCTGCCGCACTTCCGCTCGGCGCTCGGCTCGGCCGGCCTTGAGGACCAGGTGATCGCGGTCGTCGGCAGGTCCGCCGACGTCGCCAGGCTGTGGCGGACCCCGCTGGGCATGCTGTTCATCGACGGCGGGCACACCGACGCGGCGGCGACCGCGGACTACGAGGGCTGGGCGCCCTGGGTGGCGCGAGGCGGCGCGCTGGCGATCCACGACGTCTTCCCCGACCCGGCCGGCGGCGGCCAGGCGCCCTACCGGATCTACCAGCGGGCGCTGCGCTCCGGCGCGTTCTGTGAGGTCACGGTGGCCGGATCGCTACGGGTGCTGGAGCGGGCCGCCGACGGCATCGGCTGACAGCCACCGGTGGTCGCAGCCGCAGGCGGCCGGGTCGACCGGCGCGTCGGTCGCCCACCGGGCCGACGCGGCGCGGAAGATCCCCGAGCCGCCGCTGCGCCCCGACAGCGCGTCCGCCGCCAGGATGATCGCGGCCGCCGTCCAGCTGCTGCGCTCACCCGGGTAGTGCCGCTGATTCGCGTACTGCCAGCCGGTCCAGTAGCTGCCGTCGTCGTCGCGCAGATGCTGGACCTCCTCGAACAGCCGCGCCGCGGCGGCGGTGTCGCCCATCGCCTCCAGCGCGAGGACCAGCTCGCAGGTCTCGGCGCCGGTGACCCACGGCTGGTCGCTGACGCAGCGCACGCCGAGGCCGGGCACCACGAACGTGTCCCAGCCCGCGCGCAGCCTGGCCAGCGCGGCCGCGCCGCGCAGCGGCCCGCCGAGCACCGGGTAGTACCAGTCCATCGAGTACCGGCTCTTGTCCGCGAACGCCTCCGGATGGCAGGCGACGGTGTGGCCCAGCAGGTCGGCGGCGAGCTCCCAGCCGGGCTGCGGCTCGCCGATGTGCTCGGCCAGGGCGACCGCGCAGCGCAGGCTGTGGTGGACGCTGGCGCAGCCGGTGAGCAGCGCGTAGCCGGCCGGGCGGCCGCTGGTGTCCTGCTGCCAGCGGATCTCGCCGCGGGGCCGCTGCAGGCTCAGCGCGAACTCGATCCCGGCCCGGACCACCGGCCACATCCGGGTGGCGAAATCCTGGTCGCCGGTGCACAGGAACTCGTGCCAGACCCCGACCGCGGGGTAGGCGGCGTGGTTGCTCTCCGCGGCCGCGTCGGCCACCGCGCCGCCGGCCGTCTGCCGCGGCCACGACCCGTCCGCGCGCTGGGCCGCGGGCAGCCAGTCGTAGGCCCGCCTGGCCTGCTCCCGCAGCCCGCACACGCTCAGCGCCATCGCGCACTCGACGTGATTCCAGGCGTCCACGTGCCCGTCCGGCCAGCCGATCGCCCCGTCGGGCTGCTGCTGCGCCGCGATCGAATAGCCGGTCGCCAGCAACTGCGCCGCGGTCAGCACCGCGGGCCCGGCGGGCGGGCAGGCTGGCCGCTGGCTGGTCACGCGCTAGGCCGCCGCGCTCGCCTGGCGCTTGCTGGCCCGGACCGTGCTCGCGGCCTCGCCGGGGGTGCTCGCGGCCTGGCCGGGCCCGGAGGCCGGGCGGGTCGCGTAGACGACGAGGCTCTTGCCGATCAGCGGGTTCAGCAGCCGGTCGGCCAGCCGCATGACCCGGGGCTGCTTCATGATCTCCCAGACCAGGATCCGGTGATAGGCGCGGGCCAGCGGGTGGTCATCGTCGTGCACGCCGACCGCGCACTTGAGCCACCAGTAGGGCGAGTGCAGCGCGTGCGCGTGGTGCTGCGGGCCGGCCTCCAGGCCCGCGCTGGCCAGCTTGGCCCGCAGCTCACGGCGGGTGAAGATGCGCACGTGCCCGCCGGGGACGTTGTGATAGTCGTCCGACAGCCGCCAGCAGATCCGCTCCGGCAGCCAGCTGGGCACGGTGACCGCGGCCAGCCCGCCCGGCCGCAGCACCCTGGCCACCTCGTTGATCGCCGCCTGGTCGGCCGGGATGTGCTCCAGCACCTCGGCGGCGATCACCTTGTCGAAGTAGCCGTCAGGGAACGGCATCGCGGTCGCGTCCCCGGCCACCACCCTCGCCGCCCCGCCCTGCCCGGCCTCGCCGGCCTCGGCCATCGCCGCGAACATGGCTGACACCCGGCCCAGTTCCGCGGTGTCGGTGTCCAGCGCGACCACCTGCCCGCCGCGGCGCAGCACCTCGAACGCGTGCCGCCCGGCGCCGCAGCCAAGGTCAAGCACCCGCTCGCCCGGCCGGACCTGGAACCGGGCGAAGCTCACCGTCAGCACGCCGCCGCCCCGGCCCGCGCCGCGGCGATCGCCCGCTCGTACTCGGCCACCGTGGCGCGGGCCACGGCCGGCCAGGCGAACCGCTCGGCCACCCGGTGCAGCGCCGCCTGCGACAGCCGGGCCCGCTCGGCCTCGCTGTCGTGCAGTCGGCCCAGCGCGACCGCGAGTTCCTCCGCGTCGCCCGGCGTGACCAGCATGGCGGCGTCCCCGGTGACCTCGGGCAGCGCGCCGGTCCTGCTGGCGATCAGCGGGGTGCCCGACGCCATGTGCTCGACCGCGGGCAGCGAGAAACCCTCATACAGCGAGGGCACCACGGCGATCTGCGCGCTGGCGATGAACCCGGCCAGCTCCGCGTCACTGATCCCGCTGACGAACCGCACCCGGTCGCCCAGCGCCAGCTCCGCGACCAGGCGCTCGGTCGGGCCGCCGGGAGCAGGCTTGCCGACGACAGTCAGCACCGCATCGCGTTCAGTGCTGAATTTGGCCATCGCCCGCAGCAGCGTGGAAATCCCCTTGACCGGCGAGTCCGCGCTGGCCACGGCGACAATCCGGCCCGGCACCCTGGGCCCGGGCCTGGGATGAAACAGCCGGGTGTCGACGCCGAGCGGGATCACCCGCACGTTGCCGGCAGGCACCCGGAAGTCGCGGCAGATGTCGCCGGCCGAGGACTGCGAGCCGGTGAGCACCGGGCCGGCCCGGCGGGCCACCCTGCCCTGCATCCGCACGAACGAGTACCAGCGCCGTTTCGCCAGCCTGGACAGCCCGCTGGCCTCGGCCAGCTCGATCCTGCGGTCCACCGAGATCGGGTGGTGGATGCTGGTGACCAGCGGCAGGCCGAGCCGTTTGAGGCCGAGCAGGCCGTAGCCGAGCACCTGGTTGTCGTGCACGATGTCGAAATCGGCCCGGCGGGCCCGCAGCACCCGCAGCGCGCGCAGGCTGAACGTCAGCGGCTCGGGGAACGCCCCGGACCACATCATCGCGACCTCGGCCACGTCGATCCAGTCCCGGAACTCGCGCAGCCCCGGGGTGCGGAACGGGTCCTCGTCGCGGTACAGGTCCAGGCTCGGGACCGCGCGCAGCAGCGGGCCCGGCTCCAGCTCGGGGTAGGGCTGGCCGGAGAACACCTCGACGTGATGGCCGAGCGCGGCCAGCTCACGGGACAGGTGACGCAGGTAAATACCCTGGCCGCCGCAGTGCGGCTTGCTCCGGTAGGACACCAGCGCGACCCGCAGCGGCACGGCGCTGGTGCTCACGCAGGCTCGCCTCCTCGCGGTTTCGCCGCCGGGCCAGAACCTGCCCGCTGCCGGTGTCCAGGGTGCGAACCTATCACCGCCACCCGGGGCACTCGCGGCCCCGTGAGGTTCGCCCGGGCCCGGGCCAGAGGTCGTGCCCGGGCACCGGGACCAATAGTGTGGTTGCCACTTTGCTGTTGCTTTCGGGCGTGATGTGCGGAGGTTTCGCTGACACGGCGTGCGCTGATTACCGGGATCACCGGCCAGGACGGTTCCTACCTGGCCGAGCACCTGCTCGGGCTGGGCTATGAGGTGTGGGGGCTGGTCCGCGGCCAGGCCAACCCGCGGGTCCGCCGGGTCCGCCAGCTGCTCGCCGAGGTCCGGCTGGTCCGCGGCGACCTGCTGGACCAGGGCAGCCTCATCTCCGCGGTCGAGCGGGTCCAGCCCGACGAGGTGTACAACCTGGGCGCGATCTCGTACGTGCCGATGTCCTGGCGGCAGGCCGAGCTGACCGGCGAGGTCACCGGCCTCGGGGTGCTGCGGGTGCTGGAGGCGATCCGGGTGTGCAGCGGGGTCAGCGCGTCGCGCAGCCCGGGCCGCGGCCAGATCAGGTTCTACCAGGCGTCGTCGTCGGAGATGTTCGGCATGGTGCGCGAGACGCCGCAGACCGAGCAGACCCCGTTCCACCCGCGCAGTCCCTACGGCGTGGCCAAGGCCTACGGGCACTTCCTCACCCAGAACTACCGCGAGTCCTACGGGATGTACGCGGTGTCGGGGATCTTGTTCAACCATGAGTCGCCGCGGCGCGGAGCCGAGTTCGTCACCCGCAAGGCGTCCCTCGGGGTGGCAAAGATCAAGCACGGGTATGAACGCCAGCTCCGGCTGGGCAACCTCGCGGTCCGGCGGGACTGGGGATTCGCCGGGGACTACGTAAGGGCCATGCACCTGATGCTCGGCCAGGACGAGCCGGCCGACTTCGTGGTGGGCACCGGGGTGACCCACACCCTGGAGGAGCTGCTCGACCAGGCGTTCAGCGTCGCCGGGCTGGACTGGCGCGACCACGTGGTGTGCGACGCGGCGTTCATCCGGCCGGCCGAGGTGGACCAGCTGTGCGCCGACCCGGCCAAGGCCCGGGACCTGCTCGGCTGGGAGCCGAAGACCGGTTTCGACGAGCTGATCGCGATGATGGTCGAGGCGGACCTGAAGCTGCTGGCCGACTCCGGCGACCACGTGGAGGACTCGTTCGGCCCGGACGCGTGGTGACCCGGCGGGCAGCGGGCGGCGGCCGGCTCAGGACACGATCGCGCCGACCAGGCTGCCGATCCCGTAGGTCAGGCCGGCCGCGACGGCCGCGAGCAGCAGCTGGCGGATGGCGCCCTGGGCCACTGGCCGGTCGGTGACCCTGGCCACCAGGCCGCCGCCGGCCACCGCCGCGACCGCGGAGATGATCAGCGTCGCGGCCAGCGAGCCGAGGCCCGCCAGGTAGGGCAGCAGCGGGATCAGCGCCCCGGCCGCGAACGTGAGCAGTGACGTGGCCGCGGCGACGACCGGCGAGGGCAGCTCCTGGTGGTCGACGCCGAGTTCCTCCCTGACGTGCACCGCGAGCGCTTCCTCCGGGTGCGCGGACACCTGCATGGCCACCTGGTCGGCCAGTTCGGCGTCGACGCCGCGGCTGCGGAACATCGCGGCCAGCTCGCGCCGCTCGGCCTCGGGGTGGGTCTCCAGCTCCTGCCGCTCCTTGCGGACCTCGGCGGCGACCAGCTCGTTCTGCGAGGCCACCGAGACGTACTCGCCGGCCGCCATCGAGAAGGCGCCGGCCGCCAGCCCGGCCAGCCCGGTCAGCACCAGGGTGTGCGGCGACCCGCCGCCGCCGCCCACGCCCGCGATCAGCGACACATTGGTGACAAGGCCGTCCATCGCGCCGAAAACCGCAGGGCGCAGCCGGCCGCCGGACACGTCGCGGTGCCGGTGGCCGTGTGCCTCAGCGTGCCGCTCGCTAGCGGTGTCCATCATCGGCGGTCATCGTCTGGTCCCCCTGCTGGTACGGCGCCGGCCGAGTCTACCGCCGGGCCCGGCGGGGCGCGGAGTCCGGCATTTTGACGCTACAGCGGTTAATCTGTCTTCTCTGCGGCGGGACGGTCGTTTCGCGGCGCGGGCAGCCGCCGCCTGTGAACACCACCAAGCCCGAGCCACGGAAGAGGCCGCACTTGATCACCTTCGAGCACGTCACCAAGCGATATCGCGGCGGCACGCTCGCGGTCGACAATCTCGACCTCGAGATACCGGCCGGGAAGACCGTGGTCCTCGTCGGGCCCAGTGGCTGCGGCAAGACCACCTCACTGCGGATGATCAACCGGCTGATCGAGCCGTCCGAGGGCCGCATCCTGCTGGACGGCAAGGACATCCACGAGTCGAACCCGGCCACGCTGCGGCGCGGGATCGGCTACGTGATCCAGCAGACCGGGCTGTTCCCGCACCGCACCATCGAGGACAACATCGCCACGGTCCCGCTGCTGAACGGCTGGCGCAAGGCCAGGGCGCGGGAACGGGCCCGCGAGCTGATGCGGCTGGTCGGCCTCGACGAGGCGATGGCCAGGCGGTACCCGCACCAGCTGTCGGGCGGCCAGCAGCAGCGGGTGGGGGTGGCCAGGGCGCTGGCCGCCGACCCGCCGGTGCTGCTGATGGACGAGCCGTTCAGCGCCGTCGACCCGATTGTCAGAGCCAGCCTGCAGGATGAGCTGCTCCGGCTGCAGGACGAGCTGCACAAGACGATCGTGCTGGTCACTCACGACGTGGAGGAGGCGATCAAGGTCGGCGACCTGGTGGCCGTGTTCCGCCCGGGCGGGGTGCTGGCGCAGGTGGACACGCCCGAGCGGCTGCTCGGCAAGCCGGCCGACGACTACGTGGAGGGCTTCGTCGGCTTCGACCGCGGGATCAGGCGGCTGTCCTTCTTCGACGCGGCCGGGCTGGATCTCGCGTTCGACGCGATCGCGACCGCGGACACCGCGGCGGCTGACGCGGCGGTCGCGGCCAAGCGGGCCGGGGAGTCCTGGGTGCTGGTCACCGACGGGCAGCGCAGGCCGACCGGCTGGGCGGCCATCGACCAGCTGGAGGCGGCGCCGGCCACGACCAGGGTGGCTGACCTGCCGCTGGTGAGCTACGGGCACACCTTCCGCCCGGCCGCCAACTCGCTGCGCGCCGCCCTGGACGCCACCGTGCTGTCGCCCACCGGGCGCGCCGTCGGGGTGGACGAGGACGGCACGGTGATCGGGGTGACCTCGTATGACCGGCTGCGGGCGGCGATCCAGGCCGCCCAGGAGGCCGCCGATCAGCCGCAGCCGCCGCAGGCCGGGGGGCGGGCGTCGTGATCTGGTCATGGATACCCGGCCACCTGGGCCAGATGTGGCAGCTCACCCTGCAGAACGCCTACCTCGGCGTGGTGCCCGCGCTGGCCGGGCTGGTCATCTCGGTGCCGCTGGGGATCGCCTGCGTGCGCTGGCGCTGGCTGTACCCGCCGGTCCTGTCGGGCACCAGCATCGTCTACGCGATCCCGTCGCTTGCCCTGTTCGTGGCGCTGATCCCCTACACCGGGCTGACCCCGGAGACGGTGATCATCGTGCTCACCCTGTTCTCGCTGTGCGTGCTGCTGCCCAACGTGGTGGACGGCCTGCGCTCGGTGCCTGAGCCGGTCCGGCAGGCGGCCACCGCGATGGGATTCGGCACGATCCGCCGGCTGGCCCTGGTGGAGCTGCCGGTCGCCGCCCCGCTGGTGATCGCGGGGCTGCGGGTGGCGACGGTGTCGAGCATCAGCCTGGCCAGCGTCGGCCAGCTGATCGGGGTCAGCAGCCTGGGCTACCTGTTCATCGACGGGCTGCAGCGTGACTTCCCGACCGAGATCGTGACCGGCCTGGTGCTGGTGATCATCCTCGCCTTCGTGGTGGACCTGATCCTGGTCGGGGTGCGCTGGCTGCTGACCAGGTGGCAGCGCGGCGAGCGGGAGGCCGCGGCGCCGCGGGCGCTGGCCCAGCTGATCCCGGGAGGCATGCGGTGACGTTCTTCAGCTTCGCCTGGGACTGGCTGAACCAGGCCCAGCAATGGCACGGGTCCAACGGGATCCCGCTGCGGCTGCTGCAGCACCTGGGCTACACCGGGCTCGCGCTGCTGATCGCCGCGCTGATCGCGCTGCCGCTCGGGGCGATCATCGGGCACACCGGCCGGGGCGCGTTCGCGGTGGTGAGCCTGGCCAACATCTGGCGGTCGATCCCCACCCTGGGCCTGCTGGTGCTGATGGTGATCCTGCTCGGCTTCTCGGTCGCGACCTGGCTGATCCCGCTGGTCGCGCTCGCCATCCCGCCGATCCTGGTCAACTCCTACGAGGCGGTGCTCGGGGTGGAGCGGGGCGTGAAGGACGCGGCCCGGGGCATGGGCATGACCCCGCTGCAGGTGCTGCTCAAGGTGGAGATGCCGGTCGCGCTGCCGCTGATCGTGCTCGGGCTGCGGACCGCGGCCATCTTCGTGGTTGCCACCGCGACCATCGCGGCCGAGATCGGGCTGGGCGGGCTCGGCCGGTACATAATTGACGGATTGGCGTCCAATGACTACGGAGAGGTGGCTGGGGGAGCGTTGCTCGTTGTGGCCCTGGCCCTTCTAGTTCAGGTCAGCTTCGTCGGCCTACGGCGCCTGGTGGTCCCCGCGGGCCTGCGCCAGGAGACGGCTGAGTCCTGATAGCATCTTTTTCCTATAAAAATGGAAGGAAATTATCATGATTTCTGCCAGCCCGGCTCTGCGGCGCGCGACGGCCGCCGGCCTCGCCGTCGCGGCGGGTGTCGCGCTCGCCGCCTGTGGCAGCAGCGGCAGCAAGAGCAGTTCCGGTAACCCGCTGAATTCATCCGCGCCCCAGGGCAGCGTCGTCGTGGGCTCGGCCAACTTCCCCGAGGACGAGCTGCTCGCGCAGATCTACTCGACCGCGCTGGCCGCGAAGGGGATCAAGGTCACCAACAAGTTCAACATCGGTGCCCGCGAGGTCTACTACCCCGAGGTCAAGAACGGCACGGTCACGATCATGCCGGAGTACAACGGGGCGCTGCTGACCACCTCGGTCGACACCAAGAGCACGGCGGCCACGACCGACGAGGTCGACGCGGCGCTGCGCTCCAGCCTGCCGAGCACCCTGGAGATCCTGAACCCGTCCGCGGCCCAGGACAAGGACTCGGTCACCGTGACCCAGGCGTTCGCCACGGCACACAACCTGAAGACCATCGCTGACCTGAAGCCGATCGCCAAGAAGGTGGTGATCGGCGGGCCGCCGGAGTTCAAGACCAGGACCGACGGGCTGGTCGGGCTGCGCAAGAACTACGGCCTGAACTTCAAGAGCTTCGCCCCGCTGGACGAGTCCGGCCCGATCACGCTGAAGGCGCTGACCGACGGCAAGGTGCAGGCCGCCGACGTGTTCACCACCACGCCGCAGATCATCACCGACAAGCTGGTGGCGCTGGGCGACCCGAAGTTCAACTTCGCCGCCCAGAACGTCGTCCCGCTGGTCAACAAGAAGGGCGTGAACTCCACCATCGTGGACACGCTCAACGCCATCTCGGCCAAGCTGACCACCGCGGCCCTGCTCCAGATGGACAAGGCCGTCATCGTCGACCACGCCGACTACACGACCGTGGCGTCCGGCTGGCTGAAGGCCGAGGGCCTGCCCAACTAGGACACCGCCGAGCGAGAACTCTGCCGGACTGAGCCGGGAACGGCCAGGACGGCTCCGGCCCAGCGGGCGGGGGGGGGGGGGGGGGGGGG
>DATBGO010000011.1:0-45438 GCA_036558005.1 Streptosporangiaceae bacterium | reverse complement strand
GTGGAGAGATTCGCGGCCGTGCTGACCGAAGCCGGTATCCCGCGGATGCCCGCCCGGGTCTTCGCCGCGCTGCTGGCCACGGACTCCGGGCGGCTCACCGCGGCCGAGCTGGCCGCCCAGCTGCAGGCGAGCCCGGCCGCGGTGTCCGGCGGCGTGCGCTACCTCATGGGCGTGGGCATGATCCACCGCGAGGGCGAGCCCGGGTCGCGGCGGCACCACTACCGGGTGCCGGACCACGTCTGGGACGAGGTCGTCAGCGGCCGGGACCGGCTGATGGCCCGGTGGACGGCCGTGCTGCGGGAAGGCGTCGCGCTGCTGGGCGCCGGCACCCCGGCCGGGGCCAGGCTGGCCGAGTCCGTGGAGTACTTCGAGTTCGTCAGCGCCGAGCTGCCGCGCGTCGTGGCCAGGTGGCGGGAGCACAAGGCCGCGCGAGACGCCCAGGCCGCCGCTGATCGCTGAGCTGCGCTGGGCAGCGGCCCATCCGGGTAGGGATAGTCTCAGGTAACGGACTGTCAAAGACCACGGCAGGACGTTCCAGGACGATGTAGGCGGGCCACCGGCTGAGGAGGCGCAACCGTAGTGCGTGACCCGGGAGACCTTTACCAGGTGAGCCCCGATGCGCCCGAGCTCGATGACGTCACGATGCTCTATTACTTTGACGGGTTCATCGACGCGGGCGGGGCGGGCCGCCTGCTCACCGCGCACCTGCTGAGCGTCGGGGAGCACACCGAGGTGGCCAAGTTCGACGTGGACTCCCTGATCGACTACCGGTCACGCAGGCCGGTGATGACATTCGCCAAGGATCACTGGGAGGACTACGACGCGCCCGAGATCTCGGTCTCGCTGCTGCACGACGCGACCGGGACCCCGTTCCTGCTGCTGACCGGCCCGGAGCCGGATCACGACTGGAAGGCGTTCACCGCCGCGGTGCTCGATGTCGCCTCGGCGCTGCGGGTGCGGCTGGCGGTCGGGTTCCACGGCATCCCGATGGGCGTGCCGCACACCCGGCCGCTCGGGGTGACCGCGCATGCGACCCGCGACGACCTGGTCGAGGGCTACCGCCCGCTGGTCGACCGGCTGCAGGTCCCCGGCAGCGCGGCCGCGCTGCTCGAGCTGCGGATGGGCGAAGACGGGCGCGCGGCGATCGGGTTCGCCGTGCACGTGCCGCACTACCTGGCCCAGGCCGCGTACCCGGCCGCGGCGGTGACCTTGATCGAGTCGATCCAGCGCGCGACCGGGCTGACCCTGCCCACCGACGCGCTGCGCGAGGCGGCGCACCGGACCGACCTGGAGATAGCCAGGCAGGTCGAGGGGTCCGAAGAGGTCACCGAGGTCGTCCAGGCCCTGGAGCAGCAGTACGACGCGTTCGCCGCGGGCAGCGACAGCGGCCTGCTCGCGGACGAGGCCGAGAACATGCCAACCGCCGAGGAACTCGGCGCGCAGTTCGAGCGGTTCCTGGCTGAGCAGCAGGGCCGCGGCGACGCCCCGGAGAGCTAGCCGACCTCGTTCAGCTTGCCGGTCGCGACGTCGAACACGAACCCGCGCACGGCGTCGGTGTGCGGCACGAACGGGCTGGCCTTGATGCGCGCGATCGACTGCTGCACGTCGCCGTTCAGGTCGCCGAAGGCCTCGGCCGACCACGGCGGCTTGATGCCGGTGTCGGCCTGGATGGCCGCCTTGAAGTCGTCATCGGTGAACGTGAGCATGCCACAGTCGGTGTGGTGGATCAGGATGATCTCGCGGGTGCCGAGCAGCCGCTGGCTGATGGCCAGGGAGCGGATCTCGTCGTCGGTGACCACGCCGCCCGCGTTGCGGATGACGTGCGCCTCGCCCTCGGCGAGCCCCAGCAGCGCGTACACGTTGAGGCGGGCATCCATGCAGGCGATGACCGCGACCCCGCGGGAAGGCGGCATCGGGAGCGGCCCGGAAAAGGTCTCGGCGTAGCGCTGGTTGTTCGCGAGCAGCTCATCGGTGACGGACATGGCTTTGGGTCCCTCCCGGGGGTGCGCTTGGATAGTCGTCGCCGCGGCGAGGCGGCCGCCTCCGCCGCATAGCGGCTAAAGCAACCCCATCGTAGGCATATCGCTAAATCTATGTAATCTAGATCGGCTTAATCAACTATCGCCCCATGCGCTCGTCCGGCACGCGCCCGGTTCCAGGGCGAAGCTTGAGATTCTCTTGAGCACGACGAGATACTTGCCGGGGAATGAGCCTTCCGCCGGCATCGCGGTGCTGGGTGAGCGGGACTTCACGAGGCGGCACCGCGGCCGGCTTCCACGTGCGGGGGCTTACGGGGGCTACCGGGGGAGCGATGAACCGATCGGCGGTGCGCGAATTCAGCGCGCCCGGCACCAGCGTGGCCGTGGGCGAGGTGCTGATCCCCACGGAGATCGGCGACCCGGTGCGCGGCCCGCTGCCGGGCCCGGCCGCCCCACTGGTCGGCGGGTCGCTGCTGCGCAAGGGGACACGGGTCAGGTACGAGCCGGTGACGCACTGCGCCGACCCGGGCCAGGGCGAGGGCGGCGCCACGGTCTTCGTCGCGACGTGCGCGCAGCGGGACGGCGGTACGGCCGCGGTGGCCGCCGCGGCCAGCCCGGCGGACCGGGTCGCCGTGGCCGCGGCCAGGTCGGCGGTGGACGAGTGGTCGGCCGTGTTCGGGACCCGCAGGCTGCTGGCGGCGGGGAGCCCGTGGTGCAGCGGTGCGAGCCAGGCCCTGGCCGAGGCGCGGAAGGCCGTGGCCGACCACCCCACAGTGCACGTGTACGGGCAGTTGGCCGCCGACGAGCAGGCGATCTCCGGGCTGGCCGCGCAGGGGGCGGTGTTCGTCACCGCGCTGGACGAGGTTCCTGACGGGGCGACCGTTGTCTTCCCGGCTCACGGCGTGCCCGCTGGGGTGCGCGCCGAAGCCGCCGAGCGCGGGCTCGACGTCATCGACGCGACCTGCCCGCTGGTGGCCGGGGTGCACGCCGAGGCCAGGAAGTTCGCCGAGCGCGGCGACGATCTCGTGCTGATCGGCCAGGCCGGCCACGCGGCCGCGCCCGGCATCGTGGGCCAGGCGCCGGGCCGGACCACGGTGGTGTCCACCCCGGCGAGCACGGCGACGCTGCGGGTGTCGGACCCGAAGCGGGTGTCGTACCTGCTGCAGCCGGGCATCCCGGTGGAGGACGCCGGGCCGGTGACTGCCGCGCTGCGGTCGCGGTTCCCCGCGCTGCACGCGCCGCACCCGGACGGGTTCTGCTACGCCGCGTCCGACCGGGCGGAGACCATCCGCGCGATCGCGTCCGCCTCCGATGTGATGCTCGTGCTCGGCTCCGCCGACTCGCCGGACACCCGGCACGTCTGCGGCCTGGCCCGCGACCGCGGCGCCAAGACACACGTGGTCGCCGAGACCGGCGACATCGTTCCGGCCGTGATCAGCGGCACGTCCGCGATCGGCATCGCGGCGTCGACCTCGGCCGCGCGGGACCTCGCTGACCAGGTGACCGAGGCCCTGTCCGGGCTCGGGCCGCTGAGCGTGACCAGCCGCCGGGTCAGCACCGAGGTGGTTGGCGCGCCCGCCTGGCGGTCCTGACCTGCCGCGCGGCCACCATTCCGCACCCCTCCTGCCGGCCCGCACGCCCACGGGTTCGCACCCCAGGCCGCAGCCCGGCGGCCCACCCCTCACCACTCCGGCCGGCGCCCGGCGCCTTATTGTGAGCAGACGCCCGGCGGCCCCTGCCGTCGCGCTGCGCGCAACGGAGGCCGAGATGCTGTTCCCCACGTCGCTCGTTGGCAGCTACCCGCAGCCGCACTGGCTGATCGACCGGGAACGGCTGGCCGGCCGGTTCCCGCCCCGGGTCAGGGCCCGCGAGCTGTGGCGGGTGGACCCCGCCTACCTGGAGGAGGCCCAGCAGGACGCCACGCTGCTCGCGATCAGGAGCCAGGAGGACGCGGGCCTGGACATCATCACCGACGGTGAGATCCGCCGCGAGAGCTACTCCAACCGGTTCGCCACCGCGCTGGACGGCGTGGATATCGACAACCCGGGCACCGCCCTGGACCGCAGCGGGCACCCGAACCCGGTACCGAGGATCATCGGGCCGATCCGGCGGCGCCATCCGGTCCAGGTCGACGACTTGGCGTTCCTCCGCGCGCACACCGACCGGACGGTCAAGGTCACCGTGCCCGGCCCGTTCACGATGGCCCAGCAGGCCCAGAACGACTATTACCCGGACCGGGAGGCCGCGGCGTTCGGCTACGCCGAGGCGGTCAACGAGGAGGTCCGCGACCTGTTCGCGGCCGGCACGGACATCGTCCAGCTGGACGAGCCTTACCTGCAGGCCCGGCCGGACGAGGCCCGCGGCTACGGGGTGGCGGTGGTGAACCGGGCCCTCGAGGGCGCGGCCGGCACCACCGCCGTGCACATCTGCTTCGGGTACGCGGCCATCATCCATGACCGCCCGGCCGGCTACTCGTTCCTGCCCGAGCTCGCCGGGACCCACGCCGACCAGCTGTCCATCGAGACCGCTCAGTCTGGCCTGGACTGCTCGGTGCTCACCACGCTGGACGGCAAGACGATCATCCTGGGCGTGCTGGACCTGAACGATCTCACCCCGGAGACGCCCGATCAGGTGCTGGCCCGGGCCAGGAAGGCGCTGGCCTACGTGCCCGCCGAGCGGCTGGTACTCGCCCCCGACTGCGGCATGAAGTACCTGCCCCGCGACGTCGCGTCGGGCAAGCTGGCCGCGATGACCGAGGCGGCCGCGCGGCTGCGGTCAGAGTTCGGCGGCTGACTCCCGCGGGCCCCGGCGGCCGATCGCGGAAGCTCGCGTGAACCAGGGGCTGGATGGCCCGGGCCGGTGATAACGTGCGCCCATTACGGCGGCCAGCCGGTCCTTTCTTTCGTCCTTCATTACTGTGCCGTTAGAATTTAATCCCAGCAAGCACCAGGTGACTTTCCCGAGTAGCTTTCTGTAGGCACCCCAGTCGCTGGCGAGAGCGGCGACAAGCGCTATACCCCGGCCGGCTTCCGCGAGCGGGTCGGCGTCCTGGCGGGCCGGCAGTTGGCTGTTGTTGTCCCAAACCCGGATGAGAACCGCGCCCTGCTCCGAGGTCAGCCACACCAGAACGGACGGGCGCTCCCGGGAAGGTCCCTGGTCCTGGGGCTGCCGCGTGGCCTTGACCGCGTTGGTCACGAGTTCCGACACCAGCAGCTCGGCGGTATCGGCCAACTCAGGAAGATCCCATTCCAGGACTTCCTGCTTTGTATGCTGTCTAGCATACGAGACAGCCCGGGGGGTGGCCGCGAGTTTCAGGTAGCTCGTTAATGGCCCAGGTAAGACGGTCATGAGCTCTCGCATAAGGCGGCAAGTCGTTCGATTTTACGATGCGCAAACCGCTATTCCAAGAGGTGAGGGCCAGCCAATGTTCAGAAGTTATACCGCCCAAGTGCCAGGAGATGTTTATTGTGCAAGTGAGACGGCCGGGCCGTGTGTGGGGTGGGTCACGGCGGGCGGCTGGCGAGGCTAGGCTCCCAGAATGACCGACGTCAACGACTTCGCCACACTCGTGCACCGGGATCACGGGCTCTGCGTGGTGTCCACGCTGCGATATGACAACACGATCCAGTCCACCGTGGTCAACGCGGGAGTTCTCGGTCACCCGGTAACCGGCTCGCCCATGGTCGCGTTCACCACCCGGGGAACCACCGCCAAGCTGGCCAACCTGCGGGCCCGGCCGCGTGCGACCGTCGTGGTCCGGGCGGGCTGGGAGTGGGCCGCCGCCGAGGGGACGGTCGAGCTGGCCGGCCCAGCGGACCATCACCCGGGGGTCGGCGACGCCGAGGCGCTGCGGCTGCTGCTGCGGGAGGTCTTCATCGCGGCGGGCGGAACCCACGACGACTGGCCCACCTACGACACCGTGATGGCCGACGAACGCCGGGCCGTGGTCATGGTGATCCCGGAGCGGGTCTACTCCAACACGTGACCGGTCACGGGGCGGGCCGAAGCGGGGCACGGCGAGCTAAATGCGGGCCGAACGAACCGCTGGCGCGAGCGCGCAGTTCATCGGGCAGCGCGCCCGCGGCGTCCGCGAGCCTGGCCCGGGTGGCTGTGTCAAGGTCGGGGACGTGCCGCAGCATCAGGGTCAGCGCCCGGGCCTGCAGGTCGGCCGGCTGCTGGCCGAACGCCGCGGTCATGGCCAGCACCAGGTCGCCGGCGTGGCCGGGGTCGCGCCTGGCCGCCGCGTTGAGCCAGTCGAGCTGGGCCCGGACCAGGGTCTTCTCGGTCCGCAGCAGCACGGCCGCGCTGGCCCGGCACAAGATCTCGGCGGGCAGCATGTCCGCCTCGTCGAGGCGGCGCAGCTGGCGCTGCGCCATGCCGGCCACGGTGGACCGGGTGCCGGACAGCAGCGCCAGGTAGTCACGCTCGTGAGAGCGGACCTCACCCAGGGTGGGGGCCAGCTCGTCGTGCAGCCGGAGCAGCCCGCGGGTCACCCCGCGCCGGCCTCCGCGCCCCAGCGCGGCCAGGCAGGAACGGAGCAGCGTCCCCCGGTCGATCAGCCCCTCGGCGGCCAGCACCGCCAGGGCCGTGGGCCAGCCGTCGCCGTTGCGGGAGCGCGGCGCGTCGAACCAGGCCACCACCCCGTCCAGCTCGAAGAGCGTGGGGACCAGCCCGGCCAGGCGCGGGTCGCGGCGGATTTCCTCGGCCACCCCGATGCCGCCTGGTCCCCGCTCGGCGGCCCAGCGCAGCGCGGCCCGCTGCTCTGGGTCAAGGCCGCGCGGAACCGAGGCGACCGCGGTCTCGTCACGCCGGTCGATCAGATCCTGTAATGCTGCCCAGTCGACCACAGGCCTCCTTGCCAAGGCGGGGCAGTTCACAGTGAAAGGGGGTTCCGGAGCAGGATCGTACCCCTCGCGGGCCACCGCGATTCCCCCGCTGACCAGGTAATCCTGTGGTTTCAGTGGGTAACCGGGGAGCGATTCGCTGTCTGTCGCGGCGGGCTCACACCACGCGACCACGAGGCCCCTGGAAGCCGCCGCCCACGGCCGCCAGGACGAAAAACCCGGGCCCAGGAGCGGAGGCGCCGTTCCTGGGCCCGGGTCTCGCCAGGGGGTGCCCCTGACATCAGCTACGCGGCACGTCTTTGTTACTGCGCTTGGTGGTCAAGATACTGGGCGGCGGGGTCCGCCGTCGCCCGCATCAGAAACCTTTTGCCACAAACATCCCTCTAGTCTCATCCGGCCCTGTGGTCAGCCTTCTCCGGCCGGCGATCGGTCCTGATCCCCGCCCGGCCCGGTCCCGTCGCCCGCGTCCCGGGGAGCCCGGCCGGGCCCCGGCGGCCCGGCGTAGACCTGCGCGATGCTCAGCCAGTGGTCGGCATCTGGCCCGCGGGCTACCAGCCGGAGGTCGTCGCGGTGCCGGCGTTGCGTGACCAGCAGGCAGAAGTCCAGCGCCGGACCGGTCACGCGCTGGTCGGCGTCCTCCGGCCCCCACGCCCAGACCTCACCGTCCGGCGCGGACAGCTCGATTCGGAACTCCTCGGCCGGCGGGGTCTCGCCGTGCACGGCGAACGCGAAGTCCCTGGTCCTGACGCCCAGCCGGGCCACGTGCGCGATCCGGCCGGTATCCGGCGGCTGGATGCCGAGCACGTCGCGGACGTCCTGCCCGTGGGCGAACAGCTCCATCAGCCGGGTGCTGGCCAGGGTCGCCGGCGCGATGGGCGCCACGATCCACGGCACCCGCTGCCCCGGTGGCACCGCGGCGAGCGCGGCCCGCAGAACGGAGCGGCCGTCGCGCCAGCGGGTGAGCAGCCGGTCCGGCGGATCGGCCGCGAACTCGGCCGCGCCGGCATCCACGTTCGCGTCGAAGTCCTGGGTCAGCCCGGCCCGTACCTCAAGGAACGCGGCGGCGTCGGTCGCGGCCAGCGCGGCGAGCTGGTCGGCGGAGGCCAGGTGCCCGATCTGGTGGGCGATGGTCCACCCCGGCGCGGGCGTGGCCAGCCGCCACTGTTCCGGGCCGAGCCCGGCCACCAGCCGGTCCAGGTCGTCGCCCTCGGCGGCCAGGTCGGCCAGGATCTCGTCCAGGAGCGCCACGGCGCCCTCCCTCCTGCGTCATTCCCATGATGGCGCAGGCGCCGCAGCGGGCGAATGGGCTCGCAGGGAGACGGGACTAGTCGCCGAGCTCGGCGCGGCGGCGGGTTACGTACTCCTCGAGCTCGGCCCGGATCGCGTCATCCAGCGGCGGCGGCTCGTATTCCTCGAGCGTCTTGGCGCAGATCTCCGAGGCGCGGGCGGTCGCGTCCTTACCGCCCAGCTTCAGCCAGCGCTCGTAGTTCGCGGTCGACGACAGCAGCGGCCGGTAGAAGCAGGTCCGGAACCGCTCCATGGTGTGCTGCGCGCCGAGGAAATGCCCGCCGTGCCCGACCTCCTCGTGCGCGCCGAACGCCAGCGACTCCTCGTCGATCTCCAGCGGCGTGAACTCCACCCGCAGCATCCGCAGCAGCTCGATGTCCACGATGAACTTCTCGAAGCACGACACCAGGCCGCCTTCCAGCCAGCCGGCCGCGTGCATGACGAAGTTGGCGCCGGCCAGGAACGTCGGCAGCAGCGTCATCAGCGACTCGTAGGCGGCCTGCGCGTCGCAGGCCTGGCTGGAGGTCAGCCCGCCGCCGGTCCGGAACGGCAGCCGGTAGTGCCGGGCGAGCTGGCCGGTGCAGTACAGCCCGAGCGCCGACTCCGGGGTGCCGAAGCTCGGCGAGCCGGACTGCATGTCGATGTTGGACAGGAACGAGCCGAAGATCACCGGGCAGCCGGGCCGGATCAGCTGGGCCAGCGCGATCCCGGTCAGCGCCTCGGCCAGCTGCTGGACCAGCGCGGCCGGGATCGTCACCGGCGACATCGCGCCCATCAGCAGGAACGGGGTCAGCACCACCGGCTGGTTGGCCGCGCAGTACTCGAACTGGGCGTCCAGCATCCGGTCGTCCCAGCGCAGCGGCGAGTTGCAGTTGATCAGCGAGATGGTGGCCGGGACCGCCTCGATCGCGGCCCGGCCGCCGAACAGGATCTCGGTCATCGCGATCGTGTCGGCGGCGTTCGGCCCGGAGACCACGCTGCCCATGTAGACCTTGTCGGTCAGCGTCTGCAGCGCGTAGGTCATGTCCAGGTGCCGCGAGTCCAGCGGCGCGTCGTTGGGCTCGCAGATCACGCCCCCGGCCGAGTCAAGCTCGGGGAACGACTGGGCCAGCATGGCCAGCTTCCGGAAGTCGTCCATGGTGGCATCCCTGCGGACGTCGCCTTCCCGCACGAACGGCGACCCGTAGACCGCGCCGAACGCCATCTGATCGCCGCCGATGTGCACCGAGTTGGCCGGGTTCCTGGCCTGGACATCGAATTCCCTGGGCGCCTTGGCCACCTGCTCCAGCACGAACTCGGGGTCGAACCTGACCACGTCGCCTTCGGCCTGCTGGCCGGCCTTGCGCAGCAGCTCGACCGCCTCCGGCTTGGCGAACTGCACCCCGATCTCGGTCACGATCCGGCGCCAGCCCGCGTCCAGCGCGGCGATGGCGTCCGGCGACAGGATCTCGTACCGCGGCATCTGGTTGCCGAACATCGCCACCTCGGCTTGACGTGCCTTGACCCGCTGACCGTAGGATCACATAGTAGAACAAGGTTCCGTAACATGGAACTACGGAGCGAAGGAGTGCGGCCTTGGCCAGCCCCACTGGAACCCAGGCAGTCGACCGGGCGGCGCAGCTGCTGAAGCAGGTCGTGCTCGGCCCGGATCCAGTCACCTTCACCGAGCTGACCGCCGCCACCGGGCTGGCCAAGAGCACCACCTCCCGGCTGCTGATGGCGCTGGAGCGAAACGGGCTGGTCCGCCGCGACGGCAACGGCCGGTTCCGGCCCGGCGAGATGTTCGTCCGGTACGCCTGGCAGGGCGGGGCCGAGGCGGGCCTGGTCACGGTGGCCCAGCCGTACCTGGACCGGCTGGGCGAGCTGACCGGCGAGACCATCAACCTCGGGGTGGCCAGCCACGGCAAGGTCGAGCAGATCGCCCAGGTGGACAGCACCTACCTGATCGGCGGGACGAACTGGGTCGGGCTGGCGGTGCCGCTGCACTGTTCCGCGCTGGGCAAGGTGCTGCTGGCGTTCGGGGCCGCCGCGCTGCCGCAGGGACGGCTGGAGCAGCGCACCCCGCGGACCATCACCAGCCGCGCCGCGCTGGCCGCCGACCTGGCCCAGGTGCGCGGCCGCGGGTACGCGGTCACCGACGCCGAGCTGGAGCCGGGGCTGGCCGCGGTGGCCGCGCCGGTGCATGGCAGCGGCGGCGCGGTGGTCGCCGCGCTGTCGGTGTCCGGGCCCGCGAGCAGGCTGACCGCCGACCGGGTCCCCGACGTGGCCGGGCCGTGCATGGCCCAGGCGGCCGAGCTGTCCAAGGTGCTGGGCTACCAGCCAGCCAGCCGTCCGCCGGGGCGGACCACGCCGCAGAGAGAAGGTGCCGCGTGAGGCGAGAGGAACTCCTCCGGCAGCTGTACGACAAGACCCTGGTGGGCAACGGGCCCGCCGTGCTGGACCTGACCCGGTCCGGGCTGGACCTGGGCCTCGGTCCCGAGGTGCTGCTCTATGAGGCGCTGATTCCCGCGCTGGAGGAGGTCGGCGCCAGGTTCGAGCGCGGCGACTTCTTCGTGCCCGAGATGCTGATCGCGGGCAAGGCGATGGCCGGGGCGCTGGAGATCCTGCGCCCGCTGCTGGCCGAGACCGGCGCGCGGACGATCGGCAAGATCGTCATGGGCACGGTCAAGGGCGACGTGCACGACATCGGCAAGAACCTGGTCAACATCATGTTCGAGGGCGCCGGGTTCGAGGTGATCGACCTGGGCGTGCAGGTGTCACCGGAGAAGTTCGCCGACGCGATCAGGGAGCACCAGCCCGACATCGTCGGCTTCTCGGCGTTCCTGACCACGACGATGCCGATGTTCAAGGCCAACATCAACACGCTGCAGAAGCAGGGCCTGCGCGACCAGGTCATCGTGATGGTGGGCGGCGCCCCGGTCACCCAGGAATACGCCGACGTGGTCGGCGCCGACGGGTACGCCGCGGACGCCTCGGCCGCCGTGGTGCGGGCCAAGGAGCTGCTGGCCGGGCGGCGGGCCGTGGCGCCCGCCGGGGCCTAGCCCGGGCCGGGGCACCGGTGGACACCGTCCTGCGGTCGGGCTCCAGGGAGCTGACCATCGGTCCTGGTCACCCGTTCTGCCTCATCGGCGAGCGGATCAACCCGACCGGCCGCAGGGTGTTCTCCGAGCAGCTGCGGCGCGGCGACCTGTCCCGGATGGAGACCGACGTGGCCGAGCAGGTGGCCGGCGGGGCGATGGTCCTGGACATCAACATGGGCGCGCCGCTGGCCGACGAGGCCGAGCTGATGGCGGCCGCGGTGCCGCTGGCGCAGCGGCTGACCGACCTGCCGCTGTGCCTGGACTCCTCGATCGTCGAGGTGCTGGCGGCCGGGCTGGCCTGCTACCAGGGCAAGGCCCTGGTGAACTCGGTCACCGCCGAGGACGACCGGCTGGCCGCGATCCTGCCGCTGGTCAAGCGGCACGGCGCGGCGGTCATCGCGCTGCCCAACGACGAGGCGGAGATCCCGCAGGAGCCGGCCCGCCGGGTCGAGCTGGCCCGCAAGATCATCGACGTGGCCACCGGCAGGTACGGCATCCCGGCGCAGGACATCATGATCGACCCGCTGGCCATGCCGGTCGGCGCGGACACCTCCCTGGTGCTGCGCACGCTGGAGACCATCTCGCTGCTGCGCGACGAGTTCGGGGTGAACATGACCCTCGGCGCGTCCAACGTGTC
The DNA here is from genome assembly GCA_036558005.1 of Streptosporangiaceae bacterium. Taxonomy (GTDB): domain Bacteria; phylum Actinomycetota; class Actinomycetes; order Streptosporangiales; family Streptosporangiaceae; genus DATBGO01. The sequence continues at coordinate 33,611 of DATBGO010000011.1, read as the reverse complement.
GTTCGGCATGCCCGACCGGGCGGCGATCGGCTCGGCGTTCCTGCCGATGGCCATCGCGGCCGGCCTGACCAGCGCCATCATGGACTGCCGCTCGCCGCAGCTGGTCCGCGCGGCCAAGGCCGCTGACCTGCTGCTCGACCGCGACCCGTGGGGCGCGGCCTGGATCGCGGCGCACCGCGCCCAGCAGGCGGCGGCGAGCCCGTGACCAGCCCGGCGCTGCGTGTGGACCTGCAATTCGAGCCGAACGCCATCCGGGTGCGGGTCCCGCCCGGAGTGTCGGTCTTCGACGCGGCGAGCTGGCACGGCATCGCGATCGACTCCACCTGCGGCGGGCACGGCACCTGCAAGAAATGCCGGGTGCGGATCGCCGACGGCAGCGTGCCCCCGTCCCCGCTGGACGCCAGGGCGTTCGGGCCGGACGAGCTGCGGGCCGGCTGGCGGCTGGCCTGCCGGGCCCAGGCGCTCACCGACCTGCGGGTCGAGGTGCCGCCGCTGGTCACCCGCCCGAAGGCCGCCACCGTGGGGGTCGGCAGGCAGGTGATCTTGCGCCCGGCGGCGCGCAAGCGCTACCTGGAACTGGACGAGCCGACCCTGGCCGACCAGCGGACCGACGTCGAGCGGGTGCTGGCCGCGCTGGACGACCTGGAGCTGCGGGTCGACCTGCCGGTGCTGCGGGCCGCGGGCCGGGTGCTGCGCGCGGCGGACTACAAGGTCACCGCGGTCATCGCCGACGAGGTGCTGATCGACGTTCAGGCCGGTGACACCACCAGCCGCTGCTACGGGATCGCCTTCGACCTGGGCACCACCACGGTGGTGGCCACGCTGCTGGATCTGGGCACCGGGACGCCGCTGGCGGTGGCGTCGATGCTCAGCAAGCAGCAGCCGTTCGGCGCGGACGTGATCACCCGGATCAGCGCGATCATGCTGGACCCGGCGGCGCTGGGCCGGCTGACCGGGCTGGCGCACGAGACGCTGAGCGAGCTGGCCGCCGAGGTCTGCGCGCAGGCCGGGGTGGATCCCGCCGACGTGCTCGAGGTCGCCCTCGCCGGGAACGCGACGATGACCCACATCGCGCTCGGCATCGACCCGGAGCCGCTCGGGGTGGCCCCGTTCATCATGGCCGCCCGGCTGCTGCCCGAGGTGCTGGCCGCCGAGCTCGGCCTCGCGGTGCACCCGCGGGCCAGGGCGGTGGTGTTCCCCGCGTTCGGCGCCTACGTCGGCGGCGACGTCACCGCGGGGCTGCTCGCGGCCGGGATGGACCGGGACCAGCGGACCAGGCTGTTCATCGACATCGGCACGAACTGCGAGATCGTGCTGGGCAACTCCGGCTGGCTGCTGGCGACCGCGGCCCCGGCCGGGCCCGCTTTCGAGGGCGCGGCGATCCGGTGCGGGATGCGCGCCGCCGACGGCGCGATCGAGGGGGTCACGATGACCCGGGACGGGCTGGAGCTGACCGTGATCGGGGACGCGGCGCCGGCCGGCCTGTGCGGGTCCGGCCTGGTCGACGCCGTGGCCGGGCTGGTCGGGGCCGGCCTGCTGGACGCGTCGGGACGGCTGGTCAGCGACGAGCAGGCGGCCGCGCTCGCCCCCGGGCTGGCCGGCCGGCTGACCCGGCTGGGCGACGAGCGGGTGTTCGTGCTGCACTGGCTGGGTGAGCCGGGCGACACCGGGCACTGCGTCTACCTGTCCCAGCGGGACGTCCGCGAGCTGCAGTTCGCCAAGGCGGCGATCGCGACCGGCTGGCGGATCCTGGCCGAGGAAGCCGGGCTGGCGCCGGGCGACATCCAGCAGGTGCTGCTGGCCGGCTCGTTCGGCAGCTACCTGTCCCCGGTCAGCGCGATCCGGCTCGGGCTGGTCCCGCCGCTGGCTTCGCTGCGGGTGGTGAGCGCGGGCAACGTGGCGGGCGAGGGCGCGAAGATGGCGCTGCTGTCGGTGCGGGAGCGGGCCGCCGCGCTGGCGCTGCTGGAGGAGGTGAGGTATGTCGAGCTCTCCGACCGCCCCGATTTCAACGACCGGTTCATCGAGCAGCTGGCGTTCCCGGACTGACCCGGGGCGGCCGGCCGGATCGCCGCCCGCGCCCGCCGTCGCGGTGATCGCGTGCGGCGCGCTAGCCGGGCACATCAGGGAGATCGCCACCCGCCGCGGCTGGCCGGTCGAGCTGCACAGCCTGCCCGCGCTGCTGCACAACCGCCCGGACCGGATCGCCCCCGCGGTGCGGCGGCTGGCCGCTGAGCTGCGGGCGCGCGGGCTGACGGTGGCGCTCGGCTACGCGGACTGCGGCAGCTACGGCGCGCTCGACGAGCTGTGCGAGCGGCTGGGCCTGCGGCGGCTGCCCGGGCTGCACTGCTACGACGTGCTGGCCGGGGCCGGGCGGCTGCGCGCCATGCTGGCCGCCGAGCCGGGCACCTACCTGCTCACCGATTTCCTGGTCCGCAGCTTCCGCCGGACCGTGCTGGCCGAGCTGGGGCTGGACCGGCACCCGCAGCTGTGGCCCGACTACTTCGGCCACTACCGGCGGGTGGTGTGGCTGGCCCAGTCCGCCGACCCGGCGCTCGCGGCCGAGGCGGACGCGATCGCGGCGATGTTCGGCCTGCCGCTGCGGGTGATCGAGGTGGGCACCACGGGCCTGGAACGCGAGCTGGAACGGCTGCTGGCCGGGCAGGTCCGCGGGCCGTGATCCGCGACGGGCTGGGCCGGGTGCTGCCGCTGCTGCGCGAGCCGCGGTATGAGGTGTTCCCCGCGCCCGGCATCGAGGACACGGTGCTCGAATGGGTGCCGCCCGCGGTGACGGTGACCGTGACCGCCTCGCCGGCCAGGGGCCTTGAGGCCACCGTGGCGCTGACCGAGCGGCTGGCGGGGCACGGCCGCGCGGTGGTCCCGCACCTGTCCGCCCGGCTGGTCAGGGACGACGCGCACCTGGCCGAGATCACCGCCCGGCTGACCGCGGCGGGCATCCAGGACGTGTTCGTGCCCGCCGGGGACGCCGACCCGCCGGCCGGCCGGTTCGACAGCGCGCTGTCGCTGATCGACCAGCTGACCGCGATGGGCCGGCCGTTCCCGCAGCTGGGCGTGACCGGCTACCCGCAGAGCCACCCGAGGATCGAGGACGACATCACCATCCAGGCCATGTGGGACAAGCGGCACCAGGCCAGCTACCTGGTCAGCAACCTGTGCCTGGACCCGGCCGTGCTGCGCAAGTGGATCGCCAGGGTGCGGGCCCGCGGGGTGACGCTGCCGCTGTACGTCGGGCTGGCCGGCCCGGTGGAGCGGGCCCGGCTGCTGCGGATGGCGGCGAAGGCGGGGGTCGGCGAGTCGGCCAGGTTCGCGTCCGGGCACAAGGAGTGGTTCGTCCGCGCGGGCACGCCTGGCGGCTACCACCCGCAGCGGCTGCTGGACCGGGCCGGCGCCGCGCTCACCGCTCCCGCGTCCGGCGTCCGCGGGCTGCACGTGTTCACCTTCAACCAGGTCCGGCAGACCGAGCAGTGGCGCCGCGGCCTGCTGGGCCGGCTGGCCGGCTGATACCCGCTAGGGCCGCGGCGCGGCGGCCGGGATGGCCGCGTAGATCGCGCGGACCTGCCCGACCCGGGCCACCACCTCGTCGGCGGATCCGAACGGGGTCAGGGTCAGGCACGCGAACCGCTGCCGCTCGGCCAGGAAGATCCAGTCGCCGCTGGCCGCGATCAGCTCACGGACCTCCGGCGTCAGCACCGCGAGCGCGGCGTTGCCGTCCCTGGCCAGCACGGTGAACTGGCTGTCGAAGCCGGGGTTGACCGGCACCGGCCAGCCGAACCCGAACGGCGGGTAGGAGGCTGGCCGGATCTGCAGGATGTTCAGCGGGGCCGGTATCTCCAGGGCACACACCGACATCGGCTTCAGGTCATCGGAGATGCTGGTCCAGGCGTTGGCCACGGCGAACCGCATGCCGTCAGCCGTGCCGCCCCAGGCGTCCTGGAAGGAGGAACGGCCGGGCCGGAAATAGGTGAAAGGCGGCCGCCCGTGGTACAGCACCCGGGCGACCTCGTGCACCGCGTCCTCGAGATAACCGTCGAACGGGCGGGCAGGCAGCTGGTCCCAGCCCTGGCTGGCCGCGTGCTCGGCCAGGCCGGTCACGGTCGGTCCGGCCCACTCTTCGGGCTCGCGCTTGCGGCCGAACAACGGCATGGTTCCTCCCCGGTCCGTTGTTTCCTGACCGGACCTTACGCCTGTGCCGCCCGGATACAAGGGGGAAATGACACCTATTGCAGCGGCCGGGGTCAGCGGTAGGGCTCGAACAGCTCTACCGGGTTCCCTGACGGGTCGTCGAGCAGGATCTGCCGGCCGCCGACCCCGGTGACGATCTCGTTGCGGAAGCGCACGCCCGCGCCGCGCAGCCGCTCGACCAGCTCGTCCAGGCCGCTGATCTCCAGCGAGATCCGGTTCCACCCGCCGGGCCTGGGCACCGTGCCGTCCGGCATGGCCTGCGACCCGCCGCCGGGCCCGCCGGGACCGGCCGGCGAGCTCAGCAGCAGGCGCAGGTCGCCGCGCCGGAGCATGGCGAACATCGGCGCCGGGTGCATCTCCTCGGTGAACCCGAGGTGCTGGCAGTAGAACGCGATCGACGCGTCCACGTCGTCCACGATGTATCGGAAGCTCACGGTAGCCACAGACCGCACCTGCCAATCAGCTGAGCCGGGGCTGTGATCTTACCGGCTCGGCTGCCGGGCCGCCCGGCGCGCCGTCGCCATCGGGCAGCGTCAGCCCGGCCGCCGCGAGCACCTGCAGTGCCGGGCGCGGGCTGGTCCGCAGCCCGGCCGCCACCCCACGGGCCAGCGACGACAGCAGTATCCTCCGGCCGCGGCAACGGGCGAAGGTGCGGGCCCAGCGGCGCAGCGTCGAGCCCGCGTACAGGATCCGCTCGGCCGGGGCGAGCGGCACCCCCGAGCGCAGCATCCAGATCTTGTTGCGCACCTCGAAGAAAAACCGCGGGCCCGGGTCGGCGTCGGCGGCGCCGAACACCCGGGTCTTGTGCACCGCGACACTGGCCGGGCAGAGCAGGCCGGTGTTGCCGCGCAGCAGCCGGGTGGTGAACTCGAAGTCGTCGTTCCACAGGAAATAGTCTGCCTGCGGCAGCCCGCACTGCCGGCACACCCCGGCGTCGACCAGGATCGAGACGAACGACGCCGACCTGATCGGCACGCACCTGGCCTCGGCCGCGGCCTGCCACTCCGCCTTGCCGGCGAACGGCTTGGCCCGCGGGGTGTTCATCGGGTGCGCCCGCCCGTCGGTCCACACCACCCGGCTGGCGACCAGCGCGGGCTTGCCCGGGTGCGAGCCGCGCGCGGCCAGCAGCGCCAGCAGGGCGTGCGTCACCGGCACGGTGTCGTCGTCCATCAGCCAGATGAGGTCCGCGCCGCCGGCCAGCGCGAGCGCGATGCCGCAGGCGAACCCGCCGGCGCCGCCGGTATTGCGCGGGACCTGCACCAGCCGGGCGTCCGGGTACCGCGAGCGCACCGCCTCGGCGGTCCCGTCGGCCGAGGCGTTGTCGACCACGATCACGCCGTCGGGCGGCCGGCTCTGCCGCTGCACGGCGGCCAGCGCTTCCATCAGCAGGTCCCGGCGGTTGTAGGTGACCACGACCGCGAGCACCCGGGGGCGGGCGTGAGCGGCGGGCGGCGGGCCGTGTCCTTCCGGCATGCTAGGAATTTCTCCTCGCCCGCGACTTCTCCAGCGCCCGCCAGGTCAGGATGCGCAGGCCGCGCACTGACCGGTGCCGGTTGCTCAGCTCGCGCACGGTCCGTTTCAGCCGGGGCGAGGCCGCGACCGTCGACTCCACCCTGGCGGCCAGCCCGCGGTGCTGCCCGGGCTGGCTGCGCTGCGGCCGGGCAGCCGGGTGCTCCTTGCGGTACTGATGCACCACCAGGGCGGCCGCCGCGGCCACCGCCGCGTCCAGCACCCGCGCGTGCGGCTGGGCGGACGGGCTGGCCGCGGGCTGGTCCGCGGTCCTGGGCACCAGCTCGCCGAGGTCGCCGGCGATGTGATAGCCGCCGCCGCCCAGCCCGGTGCTGAGGGCCTGTGCCTGCGCGGCGGCCCAGTCCTCCCGGCCGGCCGGGAGGATCAGCCTGCCCTCCCGCGGCCGGGCGGCCAGCGCCCGGTGAGCCAGCGTCTCCTTCACGTTCCACATGTAGAACCAGTCCGGCACCTCATCGTGCAGCGCCTGGTTGAGCTGGCGCAGGAACTCGACCTCGGCCATCCCGAGTGAGGCGTTCGGCCGGGCGCGGGTGATGTCCGCGCTGGCCGGGTCGATGCCGAGGACGGAAGCGAACCGCTGCCACAGCATCCCGTCGTCCAGGCCGCGGGGCGGGACCGTGATCACGTGCAGCCGCCCGGGCGGCACCTGCCCGGCCCACAGCCGGGCGATCTCCAGCGTGTCGTGCACCCGCCAGAACCAGTACTGCCGCCGGTCCGGCGCGCCCGACTCGCGGTCGATCACGTCGGCGAGCCAGTCCTCCCAGCCCTGGGTGCTGCGGTGCTTGACGGTTTCCTGCCATTCGGCGGGCAGCAGCGTGGCCATGTCGCGCACGGTGAGGATCACGTGTACCTCGGCCGGCCGCAGCGCCCGTACCGCGCGCGCGGCCTGCCCGGCGTCAGCGGCGCAGAACAGCTCGTGTGAGATGACCGCGGTCCCGCCCGCCTGCCGCGCCTCGCGGGCCAGGATGTCCCACTCACCGGCCCAGTCCGCCGCCGGGTCGGTCGCCATCTTCGCGATCCCGCGCAGGTCCTGCTGGGCCCGGTAATGATCTTGCGGGTGATGCCCGGGCAGCACGATGCCCGCAGCGGTCAGCTCGGCCCGGTTACGCCACATCACTTGCTGCAGGAACGTCGTTCCTGTCTTCGGCTCGCCGATGTGCAGGAACACCTTCGGAGCTGCCAACCTGGACACCTCGGGAGTCTACGGTCGCGGATCGGGGACACGGCGCCTCGTCCGGCGCGAGGACCACCGAAGCCGACAGTAATCCGGCGCAAATCCGCGGAACCGATCGTTATCCAGCGTTCACCAGCTGGCCGGCGGTCGTACAAGCCGCCGCAGGCCGGAATTCGGAATGCGCCCCTAAGTTCTAGTTCCGCGCGAGGGGCTCTGGTTTGTCCCAGATCCCTGGCTGAGTGCTTCGCTGATCTGGCCGCGCGCATCTGCCCACAGACAGAAGGCGAGTTCAGACCTGATGCGTGAGCCATTCACGCTGCTGCTCCCGGTCTACGCCGGCGACCGGCCGGACTACCTGCGGCGGGCCTACCGCAGCGCGGTCGACGATCAGACGGTGCGGCCCGACCAGGTGGTCATCGTCCGGGACGGGCCGGTCGGCCCCGGCCTGGCCACCTGCCTGGACGAGATCCGCGCGGCCAGCCCGGTCCCGGTGACGCTGGTCACCCTGACCGACAACGCGGGCCTCGGGCCCGCCCTCGATCGCGGCCTGGCGGCCAGCTGGTTCGACGTCGTCGCCAGGATGGACGCCGACGACGTCGCGATGCCGCACCGGTTCGAGGTCGAGCTGCCGCTGATCGCGGACGCCGACATCGTCGGCTCCGGCCTGCTCGAGTTCGGCGCGGACACCGACGACATCCTCGGGCAGCGGGTGCCGCCCACCGGCCCGGGCCGGATCGGCAGCTACGCCCGGATGCACGACCCGTTCAACCACCCGACCGTGGTGTACCGGCGGCAGGCCGTGGTCGCGGCCGGCGGCTACGGCGACCTGCCGCTGATGGAGGACTACGCGCTGTTCGCCCGGATGCTGCAGCGCGGGGCCCGCGCGGTCAACGTGGCCGAGCCGCTGGTGTTCTACCGGGTCGGCACCAGGGCGTTCAAGCGGCGCGGCGGCATCCGGCTGCTGCGCTCGGAACTGGCGCTGCAGCGCGAGTTCCGCCGCCGCGGGTTCACCTCTTCCGTGCAGTGCCTGCGCAACGTGCTGGTCCGCGGCGGCTACCGGCTGATCCCGTGGTGGCTGCGGCGCGCTGTCTACCGGCCGGTCGTGGCCCGCTACGCCGGGCCGGAGGGCCAGGTCCCCGCGCTGCTGGCCAGGCCGCAGCCGCCGCGGTGGGAGTACGCCGACGAGTGGCCGGGCACCGAGACGGCGCAGGGCTGGCTCCGCCGCGAGCCAGTGACCACGTGAGCGCCGATATCGCGGTCGTCGGGTCCGGCCTGTTCGGGCTGACGATCGCCGAGCGCTGCGCCAGTGACCTGGGCCTGCGGGTCCTGGTCGTCGAGCGGCGCCAGCACATCGGCGGGAACGCCTACAGCGAGCGCGAGCCGCAGACCGGGATCGAGATCCACCGCTACGGCGCGCACCTGTTCCACACCTCCAACGCGCGGGTGTGGGAGTACGTGAACAGGTTCACCTCGTTCACCGGCTACCAGCACCGGGTGTTCTCGGTCTACCAGGGCCAGGTCTACCCGCTGCCGATCAACCTGGGCACCATCTGCGCCTACTTCGGCGCCGCGCTGTCCCCCGGCCAGGCCAGGGCGCTGGTAGCCGAGCAGTCCGCCGAGGTGGCCGCGGACGACGTCGGCAACCTGGAGCAGAAGGCGGTGTCGCTGATCGGCCGGCCGCTGTATGAGGCGTTCATCCGCGGCTACACCCGCAAGCAGTGGCAGACCGACCCGGCCAACCTGCCGCCCGAGATCATCACCCGGCTGCCGGTCCGGTACACCTTCGACAACCGCTACTTCAGCGACACCTTCGAGGGGCTCCCGACCGACGGCTACACGGCCTGGCTCGAGCGGATGGTCGATCACCGGCGCATCGAGGTCAGGCTGGGCACCGACTTCAGCTCGATGCGCGCCAGCCTGGCCGGTACCGTGCCGGTCGTCTATACCGGCGCGATCGACGCCTACTTCGGCTACGCCGCCGGGGACCTGGGCTGGCGCACCCTCGACTTCGACACCGAGGTGCTGGCCACCGGGGACTTCCAGGGCACGCCGGTGATGAACTACGCCGACGAGGACGTGCCGTTCACCCGGATCCATGAATTCCGGCACTTCCACCCCGAGCGGGACTGGTACCCGGCGGACAAGACCGTGATCATGCGCGAGTACTCGCGTTTCGCCGGCCGCGGCGACGAGCCCTATTACCCCATCAGCACTGCCCAGGACCGGACCAGGCTGCAGGCCTACCGGGAGATGGCGCAGCGCGAGCCCGGCGTGCTGTTCGGCGGCCGCCTGGGCACCTACAAATACCTGGATATGCATATGGCCATCGCGTCCGCACTGAACATGTACGACAACCGCATCCGGCCGCACTTCGCCAGCCGGGTCCCGCTGACCGGGGCGCGGGCATGACCGGCGGCGCGGGCGCGCCCGGCGCGGCGGACGGCGGCGCCGGGCTGCGGGTCCTGCAGCGGATCATCTTCCCCAGCGAGGACCTGGACATCGCCCCGCTGTACGTCGAGACCAACATGGACCGCGGCGCGGCCGAGCTCGCCTCAGAGCTGCTGACCCAGTCGCTGTTGAAGACCAAGGCGATCACCACCACGACCCCGGCTGCCAACGCGGCGGTCGGCGAGGCGCAGTCGAGCATCCGGTTCGGCACCAGCCTGCGGCCGGGCCTGCCGGGGCAGGCCGGGCCGCGCCACAGCGCCGAGATCAGCGCCGGGCGGCGGGTCTCGTTCGCGACCTATTTCAATGCCTTCCCGGCCAGCTACTGGCGCCGGTGGAGCACCGTGAACTCCGTCACGCTGCGGGTCCGGCTGGCTGGCGAGGCCACGATCATCATTTACCGTTCCACCGCCAAGGGCCTGAGCCACATGGTGGCGACGATGGAGACGGTGACCGGCGAGCCGGAAACGGTCCAGTGCACGCTGCCGCTGACCCCGTTCATCGACGGCGGCTGGTACTGGTTCGACATCGTCGCGGGGCCGGACGGGGCCAGGCTGGTGGAGGCGGACTGGGCGGCGGCACCAGGCGCGGCGCGGGCCGGGCGGATCAGCATCGGCATCACCACCTACAACCGGCCCGATTTCATGGTCGAGACGCTGCGCACGCTGGGCGAGGCGGCAGCCGCGCTGGCCCTGATCGACGCGGTCTACGTGGTCGACCAGGGCACCGAGAAGGTCCGCAGGCATCCCGACTTCGCTGACGCGGCCAAGGGCCTCGGTGACCGGCTGACCGTCATCGAGCAGGGCAACCTGGGCGGCTCCGGCGGGTTCGCCCGGGCCATGGACGAGACCAGGCGCGCGGGCGCCAGCGACTACCTGCTGCTGCTCGACGACGACATCAAGCTGGAGCCGGAGGGCATCGTCCGCGCGGTGACCTTCGCCGACTTCGCCCGGCGGCCCACGATCGTCGGCGGGCACATGTTCAGCCTGTATGACCGGTCGGTGCTGCACGCCTTCGGCGAGACCGTCGCGCCTTACCGGTGGTGGTGGGGCCCGGCGCCGCAGACCAAGCACCGGCACGACTTCGGCCGCAGGAACCTGCGGCACACCCCGTGGCTGCACCGCCGGGTCGACGCTGACTACAACGGCTGGTGGATGTGCCTGATCCCGGTGCGGGTCATCGAGGAGATCGGGCTCGCGCTGCCGGTGTTCATCAAGTGGGATGACGCGGAGTACGGGCTGCGGGCGCGCGGCTCCGGCTACCCGACGGTGTCGATGCCGGGCGTCGCGGCCTGGCACGTGCCCTGGCAGGACAAGACCGACGCGCTGGACTGGCAGGCGTACTACCACGTGCGCAACCGGGTGGTCACCGCGCTGCTGCACTCGCCCTACGACCGCGGCGGCCGCCTGGTCGGTGAGATCGCCGAGACCCAGATCCAGCACCTGCTGTCGATGCAGTACTCGACGGCGGCGCTGCGGCTGCTGGCCATCGAGGACGTGCTGGCCGGCCCCGGGCACCTGCACCGTGACCTGCTCGGCAAGATGGGCCAGCTGAACGAGCTGCGGCTGCGGTTCAGCGACGCCAACCGCGAGACCGACATCGAGCGGTTCCCGCTGGCCCGGCGGCGCAGGCCGCCGAAGAAGGGCCGCGAGCCCGTCCCGCCGGCCAACAAGATCGGCCTGTTCAGGAAGGCGGCGGCCGGGGCGCTGCGCCAGCTGAAGGCACCCCGCGAGCAGGCCGGGCAGCGTCCCGAGGTGGCCCTGCCCTACCAGGACGCGACCTGGTGGCTGCTGTCCAACCTGGACAGCGCGCTGGTGTCGGCGGCTGACGGGGCGAGCACCGCGTGGTACCAGCGGGACCCGAAGCTGTTCCGTGCGCTGGCGCTGCGCAGCCTGCGGCTGCACACCCGGCTGGTCCGGGACTGGTCGCGGCTGGCCGAGAGCTACCGGGCGGCGGCGGCGGAGTTCACCTCCCCGCAGCGCTGGCAGCAGACATTCGACGCTTCCGCGGGCGACGCCAACGGCCCCGCGCCCGACAGCCCCGCACGCGACAGCGCCGCACGCGACGTGCCCGCCCGGCCATGAGGCCGGCCGACCCCAGGCACCGCGACCCAGGGACCGCCGACGAGGCTCGCCCGCCGGACGGCCCCGCTGGCCCGGTCGGCACTGCTTCCCCCGCCAGCGCCGCCTCCCCCGCCAGCGCCGCCGATACCGCCGGCCGCGCCGGTCCAGGCCGCGGCCGGGCTGCCCGGCTGGCGGTCGCGCTCGCGCCGCCCGGCCTGGCCGCCGCGGCGATGGCGGCGCTCGGGCTGTGGGGGCTGGCCCGGGACTCGGCGATGGGCAACGACGAGGTCGCCACCCGCTGGGCCGCGCTGCTCAGCCTGCGCCAGCTCGCGCACCTGCTCCGCCACGTCGACGCCGTGCACGGGCTGTATTACCTGCTGATGCATGGCTGGATGGCGGTCGGCACCAGCCCGGTCGCGATGCGCGTCCCCTCGGTGCTCGCGCTGGCCGGCGCCGCGGCGATGGTGGCGCTGATCGGCCGGCGGCTCACCGGCTCGGCCCTGGCCGGGCTGTTCGCCGGCCTGATCATGACACTGCCGCCGGCCATCAGCTACTACGCGCAGACCGCGCGCTCGTACCCGCTGGTGTTCGCGGCCGTGACCGGGCTGACGCTGCTGCTGCTGCGGGCCGTGGACGCCGAGCGGGCCGGCCCCCCGGCTGGCCGCGCCGCCCGCTGGTGGGCTGGCTACGCCGTGCTAATAGCGGTGTCGGGATACCTGAACGAGATGGCCCTGCTGGTCCTGCTGGCGCACGCGGCGACCGTGCTGCTGGCCAGGGGCCGGCTGCGGGCCGCGGCACACTGGGCGGCCGCCGCGGCGGCGGGCGCGGCCTTGGTCGTGCCGCTGCTGCTGCTCAGCTCCCGGCAGGACGGAGCGGTCGCCTGGATCCGCCGCCCCGGCCTGCCCGCCCTCCGGGTGCTGCTGCGCGACTACTTCGGGGTAACCACCCTGGTCGCCGTGATCCTGGTGGCGTGCGCGGTCATCGCCGTGCTGCCCGAGCGCGGCGGGCCGTGGTGGCGCCGCGGCGGCCTGAACCTGCCGTCGGTGGCGCTGCCGCTGCTGGTGCTGCCCGCCGCGGCGCTGATCGCCGAGTCGCTGGTCGCGCGGCCCTACTACGTCGACCGCTACGTCCTCTACGGCGAGGCCGGCGCGGCCCTGCTGGCCGGCGGCGGTCTCGCCCGGGCCGGGCGCTGGCTGGCCAGGCTGGCCCGCAGCCCCCTCCTGGGCCCGGTGCCTGGCGTGGCGGTCTGCCTGGCCGCGCTGCTGCTGCAACTCGGCCCGCAGCATCACGTCCGCACCACGCAGGCCCGGATGTTCGACTTCGGCTCGCCGGCTCGCTACCTGGCGGCGCACGCCAGGCCGGGCGACGGGGCGCTGTTCTTCAGCGCGTTCTTCCGTAAGGCCAGGCTGGGTTACCCGGCACAGTTCCGCGACGTCGCCGACTTCGCGATGGCGGTGCCGCCGGCCAGGTCCGGCACATTTAACGGCATCGACAAGCCGCTGCCGCAGATCAGCGCGCTGATGCTCAGCTACCAGCGGATCTGGGTGATCGGCCGGTCGCCATCGGATCATTTGGCCGGGGTGACCCGCCAGGAAGGCGCTGAGCTGCGGCGCCAGTTCAGGCTCGCCGCGCACCAGCACTTCCGCGGCATGACCGTCACGCTGTGGCAGCGCCAGTGAGCACCGCCGACCCCGGCCGGCACACCGCGCCGCCCGCCCAGGACCCGCGGCCCCGGACCGGCCCCGTCAGAAACACCGCGCCCAGCGACACCGTGCCCGCCACCGACACCGTGCCCGCCAGAACGGTGCCCGCCGACGACACCGTGCCCAGCGACACCGTGCCCAGCGACACCGTGCGCGGCGACACCGTGCGCGGCGACACCGTTTCCGCCAAAGACACCATGCCCGCCGGCGACTCCGCCGGCCGACGGGCCAGCCTGGCCGCCCGGGTGGCACCGTGGCTGGTCCTGGGCGGCTACCTGCTCGGCGCGCTCGCGGTGACCGGGCATCTGTGGGCCGCCCCGGCCGGCCGGGCCCAGCACGGCGACCTGCACGACGTGGACCAGTTCACCTGGTTCCTGCGCTACAGCGCGACCGCGGTCGCGCACGGCAGGCTGCCGGCTCTGGTCACCACTGCGATGAACCCGCCGCACGGGGTCAACCTGATGTGGAACACCTCGTTCCTGCTGCCAGGCGTGCTGCTGACCCCGGTCACGCTGCTGGCAGGCCCGCAGGTCAGTCTCACGCTGGCGCTGACCGCCGGGTTCGCGGGCTCGGCCGCCAGCCTGTTCGCGGTGCTGCGCCGCCGTGGTGTCAGCCTGCCCGCGGCGGCGCTGGGCGGCGTGCTCTACGGGTTTTCCCCGGCGCTGGTGAACTCCGGCATCGGGCACTACCACATGCAGTTCGCGGTGCTGCCGCCGCTGATCATCGACGCGCTGCTGCGGCTGGCCACCGGGCAGGGCCGCGGCGTCCGTACCGGGCTCTGGCTCGGCCTGCTCACCGCGGCCCAGTTGTTCTGCGGCGAGGAACTGCTGATCGACACCGCTATCGCGGCGCTGATACTGGTCGCGGTCCTGACCGCGAGCCGGCCGAGGGCGGCGCTCAGCCGGGCCCGCTCCGGCCTGCCGGGCCTGGCCGCCGCCGCCGCGACGGCGCTGGCGCTGTCGGCCAGGGGGCTGTGGGTGCAGTTCCACGCGGCCTCGCTGCGCGGCAGCGGCGCGCCGCCCTACATCAGGTTCCACGGGCAGATCGCCTACCTGCGCAGCCTGCCGACCGCGTTCGTGACCCCGGCCAGGTCGGTGCTGCTGCACACCAGCGCCAGCGCGGCCGCCGCCGCGCACTACCCGCAGCCCGACACCGAGTACCTGGCCTACCTGGGCTGGCCGCTGATCGCCGTGCTGATCGTGATCACGGTTGCCTGCTGGCGGGTGCTGCCGGTCCGGGTCGCCGCGGTGACGGTCCTGGTGCTGGAACTCTGCTCGCTCGGCGCTCAGACCGTGACGCTGCACGGGCTCAGCTACCCCGGATACCTGCTGCCCTGGCACTGGCTGCGGGAGCTGCCCGGGCTCAGCGGTGCGCTGCCGGACCGGCTGGCCATCATGGCCGACGGGGTGGCCGCGGCGGCGCTCGCGTTCGCGATCGACTGGGCCAGCCCGCTGGCCGCCCGGTGGCCCCACCGGCCGCAAGCTGTCCACCCGCCGCAAGCTGTCCACTCGCCGCAGACTACCTACCCGCCACAGACTGCCCACCGGCCGCAGGCCGTCCGACTGCCGCTGGCCGCCCGGCAGGCCCGCTGGCGGCTGACGGGCAGACTGCCAGTGGCGGGCTGGCTACCGGTGGCGGGCTGGCTACCGGTGGCGGCCGCCGCGCTGGCCATCCTGCCGGTCATCCCGGCGCCTTACCACGTCACCCGCCCCACCCCCGTCCCGGCCGGCTGGCAGGCCACCTTCAGCCGGCTGCAGCTAGGGCCGCGGGCCCGGGTCCTGGTCGTGCCCGTCGCCTGGGGGTTGCTGACCGCGCCGCTGCGCTGGCAGGCGGTCACCGCGGAGCCGGACTCGATGATCGGCGGTGACTTCATCTCGCCGGACGGGAAGGGCAGGCAGTCGCGGGCGGGCCGAGAGGGCCAGACGGTGACGACAAGGTACCTGGACGCGCTCTGGTCCGGCGCGACGCCAGGTCCGGTCCCGTCAGCCGCGCAGGTCCGCGCCGACCTCAGCAAATGGAAGCCGGCCGCCGTGGTGGCCGTCACCACCGCGGCGTCGCCGCTGGGCCGCTATCTGACCAGCGTGTTCGGCCCGCCAGCCGGCACCTCGGGCCAGGTGCTGACCTGGCGGCTCGCGCCGGGCTGAGGCCAGGGCGGCGCCCCGGCCGGCCCTGACCGGCCCCATCCTGGTCAGGCGCTGATCCGGCTGGCGCCGCCCAGCCCGGAAGGTGCCCCAGCCCGAAACGCCCCAGCCCGGTAGGCGCCCAGCCCGGTAGGCGCCCCAGCCCGGTAGGCGCCGGGGCCAGACCCAGGCCGCGGCAACCCCCGGGCAGCCAGAGCCGCCGCCTGACCAGGGCGCTGACCCGATCCCGGGGTGCGCGGGCGTATCGGGCCTGTATCGGCAGCACATTAGTTCTGTATCGGGGCCGCCTAACGTCGGCACTGACATGTGCCTGAAACGGGCGTAGCGTAATCAGAACTGATGATTGGGGTAGCCATGTGGGACAGCCTCATCCCCGTCGACCCCTCGTCGGCTGCCGGATATTACCAGCGGGGCTGGTGGCGCGCCGAGACCTTTCTCGACGACCTGCGGCGGGCGGCCAGCCAGCGGCCGGACTCACCCGCCATCATCGCATACCAGAATGGCGAACATAAACGCACGGTAAGCTATAGCGAGCTAACGGTAATAACCGATAGATTCGCCGGCGCGCTGCTCGAACTTGGCGTTACCAAGCGTGACGTTGTCGTCGCGCATTTGCCTAACTGGTGGATGCTTATGCCGCTGTACCTCGCCTGCATGCGGCTGGGCGCGGTGGTCGCGCCGCTGATCCCGGCGATGGGCGAACGGGAACTGGGGTACGTGCTGCGCACCAGCGGCGCGAAGGTCTGCATCGTGGCAGGGCAGTACGCGGGCACCGACTACGGCAAGCGATTGCTGGAGGTCGCGCCGGACAGCCTCGCGCACCGGGTGGTCGTCGGGGATGCCGCGGCGACCGGCGCCGTCGACTTCACCGAGTTCTTCGTCCGCACGCCGTGGGAAGGCCGCCATCCGGTCGCCGGGCTGCCCGGGCCCGCCGCCGACGACGTGGCGCTGCTGGTGTTCACCTCCGGGACGACCGGGCAGCCGAAAGGCGTTGCGCACACGTTCAATACGCTGTTCGCGGCCAGCCGCACGTTTTCCGATATCTACCAGCTCGGCACCGATGACGTCGTCCTGATACCGCATTTCCTCGCGCACCTGGCCGGCTCGGCCTATGCCATCTGCATGTCGGTGTCGATCGGCGCGACCTGTGTCATGCAGGACAGCATGGACATGAACCTGCTGCTCGACCTAGTGGCCGCGCACGGCGTCACCCTGGTTTTCGCCGCCCCTATTTTCGTTAAGGGCATCGTCGCCGCCCAGCGCGAATCGCCCCGCGATATCTCAACGCTGCGCTGCCTCAACTCCGGCTCCGCGCCGATACCGCCGCACCTGGTCGGGGCGGTCAGGAACGTGCTGGGAATACGGCTTGACTCGAATTTCGGCATGACCGAGTGCGGCGCGATCACTATTACCCGGGCAGCCGACCCGCCTGGCTGGGCCGCCCGCAGTGACGGCTCGCCGGTGGAGTGGACCGAGGTGCGGATCGACGCCATGCCCGGCGAGCAGGTCGGCAGGCTGCTGACCCGGGGTGCCTCGCAGTGCCTGGGGTACCTGGGGCAGCGCGAGGCCTACCAGGCATGCCTGGACGACGACGGATGGTTCGACACCGGCGACATGGCCCGCCCGGACGGGTGCGGCGGCATCCGGATCACCGGCCGCCGGGCCGACCTGATCATCCGGTCCAGCGCGCTGAAGGTCCCGGCTCTGGAGGTCGAGACGGTGCTTTCCGAACACCCGGCGGTCAGCGAGGTGGTGCTGGTCGGCTACCCGGACCCGGCCGCGCCTGAGGCCGACCGGGTCTGCGCGGTGGTCGTGCCCGCCGCCCGGCCGCCAAGCCTGGCGGAGCTGACCACTTACCTGGCCGGGCAGCAGATGACCGACCTGTACTGGCCGGACCGGCTGGAGGTGGTAGCGGAACTGCCCCGCAACCCGCAGGGCAAGGTACTGCGGCGCAGGCTGCGGGATCTGGTCAGCCAGGAGAGCACGGGGCCGCGGGCATGAACCGGGCCGAGCTGACATCCAAGTACCTGGCCGAGGTCACCAGCCGGGGCCTGCGGGCGGCTGACCTGCTCGGCGACCTGCCCGACACGGAACTGCTCAACGCCTTCCAGCCGCCGGGCCGCAGGTACCTGCCCCGCCCGGTGTTCCTCTCGCACGCCGAGCAGGAGCGGCTGTACCGGGACGTGGAGACGGTACGGGCCGCCCTGGTCAGCCTGCCCGACCGGATGTTCGCCGGGGACTTCGCCGCGTTCGCCCGTGCGGTCGGCGCGAACGAGACCTATGTCGGCGCCCTGATGCGCGACCGCTCGGCCCCGACCAGCGGTCAGGCCCGGGCCGACCTCTACGCCGACGAGACCGGATTCCACCTGCTTGAGCTCAACCTCGGCAGCGCCCTGGGCGGGATGGAAAACGCCGACATGTGCCGGGCGCTGCTCCAGCACCCGGTGCTCGCCGAGTTCGCCGCCACGCACCGGCTGGGCTACGTCGACACGATGCGGGAGCAGGTCGGTGACCTGCTCACCGAGACCGGCTTCGCGCCAGGCTCGTTCCCGTTCGTCGCGGTCACCGACTGGCCCAGCAGCTACCACAACAAGCTCGGCCACTACATGCACCTGCTGGCCGCCCGGTGGCGCAAGCTGGGGCTGGACGCGCACGCCTGCCACCTGGGCGAACTGAAGCTGCGCGGGGGCCGGGTCTGGCTGGACGGCCGCCCGGTGGACGTGATCGCCCGGATGTTCATGATCGAGTACCTGATGGAGTCACCGCAGGCACCCGAGCTGTTCGGGCCGATCCTCGACGCCGCCGCGCGGGGCGAGGTGAAGCTGTTCGCGCCGCTGGACTCCGACCTGTTCACCAGCAAGGGCGCGCTGGCGATGCTGTCCGAGCACCGCAACCGGCACCTGTTCAGCAGCAGCGAGCTGGCCAGCATCGACGCGATCGTGCCCTGGACCAGGGCGGTCAGGCCAGGGCCGGTCACGCTGGCCGACGGCAGCGAGACCGACCTGATGGAGTACGCCGTCGCCCACCAGGGCGAGCTGGTGCTCAAGCCGAACATGCTGCACGGCGGCGAGGGCATCGTGCTCGGCTGGCACGTGGCCACCAGCCCGCGGCGCTGGCGTGACCAGCTGGAGCAGGCGTTCGCCGGGTCGTCGGTGATCCAGCGCCGGGTCAGGCCCGCGGCCGAGTTGTTCCCCGACGAGACCGGCGAGCTGATCCCGTGGACCACCGTCTGGGGCGTCTTTACCGTGGTCAGCGGCTACGGCGGGATCTACATCCGGGCGGCGAGGAACGACTCGGACATGACCGTGATCAACCGCGGCAGGGGCGCGTACGCGGGCTGCTGCCTGACGGCCCGGCCCGAGCCGGGTTAGCCGGAGGCTCGCGGCTCGTTCCTGATCGTCACCACCGCCACGATCAGCGCGATCACGACCAGGACCGACGCGGCCAGGAAAGCCCGGTCGGCCCCGGCCGTCATGGCCTGCCGGACGACCGCCGCGGGCGTGCCCGGGTCGCCGAACACCGCCCCTGGCCTGGCCGTCGAGACCGTGCTGGCCACCACCGCCCAGGCGGCGGTCCCGACCACGGCCAGCCCGGTCGCCCCGCCCAGCTGCCGGGCGGTCGTGTAGATGCCCGAGGCCACCCCGTTGTTGCCTTCGGGCACCCGGGCCAGCGCCGCGGTGATCAGCGGCGCCCCGGTCAGCCCCAGCCCGGCGTAGCCGATGACGGTCGGCGCGAGCATCGAGGTCAGGTAGTGGCCGTGCTCGCCCATCAGCGACATGCCGTACATCCCGGCAGCGGCCGCGGTCAGGCCGATGAGGATCAGCCGCCTGGTCCCTGTCCTGGTGACCAGCCGGGACGAGACCGGCCCCCCGGCGGTCAGCATCAGCGCGGGCGGGATGTACACGGCGGCGGTCGCCAGCGCACTGTAACCCCAGACCCGCTGCAGGAACAGGGTGAGGAAGAACAGGTTCCCGAACATCGCGGTGCCCACGCAGGTCGCGATCAGGTACACCCCCGCCCGGGTCCGCTGGGCGAACAGCCGCAGCGGCACCAGCGCGTAGGAGATGCGGGCCTCCCTGATGAGGAAGGCGGCCAGCAGCGCCGCGGCGGCGGCCAGGCTGGCGATCACGGCCGGTTCCCGCCAGTGTGCCACCCCGTTGGCGTCGGTCGCCCCGGTGATCAGCCCGTAGACCAAAAGCGTGACGGCGCCGGTGCCGGCCAGCGCCCCGGCCAGGTCGAACTTGTCCGGGTGCGGCCGCGACTGGCCCAGTACCCGCGGCCCGATCAGCAGGATGACGGCGCCGATGGGCACGTTGACGAAGAACACCGACCGCCAGGTCACGAATGTGGTGAGGATCCCGCCGAGCAGGATGCCGAACGCGCCGCCGCCCGCTCCGATCGCGGTGAAGATGCCGACCGCCCGCGCCCGTTCCTTCTTGCCGGGGAAGGTGTCGGCGATCAGGGCCAGCGCCGACGGCGCGGCGAAGGCCGCCCCGATGCCCTGCGCCGCCCGGGCGGCCAGCAGCCACCACTGGGTGAGCGCGAGCCCGCCAAGCAGGGACGCCACCGTGAACAAGGCGATCCCGCCGACGAACACCCGGCGCCGGCCGAGGATGTCCGCGGTCCTGCCGCCCAGCAGCAGCAGCCCGCCGAAGCACAGCGAATAGGCGTTGATCACCCATTCCAGCGCGGTCGCGGAGAAACCCAGGCCCGCCTGCAGGTGCGGCAGCGCGACATTCACGATGGTCGCGTCGAGGACCGCCATCAGCTGACCCAGGCTGACCAGCCAGACGGCCAGCCGCAGCCGCCCGCGCGACCGCGGCGAGGTCGCGGCCGGCGCTTCGGCCTGCTGATCTGGCCTGGTCACCGCGTGCTGATTTCCACCATTTATGCCTATCATGTCCGGCATTTTCCGATGGCCTGAGTGACGGCTACGGTTCAGCCTCAGCCGGGCCGGTCCCTGCTGGTCAGGACCGGGCAGCGCGCTGGCGGAGCGCGTCCAGCAGGGCCGGGATCACCTCGCTGAGATCGCCGATCACCGCGTAATCGGCCCGGGCGATGATCGGCGCGTCCGGGTCGGTGTTCACCGCGACGATGTGCTTGGCGCTGGCGCAGCCAGCCATGTGCTGGATCGCCCCGCTGATCCCGCAGGCCAGGTACAGCTGGGGCGAGATGCGGGTGCCGGTCTGCCCGACCTGCTGGCGGTGCGGCCGCCAGCCCTGGCTGGTCACGACCCTGGAGACGCCGAGCGCGCCGCCGAGCAGGGCGGCGAGTTCCTCCAGCGGGGCGAAGCCGTCCGCGCCGCCGACGCCGCGCCCGCCGCCGACCACCACCCGGGCCGACGCCAGCGAGACCTGCCCGCCCTGGTCGGGCACCTCCCGCGCGGCCACCGTCAGGTCACCATCCGCCAGCACGGCCCGCACCGGCCGCACCCGCACCCCGCCAGCAGTCCCGTCAGCAACATCAGCAACACCACCCTCACCCACGGTGCCCTCAGCGGCCCGCTCCGCGGTGGTGTTCGGTGATCGTGGTGATTTTTGGCGCTGTTCACCCCCAGAACTCACCGCGATCATGGAATCGGCGGTTGCTGGGGGCGGGGCCGGGCTGGGCGGCGGCGCGTCGGTGGCGACGGTCAGCAGGGCGGGGGCGGACTCCAGTTCGGCGTCCTCCAGCAGGCTGCCCGCCCAGCGGTTGCGGACCAGCCGGTAGCGGCCCGGCCCGCTGCGCGCGGCCGACACGCAATGGGCCGCCACCGGCAGTCCGGCGATCGCGCCCAGGTGCGCGAGCACCTCGCTGCCGTGATCGGTCGCCGCTGCGAGCACCGCGGTCGCGCTCGCCTGGTCCGCCAGCGCGGCCAGTGCCCTGGCCCACGCCTGCGGCGCGTACCCGTCCAGCCCGTCCGCCGTCACCGCGTACACGTCGGTCACGCCTGCCGCGGCCAGCCCGGCCGCGAGCGACCCGCCCACCGCACCGAACACGACCGCCGCGACTCCCCCACCCACCACGCCGCCCGCCCCCGAGGCGGCGGCCGCTCCTGAGGCGGGAACTGCCCCCGAAGCGGGAACCGCCCCGGAGACGGGAACCGCCCCTGAGCCGGGAACCGCCCCTGAGCCGGGAACCGCCCCCGAGACGGGAACCGCCCCCGAGACGGGAACCGCCCCTGAGACGGGAACCGCCCCCGAAGCGAGAGCCGTCCCCGAGGCGGGGGCTGTCCCCGAGGCAGGAACCGCTCCTGAGACGGGAACCATCCCCGAAGCGGGAACCATCCCCGAAGCGGGAACCATCGACGAGGCGAGAATCGCTCCTGAGGCGGGGGCGGCGCTGGCTGCGGGGGCGGCGGGGGCGGCGGTAGCGGGGGCCCCGGTGGCGGGGACGGTGGTTGCGGGGGCGGCTGGCGGGCTGGTGAGGGTGGCCGCGAAGGTCAGGGCGCGCAGGGACGAGTCGGCCAGCGCCGCCTCGTCAGCGGGGCCGTCGGCCTCCACCAGGCAGAGCACGGTCATGCTGCCGCCCGGGCCGAGGCGCGCGCCGCCGGCCACGTCATGACAGCACGCCAAGCTCATCGAGCAGCCGGACCAGCGCGGGCACCGCGTCCGTCCCGTGCCCCAGGATCTGCGTGCGGCGGGTCTCGCCGCCGGGCACTCGCAGCCCGGTCTTGCGCAGCCCTTCGGCCCGCGGCTGCACCTGACGCGTCTCGATCACCGCACGCTTGGCCCGCAGCCGGCCTGGCAGCGAGGGGTACCTGGGCAGGTTGATGCCCTCCCGGACCGAGATCACCGCGGGCAGAGGCAGCTCGAATAGCTCCTCGCCGCCCCGGCTTTCCCGGCTGGCTGACACCCGGCTATCCGTTATGCCGATCTTCTTGATGCCGGTGGCGCAGGGCAGGCCGAGCGCGTGCGCCACCCGGACCGGGACCTGGTAGCCGCCGGTGTCGGCGGCCTCGTTGCCGAACAGCAGCAGGTCGTGCCCGGCCCCGCGAAGCTGGCCGGCCAGCGCGGCCGCGGTGGCGACCGGGCCCCACTCGGCGCCGTCGGTCTCCAGCAGCACGCCGCGGCTGGCCCCGAGTGCCAGCATGTCGCGCAGCTGATCGGCGGCCTGCGCCGGCCCGAGCGTCAGCACCGACACGCTGCCGCCGAGCCGCTCGGTGATCCGTACCGCCTCCTCGACCGCGCATTCCTCGTGCGGGCTGACCGTGAACCCCGACATCCGGGTGTCGACATCCTGCCCGTCCGCGGTGACGACGATCTTGCCGCCGACCATCGGGACCCGCTTCACGCAGACCGCGATCTCCATCGCGGTCAGGCCCTGACCCGCTGGTTCTCCGGGTCGAACAGCGGGGTCGAGCCGGCCACCGCGACGGTGACCGGGTACCGCTCGCCGAGGTACTCCACCGCCAGCTGGCGGCCGGCCACCGCCTGGTCAGCGGGCAGGTAGGCCATCAGCAGGTGCTTGCCGACCGAAGGACCCGAGCCCGCGCTGGTCACGTAGGAGGGCCTGCCCTTGGCGTCGGTCAGCGGCTCGCCGTCAGTGGTGAGGACGGGCTCGCCGCCCAGCGGGTAACGCAGCTGCCCGCTGGCGCTGCGGTGATCGTCGACGGTCAGCGTGCACAGCAGCGCGCACGGCGGCGTCTCCCGCTGCTCCAGGTAGGCGGCCTTGCCGATGAACTCCTGCGGCTTGACCCTGGGCCGGGTCATCCCGGCTTCCACCAGGGTGTAGCCGGCGTCCAGCTCGGCGCCGTAGGCGCGGTAGCCCTTCTCTAGCCTGCCGGTGGTGCCGTACACCCCGATTCCGACCGCGATGAGCCCGCTGGGCTGGCCGGCCGCCCAGATGGTGTCCCACACCCGGGCGCCCTGCTCCATCGGCACGTGCAGTTCCCAGCCCAGCTCGCCCACGTAGGAGATCCGCGAGGCGAGCACGCTGACCCCGCCGACCTCGATCTCCCTGCAGGTCGCGAAGCTGAACCCGGCCGCCGACAGGTCGTCGTCGCAGGCCGCGGAGAGCACCTGCCTGGCCAGTGGCCCCCACAGGCCGAGCGTGGTCCAGGCCGAGGTGAGGTCGGTGATCTCGGCGCCGCCGCCGGCCGGCCGGTGGTCGCGGAACCACTTCAGGTCGGCCATCCCGGTTGCGCCCCCAGTCACCACCCGGAACCGGGCCGGCCCCAGCCGCATGATGGTCAGGTCGGCCACGAACCCGCCGGCCTGGTTCAGCACCGAGGTGTACACCACCCGGCCTGGCGCGACATCCAGCTGCGCCACCGCGAGCGACTGAACAGTGTTAAGGGCTTCCGGTCCGGTGACGTCGAAGATCGCGAACGCGGACAGGTCCACGATCCCGCACCGTTCCCGCATGGCCAGGTGCTCGGCGTTGATGACCGGTGACCACCAGCGCGAGTCCCACTCGCCGTCCCGGCCTGGCACCGCGCCGGCGTAGCGTTCCAGCAGCCCGGCGTTGGCCTCATACCAGTGCGGCCGCTCCCAGCCCGCGGTCTCGAAGAACACCGCGCCCAGCTCGCGCTCCCGGTGGTAGACCGGGCTGAGCCGGAGCGGGCGGCCCGACTCCCACTGCTCGGCCGGGTGCACGATCCCGTACATCTTGTTGAAGCTCTCGCTGGCCCGCGCGGTCACGTGCGCGCTGGTCCGCTGGTGGGAGTAGAACCGGGCGATGTCGGCCTCGTGAATGTCGGCCGGCGGCACCTGCCCGCTCATCCACTCCGCGACCATCCGCCCGATGCCCGGGCCCTCCTTGATCCAGCTCGCCGCGACCGACCACAGGCCCGGCACCTCGGGTGTCTCGCCGAGCGCTGGATGCCCGTCCGGCGTGATCGAGATAAGCCCGTTAATCGCATAACGGATACCCGCGCGCTCATCACCCAGCAGATCCGGCATCAATTCCAGCGCTTGCATGAGCTGGGGGTCGAAGTCGTCCTGGGTGAAGGGCATCTCGGTCGGTGACAGGACCGCCTCGTCGATGGACGGTATGTCATCGGGACTGACGATGATCGGCCGGTGCGCGTACGATCCGACCTCCATGTCGCCGCCATGCTGGCGCTCGTACATGTTGGTGTCCACGTCCCTGATGATCGGGTAGGAGATCTCGCCCGGGGTGTCGGCGAACAGCTCGATCGGGCCGACGCTGATCATCTGGTGCACGACCGGGGTCAGCGGGATGCGCGCCCCGGCCATCCGGGCGATCCGCGGGCTCCACACCCCGCAGCAGACCACGCACACCGGGGCCTGGATCTCGCCGCTGGTGGTCTGCACCGCGGCCACCCGCCCGTCCGCGGTCTTCCCGATCCCCAGCACCTCGGTGCCGGCCAGCACGGTCAGCGCCCCGAGCTGCTGGGCCCGCTCGCGCATGAGCGTCCCGGCGCGCAGCGAGTCGACCACGCCGACGGTCGGGAAGTGCGCGCCGCCGAGGATGACCGAGGCGTCCAGGTAGGGCACCAGCTTGGCCACCTCGGCGGGCGTCAGGAACTCGGCCGGGATCCCCCACGCCTTCGCCGCCGAGCAGCGCCGCCGCAGCTCGGTCATCCGCGCACCGGTCCTGGCGACCTCGATCCCGCCGCTGCGGGTGAACACGCCCAGCTCGGTGTACTGCCGGGTGCTGTCGGCGGTCAGCTCCATCATCATCTTGGAGTACTCGATCGGGAAGATGAAGTTGGACGCGTGGCCGGTCGAGCCGCCGGGGTTCGGCATCGGTCCCTTGTCGACCAGCACCAGGTCGCGCCAGCCGAGCCGGGCCAGGTGGTAGGCCAGGCTGTTCCCGACGATGCCGGCCCCGATGATGACGGCGCTGGCCCGGGTTGGGGTGTCGTTCATAGCGCGGCGTACTGGCCTCCTATTCGACCGGGATTTCCTTGTTGATCATGCCGAGATCGATGCCCTGCCTGCGCCGGATCAGCCGGGCGCTGACGTAGATGATGATCGCCAGCACGTACATCCCGCCCATGTAGTACAGCGAGTCCCGGTTGTTGACGAAGTACTTGCCGTCGGACAGCCACTCGTAGAGGTTGAAGCCGAGCAGCCCGATCGTGATCCAGCCGGCGACCGGCACGACCTGCACCCCGAAGAGCTTGATCTTGCTGGCCGGCGAGGCCCGCCACAGGTCCGGCTTGCGGAACGGCAGCACCACCACCGCGATGGCGCTGAACAGGTAGGTCACCGCGATGACCAGGGTGGCGTCCAGCGTGTAGCTGCGGAACGTGGTCGAGTAGGCGTAGACCGCCGCCAGCCCGGCAGCGGGCAGCAGCATCAGGATCAGCGACCAGACCGGGACCCTGCGCTTCTCCGACACCTCGGCGGCCCGGTCGGGCAGCACCCGGTCGAACGCGGCGGCGAAGATCACCCGGGTGGAGGACAGGAACAGGGTGCCCACCCAGCCGAAGAACCACAGGCTCAGCACCAGGATGAGGATCACCTGGAACGCGGTGTTGTGCACCAGCCAGCCCGCGAACATGAACGGGTAGGGCCAGATGCCGAACTGCGGCGTGCCGTTGAAGTCCAGCGCGTTGAGGTTCTGGTAGAAGGTCCAGCCGACGGTCTTGGCCATCAGCAGCAGGAAGGCGACGGTCAGCAGCACGGTGATCCACAGGCCCGCGAACATGCCGGTGAACACCCGGCGGAAGTCGCTCGCCCCGCGGATCTCGCCGTACAGGGTGGCACCCCAGTTCGGCCACAGGATGAAGAACATCATCGCGGGGACCAGCAGCATCGTCGGGCCCAGCGGGCCGAAGCTCAGCGCCGAGGTGGCGATCTTCGTATTCGCGGCGGCGGCCTGGGTGACGTGGTAGGCGTTGCCGACACCGAAGAGCTTGCTCGCCTCCAGGTTGAACGAGCTGATGAAGCTGGCGTGCGAGTTGACCAGCAGCAGTATCACCACGACGGCGAACCCGACCACGCCGCCGGCGAAGCACCACTTCTGGATCCGCGCGTACCCGGACATGCCCAGCGACACCAGGAGGCCGGCCAGCGCGATCGTGATCAGGGTGACCACGAAGATGCCGGTGGGCGTGCTGAACCAGCCGGCCCCGCCGCCCGGCCAGGTCCAGCCCAGCGTCGCCCACAATGGCTGGAACAGCTGGACCGACAGGATGTTGCCGTAGATCGGCGCCCACAGCCAGAGGATGAACCACCACCCGGTGGCCGCCATCACGAAGCCGAGCCCGCTGCCCAGGATCCTGGTCTGCCAGACGTAGTCGCCGCCGGCCCGCGGGATCGTGACGATGAGGCCGGCGTAGGCGATTACCAGGAACGACACCCAGATCCCCGAGATCACCACCGAGGTGATCAGCTGCCCCTGGGGGAAGGCCGGCCCGGCAAAGGTGAACTCATAGATCCCGAGCGTCACGAAGTTGGTGGCCAGGCACGCGTAAATGATCGAGTCCCGGACCGACCAGCCCCTGACCAGGCCGGTCGCCTTGCGCAGAAATAGGGTCGGCGCTTCGCCGCCGACAGTGCTCGCCGCCATGCTCGCCTCCAGGCTTGTCAATTCCGACTACTAACTGCCAGCACCCCGCGCTTGCCGCGCCGGGTTCACATCAGCCGTTCACGAGGAGGTACTTGGTGACTTTGCCTTTTTTCGCGTTCAGTTCGAGCACCGCGCCCTGCAGCACGCCGTCGCCGTACACGCTGCCGGGGTTGACGGCAAAGGTCCGGCCCATCCGCTTGACGCCGCGGCTCTCGTGGATGTGGCCGTGCACCGAGAGCATCGGCTGGTGCGCCAGGATCGCGTCCCGGACCGCGGTCGAGCCCACCGGCTTCATCACGGCGCCGCCGTGCACCGGGCGCAGGCTGTCGTCCAGGGCCGGCGCCTCGTCCAGCCCGGTGCCGTAGGGCGGGGCGTGGAAGTTGAAGATGGCCCGCTCCATGTCCGGCAGGCCGGCCACGGCGGCCTCGATCTTGGCCGCCAGCTCCTCCTCCGGCGCCTCGCGGAAGGTGTCCCACGGGGTCGGGTTGGTCCACCCCATCGACACCAGGTGAAAGCCGTCCAGGTCAAGGGCCTTGCCCTCACCGAAGCTCACGCACGGCGACGACTCAATTACCTCGTCGATTTCCCAGATGTCGTCGTTGCCGCCATTGAGAATGCACGGAATGTGGCCGCCCTTGAGCTTGCCGTCGGCCATATCGAGCCACCGGTCCAGCGACCTGAGCATCTCGGCCGTGAACCTGCGGTCGACCGCGCCCTGCTCCTGGCTGAGCTCCTGCAGCTCGTCCGGGGTGACGACGGCAGGATAGGAGCCGCGGTTGCGGATCAGCCGCTGCGCCTCGTCCAGTTCCTGCTGGGTCTCCAGGCGCTGCGCCTGCCCGCCGATGGTGACCTGCCAGTACCCGGGACAGGCGACGATCGGCACCATTACCTTGCCGGTGACGTCACCGCCGAGCACGACCATGTCGGCCTGATAGAACGCCGCCGCGTTCAGGAATTTCCGCCAGCAGACCTCAGAGCCGTGGATATCGGTGGCGAAGAAGATCTTCATCCGGCCTCATATTTCCGTGCTTTCTGTGCAACGGTGTAGCATCCGGCGCAACCACCCGTCAAGCATCTGACCGGCCGGGAATAGGCAGCTCAGGGTGTCAGTGACCGACTTCTTCCGGCAGCTCGTACCAGCGGACCCGGTCGCCCACGCCTGCGCGCATCCGCCACCTGACGCTCTTGGGCGCGGACCGGGCCAGCTCCAGCAGCCGCTGGCTGGCGGCGACCGGATCGTGCGGCGGCGCGGGCGGCAGCAGCCCGGGATCGGCGGCGGCGAGCGCCGGGAGCTTCTCCAGGTTGGCGGTGACCGTCCGCCACCAGCACCAGTCCGCGCCGAGCACGCTGGCGAACCGGTCGGTGTCGATGACCGGCCTGGCAGGGCCGGGCCCGGCCCTGCCAGGCCCGGACAGCGGCACCCCGGCGAGCAGCTGGAGCAGGTCCCTGGCGTCCTTCTCGTTGAGCTCGACGATCTGCAGCTTGGTGAGCAGCAGGTCGGCGGCGTCCAGGGTGTCAGGCAGGCGGCCGAACGACGGCCGGAAGTCCAGCGTGTGGCACATCGTCAGCCGGTCGACCATGACGTCAACCGGCCGGCCCGACGGGGCGGTGAAGTACATCTGCCGGTCGCCGTTGAGGTTGTTGAACCTGCGGTCCGGCACGCAGCCGCTGCGCTCCAGGTACCTGGCCACGTCCTTGCGCCCCTTGGACAGGCAGCCGAAGTCCATGTCCTGGCCGGCCCGCAGCCGGGGCGGGAAGCCCGGGCAGAGCACCCGGACGGCCAGGCCGCCCAGCAGCTTGAGCCCGACGCCCGCGCCGGCCGCGCCGCGGGCTAGCCCGAGTGCCTCCGGCAGCGGGTCATCGGCTGGACCGGCGGGCCGGTCAGGGCCGGGCTGGCCGGTGCCTGGCGAGTCGGGACCCACGGCTGCTCCCTGCTGCGCTGGCAAGTGCGGGTAACGCTGACCTAGCCCGCACCATACCCCTTACCGGGCACGATGCGGTGTTCGCCGCGGTTGACTTCGGCCAGGCGGCTCGCCATCCTGTTTGCGTGTCAAGGACCGAAGTTGCTTCTGGCGCAACATACCAGTCGGCGGAGCGGGTGCTCGCTCTGCTGACGAGTTTCGATGACTCGCGGGTCGAGCTCGGCGTCACCGAGATGGCCGCGTCCCTCGGCGTGCACAAGTCCACCGCGTCGCGGCTGGCGGCGGCGCTGCAGCGGGCCGGGCTGCTGGCCAGGTCCGGGCGCAGGTTCCGGCTCGGGCCTGAGGTCATCCGGCTGGGCACGCTCGCGCTGCGCAACCTGGACCTGATCACGCTGATGCAGCCCGCGATGGACAAGCTGTCCGAGCAGACCGGCGAGACGGTGAACCTGGCCGTGCCGGACGGGGCGGGCATCCTCAACGTCGCCGAGGTGCCCAGCACCTACATCCTGAGCTGCTCCGGCGGCTGGATCGGCCGCCGGACCAGGCCGCACGCGGTGGCCAACGGCAAGGTGCTGCTCGCCTACGGCGCGATCCCGGTCCCCCGTCAGCTGGAGCGTTACACCGAGCGCACCATCACCAGCCGCGAGGCGCTGACCGCGGAGCTGGCGGCGATCCGCCGCGACGGGTACGCGACCGCCGTCGCCGAACTGGAAGACGGGCTGGTAGCGGTGGCCGCGCCGGTCTTCGACGCCAGCGGCGGCTGCGTCGCGGCGCTGTCGGTGTCCGGCCCCGAGTACCGGATGCGGCCAGCCGACCTCGCCCGGCTGGGCAGGCTCTGCGCCTCCTTGTGACCAGACGGGCCGGGCCGGGCCGGCTTAGCGCGGGGCGATGATCTGCAACGTCGTGAGGTCCGGGTCGGCGGCGTAGGCGATCCGGCCGCCGTCGGCCCGCACCTCGCGCAGGGCGGCCAGCGCCGCGGCGGTGATCCGCTCGCCGGGCGCCAGCACCGGCACGCCCGGCGGGTAAGGCGCGACCAGCTCGGCGCTGATCTGCCCGATCGCCTCGTCCGCGGCGACGGTCCTGGCCGGGGCGAAGAACGCCTCCCTGGGCGAGAGCACCGTCTGCGGCTGCACGGTCCACGCGGCCGCGGCGGCCGGGTGCCGCGGAGCGCCACGGTGCCGCTCGATGACGGCGATCATCATCTCGGTGAACCTGGCCACCTGGTCCTCGTCGTCGGCGATGGCCGGGATCGGGCCGAGCGTGTCCCGGTCGGCCATCTCCACCGGCATCCCGGCCGCCACCAGGTCCTGCTCCACCGCGTAGCCGCTGGCCCCGGTGCCGGCCAGCAGCACCGTCAGCTTGGTCGGCTCCACCCCAGGGCCATCCAGCACCTCGATGCCCGGCACCTGGCGCAGCCGCTGCCTGGCCACGGCGACGCTGCGCAGCAGCCGGCCGCACAGTTCTTTCCCGTCCCTGGCCAGCAGCGCCCGCGCGGCGTCGATGCTGGCCATGATCGATCCGGCCGGGCTGGTGGTGTGGGTCGCCTCGAACGCCCGGTCCAGCCGGGCGGCGTCCAGCAGCCCGGTCCTGGCCAGCACCAGCGCGCCCTGGGTGTAGGCGGGCAGCGCCTTGTGCGCGCTGGTGACCATCGCGTCGGCCCCGGCCGCGAGGGCGTGCGGCGGCAGGTCAGGATGGAACCCGAAGTGCGCCGCCCAGGCGGCGTCGACGACCAGCGGGACCCCGGCCTCGTGCGCGGCGGCGGCGTGGCCGGCGATGTCACCGATGGTGCCGACGTAAGTGGGGTCGCCGAGGAACACCGCGCACGCGCCCGGGTGGCTGGCGAGCGCGGCCCGGACGGCCTCGACGCAGACCGCCGCGGGCAGCCCCGATCGCGGGTCGATATCGGGCCGCACCCAGACCGGCCGCAGCCCGGCGAGCACCAGCCCCAGCAGCAGCGAGCGGTGCAGGGTCCGGGTGATGATCACTTCCTGCCCCGGCGAGCCGACCGCCAGCGCGAGCGCCTGGTTGCCGTGAGTCGAGCCGGCCACCGAGAACCGGCACCAGTCGGCGCCCCACAACTGCGCGGCCCGGCGCTCCCCCTCGGCGCGCAGCAGGTCCGCGTGCTTGATGGAATCGAGCCCGCCGTACAGCGGGGCGTCGCCCGCGACGACATCCCCGGCCAGGCCGGTGCGGAGCTTGTGCCCGGGCACGCACATCGGGGCGAGTTGGCCGGCCCGCGCCCGGGCGGTTGTCCGCAGCCAGGCGTCCAGCAACGGCGCGTCGGCGCGCAGCCCCAGCGGATCACGCGGATCGGGCGGGCCGGGCGGGCCGGGCGGCAAGACAGTCACCCACCTAGTGTGCGTGACGCCCGGGAGAGCTGAGTCCTGCGGTGTGAGCTGGCACTCCGCCACCGGCTGTTATCGATTCGTGATCTGCGTTCGTACTCCGCCCGCCGGGTTGCCGCGTCGTCAGTTAAATAGCGCCCGGGAGAGGAGTCGGCGTGGCTGCCAGACATGACATCCGACATGGCATCACCGCCGAATTGCGGGCCGACACCGAGGAGATCATCGCGGCCTGCCGGCGGGCCGCGTCGGTGCTCGGCAAGCGGGCCCTGGTGGAAGCCGGCGCCGCCAAGGTCACCGTGTCGATCCTGCCCGGCCTGTCGCAGGAATTAGCGTCGCTGTCCCCCGTGCTCGGCATCGCGCTGTTGCCATCGGGCGGCGGACGGGTCCGCCTGGAGACCCGGGTCGAGCTGCACCGGACCATCAGGTCGCGGGTGTTCGGCGTGATCCCGGCCGGGCCGAAGGAACTCGTCGGCCGGCATCACTTCTTCCGCTTCCTGCGGGCACTGGAGAACGAGCTCGGCGCGCTGGACCCGATGACCGGCTCGGTCTGGCGGCACGCGCCGCAGCCGGCCTAGTCAGGCCGTTCCGCCCGGGACCGGCCCAGCCGCCGGAGGCAGGGTCCGCCGCCCTAGCCGGGGTCCGGGTGGTGCTGGTAGAACCCGGCCGCCGAGGGCGGCAGCGGGGTGTTGCCCAGGATCAGGTCCGCTGCCTTCTCCGCGATCATCATGACCGGGGCGTAGATGTTGCCGTTGGTGATGTAGGGCATCACAGAGGCGTCCACCACCCGCAGGCCCGCGAGGCCATGCACGCGCATCGTCGCGGGATCGGTCACTGACAGCTCGCCGGTGCCCATCCGGCAGGTACATGAAGGGTGCAGCGCGGTCTCGCCGTCGCTGGCCACCCAGTCCAGGATCTGCTCGTCGGTGGTCACGTCGGGTCCTGGCGACAGCTCGCCCGCGTTGAACGCGTCGAACGCGGGCTGGTTGAGTATCCGCCGCGCGATCCGGATCGCCTCCACCCATTCCCTGCGGTCCTGGGCGGTGGACAGGTAGTTGAACCGCATCGCCGGGTGCGCGGACGGGTCGGCCGAGGTGATCCGGACCGATCCCCTGGCGTCGGAGTACATCGGCCCGATGTGGACCTGGTAGCCATGCCCGCCGGCCGGCGCCGAGCCGTCATAGCGGATCGCGATCGGCAGGAAGTGGAACATCAGGTTCGGGTAGGCGACCTCGGGGCTGCTGCGCGCGAACCCGCCGGCCTCGAAGTGGTTGGTCGCCCCTGGGCCGCTGCGGGCCAGTAGCCACCGCGCGCCGACCAGTGGCCGGTTGCGCCATTTCAGCGCGGGCGCCACCGAGACCGGCAGCTTCGACCCGAACTGAACGTAAACCTCAAGGTGATCCTGCAGGTTCTCGCCGACTCCCGGCAGGTCGGCGACCACGCCGATGCCGTGCTCGGCCAGCAGCGCGGCGCTGCCCACCCCGGACAACTGCAGGAGTTGCGGGGAGTTGATCGCGCCCCCGCACAGGATGATCTCGCCGGCCCTGGCCTGCCCAGGCCCGCCGCTGCCGCGGCGGTACTCCACGCCGGTCGCCCTGCTGCCCTCGAACAAGATCTTCGTCACGAGGGCGCGGCAGGTGACGGTGAGGTTCCGGCGGCCCGTTACCGGGTGCAGGTAGGCCCGCGCCGCGGACAGCCGGCGGCCCCGGTGCACGTTGCGGTCGAAGGCGGCGAAGCCCTCCTGCCGGTATCCGTTCATGTCATCGGTCAGCGTGAAACCGGCCTCCTGGACGGCCGCGAAGAACGCCTGGAACAGCGGGTTGGTGGCCGGGCCGCGCTCGAGCACCAGCGGCCCTCCGGTGCCCCGGTAGTCGTCCGCGCCGGCCAGGCAGTTCTCCATCCGCTTGAAGTAGGGCAGGCAGTGCGCGTAGTCCCAGGCCGCCATGCCGGGATCGGCCGCCCAGCGCTGGTAGTCCATCGGGTTGCCGCGCTGGAAGATCATGCCGTTGATGCTGCTGGAGCCGCCGAGCAGCTTGCCCCTGGCGTGGTAGATCCGCCGCCCGTGCATGAACGGCTCCGGCTCGGACTGGTACCGCCAGTCGTAGTACTTGCTGCCGATCGGGAAGGTGAGCGCGGCGGGCATGTGGATGAACACGTCCCACCGGTAGTCGGGCCGGCCCGCCTCCAGCACCAGCACCCGGGCGCCGGGGTCCGCGGACAGCCGGCTGGCCAGCGCGCAGCCCGCCGAGCCGCCGCCGATGATGATGAAGTCGTACTGCGCCGCTGCCATGAGGTTCCCTGACCTGCCGCTGAGCCTGAACCCGGATGCTAGCAGCGCGCTGCCTGGCTTGCCCGGATCGCCGGTTTCGCCGCCGCGGCAAGGAGCATGCGGCCGCGGTCAGGCACGTACGCTGGTCATAGGCCAGCAACCGGCCGTATTGACCGCGCTGCGTCGACGGGAGCAAGGACGTGCGCAGAGCCAGAGTCACCGCTGTCAGGCCGGTCGCGGCCCGGCCCGCCAGGCCAGTCCCGCAGGCCAGCCCGGAGCCGCTCGCCCCGGCCATGAACTCCTCGCGCGGCGGCGATCCGCCGGGGGCGGTGGCGCTGGGCCGGGCCCCGAGCAGCCCGGCT
>DATBGO010000010.1:0-2836 GCA_036558005.1 Streptosporangiaceae bacterium | reverse complement strand
CCTGCGCGCGCTGCCGGGGATCGGCAGCTACACCGCCGCGGCCGTGGCCAGCTTCGCCTTCGGCCAGCGGCACGCGGTGCTCGACACCAACGTTCGGCGGGTGCTGGCCCGGCTGGTCGCCGGGCAGCCCGGGGTGGGGACAGCGGCTTCGGCGGCCTCCGTGGCGGAACGGCGGCTGGCCGAATCGCTGCTGCCCGCCGAGCCGTCAGTGGCGGCCCGCTGGTCGGTCGCGGTGATGGAGCTGGGTGCGCTGGTATGCACGGCGGCCGGCCCGCGCTGCGGCGGCTGCCCGGTGGCCGCCGACTGCGCCTGGCTGGCCGCGGGCCGCCCGACTCTGCCGACCGGGACGGGTGGGTCGGCTGGTACGGCCGGGGTTGCCGGGGTTTCGGCCGGGGTTGCTGCGGCGACCGGGGCGGCTGGGGCGACCGGGGCGGCTGCGGCGGCGCGGCGGCGGACGCAGAAATACGAGGGCACCGACCGGCAATGCCGGGGGCGCGTGCTCGCGGTGCTGCGCGCGGCCGACGATCCGGTGCGCCGGGCTGACTTCGACGCGGTCTGGGCCGGCAGGGCTCAGCTGGACCGGGCGCTGGACGGGCTGGTAGCCGACGGCCTGGTCGACCCACTGCCCGACGGGCGCTTCGCGCTGCCCGGGGGCACACCGTTGTCGCGATGACGGCACGAGCGCATGGAACGGGAGAGCCGCAAGAGGCGGCTCGGCGGCCGGGCCGCCGACGCCGCGCCGGGGCGGCAGGTGCGAGCGCGAGCGCCAGGGTGTGGGTGTGGGTGTGGGTGTGGGTGTGGGTGTGGTGCGGAGCCTGGGAGCACATAACCCCGGGTTTCGTGGCGCCAGGATGACGTGAAGCGGGGGCTCAGGCGGTGAGTTCGGGCCCGTTCGGCCCTCATCGTTTGAGGTATCGCCCGTTCGTGACCGGGATCTCAGGCCGTCGCCGACCCCGGATCGCATGGATGCCGCGTGGGTGTGGCTCTCCTGGAGTGAGCGTCAGGCGGCGAGTCCGAGGGCGTGGCTGTCCTGGTAGCGGCTTAGGTGGTTGCGCTGGCGTTCCTGGGTGATGTGCCAGTCCCAGTAGGCGCTGGTGCCGCCGCTGGCGTTGATGGCGCGCAGCCAGAGCATGGCCTGGGCGCCGGGCAGGCTCCAGCGGGCGCCGGTGATGCCCATCCGGTCTTGCACGAGGTGGCGGCAGGCGCCTTCGATGACGCCGGTGGCGATGGGCCAGCCTGCGGCCAGGGCCCGGGGGTAGTCCATGAAAGGCTGCTTGGCCTGCAGGTAGGACAGGGTCTTGCGGATAATCTTGGCGTGCTCCCCGCCGGGCTTGGGCGGGTGCTGTGCGGCCAGGGCCTGGATGCGGGTGATGACGTCGGCGGCGCGGCCGTGCAGGATGTCCAGCCCCTGGGCGATCACCCAGTCTTCCATCGCGGGGTCGCGGGGCGGGTGGAAGCACCAGGCGGCCTTCCACAGGTATTCCAGCACGTGGATGAAGTCGATCACGATGGCCAGCGTGATGCCGCGGGCGGCCGCCTGCGCCTGGAACAGGCCGAGCTGGTAGTTGTCCCCGTCGACCAGGGCGATCCAGGTCCGCCGCCGGTCGGGGTCGCGGCGGTCGGCCTCGGCGAAGACCTTGCCGATGGTCACGTCGCGGCCGGCCGTGATGTCGCAGGCGTACCAGCGGTTCTGCGCCCGCGGCGGCTCCTTCCTCTCGCCCGTGCCGCCCTCCGGCCGCATGACCTGCTCCGGGGTGCGGGCCGGGCCGTCCGGGACGGCGACGTCGAAGACGGCCCCGGTCTCGGCCATCCGCTTGCAGCCCTTTTTCTCCCCGGTCCCGGCCCGCTTCTCGAAAGTCCTGACCCGCTGCTCTGGGGCCTTGGTGCGGCGGCGGCGCGCCTCAGGGAGCATCGCCACGCCCTTGCCGTCCGCCGAGATCGCCAGCGGCGGCAGGCCCTGCCCCTGGCCCGGCTCCTGCTCCCCGGCCGCGGGGACGGCGGCATGGTCCCGGTCCTGGCAGAACCGCTCCGCGTCCGCGGCCGCGGCGATGGTGATCTGCTCCAGCTGCCGCTTACCGATGCTGATCCCGGTCGCGGCCAGCACGAACTCGTGCGCCTGCTCATACGACCCGGACCGGCAGAACATCACCGCCAGCCGCTGCAACCCCCAGGAATACCCGCACGGCGGCAAGTTCAGCACCGCATCGCGCGGGAACAGCGACCCCGCGCCCTTGACCCCGGACCGGTACGCGATCCGCCGCACCCGCACCTGACCCAGCTGCGTCACCACCGGCCGGCCATGACCGGGCTCGGCGCGAGCCCGCAGCACCCCATCCTCGCCGGTCACCCCCGGCAGCCGGACCTCACGCTCAGCCTGGACGTCCAGGGCCAGCTGAACCAGACCGCGCAGCAGCTCCCGGCCCTGCCCGGTAACCAGCACCTCCATCGCATCCAGCGTCACCGCCCGGCCCGCCTCACCAGCCAGCCGGGCCAGCCCCGCCGCCAGCGGCCCCAGCCCCGCCAGCACCGCCTCCGCGCTAGCGACCAGATCATCCAGCCCGTACTGTTCCACCTGAGGCTTCCTTTCCGTAGTCCCGGATTCGCAACTCAGGACCATACGGAACGGAAGCCTCACCCGTGCACAGACACGCCAGCACCACGACAACAGGCAACTCACTCCAGAAGAGCCGCACCCTTGGGGCATCCACGCCGAATGCGCGAGCGGGCCGCGGGCCGCGGGCCCGGCCGACGGCGGCGCGGTAGGTTTGGCGGGTGAGCTTCAACGTCAGCGCGGACGCCTACATGCGTTTCATGGGCCGGTACTCCGAGCCGCTCG
>DATBGO010000009.1:0-4263 GCA_036558005.1 Streptosporangiaceae bacterium | reverse complement strand
TTCAGCTGGGTCCGGCAGGCCCGGTCGAGCAGCACCGCGGTCATCACCGCGGCGGGCGCGTCGGGCCCGACGGCCACGATCCCGTGCTGCGGCATCAGGCAGGCCCGCGCCCCGCCCAGCGCTCCGGCCAGCGCCGCGCCGAGCTCCGGGGTCTTGATCAGGCCGCCGGTGAGGGTGAAGCGCGGGACGTCCGGGTAGCAGAACAGCGACCCAGCGTGGTCGAGCGGGCGCAGCGGCTCGTCCAGCGCGGCGAACTCGTTGGCCGCCGGCGAGTGCGTGTGCACGACCGAGCCGACGTCCGGCCGGGCCGCCATGATCTCGGTGTGGATCGGGTACTCGATGTGCCGCGACCCGTCGCCCTCGGCCATCCCTCTATCGACCACGGTGCCGTCGGGGCTGACCAGGACGATCTTCGCGGCGTCGATCTCCTCCAGGCCCCAGCCTGCGCTCTTCATCCAGGCGCCGCGGCCGCCGGGATCGCGGACGCTGGCGTGCCCCCAGACCATGTCGGCCTGCCCGGCCGCCGCCAGCGCGCGGGACGCCTGGACGGCCAGCCGGACGGCGTCCTCGGGATCACCGGGCTGGTAGCTCATCGCATCGTTATACCCCCTCGGCCAGCCTGGGCTTACCCTCGGATCTTGGGAGGCGAGCGATGCGGGCGGACATCCTGGTCGTCGGCGGGGGCATCGGCGGGCTGACCGCCGCTCTGGCCCTGACCCGTGACGGGCACCGGGTGACAGTGCTCGAGAAGGCGGCAGAGTTCGCCGAGCTCGGCGCGGGCCTGCAGCTCGCGCCCAACGCCACCCGGGTGCTGGCCGGCCTGGGGGTGCTCGGCCGGGTGCTCGAGGTCGGCGTGCAGCCACGTCGGCTGCTGTTGCGCAGCGCGCTGACCGCGCGGGAGCTGACCGCCCTGGACCTGGGAGAGCCGTTCCGCGCCAGGTACGGGGCGCCGTATGTGGTCATGCACCGCAGCGACCTGCTCGCCATCTTGTACGACGCCTGCCGTGACGCGGGAGTCGGGCTGCGGGCCGGCCAGGACGTCCGCGCGGTGACCGGCGACGACGGCGCCGCTACCGCCGAGTGCGCCGGCGGCGCCAGCTACCGGGCCGCGGTGCTGGTCGCCGCCGACGGACTGCACTCCGGCGTCCGCGCGATGTTCTCTGCCGACCGGCCGGTCTGTTCGGGTTTCGCCGCCTACCGCGGCACGGCCAGGATCGACGAGGTGACCGCGCGGTCCGAGCTGGACGAGGTGGTCGCCTGGATCGGCCCCGGCCTGCACTTCGTGCAATACCCTCTGCGCGCCGGGCAGATCTACAACCAGGTCGCGGTGTTCCGCAGCCGAAGCTACGCGGCCGACCCCGCGCTGGCCGACGGGGAGTGGGGCGGCCCCGGGGAACTGGACGAGGCCTTCCGGCCCTGCTGCGCGCAGGTGCGCGAGGCGACCGGGTTCCTGTGGCGGGACCGGTGGTGGCCGATGTACGACCGGGAACCGCTGGCCAGCTGGACCCGCGGCCGGATCGCGCTGCTCGGCGACGCGGCGCACCCGATGCTGCAGTACCTGGCCCAGGGCGCCTGCCAGGCCATCGAGGACGCCGGCGCGCTGGCCCGCGCGCTGGCCGCCTGCCCGGGTCCGCAGCTGATCGGCAAGGCGCTGGCCGGATACCAGGCCGAGCGCGCCCCGCACGCCACGCGGGTGCAGCGCACCGCCCGCATCTGGGGCGACATCTGGCACGTCGACGGCGTGGGGGCACTGCTGCGGGACGAATTGTTCCTCCGTCGGCCCGCCGACGACTACTCCTACACCGACTGGCTCTACGGGACACGTGTCCTTTGACAGGTATCCATATGTTCGTTTAGCGTCGTTCGTCCCGTGTCAACCTCTGCTCTGGGGGCAAAGCGTGCAGCGGATGCCTGCGGTCTCACGTCCGGCGTGGATGCTGGCCCTTTCCGGCTTCGCCGACCGCGGCGGCGGGCCGCGCCGCTCGCCGGTCGAGATCATCGCCACCATGGGCTCGTACCTGACCCGCACCCAGGCCGCCGAGGTCTCCGCGCACTTCCAGCCGCCCTGGCCGGGCAAGTTCGCCTCCGACTGCTTCCACCCCAGCCAGGCCGGCTACCGCGACTGGGCCCGTGCCCTCCTCGCCACGCTCGACCGGGTCGATATGCCGTTGGTCCGGTAAGAGCCGGTAAGAGCCTGACCAACGGCACATCGACCCATTAATTCGGTGGGGACGGTGGGGGCGGGTGGTTATGCTGGTGGTGTGTTCGCCGCCGGAAGCCTGCTTCTCGCCGGGCCGCGCTGACCCAGATCCGTCAGTGCGGCAGCCCCTCATGCGTGAGGGGCTTTTTCGTTCCCTGCGGACCAACGGGAGAAGCCATGGCCGAACAGACACCGCCGTTCCGGTACGACGCACAGCTGGCCGGCGAGATCGAGCTGCGCTGGCAGGAGCGCTGGGAACGCGACGGCACCTTCCAGGCGCGGAACCCGTCCGGCGCGCTGTCCGAGGGCTTCGGCCAGGTCGCCGGGCGGCCCAAGTTCTACCTGCTGGACTTCTTCCCGTACCCCAGCGGCATCGGGCTGCACGTGGGACATCCGCTGGGCTACATCGGCACCGACGTGTTCGGCCGCTACCTGCGCATGACCGGACATCACGTGCTGCACCCGTTCGGCTTCGACACCTTCGGCCTGCCCGCCGAGCAGTACGCGATCGACACCGGCCAGCACCCGGCCGTCACCGTGCGGCAGAACGCCGCCGTCATGCGCCGCCAGCTGCGCCGGCTGGGGCTGGCGCACGACCGTCGGCGCGAGATCATGACTAGCGACCCGTCCTACTACCGCTGGACGCAGTGGATCTTCCTGCGCATCTTCAACAGCTGGTACGACCCCGCGGTCAGCCGGGCCCGTCCGGTCGGCGACCTGATCGCCGAGTTCGCCTCGGGCCGGCGCGCCACCCCGGACGGCCGGCCGTGGCCGCAGCTGACCCCGGCCGAGCGGGCCGACGCCGTGAACGCGCACCGGCTGGCCTACGTGTCGGAGCAGGTCGTCAACTGGTGCCCGGGGCTGGGCACCGTGCTGGCCGACGAGGAGGTGACCGGCGAGGGCCGCAGCGCGGTCGGCAACTACCCGGTGCACCGCAGGCCGCTGCGGCAGTGGATGCTGCGCATCACGGCGTTCGCCGAGCGGCTGCTGGCCGACCTGGACGAGGTGGACTG
Organism: Streptosporangiaceae bacterium; assembly: GCA_036558005.1. GTDB lineage: Bacteria > Actinomycetota > Actinomycetes > Streptosporangiales > Streptosporangiaceae > DATBGO01. Next base: position 1,050 of record DATBGO010000009.1, on the reverse strand, counting down.
GCCGGAGCACGTCAAGCGCCTGCAGCGGAACTGGATCGGCCCGAGCGGCGGTCCCTACCACATGAAGGACTGGCTGTTTTCCCGGCAGCGCTACTGGGGCGAGCCGTTCCCGATCGTCTACGACGAGGCCGACCCGGCCCGGCCGATCGCGCTGCCCGACGACATGCTGCCGGTGACGCTGCCGGAGATGACGGATTTCCGGCCGGTTCCGCAGGATGACGCCAGCGACCCGGTGCCCGCGCTGGCCCGCGCGCCCGGCTGGGTCCAGGTCACGCTGGACCTGGGCGACGGACCCCGGCGCTACCGCCGCGAGCTGAACGTCATGCCGCAGTGGGCCGGGTCCTGCTGGTACTACCTGCGCTACCTGGATCCGGCCAACGACGCCGCCCTGGCCGGCCCGGACATCGAGCGGTACTGGATGTCGCCGTCCGGCGTCGACCTGTACGTCGGCGGCGTCGAGCATGCGGTGCTGCACCTGCTGTACGCGAGGTTCTGGCACAAGGTGCTGTACGACTACGGTGTCGCGGGAACCCCGGAACCGTTCGGCAGACTGTTCAACCAGGGGTACATCCTGGCCGACGCCTTCACCGACGCGCGCGGCCTGTACGTACCCGCCGCCGAGGTGACCCGGACGCCAGACGGCTGGCAGTACGCCGGCCAGCCGGTCACCCGGCGGGCCGGGAAAATGGGCAAGAGCCTGAAGAACGGCGTCAGCCCGGACGACATCTACGAGGCCTACGGCGCGGACACGCTGCGGCTGTACGAGATGGCGATGGGCCCGCTGGACGGCGACCGGCCGTGGCATCCCGGCGACATCACCGGCATGCACCGTTTCCTGCAGCGCCTGTGGCGCCTGATCATCGACGAGTCAACCGGCGAGACCCTGACCGCCCCCGCCGAGACCCTGGATGACGCCACCGAGCGCCTGCTGCACCAGACCATCGCCGTCGTGCGCGAGGACTTCGCCGCGCTGCGCTTCCACACCGCGATCGCGCGGATCATCGAGCTGACCGCGCACGCGGCCCGGCTGCCGCTCCTGCCGCGCGCACT
>DATBGO010000008.1:0-1559 GCA_036558005.1 Streptosporangiaceae bacterium | reverse complement strand
CTCGGCGGTGCCGTTGGTCCGGATCCGCCTGATCGCGCGGACCGGCAGGTCGGCGGCTCTGAGCGCGGAGGCGATGGCCAGGGCGCCGGGCCGCTCTGAGGAGGAGCCCGCGACGTACCGGACCGCCAGGCCGATCGCGCGGCCCGCGAGCACCGTGATCAGCAGGGTCAGCAGCGGCGTGTGCAGCACGCCCACGTGCACGAGGGAGTACACGCCGACCGCCGCCCATAGCGCGTTCCGCCAGGCCGGCCGCCCCACCAGGCCGACCATGGTGGCGTAGGCGATCAGGCCCGCCAGAGCCGGGTCCAGGGCGGGGACGTGGCTGGCCACCTGGCTCGTGCCCGGGCGGGCCATGGTGATGGCGTCATAGAGCCGGCTGGCGGGCTCCCGGCTGAGCAGCACGTTGACGATCTGCGTCACGCCAGCGGCCAGGATGCCGGTGGCGACCGATTCGGCGAGCCGCCGGAACTGGCGCCGGGCCAGGATCTGGACGGCCAGGGCCGCGGGCAGGATGTACAGGGCGATCAGCGCCAGCGGGCGGGCCACCTGGAGCAGCGCGGCCGGTATCTGCCTGGTCGCGCCCGCGATGTCGGCCTGCACGGCGGCCGTGGTCGCGCTGGCCGCCAGGCCGGCCAGCGCCAGCGCGACGATCTCGATGCAGGACACGATGCAGCGCAGCAGGTCGACCGGCCTGCGGATGCGGCGTTCGAGCCGATCCTCGACCTCGATCTCGGCTGGCCGCGGTGACGTCACTCGACGATCGTTTCACCTGGCCGCCTGACCGCATAGACGCACCGCCCGCCCGTGACCTTGGCGAGATGCGCGGTTCGGGGCCCCAGGGCGGCTCGGGGGGCGGCTCGGGGGCGGCTCCGGATGGACTCCTTGGCGGCTCCGGATGACTTCTTCCGCGGCGAATACGCCTCACTGGTTTCATCAACCTCAGCCGCACCTTGATCGGATCGTGCCCGGTGGTCAGGGCCTTCTAGCCGGGAGGATTGGGGCTTGAGGGAGGATTCGGGGGTCTATGGTGCACAAAACTCTCCCCGGAGCCCGAATCCTCCCCGTTCTTGGCGTTCGCCATCGCACCAGGAGCCGCTCGCGCATCACGGTGCGCACGGGTACCGCCGCCCACGAAGGGCGGGGTGCGGGGGCGGGCAGCGGGGCGGGGGTGCGGGGGCGGGCAGCGGGGCGGGGGTGCGGGCGGGCCAGCAGGGCGGGGGTACAGGCGGGCAGCTGGGCGGGGTGCGGGGGTTAGGGCGGGTGGAGAGGGGAGCTGCGCGTGCCCTGGCTGGGCGGGCTGGGTTATCGTCCCTGACATGAGGGCATCGGAAATTCGTCAGCTGATCCGGATGAAGCCAGTCGAGCTCGACACGACCCGCAGGCGACTGGGGGCCTGCCACGACATCGACGACCTGCGGGCCATGGGGCGCAGGCTGATTCCGCGGCCGGTGTTCGACTACGTCGACGGCGGCGCCGATCAGGAGCTGTCGATGGAGGGCAACCTGCGAGCGTTCCGGCGCTGGCGGTTCCAGCCCCGCGCGCTGCCCGAGATCACCACG
>DATBGO010000007.1:0-3777 GCA_036558005.1 Streptosporangiaceae bacterium | reverse complement strand
GTTTCACTTCTCGCAGAGCGGCGACGATGGTGCGGCGGCCCGCTATCTGGAGCTGGCCGGGGACCAGGCCCAGCAGCGGGTGGCCTATGCCGCCGCCGCGGAGTTCTACGCAGCCGCGGCCGCCCGGCTCGAGGTGGCCGGCCGGCCCGCCGAGGTGGTGCCGGTGACCGAGAAGCAGGGAATGGCCTGGCGCCGGGCCGGGCGCTACGATGCGGCGATCACCGCGCTGGAGGACGCCCTGGCGGGGTACCGGGCGGCCGGCGACGCCGAGAGCGTGGCCCGGGTGACCGGTCGGCTGGCCTACGCGCACTTCCGCCGCGGCACCGGCCACGATGACCTCGGTGAGCTGGCCGTCATGATCGAAGGTGACCCGGCCCCGGCGCCCGGTACGGCCTCGCGCGGCGCCTTGACCTGGTGGGGAGGGCTGTTGCTGCTGCTATACGCAGAGGGCTCGTACACCAAGATGGTGACTCTGGGCCGGTCACTGACCCGGGCCGGGCGTGCGGCTGACGACAGCAAGATGCAGGCCATCGGCACCCGGGTCGAAGGCAGCGGGCTGATCTGCCTGGGCCGGATGGCGGAGGGCACGGCGCTGCTGGCAGCGGCCCTGCCCGCGGATCCGGCCGCCGGAGACGCGGGGGCCGCCGAAGGCGCGTCCCTGCTCAGCGCCGCCTATCTGGCCATGGGCGAGGTGGGCCGCTGCGCTGCGCTGAGCGAACGGATGCTGGTCGCGGCCGAACGGGCCGGCGATCAGGTCCGCATCGCGATGCACACCGTCTTCCTCGCCGGGGTCTGCTACGTACGCGGAGACTGGGACCGCGGCCGTGACCTGGTCGGCTTCGCCCAGGAGCGCTTCGCCGCCAGTTCCTCGTCCCTGGCCGTTCGTGTCGTCGGGGTGCTGGCCCCGGCCCTGATCTTGCACGGCGCGTGGCAGCAAGCCCGGACGTACCTGGACGGTTCCCTGCAGGCCGCCAGGTCTCTGCGGATCGTCCATGACGAGCGGGTGGCGCTGACCCACCTGGCCAGGCTCGATCTGCTGGACGGCCGTCCCGGTGACGCGGTTGCCCGCCTGCACCCGGTGACCGCCGGCCTCCCCGCCGTCGAGGACCTGACCTGGGATACCCCCGTCGAGCTCCTGTCGGTGCTGGCCGAAGCCCATCTGGAGCTGAGCGACCTGGACCGCGCCCGGGTGTATGCCGGGCGCGCCGTCGATCATGCGCGCCGGATGGGAGCCTGGCTGCAAGGGATCCGCGCGCTGGAAGTGCACGGGATGGTCTTGGTCCAGGACGGCCATCACGACCTGGCCCGGGGCGCCTACCGAGAGGGCCTGGACCGCGCCCAGGCCATGCCCTACCCCTACGGCCAGGCCCGGCTGCTGCACGCCGACGGCCTGCTCGACCGTCAGCGACACGACCATGCGGCCGCGTACGCGAAGTTCACCCAGGCGCTGGCCATCTTCGAACGCCTGGGGGCCGGCAAAGACGCTGGCCGACTCCGCCGGGCGGTCGCGGACACCCCGCCCAGCGAAAACCCGCGCGACCAGAAGCGGTAGCGCTACAGCAACGTCGCAGGTAGGCGCCCTGTCCTGAGCGTAACGCCCAGGCCCGGCCCGTCCTGCACCTCGCCGTGCCAGCCGGCTCCGCCTCCCTGGTGGTGCGTGGGCCGCGCGGTCCTCGGCTGACCGTTCGCGGTGTCCTCCGCGATGCCCGGCCGGTGTTTGTCCGGGTCCCTTGTCCGCCTTTGTCCGTGTACACGCGCCGCCTGGGTGAGCAGGCTGATGCCTATCCGCACACCAGCGCCGGCCGGTGCTCCCGGCGGCCTAACCGAGGAGACTCCCATCGCTTTGTTCGTCGCCCAGCACCGTCATCCCCCCGACCGGTGCCCCGCCTCCTCGGGCCGTGGGCCGGTACTGCTGTCCCGGGTCTCCGCAGCCACCGCGGCCCGCTACGGCGTCACCATCGAGGCCGAGGCGCTCATGGAGGACGAGCATCTGCTGCTGCTGGTGGTGCAGGCGGCAAGCCAGGAGGCGGTGGAGCGCTTCCTGGATTTCCTGCCCGGCCCAGGCCACCTGCGGGTCCTGCCGGCCTGCAGCGCCGAAGAAGCGGTTCAGCGCGGCGGATGCGGGCCGGCATCCTCGCCGGTCCCCGGGGCGATCCGGTGACGGCGCCGCTTGCGGACCTACCTGTCCGGCAGTGACAGGCAGCAACAGACAGACAGTCACTGATGGTCATAGCGCGGAAGGACGACAGATGACAGGCAACCATACCCGGCGGGCCGGAGCGCCACTGCGGACCCTGCAGACGGCCGCGTTCCCCTGCCGTAAAGCCCAGTTCCGAGCCTGTTCACAGGAGGCGAGCATGATGACAATGATCCGCAAGCGGCCTTGCGCCTACGATGCTGCTCCCGTCAGGGGGGCCGGGTCATGAACGGAGCGCTGGAGCGGCTGGGTAGTCTGGCCGCGCGGCGGTGGTGGGTGTTCATCCTCGGCTGGGTGGTCATCCTGGCCGGGCTGCTGGTAGCCAAGAGCGCGTTCGGCGGCGAGTACGTGAACAACTACACGATCTCCGGCAGCGATTCGGCGGCCGGGCTGGACGTGCTGAACAAGACCTTCCCGCAGCAGGGCGGGTACGGCGGGCTGATCGTGTTCCACGCCAAAAGCGGCACGGTCACCGCGCAGCAGCAGGCGGTGAACCAATCGGTGAGCAACGTGGCCAAGCTGCCGGATGTGATCAAGGCGGTCAGCCCGTTCGCGTCAGGGAACACCGGCGCGGTGTCCAAGGACGGCACCATCGCCTACACCAGCGTCGGCTGGAACGTGAACCCGAACTCGCTGGACGGCTCCTACCTGGACCAGCTGAACGCCGCGGTGGCGCCGGCCGCCAAGGCGGGGCTGCAGGTGGCCTACGGCGGCGGCGCGGGGGAGATCGGGCAGCAGACCAAGGACATCAAGTCTGAGGTGATCGGGCTGGGCTGCGCGCTGGTGCTGCTGCTGGCCATGTTCGGGTCGCTGGTCGCGGCGGCGATCCCGCTGGTGTCGGCGATCTTCAGCGTGTTGTCCGGGCTGGCGCTGCTGGGCCTGCTGGCCCGGCTGGTCACCTTCCCGACCACCGCGCCGACCATCGCCACCCTGCTTGGGCTGGGCGTGGCGGTGGACTACGGGCTCTTCCTGGTGGCCCGGCACCGGGAGCAGCTGGATGCCGGGATGGGCGTGCTGGCCTCGGCACGGCGGGCCCTGGGCACCTCCGGGTCCGCGATCGTGGTGGCCGGCACCACCGTGTCGGTCTCGGTGCTGGGGCTGTACATCTCCGGGGTCGGCTTCGTCGGGTCGCTCGGCCTGGCCGCCGCGATCGTGGTGGTGGTCACGATGATTGCGGCGCTGACCCTGGTGCCTGGGTTCATCGGGCTGGCCGGAGAGACCGTGCGCGGGCTGTCCGACCGGGTGCGGGCGCGCAAGGCCGGGCTGACCGCGCGGGAGCAGGCGGCGCAGACCGCCGCAGCAACGCATGAGCAGCACGAGCACAGCGCGTTCGCCCGGTGGGGGCGCATGGTCAGCGCCCATCCCTGGCCGTGGGCGGTGGCCAGCGTCGCGGTGCTCCTCGTGCTGGCCATCCCGCTGTTCTCCATCACCCTGGGCCAGCCGGACAACGGGACCAACCCGGTCGCCGACAGCAACCGGCAGGCCTACGACCTGATCTCCGAGGGCTTCGGGGTGGGGGTGAACGGGCCGCTGACCGTCGTGGTCAAGCTACCGGACCAGTCCAGCTCGGCGAACAGCTC
>DATBGO010000006.1:0-2498 GCA_036558005.1 Streptosporangiaceae bacterium | reverse complement strand
GAGTCGCGGGCGGGCTGCCACTGCGCCACGCTGGCCCATCATGCCCTCGCGCTGACCCCGCCCGCCAGCTGCCGCCTGAGCTTCTACCTGTACAACACCCCCGGCGAAGTCGACCGGGCCGTAGACGCGGTGGCCGCGATCGCGGCCGGCCGCGGCGCCCCCGGCCGCGGCATCCCCGGCCCCCGGTTCCGCTCCTGGCCGGCCGGGCGGCACCGGACCCGCCAGCGCAGCGTCGGCCAGAACGGGGCCGGCCAGCACGGGCCTCGCCAGCAGGGAGCCCACGAGCAGGTCCAGGCGGTATCGGCATGAGCATCACGTCCTGCCCCGGCTGCGGCGCGCCCGCCGAGATCACCGACCGCTTCACCCTGGCCAGCACCAATGGCCCCGTCGCTCACGTCGCGGTGTGCTGCGCAGCCGGTCACCACTACCGGATGGCCGCGGACCGGCTCCCCGCCGACCCAATGCTCGGCCCTGGCCGCCTGCCGCACACCTTCCCGCTCTGCATCCACTGCCTCGTCAACCCGGCCGGATTCTGGGTCAGCAGCACGGGCAGCAGCGTGGTGCGCCGCCCTTGGTGCCTGTCCTGCTGCCAGGACCTGGACCGCCAGCGCTGCGAAATGATCCCGTTCGGCGGTTAGCGCCCGCCCGCCCGCCGCCTGCCCGCCGCGCGCTTGCTGGCCTCCTGAGTCGGCGCACTGGAGCGCAGGAACCGCTTCCGCCCCACCAGCACCAGCCTGTGCTCGACTCATACTGCATGGTTGCCTCCTTCATGCAGCTCTTACAGCATGAACGCGGCATCCACATCGTATCTGCGGGCGGCTAAGGCAGCAGGCCAAGCATCAGCGGTCACAAGAGTCCGCCTGGAGAGCACGGGCACCAGGAGCACGGCCTGGGCCGCGCCGCGGCGCCATTTCGAACCACGACGATGCCACATCGTGGTGGCCAGGACCATCACGATGCCACATCGTCGTGGTTGGCTCCCGCGACGCCAGCACGCCGCTTGTGAATGTAGTGACCTGCAGGACAGATGGTGTTCGTGAGGTCATGGGCCCCGCCGCCCGGCCCTGCTCATCCGGCGTAGTGCGCTATTTCGGCGTCGGCGCACCGTGTCAGGCCCCGCACAGCTCCGCCGCCGCGCTCAGTCCCGGTGCGGCTTGATGCGCGGTGGTCATCCGGTGATATTGGTCAGGGATTCCCGCATCCGCCGCGTCAGCGGATCGCCCGGCGGAAGGGAACGCTCGGCCCGGGCGACGCCGCCAGTGAGCAGGGTAATCGCGTCGCCCAGCCGCCCGGTGGCGTAATAGCCGCGGGCCAGGTCCGCCTGGCAGGCCAGGGTGGTCGGGTGATCGGAGCCGATGGTGCGCTCGTAGCCCGCGCAGGTCGCCTCGTAGAGCTGCAGCGCCGAACCCATCCGGCCCGCGGCAAAGTTCGCCGCGGCCAGGCTGCCACGCGCGTGAAGCGTGTCCGGGTGATCCGGGCCGAGCGCGGCTTCCCGGTCGGCGAGGACCTGCTTGTACTGGGCGATGGCATTCTTGGGCTGGCCGCCCGCGAGGTAGGCGGCGGCCAGGCCCAGGCTGGCGGACAAGGCGTCGGGATGCTGCCCGCCCTGGATGCGCTGCCGGTCGGCCAGCGCGTGCCGGTACGAGCGGATCGCCTCGGCGGGCTGGCCCGCGGCCAGCGCGGCGGCGGCGAACTCCTCCCGCGCGCCGAGGGTATCGATGTGGTCGGCGCCGCGGACGAGTTCGCTGCCGGCCAGGGCCTGTTCGAGCACGGGGACGGCGTCCCCGGGCCGGCCGACCGCCACCAGGGCGCGGCCCATCCAGACCTTGGCCGCGATGGCGTCCGGATGATCGGGCCCGAGCAGGTCGGTCCGGCCGTCAAGGACCCGCTGGAACACCGGAACCGCCTCCGCGGCCTGCCCGGCGACTATCAGCGCCTGGCCCAGATGACTGCTCACCAGGAGCGTTTCCAGGTTGCCCGGCCCGAGGATCCGCTCGCTGTCCGCGGCGAGTTCGCGCCAGTAACCGACGGCGGGTCCGGTCAGCCGCGCGCTGTCCATGCTCCGCCCGGTCAGGACCAGCAGCGGATGACAGCGGCCCTCCGCCCACAGCACATCCCCGGCGGCCTTCCGCAGGCTGACGGCGCAGGCCCGCAGGTCGGCGGCCAGCCGCGACCGCGGCTCGTCCCGCGGCCATACCTCGAGCAGCGCGTCCGCGGCGGCCCGGGCCGCCCGGTCGTAGAGGTCGCCGGGCACGGCCGCGCGGATGACCGCCTGGATCACCGGGCTGATCCGGACCGCGGGCAACGCGCCGGGCGGGTCGACGGTCAGCAGGGCCACCTGCCTCAGGCTGAGGATCGCGTTCCAGGTCCGCTGCGGATCGGCGGGCTGGCCGCCGTCCTGGCCGAGGTACTTCCCGGCCGCCGCCGTGGTGAACACGACGCCGGGTATCCCGTGCCCGTCGAGCATCGCGGCCAGCGTCACCAGCGACCTGATGTTC
>DATBGO010000005.1:0-52834 GCA_036558005.1 Streptosporangiaceae bacterium | reverse complement strand
GCCAGCGGTGGAAGTTGGCGACCGGCGGCACCCAGCCGTGCCGCACCGTCAGCACGGTCATCACCGCCTCGAAGGCCCCGGCACCGCCGATCATGTGGCCGGTGATTCCCTTGGTGGCGGTGACCGGGGGGATCGCCGGGCCGAAGCAGCTGGCCAGCGCCGCCGCCTCCGCGTCGTCGTTGCGGACGGTCGCGGTGCCGTGCGCGTTGACGTGCCCGATGTCGGCGGGGTCGAGCCGGGCATCCGCCAGCGCGGCCGCGACGCACCGCGCCGCCCGGCCGCCGCCAGGGTCGGGCGCCACGATGTGGTAGGCGTCCGAATTCGAGCCGTACCCCGCCAGCTCGGCGTAGATCCTGGCGCCCCTGGCCGCGGCCCGGTCCCAGGACTCCAGCACCAGGAACGCGGCGCCTTCGCCCATCACGAAGCCGTCCCGGTCCTGGTCGAACGGCCGGGACGCGCCGGCCGGGTCGTCGGTCCGCCGCGACAGCGCCCCGATCTGCGCGAATCCCTCGATGACCAGCGGCGTCACGCCCGATTCGGCGCCGCCGGCGAGCACGGCGTCCAGCGCGCCGGACCGGATGGCCCGCAGTGCCTCGCCGATCGCCGTGCTGCCGCTGGCGCACGCCGTCGCGTAGGTGAGGGCCGGCCCGGTGACGCCGAGCCGCAGCCCGATCCTGGCCGCGGTGGCGCTGGGCATCAGCATCGGCACCGTGAACGGCCCGAGCCGCCGGCCGGTCCTGATCCGGCTGGTGGTGACGCTCTCGGCCGTGCCGCAGGTGGCCACGCCGCCGATGCCGGCGAACACGCCGCAGCGCTCGCCGAGCTGGTCCATGGCCAGGCCGCTGTCGCTGGCGGCGTCGATGGCGGCCGCCAGCCCGAGCTGCGCGGTGCGGTCCAGGCCGAGCCGCTCCCGCTTGCTGAAGTAGCGGTCGCGGTCGAATTCGGGCACCACCGCGGCGATCGGGACGGTCACGTCAGCGTCACAGAGCGCGTCGATCCGCCGCGCGAGTGATTTTCCGTTGCTGACCGCGGTGAACGACTCCCGCACGGTGGCCCCGGCCGGCGTCTTGGCGCCCAGCCCGGTGATCGCGACCCGGGTGCTCATCCGACCAGCACCCGGCCGTACAGGTACGCCGCCACGTCAGCGGGCGAGGAGGCGTCGAAGAGCTGATCGGGCTCGATTCGCACCATGAGGGCGCGTTCCAGCCTGGTGCCTATTTCCATGAGCTCCAGGCTGTCGAGGTCATGCTCGGCCATCAGGTCGGCGTCGGCGGCCAGCGTTCCTGGCTCCAGGCCGACGACCTCGCTGACGGTATCCAGGACCAGCTGCAGGATCTGGGGCTGTGTCGCGCTCATTGGGCAGGCTGCCTTTCCGCTGTTGCGCTTGCTTGCCGTGATCGGCCTAAGGGAGCTGGGCCACCTGGCCGGCCCAGGCCAGGCCGCCGCCGAAGCCAAGGAACAGGGCCAGGCCGCCGCTGTGCAGGGCGCCGAGTTCCCGCAGCCGGATCACGGCCAGCGGGATCGACGCGGTCGAGGTGTTGCCCGCGGTCATCACGTCCGAGGCGACCGCGACGCGCTCGGGCAGGCCGAGCCGCTCGACCAGCTTCTCGGTCATCCGCTGGTTCGCCTGATGCGGGACGAACGCCGCCAGCTCGGCCAGGCCGACGCCCGCCAGCGCCGCGGCCCGCACGGCGGCGGCGGGCATCGTCTCGATGGCCCAGCGGAACACCTCCGGGCCGGCCATGCCCATCGTGGGCCACGCCGCGCCCGGGTCGTCCCGGTACTCCAGCCAGGTGGCCCGGTGCCCGATGAGCTCGCGCTTGCTGCCATCCGATCCCCAGGCGGCCGGCCCGATCTGGTTCTGCTCGGACGGCCCGACGACCATGGCCCCGGCCCCGTCGGCGAACAGCGGCCCGACCGAGGGGTCGGCCAGGTCGATGATGTCGGTCATCTTGTCCGACCCGATCACCGCGACGTGGTCGGCCGTGCCGGCCTGCACCATCGCGGCGGCCATGGCCAGGGCGTAGCAGAAGCCCGCGCACGCGGCGTTGAGGTCGAACGCGCCCTTCATGCTGCCCAGCCGGTAGGCCACCTCGGGCGCGACGCCCGGGCTGTGCCGGATCCTGGACATCGACGCGACGATGACGGCGTCCAGTTCGCCGGCCGGGACACCCGCGTCCGCGGCCGCCTTCGTGGCCGCCTCCACCGCCATGTCGGCGACGGTCTCGTCCGGCGCGGCGTACCGGCGCTCGACGATGCCGGTGCGCCGCTCGATCCACTCAGCGCTCCGCCCGGTGCGCTCGGCGATCTCGTCGTTGGTCACCACCCGCTGCGGGCGGTACCCGCCGACGCCCAGGATTCTCGAACCCCGTAACGGCTTTCGGTTCTGCTGGGGCATTACCGCTCCCTCATTGCGTGGCCTGGCTGACACCGGTCAGCAAAGCGCGCCGGACTCTCCTCACGACTGCGCCAGCTGTTCCAGCTGGCGGGCCAGGTCAACCCAGGAACTCGCGCACTTGCGGGCCAGTACCGCCAGCGCCGGGGCGCAGTGCCGCGGCACCAGTTCCAGCGCCAGCCTGGGGCCGTCCTGCGGCGTCGCGTACTGGTGCATCCAGCGCAGCAGCTGCCGCCCGGCGTCGGTGCGCAGCGACGGGTCGAGCGCGAGCTTGCGCAGGATCTCAGCGGCGGTCGCGTTCCGGTACGCCGCGGCCCACCTCGGGCAGCCTCCGGCCTGGCTGGCCGGCCGCGGGCGGGCCGCGGCTGCCGTCCGCGCCGGGTCCTCGCCCCGGTCCAGGCGCGCCCGGACATCACGGGCCGTCTCGACCGACACCTTCGCCGCCGCGGCGATCTGCCGGAGTGAGGCGCGCGGGCGCTGCGCGATCACCTCGGCGGCGCGGCGCCGCCCCGGCTCGGCGCTGACCGGCCGCATCCGGCCGTCCCGGCCTACCCGGTGCCCGTCTGACTGGGGAGAGTCCCCAGTCAGACGGGTGCGCAGCCGGGCCACCGTCTTGTGCGCCAGCCCGGTCAGCTCGGCGATGGCCCGGTCGGACCGCTCCGGATGCGACATGACGATCCGGCTCGCCGCGGCCAGCCGGTCGGCCATCGACAGCGGCAGGCCGTGGCTGATGTTCGCCTCGACCGCGACCAGGAAGGCGTCCTTGTCGCAGCCGTGGAAGAACTCCGCCTCGATCGTCTGCTCTCCCCGCATCCGGGCAGCGCAGAGCCGGTGCATGCCGTCGACCACCCGCAGCGAGCCGTGCTGCACCAAGATGGGCGGCAGCGGCGAGCTCACCTCGGCCAGGACCTGGACGTGAGCCTGGTCCACGCCGTTGAGCCGCGGAGAGTAGGCGGGCGCCAGCACGTCGACCGGCAGCTTCTCGGTCAGCGGGGCCGGGGCCGGCCTGAGCAGCGAGAGCACGCTCAGCCCGGCCGATGGCGCGACCACGTTACCTCCCGGCCGGTGCCAGCAGGCGGCTGGCCCGCCGCCTGCTGTCTTTCCATCACTGGATTAATGAACGCAATAGAAAGTTTGCCCAGCATTACTGATTCCGTTCATCTATCGATTGGATATTCCCAGCCCATGCCGCCTGGGTTATCCGTGTTCGACTGGATCATCGCCACCGCCGTGGCCACCGTCCCGCCAGCGCTGCCTGCGATGACGGGCATGAGCCCGATGCCCGTCACGATGACGCAAGTGATCAATGCCGCGATAACTTTGCGGGGCTGCCCCCTCTTGCACGCAGTCACCTTTCCTCCTTTTCCCCGCGAGTTCGAGCTGAGTTCTCTTCCCCGTAACGAAGGATGCGAGACAGGCCGGTACCGTGTCACGGGTCCGGGTGCTGCTGATTCCGGTCTGGCATGATTCGGTCACCTGGCGGCCGGGGGGCTCGTCCGGCCGCGGGCTCACCGGGTGGGTTCCAGCCACACTTTCTCTAGCCGCCAGCCCGGCAGGCCGTCGCGCAGCAGGCGCACGCTGAGTGCCGCCACGTTGACCTGAACCACCGAGAGGTCGGGCAGCGAAAGGATCGCGACGATATCGACGAGGCCGTGGCTGGCCGCCTGGACGTAGATATTCTCCAGCCGGTCCTCGGGCAGCGCGCTCGCGATCACCAGTTTCTTGATCGCCTGGATGTCGGCTGGGACGTCTGGCACGGGCGGCGCGAGTCGCATGGTCACGGTGTACATATGCTCCAAGCGTGCTACAGCCCGCCCGGGATTAGCGCCGGCCCGGCCTGGCCAGCTTCTGCATTGCATGATTCAGTCACGCAATAAAGCCACAAATAGATAATTAGGTATACTGTGTGACACTCTGGCCTGGGGTCGCGAGGGGAGGCCATTCGCGATGCTTGAGACGTTCGGCATTGATCATTATGCCGAGCAGGTGTACCTCGCCCTGCTGGACCAGCCGACAGCCCGCGCCGTCGAGATCGCCGGCCGCCTGGGTATCTCGCAGCAGGATGTCCACGACGCGCTCGACGAGCTGTCCCGCCTTTCCCTGGTCCGCCCCTCCTGGGAGAACCCGGGCACGGTGCGCCCGGTCAGCCCGGACATCGGCCTGGAATGCCTGCTGGCGCGGCAGGAGGCCGAGTTACTACAGCGCCAGAATCAGCTGGAGAGCAGCCGCGGCGTGATCGCCGCGCTGGCCGCCCAGCTTCCGGCCGAGCCCGACGAGCCGGCCGACGCCGATATCACCCAGGTCCACGGGCTCGATGCCATCCGGGTGAAACTGGAGCAGCTCGCCTACGAGACGCAGCACCAGCTGCTCTCGCTGATGCCCGGCGGCCCGCAGTCGCGCGACAACATGGCGGCGAGCCGCCCGCTCGATGAGATGCTGCTGGCCCGCGGCGTGGAGATCCTGACCGTGTACCTGGACAGCGTCAGCAACGAGCCGCACAGCAGGCAGTACGTCAAGTGGCTGACCGACTCCGGCGGCCAGGTCCGGACGACCACAACGCTGCCATTACGGCTGCTGATCTGCGACCGGAAGGTCGCGATCGTGCCGCTGATCCCGGACCGCAGCGAGGTGGGCATCGCCATCCTGCGCGGCGACGGCCCGGTCACCGCCATGTGCGTGCTGTTCGATCAGATCTGGCAGGGCGCGACGCCGTTCGGGGAGGCACGGACCGCCCGCGACGACCCGGCGCCGACCCAGCAGGAACTGGCCGTCGTGCGGCTGCTGGCCCAGGGGTACACCGACGAGATCATCAGCCGTAAGCTCGGTGTCTCGCCCCGGACCGCCGGGCGGCTCGCGTCGGACCTGATGAGCAAGCTGGGCGCCAGGAGCCGGTTCCAGGCCGGCGTGCGGGCCGCCGAGCGGGGCTGGCACCTCAGGCCGGCCCATCCGGCGCAGCCCCCGGGGACCGCGAAAGCACCGTAGCCGGTGTTCCGCCCGCCGCCGGGCGGGCGCTGTCATTGACCGGCACCAGGTCACCAGGCTAGGAAGACCGCATGAACCGCAAAGAGCAGGCTGCCGCGTCCCGGGCGGAGTTGCTGGAGGCGGCCCGGCAGAGCTTCACCGAGCTGGGTTACGAGCGCACCACCGTGGCGGGCATCCTTGACCGGGCTGGCATGGCCCGTGGCGCTTTGTACCACTACTTTCCCGGCGGCAAGTCGGAGATCTTCACCGCCGTCTTCGACCTGATCAACGAGTCGTTCCACCAGCGAAGGGACGCGCTGCGCAGCATGCCCTCCCCGGTGGCCCGGCTGCGCGCCGGGGTCGCGGTTTTCCTCGAGCTGTGCACCAAGGAGGACTTCGCCCGGATAGCGCTGACCGACGCCCCGTCGGTGGTGCCTGGCCAGGGCGAGCCTGGCAGCTCTTTCGCGCTGCTGCGCGAGCAGGTGGCGGAGGCGATGGACGCGGGGGAACTGCAGCCGCTGGACGTCGAGGTGACCGCGATGGCCCTGTACGGCGCCGTGCGCAGCGCCGGCGAGTTCGTCATCAGCGCCGATGACCGGGCTGGCGCGGTGCCGACGGCCATCCGCACCCTCGACTGCTTCATCGAGGGCCTGCGGCCGGCCGCGGACTGACCGGGCCAGGGACGCGGCCGCCGGCCGGCTGGCTCAGTTGACCGTCGAGTCGATCAGCGTCGGCTGGACGTCATGCCCGCCCCGGCTGTCGAAGATGCCCGGAGCGTTCTGGAACTGGCCGCTGGTGTTGCGCTGCAGCACCGAGTGCTCGATCGTCAGGCCGCCGACGCTGTTGTTCACGACGCAGAAGATGCCGCCACCGCCCTCGCGGGCGCTGTTGTCGTGGATCGCGGTGCCCTCGATGATCAGCTTGTAGCCGTTGCCGTCGGTGTAGACGCCGCCGCCGCTGCCGCCGCCCGGGGTGCCCGACGCCGCCGGGTTCGCGCCCCACCCGATCGCCTTGTTGTCCATCAGCAGGCTGTTGATCAGGATGAAGTTGGCGTACAGGCCGCTGACCGCGCCGCCGTTGGAGCACTGGTTGTCGCGGAAGGTGTCACCGGTCAGGTAGACCGGGGTGCTCATGTCCATGCCGACCGCGCGGATCGCGCCGCCGCCGAGGTCAGGGCCGTACTGGTAGCAGCGGTTGCCGACGAACGCGGAGTTGACCACCGTCAGCTGGCCGCCCTGGTCGAAGATCGCGCCGCCACCGTAGTTCGGTGACGAGCCGCTCTGGTGCACGCCGGAGTAGCCGTCGACGAACCTCATGTTCTGCACGATGAGATGCGGGCTGGCCTGCTCCCAGCAGTGCGTGCAGTTGAACATGACCAGGATCCGGATCCTGCCGCCGCCGCTCAGCGTGACCTTGCCGCCGCCGTCGATGACGATCCGGCTGCCGTGCACGATGTTCGCGCTCGCCTTCATCGTGATCGTGACGGGCTTCGGGCCGCAGTTGAAGGTGATGACGCCGCCCTCGGCCACCGCCTTGACCACCGCGGCCGAGGTGCAGCTGCCGGGGGTGCCGTGACCGATGACGTGGTCGGGGTGCGCGGTGCTGACCGCCTGGCCCGCCCGCGGCACCGGGACGTGGCCGTTGAGGTTGCCGTGCTGGGGCAGTTGCTGGCTGGCCGCGGCTGGCTTCGGCGCGGCCGGCGAGTGCGACCGCGCTGGCTTCGACTTCTTCACCTGCGGCGCGGGCGGCGCGGGTACCGGGGCCGAAGATGTCGCCTGGACGGGCCCGGCCGGCCCGGCCGCGCTGGTCTGGACCGCGCTCGCGCCGCACCCGGCGACCGCAAGCGCCGTCACGAAAACAGCCAGGAATCTCCCTGAATCACCCACGACTCGCATGGCGCCACATGCTAACGGCCCCGGCCGTGATCAGACTGTCAACCGCCCCAGTTGCCACCATCCTTTTGCCGAAACCAGTCGT
This sequence comes from Streptosporangiaceae bacterium, assembly GCA_036558005.1. GTDB lineage: Bacteria > Actinomycetota > Actinomycetes > Streptosporangiales > Streptosporangiaceae > DATBGO01. The sequence continues at coordinate 45,501 of DATBGO010000005.1, read as the reverse complement.
CAGGCCCAGGCCACGTAGCCTCCCCGCCGGAGCCGCCGGAGCCGCCGCGACGCGCCAGCAGGCTTCCGGCGGCACCGGCCCGCCGCTGCTGATACAGCGGCACCGCTGAGCCAGCGCTGCTGTATCAGCCGTGGCGGCTCCCTTCAGGGACCGTCCTTGCCGCCGGGAAGTATCCACAGGTGAATGCCACTCTGCTTGATCGTGTAGTGGCAAACGCCGGAACTGCAGCTGTTCCTGGTCAGGTAGTTACGGCCGACCCAGCCAGGCAGCCTGGCGTGCGTGGCTTTACCCCAGACCCATTGCTGGCCCCGGTATTTGCGTGTGCTGAACGACGGGTTGCTGGTGAATTTCTCGCCGCGGCTGGTCGAACCCTTCTTGCCATTGCTGGTCTCGAAAAAGCCGGTATGGCAGTGCTGATCGATGAGATAGTTCCTCCCGACCCAGCCGAATACGTCTATTGTGCCGCCCGCGCTGGCCGGGATCTTCATGGCTCCGTAGATCCACCGCTGGCCTCTGAACGTGCTCGTGCCGATCCATGGCCTGCTCTGGAAGGCCACCTGGATGAGGGCACGGGTGGCTACGATGTTGCCCGGGCGGTGGCCACCGCCCGGCCACTCCCAGGCGGCGATGCCGGTGGTTTTCGTCACGTATTCGCACACGTGCAGGGTCGCGCCGGCTCGCTCCGGCAGGCTGGCGCGCCCGGTCGCCGCGCCGGCCGGAACCACGGCGGCGCCGGCCGCGCTCAGGGCGAGAATGGCTGTTAAGGCCACCCTCCGACCTGTTCTAGTCCATTTCACCGCGACGTCGCTCCTTCCAGGTCAGCTAATTCTTGGCGTGGCTGAACTTTTGCAGGCTAAGCCGCGATAACCGCCCGGTCCATGAAGTTCGCATGCACTTTGACCGGCAGAAACCGGCTCTTCGGTGACTACAGCACCCTGGACAGGAAGGCGGCCGTGCGCTCGTGCCGGGGGTTGCTGAGCACTTCCCTCGGCTGCCCGGACTCGATGACCACCCCCTGATCCATGAAGACCAGCGCGTCCCCTACCTCACGGGCGAATCCCATCTCGTGGGTCACCACGATCATGGTCATCCCGCTCTCGGCGAGCTCACGCATGGCGGCGAGCACCTCGCCGACCAGTTCCGGGTCGAGCGCGCTGGTGGGCTCGTCGAAGAGCATGAGCTTGGGCTGCATGGCCAGCGCCCTGGCGATCGCGACCCGCTGCTGCTGCCCGCCGGAGAGCTGGTTGGGATAGGCGCGCGCCTTGTCCCGCAGGCCGGTGTTGTCGAGCAGGCGTTCCCCGATTTCGCTGGCCCGCGCCCTGGGCATGCCCTTGACCCGGATCGGCGCCTCGACCACGTTCTCCAGCGCGGTCATGTGCGGGAACAAATTGAACTGCTGGAACACCATGCCGATCTCAGCCCGCTTCGCGCAGACCTCCCGGTCACGCAGTTCGTAGAGCTTCCCGCCGTGCTGGCGGTAGCCGACCAGGTCACCGTCCACCCACAGCCGGCCGGCGTCGATCTTCTCCAGGTGGTTGACGCAGCGCAGGAGCGTCGACTTGCCCGAGCCGGAGGGGCCGATGATGCAGATCACCGCGCCGCGCTCGACCAGGAGGTCGATCCCGCGCAGTACTTCGAGCCGGCCGAAGCACTTGTGCACGCCCTCCGCGAGCACCATCGGCGAGCCGGTCTCATCCGGGACGGGCTGACGCGATTCGTCGGTTGCGGTCACGGGCCCTCCCCCTGGCTGGGCTGGCCTGGCAGCGCGGGCGTCCGGGCCCGGGCGGGGAACAGGCTCCTGCGCAGCCGCTGCAGCGGTGTGGGCGGCAGTGCGCGCGCGGCGCCGCGCGCGTAATACCGCTCGATGTAGTACTGCCCTATCGTGAGCAGCGAGGTCATGATCAGGTACCAGATGCTGGCCACGATCAGCAGCGGGATGGTCTTGAAGTTCACCGAGTAGATCAGCTGGACCGCGTAGAGCAGTTCGGTCACGGTGATGACGCTGGCCAGGGACGAGGTCTTCAGCATCGAGATCGTCTCGTTGCCGGTAGGCGGGATGATCACCCGCATGGCCTGCGGCAGGATGATCCGGCGCAGCGCGAGGCCGCGGGTCATGCCGAGAGCTTGCGCCGCCTCGACCTGGCCGTGCGGGACGGACAGGATCCCGGCCCGGACGATCTCGGCCATGTACGCGCCCTCATTGAGCCCCAGCCCGAGGATCGCGGCCATCAGCGCGGTGATGAAGTCGTTCGCGTTCGCCTCCGCGAATGACGGGCCGAACGGGACGCCCACCGAGACCCGCGGGTAGAGGAACGCCAGGTTGAACCAGAACAGCAACTGGACGAGGACCGGCGTCCCCCGGAAAAACCAGATGTAGATCCAGCTCGCGCCCGACAGCAGCGGGTTGGCCGACAGCCGCATGACCGCGAGGAGCACGCCGAGCACGATCCCGATCGCCATCGCGACCACGGTGAGCAGGATGGTGATGCCCAGCCCGTCGAGCACCCGGGTCGAGCCGAAGTAGCTGCCGACGACACCCCATTCGAAGCGCGGGTTCGTCACCAGCGTGTTCACCAGCATGGCGAACAGCACGAGCACCACGACCGCGGCCACCCACCGTCCCGGGTGGCGCACCGGGACCGCCTTGATCTCCTCCGGCTGCCCGGCCCGGCCCGGCTGCGTCATCTGCGGTGCTGTCACCATCTGCTCCCGTTGCGGTCACCGGGCCCTGGCGGGCCCCCGCACCCGGTCAGCTGACCGCTGCGTTGATCGCCGGCCTGGAAATGGCCCCGCTCTGCACTCCCCACCTGGTCAGGATCCGCATGTACGTGCCGTCCGCGATGAGGTGCTGCACCGCTGCCAGCACCGGCTTGGCCATCCCGTTGTTCTTCGGGATCGCGATCCCGTACGGCTCAGTGCTGTAGGGAGGACCAGCCAGCTTCAGCACGCCTTTCGACAGCCTGACCTGGTAGGCGGCAACGGGCGAGTCGGCCATCGCCACGTCCGCCCGGCCCGAGGTCAACGCCAGGTTGACCGCGTTCTGGTCATTGAACACCTGGACGGTGACCGCCGGCTTCCCGGCCGCCCGGCACTTGACAGCCTGCGCCTGCGCGTCGTCCTGCTGCGTCGTTCCCTTCTCCACCGCTACCTTGCGGCCGCACAGGTCAGCCAGTGACGCGATGGCGGGCCCGCTGCTGGCCTTGACGTAGAACGAGGTGCCGGCCTTGAAGTAGGTGACGAAATCGACGGTCTTCTCCCGCTCCCTGGTGTCGGTGAACGAGGACACGCCCAGGTCGTACTTGCCGGAGACGAGCCCTGGGATGATCGTGTCGAAGGTGGCGTTCACCATGGTCACCTTCAGGCCGAGCACCTGCCCGATCGCCTTGGACATATCCGCGTCCATGCCGATCACCGTGCTGCCATCGGGCGCGATGAACTCGTTCGGCGCGTACGTGGCGTCCGCCGCCACGGTCAGCGTGCCCTTGGCCTTGATCGAGGCCGGCACCTGCGCGGCAATCGAGCTGACCTCAGCTTGCGACTGCTGCGGTGACGGAGTAGACGCCGCCGTGTTGTTGCCACTGCCGCACCCGGCCGCCAGCAGCGCCGTGACCGAGACCGCCGCGCCGAAGACGAGCAGCTGCCTGTGCGAACTGAATTTTCTCATGGAATCCCCCGGTGCCCCCGCCGGCAGTTAGATCATTGCCGGAGCCACAAAGATCAAACCCGGCCGCCGTCCCGTGATCAGGCTTGTGACCTGGATCTACGGGAGGAGCCGCGAATCCTTCCCGGCTACATCTGCGGCACACGTGACTTCCAGCGACGAGACACCGGCCCGCCCGGGGTTGACGCCCGATGTGCTGTAATAGAAACTGTTACAGCACATCGGCACAGCACAGCACAGCACAGCACGGCACTACAGCACGGTGCTACAGCGCGGAGGCACTAGTGGCAGCCAACAGCCGGATGACGATCGCCGTGCACGCGCTGGCGTGGCTGGCGCTGGCCCAGCGGCAGGGGCACGACGTGCTGACCTCCGACCAGGTCGCCGCCAGCGTGAACACGAATCCGGTGATCATCCGGCGGAGCCTGGGCGACCTGCGCCGGGCGGGCCTGGTGCGGGTGCGTCACGGCGCCGGGGCGGGATGGAGCCTGGCCCGGGCCCCCGGGGAGATCACCTTGCTCGACGTATACGACGGCCTCGGGCAGGAACGGCCGTTCGGCATGCATCACACCGAGCCCAATCTGGAGTGCCCCGTCGGCAAGGGCATCCGCCCCGCGCTGGATCAGGTCTACGGCGAGATCGAGCGGGCCCTGCGGCGCGAGCTAGCACTCGTATCAGTCGCCGACGTGCTGCGCATGACCTTGCAGGTGCGCTAGGGCCATGGGCTGGTTTTCGTTTGACCTTTGCTGTAACAAATATTGTTCTGTCTAAGAGAGGCGTGTTCATGAACGACGTGCGCTACCCGGTCCTCGAGTTGCGGCAGTACACGCTGCGGCCCGGCCAGCGGGATGTCCTGATCGACCTGTTCGACCGGGAGTTCGTCGAGAGCCAGGAGCGCGCCGGGATGGCGATCGTGGGCCAGTTCCGCGACCTGGACCGGCCCGACCGGTTCGTGTGGATCCGCGGCTTTGCCAGCATGCCGTCCCGGGAACGCGCGCTGGCCAGCTTCTACACCGGGCCAGCCTGGAAGGCGCACAGCGCCCAGGCCAACGCCACGATGATCGACTCTGACAACGTGCTGTTGCTGCGGCCGGTGACCGCGCGCTCGGGCTTCCCCGCCCCGGCGAACGGGCGGCCCCCGGCCGGCCTGCCCCCGGCTGAGCAGTCACGCATCCTGGTCACGGTGTACTACCGGGACCAGCCGTTCGACCGCTCCTTCGCGGACTTCTTCGGCCGCCGCGTGCGCCCCGTGCTCAGCGGGACCGGAGCCGTGCCGCTGGCCTGCCTGCAAACCGAGTACGCCGAGAACACCTTCCCGGCGCTGCCAGTGCGCACCGGCGAGAACGTCTTCGTGTGGCTGGCCCGCTTCGCCAGCCCGGCCGACCTCAGCAATCACGTCCTGCGACTCGAACGCTCCGGGCAATGGCGGGACCAGGTGTTCCCGGCCCTGTCGGCGATGCTCAGCAGGGCGCCCGAGCGGCTGCGACTGGCCCCGACAGCCCGGTCCCTGCTGCGCTGAGGACGTCCCGCCCGGCGTCCGGCGGCACTGCCTTGACAACGACCGCACAGTCTGTACCTTTGTCTTATGACAATAGATAAAGGAGTCAGCGAGAACGGCCCCGAACCGGATAGGCAGCAGGGCGGGCAGGCCTCACCGATCGAGTTCCGGCTCGACCCCGCTTCCGGCGTGCCGACCTACCTGCAGCTCGTGCAGCAAGTGGAGCACGCGCTGCGGCTGGGCTACCTGCAGCCCGGTGATCAGCTGCCCAAGGTCCGGGACGTGGTCAGCTCGCTGACCATCAACCCGAACACGGTGCTGAAGGCCTACCGCGAGCTGGAAACCAAGGGGCTGGCGGCCGGGCGGCCCGGCCAGGGCACGTTCGTCCAGGCCACCTTGACCCAGGTCGCGCTGCCTGAGCTGGCCGGGCTGCGCCGGGCACTGCTGGGCTGGCTCACTGCCGCGGACACGGCCGGCCTGGACCAGGACGGGATCGTCGCCCTGTTCAGCAGCGTGCTGCGGGATTTCAGTAAGAGCCTGAGCGGCCAGGCCGGCCGCGACGGCGCGGCAGCCGGCCAGACGGAGGGCGTCGCATGAACGCCATCGACACCCGCGGCCTGGGCAAGCGCTACGGCCCGGCATGGGCGCTGCGCGATTGCACCCTGACGGTGCCGGCCGGGCGCCTGGCCGCGCTGGTCGGCCCGAACGGCGCGGGCAAGACCACCCTGATGCTGCTGACGGTCGGCCTGGCCGTCCCCTCGGCGGGCACGGTGACCGTGCTCGGCGGCCAGCCCGCCGGGTCGGCGGCAGCCCTGGACGGCATCGCGTTCGTCGCCCAGGACACGCCGGTGTACAAGAACCTGTCCGCCGCCGACATGCTGCACCTGACCCGGAACCTGAACCGGCGCTTTGACCAGGACTATGCGCGGGCGCGGCTGGCCGGGCTCGGCATCCCGCCGGGCAGGAAGGCGGGCAGGCTGTCGGGCGGGCAGCAGGCGCAGCTCGCGCTGACCCTGGCGCTGGCCCGGCGGCCGCGGCTGCTCATCCTGGATGAGCCGCTGGCGATGCTCGACCCGCTGGCGCGACGGGATTTCATGGCGATGGTGATGACGGCGATGGCCGACGACGGCGTGTCGGTGCTGTTGTCCTCGCACGCGCTGGCCGACCTGGAGCGGGTCGCTGACTACCTGGTCGTGCTGTCCGGCGGCCAGGTGCAGGTCGCCGGCGAGATCGACGACCTGCTCGGCTGCCACCGGGTGCTGACCGGCCCGGCCGCCGAGGCGGACAGCTACCGCGGGCAGCTGCGGGTGGTGCAGGACCGGCGCGCCGCGGCGCAGGCCAGCCTGCTGGTCAGGACCAGCGGCACCGGCGGTCAGGTCCGGCCCGGGTGGGAGGCGCACCCGGTCGGGCTGGAAGAGCTCGTGCTCGCGTACCTGCGCGCACCCGGGGTGCAGGCGCTGCCTGGCCCGTCACCCGTTCAGCGGGCCGAGCAGGAGGCGTCCCGATGACCGCATCGACCATGCGAGGCATGCCAGGGCAGGAGGAGGCCGTGGCGCCGCTGCCGTGGCGGCGGATGGCGTGGGTTACCTGGCGGCAGCACCGGCCCACGCTGATCAGCGTGCCGGCCACGCTGGCCGCGCTGGGCGCGTTCCTGCTCATCGCCGGCCTGAGGATCCATCACGCCTACGCGGTACTGACCGCCTGCCGCCCGGCCAACTCGGCTACCTGCCAGAGCCTGAACAGCCAGTTCAACAGCACCGACTGGACGCTGGCGAATACCGTCCTCATCCTGCTGAACATCGCGCCCGCGCTGATCGGCGCCTTCGCCGGCGCCCCGGTGCTGGCCAGGGAGCTGGAGACCGGCACCTACCGGTACGCCTGGACCCAGGGTTTCGGCCGGGTGCGGTGGACGGTCGCCAAGCTCACGCTCATCGCCGTGACCGTCACCGCCGCCGCAGGGGCGTTCAGCCAGCTGTTCGCCTGGTTCTTCCAGCCGTTCCTCAGGCAGGAAGACATGAGCGTGCTGTCGGCTACGGTGTTCGGCACCCGCGGGATCTCCTTCGCCGCCTGGACCCTGGCCGCCTTCGCCATCGGCGCGCTGCTCGGCATGCTCATCCGCCGGATCGTCCCCGCCATCGTTGCCACCCTGGGCGCGTACGCCGGGCTCGGCATCCTCACCTGGCTGTTCCTGCGCGAGCACTACCTGCCGCCAGCGGTCACCAGCGACCCCCGGGTCACCAGCGGTTTCCTCGCCCCAGACTCCCCGTGGATACTGAGCAGCTGGTACACCGGGCCGGGCGGCGGCCGGGTCAGCCAGTCCGCGATCGACCGGCTGCTCGGGAACCGGCAGTTCCCTGGCGGCAGCGCCCAGTACCTCAGCCAGCACGGCTACACCTGGTGGGCGAGCTACCTGCCGGCCAGCCGGTTCTGGCCACTTCAGCTCGTCGAGGGCGGCTGGCTGCTGGCGCTGTCGGTGCTGGTCATCGCCGCGACCGCCTGGCTGGTCCGGCACCGCGCGGCCTGAGGCCGGCGGCCGCCCGCCACTGGCCAGCTGGCGGCCCTTGACGTGGTGCGGCTGTGGTGTTGAATCGCCATTGTGACGCCCGTCACTCAGAAGGGAAGGGGAAGCACATGACATCCCGCCGGATCGCGCGCGCCGCCGCAGCCTTAGCCCTGGCCGCCGGCAGCACGACCGCAGTTATCGCCGCTGCCGGGCCGGCCAGCGCCATTACCTGCACGCCAATCCATACCCTCGCCTATTACCCGCCGGTAAATGGCCCGGCCAGCGTGGCCGGCCAGAACTACATGTACTGCGACGGCTTCCGCGACTACCTCACGATGGACATCTACAAGCTCGAGTCAGGCACCTGGGTCCAGGTCGCCACCGGCCCGGGACACGCGGCCTACCTCTGCAACGGGACCACCAGCAACCAGTTCAAGGACCAGTCCGGCGACCAGATTTCCGCCCCCTGCGTCTGACCGCTCGCGGGCGCGGCCGCCTGCCAGGACCCGCGGCCGCGCCCGCCTTCGCCCCGCCGTCGTAGAATGAGAGTGTGCGGATGAGTTGCGACGGCGGCTGGTGGCGCCCCTGACCGGGCGGCACTGCCTACGCGCGCACACCAGAACGCGGCTGCCCGGGCTGGGCGGCCGTTTTGCTTTGCCTGCGGGCCGGCCGCGTGGCCCGGGCGGCGGCCCGAGGCAAAGGAACAAGGCTGATGTCCCGCCGACTGACCGGCTTCACCCCATCCGGTGACCTGCACCTGGGTAACTACATCGGCGCGATCGCGCCGATCGTGACCGAGCAGGCCACCGCCGACACCGTGGTGTTCGTCTCTGACCTGCATGCCCTGACGCTCGACCATGACCCGGCCGGCGTGCGGCGGCGGACGCTGGAGTTCGCCACCCTGCTGCTGGCCGCGGGCGCCGACCCCGGCGGGTGCCTGTTCATGGTGCAGTCGCACGTGCCCGAGCACGCCGAACTGCACTACCTGCTGGAGTGCGCCACGGGCTACGGCGAGGCCCAGCGCATGATCCAGTTCAAGGAGAAGGCCCGCCGCCAGGAGCAGGTCCGGCTGTCGCTGCTCACCTACCCGGTCCTCATGGCCTCCGACATCCTGCTGTACGACGCCGAGGAGGTGCCCGTCGGCGAGGACCAGAGCCAGCACGTGGAACTGGCCAGGGACGTGGCGGCCCGGTTCAACCACCGGTACGGGCCCACGTTCACGCTGCCGAAGGCGATCAGCCCGCCGGTCGCCGCGAGGATCATGGACCTGGCCAGGCCCGCGGACAAGATGAGCAAGTCAGCCTCGTCGGCCGCTGGTTCGCTGCGCCTGCTGGACGAGCCCGGCGTGCTGCGGCGCAAGGTGATGCGCGCGGTCACCGACGCTGACGGCGAGGTGGCCTACGACCCTGAGCTCAAGCCCGGGGTCTCCAACCTGCTGGTCATCCTGGCGGCGTGTACGTCTCAGGATCCCGGCGCCCTGGCCCGCCAGTTCAGCCGGTACGGCGACCTCAAGCAGGCGGTGGCCGACGTGGTGGTGGCGAAGCTGACTCCGGTCCGCGACCGCTACCGGGAATTGTCGCGTGACCCCGAGCACATCCGCTCGGTCCTGCGGGCCGGCGCTGCGCGGGCCAGCGAGCAGGCCCGCGAGAAGGTGCGCCAGGCCAAGGCGGCGATCGGGCTGCTGACCGGCTGAAGCCGCCAGCCTCGCCCGGGCCTGCCGGGCCTCCCGGCGGCCTGCCGCCGGGAGGCCCGCTTGGCTAGCCGGTGAACTGGTCGAAGATGCGGGTGAAATCGAGCGACGCCTGGCTGATCTCCGAGCACTGCGACAGCCCGGCCGCGGTACCGCTGCACGGCTGGTCCCGGTCGACCGACCAGAACGACAGCCGGCCCAGGTGATTGGTCTGGGCGAAGCTGACCAGCGATCGCGCGTCGGCCTCGCTGAAGACTTCGGCCGAGTCGTCGTTCGTCCCGATCATGGGCGTCACTCCGATGTTGGCGTAGGTCGTCGACGGCCACACGGTCTTGGCGAAGGCCAGGGTGTCCTGCGCGGCCTCGATCGCGTAGGAGCCCATGTCCGACCCGGGCGTGTCGAAGCTCCCGCCGTAGTCCATGGTCATGATGTTGATGATGTCGATCCGGGCACCGATCGACTGCGCTTGCTGCAGGAACGCGTCCCCGCTGGCGACCGGCCCGGTTGGCAGTACCGGGATGGTGACCGAAACGACCAGGCCCGGGTTGGCCGCCTCCAGCGCCTTGATGGCCTGGAACCTGGTGGCGTTGTCGGCCGTGTCCGCGATCGCCGCGCCCTCGATGTCGAAGTCGATGTGCGTGACGTGCAGCGTGTTGATGACCGACTGGTAGGCCGCCGTCAGCTGGCTCAGGTTCGTGCACGACTGGGCCAGCTCGACGCCGGACGCACCGCCGAACGAGATGACCGGCTGGGCGCCGTCAGACTCGGCCGTGGCGATGTCGCCGGAGACAGTGGGATCGTTGGTCACCGGCAGGGTGTCACCCCAGATCGGCGTGCAGCCGCTGGCGATCACGAATGCCGTGCTGAACGCCTTCAGCCCGGCCTGGCTGGCGGCCGAGTTGAGCATGGGCTCCTGGTTGTTGGTCATGTCGACGTACGGCGCGACCGCGAAGCTGCCCGGCGGAGCGCCCCCGCCCCCGCCCGCTGCCGATGTCGTCGCCGAGACGGAGCCCGACTTGGCCGACTCGCCCGCGCTGTTGGTCGCGGTGACCGCGAAACTGTAGGTCGTCGAGGCCGCCAGGCCGGTGACCGTGGCCGAGGTTCCCGTCACCGACAGTGCCTTCGTGCCGTTCTGGTAGACGTTGTAGCCGGTCACGGTGCCGCCCGGAGCGGTCCACGACAATGACGCTGACGAGGACGTCGTGCCGGTGACACGCAGCCCGGTCGGCGCGGCAGGTGGCGTCGTCCCCCCGCCACCGCCACCCGTGCCGGCTGCGCCGCTCAGTGCCAGGTCGTCGGCGAAATAGGTTCCCTGCGCGTACCAGCCGTGCACGTAGACCGTGACGCTCGTCGTCGATGCGCCGGTGCTGAACGTCGTCGAGAGCTGCTGCCAGGCAGCCGCGGACGGCGTCCAGTTGCTGGTGTCCGTGGTGCCGGTGCCGGTGTCGCCGAGGAAGACGTAGTTGCCTTCCACCCAGCCCGACAGCGTGTACGACGAGCTCGGCTGCACGCTGACCGTCTGGGTGCACTGGGCGTCATCAGTGCTGCTGGCGGCGCCCTGCAAGGCGTGTGCTCCGGAGTGGACGGGGCTGGCCGTCACGCTGTCGATGCTGGAGCAACTCCAGCCGGACAGCGAGCCGGTCTCGAAACCCGGGTTGGCCAGCAGGTTCGTGGCGGCCGAAGCCGGCCCGACGCTGGCCGTCAGCGCGAACGCGCCAGCCATTAGCACGGCTGCCGCACCCGCGATCAGGTGGGGTAAGGGACGAGGATGCCTCATGCTTCCTCCGCGGGTCAGGAGGCGACGATTTAATTAATAGGAAAGTTTCCTATTAATTACTTGACTCGATCCTACGCCAATGCTCTGCCTCGTCAAGGTCTCGCCGGGGCCGCCGCGCCCAGCGCGAGCTACAGCGCCCACCAGCAGCGCAGCAGGCCCGCAGGTCACGCCGGGCAATGCGCCATCCCGCCGGCCAGGAGGATCCGCCATCCTGGGCGGCACAGGCACGCCGGTTAGCTGGCCGCTTCCAGCTTGTTCCCCAGCCGCTCGGCGAACTGGCGCCATTCCTCGCTCATCCCGGCCGCGATCCTGCTGACCTCGGGCAGCCAGTGCGCCGGGATCGCGTCGATGAACTCGCGCCATTCGTCGTGGCCCAGGCAGTGCCCGGCCATCCAGCGCAGGAAGGCGCGGCCGCCCTCGGTGTAGCGCAGCGACGGGTCGCTGGCCAGCTTGGCGGAGATCATCCGCAGGGCCAGCCCCGGCGCGCGGCTCCCGGCTCCTGCCCCCAGCGGGGCGTGGATGGCCCGGACCGGCGGCGCCGCGGGCGGCCGGGGGGCCTTCGCCGGCTGGCCGGCCGCCGCTGGCGGGCGGACCACGCCCGGCCCGGCGGGCCGGCCCGGGGCCTGCGGCCCGAACTCGGCGTCGCGGCGCAGCTTCTCGCGGACGGAGTGCACGGTGCCCAGCGACACGTCGGTCGCCCTGGCGACCTGCCGGAGCGAGGCATCGGGGTGGGCCCTGATGTACTCAGCCGCCCGGAGCCGGCCTCCGGTCGGCGCGACCGGGTGCCGCTTCCCGTCGCGGCCCAGCCGCTTCCCGGTGAACGGCGTATCGCCAGCGGCACTGCGGAGCGAGGCAATGGACTTAGCGCTCAGCCCGGTGATCCCGGCCACCGCGCGATCGGACCAGTCAGGATGAGCGGCCAGCATACGCTTAGCCCCGGAAATGCGGTCAGCGCGGGACAACGGCAGGCCATGCATTGTATTGGACTTGATCGCGATCACGAGCGCTTCTGAGTCCGTGCAATCGACAATGCGCGCGCTGATCGTCCATTCACCGCGGAGCTTCGCGGCCTCAAGGCGATGCAGTCCGTCGATAATGCGCGAGCCGGTTTTCTGGACCAGGATGGACGGGAGCCGCACCGACCCTGCGGCGTCAGCGAGCAGCCGGACGTGTGCCGGGTCGGTGCCCTCCTGACGCAGGTGGAACCCTGGCACCAGCAGGCTGACCGGCACGCTGACCTCGGGCAGCTGCTCGATCGTGCTCATCGGATCGGCATTGTTGCCGGTGGCGATGACTGCGTTAATTCTGACCAGCTCGGAATCCGCCTTCAATGGCGTCGAAACTGTCATGGCAGCCTCACCCCGAATAACCCTGAATCGCCCGGACCGTTCTATCTCCGCTGCAGGCTAGCTGCGTGCGGACGCCCCCGGCAATGCGATACCGCCCAAAGTTATCCGGCGATGAGCCGACTTAACCCCCCGCTACCGCCAACGAGGTAGCGGAGGGTACCTCTCGATACTCCCGGGCTGCGCCTTACGGGCCAGGACGCGGCGCCCGGCGGCGCGCTACTGGGCCGCGATGGCAGCCAGCACATCGAGCCGGGCCGCCCGGCGGGCGGGCCAGCTGGCCGCGATGAGGCCGAGCACGGCGGCGAGCAGGAGGAAGATCACCAGGCTCGACGCCGGCACCACGGTATCGGTGATGCCCTGCTGCTTCAGCGACGACACCAGCGCTATCCCCATCCCGGTGCCGATGACGATCCCGATGATCGCGCCGAAGATCGCGAGGATCACCGCCTCGGACCGGACCATCGACCGGATCTGGCGCCGCTTCATGCCGACCGCCCGGAGCAGGCCGATCTCGCGGGTGCGCTCGAACACCGAGAGCATCAGCGTGTTGACGATCCCGATGAGGGCGATGAGAACCGCCAGCGCGAGCAGCGCGTAAACCAGCCCGAGCAGCTTGTTGACGCTGGCTATCTGGGTCCGCTGGAACTGCTCCTTGGTCTGGACCTGGACGTTCGGGTACGGTGCCAGCGCCCTGGTGACGGCCCTGGCGACGGCGCTGCTGCCGTTCGTGCTCAGCAGCATCGCGCCGGGCAGCGGGACGGTGAAGTTGGATTTGTAGAACGCCGCGCTGACCAGGTACTTGCCGACCAGGGCATTGGCCTCGAAGATCCCGCCGATGCGCATCAGGGACGAGCCCTTCTGGGCGAACGTGACCGGCACGGTGTCGCCCACCGACAGCTGGTCCTTCTTCGCAGTCGTGGAGTCAATGAGCAGCTGGCCCGAGTCCAGGGCCGCGGAGCTGCCCGAGGCCATCCGCAGGATCACGGTGCCGGCCAGGTTCTGGGTCGACACCGCCATGAGCGAGGCCAGCGTGTGGCGGATCTCAAACTGGCCGCCGTAGATGGTCGAGGCCTGCCGCACGCCTGGCACCGCCGCCGCGGTGGTCACCACCGAGTTGCTGAAGGTCCCGGCCCCGTTGCCGGTGGTCACGATCAGGTCAGCCCGGACCGCGTCGTCCACGCTGGCCGTGGCCGATTTTGACAGCGAGGCGCCGAATACCGACATCGCGGCGACCAGGGCCAGGCCGATCATGAGGGCCGATGCGGTCTGGGCGGTGCGGCGCGGGCTGCGCATGGAATTCTCCCTGCCGAGCTTGCCCGGCATCCCGAGCAGCCGGGCCAGCGGGCGGCCGACCACGCTGGAGACCGGCCGCGCAATCGCCGGGGACAGCATGGCGGCACCGACGAAGATCAGGATCGCGCCCGCGCCGACCAGCGCGATGACCGGCTTGGCCAGCCCGGCAGCCAGCAGCGCCGCGCCGGCCAGGACCACCGCCCCGCCCCAGGTGAAGCGGCGCCGGAGCGAGACGTTCCCGGCCTGGGCCCGGTCGCTGAGCGCGGCGATCGGCGGGACGCGGACGGAATTGCGGGCCGGGCCGATGGCGGCCACGACCGTCACGCCGACACCGACCACCAGTCCCACCAGCACGGTTCGCGGCTCGAACACCGGCGATCCGGTCGGCAGCGTGATCCCGAACCCGCGCAGCAGCGCCTCGAGCCCGATCGCGGCCAGCACGCCGAGCCCGAGGCCGATGACCGACGAGGCGAAGCCCACGAGGGCGGCCTCGGCCAGCACCGAGCGGAATACCTGGCCGCGGCTCGCCCCGACAATCCGCAGCAGGGCCAGCTCCCGCGTCCGCTGCCCGACGATGATCGAGAAGGTGTTGAAGATGGTGAACCCGCCGACGAAGAGCGAGATGAACGCGAACACCAGCAGCGCGGTGGAGAAGAACGACAGGGCCTGGCTCACCGCGGTTGTCTGCTCGTTCACCACGGTCTGCCCGGTGACTACCTCGATGCCGGACGGCAGGACCCCGGCGATGTCCCGCTGGACGGCGGGCTTGCCGGCGCCGGGTGCCGTCACCACGTTGATGTTGTCGAGCTGGCCCGCCTCGTCCATCACCTGCTGGGTCACCGGCAGCGTGAACGCGGCCAGGGTCGAGCCGGCGAGGTTGTCCGCGGTCCCGAACTGGGCGATGCCGGAGATGGTGAACGTCCGGGAGGACCCGGCGAACAGGATGCGGACGCTCTGCCCGACGGCGAAGTGGTATTTGCGCGCCGTCGCGGCGTCCATCACCACGTCGGTGGCGGCCTGCGGTGCGCTGCCCGTGATCACGTGCAGGTCGGAGAGCTGCGGGTTGGGGTCGAAGTTCACGCCGAGGGTGGGCGCGCCGGCGGTCACGATGGGCTTGCCGTCGCGGGCCACGAACTGCGCGTAGCCCTCGACCGAGCCCTGCGCGGCCTCGACCCCCGGCACCCCGCGGATGGTGGCCAGCAGCGACTGCGGGATCGGGTTGCGGGTCGCGTTCGCCCCGGCACTGCCGAGCTGCGCCTGCCCGCGGACCTGGAAGTCGACCTTCTGGTAGATGCTGCCGAACAGCGAGGAGAACGTGTTGTTCAGGGTGTCGGTCAGCACGAACGTGCCGGAGATGAAGGTGACCCCGAGCACGATCGCCAGCGCGGTCAGCGCCAGCCGGAGCTTGTGGGCCAGCAGCCCCTTGATGGTGACGCCTCGCATGTCAGGCTCCCAGCGTCCGCATCCGCTCGAGGACCGAGTCGGCGGTCGGCTTCTCCAGCTCGCTCACCACGGCGCCGTCGGCCAGGAAGATGACCCGGTCCGCGTACGCGGCCCCGCGCGGGTCGTGCGTCACCATGACGATCGACTGGCCGAACTCGGAGACCGATCGGCGCAGGAAGGCGAGCACCTCCGCGGACGCATTGGAGTCCAGGTTGCCGGTCGGTTCGTCGGCGAAGACCAGGTCGGGCCGGTTGATCAGCGCCCGGGCACACGCTACCCGCTGCTGCTGGCCTCCTGACAGCTCGCCGGGGCGGTGGGTCAGCCGGTCCGCGATGCCCAGCTCCCCCACCAGGTGATCAAGCCACTTCTGGTCGACCTTGGCGCCGGCCAGGGCGGCGGGCAGGGTGATGTTCTCGGCCGCGGTCAGCGTCGGGACGAGGTTGAACGCCTGGAAGACGAAGCCGATCTTGTCACGCCGCAGCTTGGTCAGCCCGGCGTCATCCAGGCGCCCGACCTCCTGGCCGCCCACGAACGCCTGCCCCGATGTCGGCCGGTCCAGGCCGGCCATGCAGTGCATGAGCGTGGACTTGCCCGAGCCCGACGGGCCCATGACGGCAGTGAACCGGCCGCGCTCGAAGGTCACGCTGACGCCTGCCAGGGCCTGCACCCTTGCCTGCCCGGTCCCGTACGTCTTGCACAGGTCAACGGAGTGCGCGGCCGGCACGGTCTGCGTGCCGCTGGGCATTTCCTCAGATTTGAGCACCATGTGTTCCTCGCGTTGCTGACAGGACGCCTGGAGCATGACCCGGAACGGCGGCCGAAACAGCGGCCCAGGGGTTGACTTCGCGTGTCGCCGGCCCAAACTGCGGCACAGATCTCATACCGGAATTCCATCTGCCGCGTCGAGCCGGGTCAACTGGTGTTCAGCCGCTGTGGGTGCCGGGCCGGCCCGGACCGCACCGGTTCAGGCGATCATTATCAGGGCTCAGCGGTGCACGGCACGGCTGCT
This sequence comes from Streptosporangiaceae bacterium, assembly GCA_036558005.1. Classification (GTDB taxonomy): domain Bacteria; phylum Actinomycetota; class Actinomycetes; order Streptosporangiales; family Streptosporangiaceae; genus DATBGO01. The sequence goes on along the minus strand of DATBGO010000005.1, from coordinate 29,278 downwards.
CTCTGGTCTGCCCGTCGCCCGGACCGGGGAGGGGATCGGCGGCCGGACCGCGTCAGCGGGCACTCGCGATCCGCGGACCCAGCAATAGAGCCGGGCCGAGGCCATGTCCGTGACGGCCGGCTCCTGCGGCGGCGCGGCGGCGCTGGCTGCCCGCGGCGGCGCCGTGAGCTGCTCCTCCAGCCGGACGGCCAGGTCAGCCACGCTGATGGCATGGGCCAGGTCAGCCGCGGTGATGCGCGCGCCCAGATCGGTCTGGATCACGTGCTGGATATTGATCACCGCACAGGAGTCCAGCCCCAGCGCGAGCAGCGGCGTGTCCGCTACCTTCGCGGCGTCGGCCCCGCATGCCGATGCGATCAGGCGGCACAGGTAGTCCTCGAGCAGGCCCCGGCGCTCACCAGCGGGCGCGGACAGCAGGCTGGCCCGGTCGAGATGGAGCTGACCGGTCTCGGCCGCGGAGCTGATCTCGCTGCGCCCCAGCTCGGCTAGCTGCCCGCTGGCGAACATGGCCGCGCACAACCTCCGCTGGATCTTGCCGCTTGAGGTCTTCGGGATCTCCCCCGGCGGCAGCAGGACCACCGTGTGGACCTGAATCTCGTGCTCGGCGGCCACCGCCGCGCGAATCGCCCCGGCCACCTCGCCGATGCTGACGTCACCGGCCTGCCGCTTGATCTCTTGCGCCACCACCAGCCGCTCCTGGTTCCCGTGCGGAACGGAGAAGGCCGCGACCCGGCCCTGGCGCAGCACCGGGCTGCTCCGCTCCGCGGTCCACTCGATGTCCTGCGGGTAGTGGTTGCGGCCGCGGATGATGATCACATCCTTGATCCGCCCGGTGACGAACAGCTGCCGGCCCAGGACGAAGCCCAGGTCTCCTGAGCGCAGGAACGGCCCCTCGGCCGGGCCGGCCAGGTAGGCCCCGAAGGTCTTCCTGGTTTCCGCGGGCTGGCGCCAGTACGAGGACGCCGCGCAGCGGCCTGATATCCAGATCTCGCCGACCTGGCCGGCCGCCCGCTCGACCCGGGTGTCCGGGTCGACGATCACCACGTCGCGCTCGCGCGAGGCAAGGCCGCACGACACCAGGCGGCGCGAGGAGGCGTCGGCAGCGCCGTGGACGGCGGTCCCGTCCCGCAGCCGGGCCGCGTCGAAGCAGGTGCCGCCGCGCTCGGGCCAGGGCAGGCCGCCGGTCACGATGAGCGTGGCCTCCGCGAGCCCGTAGCAGGGGTGGAACGCCTCGGGCCGGAACCCGGCGGGCTCGAAGGCCCGGGCGAAGTTCTCCATTGTCTCGGCCCGGACCGGTTCCGATCCATTGAACGCGACCTGCCAGCTGCTCAGGTCAAGCCGGGCACGCTGGGCGGCGGTCGTCTTGCTGACGCACATGTCGAACGCGAAATTGGGGCCGCCACTCGTGGTCGCGCGAGTGCGTGATATTTCCTGCAGCCATCTGAGCGGCTGGCGGGCGAAGTCGGCAGCCGCCATCAGCGTCACCGGGAAGCCGCCGTAGAGCGGCTGCAGAATCCCGCCGATCAGCCCCATGTCGTGATAGGCAGGCAGCCAGCTCACGCCCCGGCTCTGCGCGGAGTGCCCGAAGAAACGGTGGATGAGCTCGGAGTTGCGTACCAGGTTCCGGTGGGTGACGACCACTCCCTTGGGGACGGACGTCGAGCCCGACGTGTACTGAAGCAGGGCCACCGATTCGGCGTCGACCGGCGCGGGTTCCCATTGCCCCGACAGGTCCGGGCCGGCCTCACCGGTCGTCATGACGCGCAGCCTGGCGAGCCCGGGCAGCGCGCCGGACAGCGACCCGAGCATGGCGCTGATCGCGGTCGTGGTCAGCACCGCCGCTGGCATGGCATCCCTGGCGAGCGCCACCAGCCGGGGCAGCGAGCGATCCAGTCGCAGCGGGTCAGGCGGGCAGGCGGGCACCGCCACCACGCCCGCGTACAGGCAGCCGAAAAACGCGGCCACGAAGCCGAGGCCGGGCGGGTAGAGCAGCAACGCCGGCTTGCCCCGCAGGCCCATGCCGCTCAGCCCGCAGGCGATGTTCCTGGCCCGCCGGTCCAGCTCCGCGTAGCTAACCTGGTGCTGGCCGCAGTCCGAGACAAACGAATAGGCGACGTGGTCGTGCTGCTGCTCAGCGCGCATCCTGAGCAGCGAGACGATGGTCGGATAAGCGGTATTTCGCTCATCTAGAACGGATTTGCTCATCACCACGTCGTCCTCCCGCAGGTACATCCACCAGACGTCTTCCAAGTGCGCGGAGCGGGCCCTCATGAGTGCCCAGGCGGACCATCCATGGTGCCGAAATATGTGGAGTATGAATAAGGTGCGAGGGTGACCTGAACCCGGAATGCCACCTGCTCTTCCTCGGTCCGGAAAATAACCGCTACCTCGGGATAGGCGGTCGTCACGCCCAGCCCGGAAAAGTAACTGTCGCTGTCAAACACGATGCGGTAGAGGCCGCGCTCCAGGTGCCAGCTCTCCCAGCCCTCGATCCGTCCTTCGCTGCTGGTCTCTGCCTCGGCCACGGTGCTCCAGTCATCGCCGCTGGCGCGCGCCAGGCGGGCCCGCACCCCGCTGGCGGGCTTCCCGTAGGTACCGTCGAGCACCTGTGCGACTATCCTCATTCAGGAGCCCCTGCCTGTGCGCTAGCGAGTCCGGGCCGATCACGAGTACGGCGCGCCCGCGGCGCCGCGCCTGCACGCAGGCTGACGTCAGCAACGATGACGCCCCGTGCGGGCGACCCGGGGCGACTGCCCCAGTAGCTTCCCCGTGACCGCTATCGGGCGCCCTTCGAGGATGGATAACGGCCCGAAGGCGGCCATTACTACGGTGCTGGCATGGGTGTGAAGATCAAGCTTGCCATCGCCGCCGCCGTCCTCGGCGCGGGCTTCGGGGCAGCGGCGGCCACGCCGGCGCTGGCCCCGGCCGCCAGTCACCAGGTTCACATCCTGGCCCACGACCAGGATGCCCCGGACAACGGGCTCGGCAACACGCAGTGGAGCTGATCCAGGCCGTGCCGGGCCGGGTCAGGCTAGGACCGCTGTGACCGGGCAGGACTGACCGGCCCCGAGCGCCGGGACGGGTTCATCAGCCGCCGGTGGCCGGCTCAGCGCGGCCGCCTCGGCCGATGCCGCGCGCGCGGCGTCGGAGTCGCCGAGGGCGGCATGCGCATCGCTGAGCAAGGTGAGTGCCCTGGTGCCGTCGAGCGGTGCCCCCATGCTGCGGAAGACCTCGGACGCCTGCTGTCCGACCACGACCGCCCGCCCAGGATCGCCGCTCCTGAGCGCCAGTTCGCTCAGCCCGAGCAGCGCCCTGGCCTGGGTCAGCGGCTGGCCGACCGCGGCGGCCAGATCCGCGGCACGCTGCAGCGCCTCGTCGGCTTCGTCGAATTTACCCTGCCGCACCTTGGCTACGCCGGCCCCCACCAGCGCGTATGCCTCCCCGATGGGATCACCGAGGTCGCGGGTTATGACCAGGGCCTGCTCGAATGCCCCGGCGGCACCGGGCAGGTCCCTGGCCAGCAGGTCAGCCTCACCGATCCGGTGCAGCACCTGGGCCTCGACCCGGCCGCACCGCGCGGTCCTGGTCAGCCGCAGCGCATCCGACAGCAGCCGCTTGGCCGCGCCGACATCGCCCAGCTCGAGCTTGACCTGGGCCAGGCCGTGCATGACATAGGCGGCCGCGATCGCGTCCCCGGTCCTGGTGAAGATTGCCAGCGCGCGCTCGTAGCCGACGGTGGCGTCGTCGAGCCGTCCGTTCAGCCGGTCCAGGAACGCCGTGTAACGGGCCACCAGGGCCAGGCCCTCATCATCGCCCACGGACGCGAACAACTGGGCGGCCTCCGCGAGGACCTGCCGGGCCTGACCGAACCGCTGCTGGGCTATGTGCAGCGACCCGATGGAATAGAGCATCGCCGCCTGACCGCGGATGTGGTGCGCCTTCCGGGCGGCGTCAAGCGCGATCTGGTGTGTTTCCTGCCAGTCGTCGAGGTAGATCCTGGATTCGAAGAGGGTGACCGCACGGGCCGCCAGATTCCAGCACAGCTCGGTGAACCCCATCTGCGCGGCCTGCCGCACCCCCGCGACCAGCACGGCACGCTCCCGGTCATACCAGGCCAGCGGATCACAGACCAGCTCGTCCGCCAGCCGCCGCGGCAGCGGCCAGCGCAATGCGTCGCCGCGCAGCTCCACGTAGTCGCCTCCGTAGTGCCGCCGGTGCGCCTGCTCGGCCAGGTAGAGCAGGGCACCGAGCGCGCGCTCGAGCGCCGCCTTCCGCTCGGCGGCCGGTTCCTCGGCGGCCAGCCGCTCCCTGGCGAACACGCGCAGCAGGTCGTGGAAGCGGTACTGGCTGTGCACGCCCGATCCGCCGCCGGTGGTCTCGATCAGCTGGGCATTGACCAGGTCATCGAGCAGGTCCTCGCCCTGGGCGAGCGGCACGTCGAGTAGCGCCGCGCTCAGCCAGCTGGAGAAGTAGGGCAGGTCAAGCAGGGCCAGCCGCCGGAACAGCCGTCTGGCCGGCTCGCTGACGCTCTCGTAGGTGAGCGAGATACTGGACCGGACGCCCATGTTGCCGTGCCGGAGCTCGTCGAGGCGGCGGGTCTCATCGGCTAGCCGCTCGACCAGCTGCTGGATGCTCCAGTGCGGTCGCGCGGACAGCCGCGCGCCAGCGATGCGCAGCGCGAGCGGCAGGTGACCGCAATGCTCGGCGACCGCGGCCGCGGCCTGGCGCTGGCTCTGCACCCGCGCGGCGCCGGCGATACGGGCGAGCAGGTCGACCGACTTGTCGGCGTCGAAGACATCCACCTCGACGTGGGCGATGCCGGCCAGCCCGGCCAGCCTCCTCCGGCTCGTGACGATCACCGCCGCCGCTCCGGTCCCAGGCAGCAGGGGCATGACCTGGCTCTCGCTCGCGGCGTCGTCGAGCACCACCAGGACCTTACGGTCGGCGAGCAGGTTGCGGTACACCTCCGCGCGCTCGTCGAGGCCCTCTGGCACGTACGAACCGGGCGCGCCGAGCGCGCGCAGGAACCGCTCGAGCACCTGCATCGGGCTCACCGGGCGCGAAGACCCGCCGTGCAGGTCGGCGAACAGCTGCCCGTCAGGAAACCGGTCAGCCAGGCCGTGCGAGGCGTGCACCGCAAGGCTGGTCTTGCCGACTCCGCCCTTGCCCACGATCACCACCACGGGCACCGCGAGCTGTTCCTGCCCGCCAACCGCCGGGATCAGCTTCTGGTAGATCTGGCCGATGTGCTCTGTCCGGCCGGTGAAATCCGCGAAGTCGGTGGGTAGCAGGCCAGGCACCTGCTTCTTGGCCGGGTGGACCTGGACCGGCCCGGCCGGCGGGTCAAGCGCCGGATCGCAAGCGAGAATGGCACGCTCAAGATGCCGCAGCCGCTCGCTCGGCTCGATCCCCAGCTCCTCGATCATGGTGCGCCGGGCTCGCCGGTATACCTGCAGTGCCTCGGCGGTACGGCCGCAGCGGTACAGGGACAGCATCAGCTGGCTGCCCAGCTGTTCCCTGAGCGGGAATTCCCCGACCAGCTCGGTGAGCTCCCCGACCAGCTCGTGATGCCGGCCCAGCTCGAGCTCGAGACTGACCCGGTCTTCATAGGTAGCGATGCGCTGCTCGTCCAGCCGGCTAGCGGCCACCCGGATCAGCTGGCTGTCGATGCCGTCTAAGGCCGGCCCGTGCCAGAGCCGGAGCGCGTCACGGTAGCTGGCCACGGCCCGGTCGAGGTGATTCGCTTCGCGGGCGGCGCGCGCCGCGGCCACCAGCTCCCCGAACTGCTGAGCGTCAAGCGAACCGCTGACGGGCTGGATCACGTAGCCGTTCGCGCGCGTCGAGATGATCGCCTCGGGGCTGCGGGAGGCGAACAGGCGGCGGAGTGAGGAAATGCTGATCTGCACCTGGGACCGCGCGGTGGGCGGCAGGTCTTCGCCGTAGACGGCCTCCAGCAGCCGGTCCATGGTGACGATCCGGCTAGCGTTCAGCAGAAGCATCGCCGCGACAATCTGCTGCCGGGTACCACCCAGCTCGACCCGCTCTGAGCCGGACGTAATCTCGAGAGGTCCAAGAACCTTAAACTTCACCGAAGGCTCCCATATAGGGATTCAGCTAGATCCGGCTCTCAGTATCGCGGCATTGAATATACTTCGGCTACATTAAAACAATATGAATACGAGTAAACGAGAAGCCAAATCTCGGGCTTATGTCCGCTAATTTCCCTGTTTGCCACATTATGGCGGACTGGACACGGTGTGTCAACATCACGAAGACAATCAGCCATGTTCAGCGGCCGTGGATGTTCAAGTAAGTCACGGACAGTTCCTAGCCAATCACCTGATAGTTGCCATCGTCACCGGACAGTTATGGCCAATGACCGCGCGCTGAGCCGTTTTGCCGCCGGCCTGCCTTCCGGCGCACCGGAAAAGTCGCACTGACAGTGCAACAATAGGCCGTCCGGCCCGCCCGGGCCGGCCCCCGATGGGGCGGGTAGTCCACCGGACGGCTAGCGCTAAGCCCCGGTACGGCCAGCGGCACCACGTTGACCACCTGTCCAAAATAGGCCAGAATGTGGACGCTCAAGCGCAGCACGAAAAAACGGCTCTCCAGCACATCCGCCGCCTGGCGTACACCGGAGGGCCGGCGGGGGCTTGGGCGGGCCGGGCGCCTGTTTGTCATGACAGCAGCCAGGCTTCGCGAGTCCGGGCTGGACCTGGGCAGCACCGCGGTTGGCACCGCGGGCCGGTGAACGGGGCCGGCCCGGATCCACGCTGCGGGCACGCCGTGGTCGAACTGGGAACGGTTGGCAGGTCGTCATCGTCCAGGGGGATCCGTGGCCGAAGACCCGGCTCCGGCTTCGAGCTGGCCGCCCGGCGAGGTTGGCGCGCACGAGCGGTTCGCCGCGCTCGTCCGGGCCGACCGGACCGCGATCCTGTCTGCCTATGCCACCAGCCTGGAAGCCTCGCGCAGTCCCATCTTCGCCGAGCCCCGCGCGCGCGACCAGGCCATGACCTACGCCTCGGAGATAATCGCCTACGTCGCGGCCAGCGCGCAGGGCAGCCAGATCAGGATCGACGATCGGCACGAGCTGCTGCCCTGGATGATCGGAGCCGCCCAGGCCGACAACGAGCTGAGCCTGGCTGACCTGCTCCGCGCGGCCGCGATATTCTTCGACGTCACCGTCACTACCGTGGCTCGCCACGTCAAGGACGATCCGGGCCTGCTGCCGTCCTTCATCACCGCCGTCATGACCCTGAACGAGGGCATCAGCAGGCGGATCAGGGAGGCCACCCTGGCATACACCGGATACCTGCTGGAGCGCGTCGACCAGGCCCACATGGACGAGCGGCGCCGCATCGCCAGGGATCTGCACGACCGGCTGGGCGAAGGCATGAGCGTGGCCTTCCGCCAGCTCGAACTGCACGAGATCACCAGCAGGGAGGATCCCCTCGTCCCCAGTCCCTGGGCGGCGAGGGCCAAGGACGCGATCACCGAGGCGATGCGCAGGCTCCGGGTGGTCACCGCCGATCTGCGGCAAGACGCCGTCCGGAGCCTGGAGAAGGCCCTCATCCAGTACATCGACTCCGTCGCGGGCGACGGCGCGGCAGCGGCCGACGTACGGCTGCGGGTCAGCGGTGACGAGACCTGGGCGCCGCCCGCGGTCATTGAGGAGGCCTTCCTGATCGTCCGCGAGGCGATCCGCAACGCGCTCAAGCACGGCGCGCCGCGCCTCGTCATGATCGGAGTCGCGCTGGCCCCGCACGAGCTGCACGCCTGGGTCGAAGACGACGGCCGCGGGTTCGTGCTCGTCAACCGCGCCGCCCCGGGCCTGGCCGGCACCGGCATCGCCTCGATGCGGGAACGGGCCGCGCTGCTGGGCGGCCGCCTGACGATCGCCAGCGTCCCCGGTCAGGGCACCCACGTCGAGCTGGTCCTGCCGCTCCCCGGACATCGCGATGAATGACAGGGATGACCGCATCACCATCCTCCTGGTCGATGACCACGCGCTGGTCCGGGAGGGTTTGCGGGAGATACTCGAGACGCAGCAAGATCTCCGCGTGGTGGGTGAGGCGGCCGACAGCGGCGCCACGGTAGCCCTCGCCGCGGCCCGGCAGCCCGACATCATCCTGCTCGACATCGAGATCCCCGGCGGTGCGGTCACCACGACGGTAGAGCAGGTCAGGGCCTGCTCGCCCGGCTCGCGCGTCATCATCCTGAGCATGTACGAAGGGCCGCAGCTCGTTCAGGCGCTGCTGGCCGCGGGGATCCGCGGCTACCTGCTCAAGAGCGTTCACTGGCAGGAACTGGTCGCGGCGATCCGCTCGGTGCACGCCGATAGCGACCGGGTTGTCCTCGGGGTATCCAGGGAAAGCCTGAGCTACCTCGGGCCCGGCCCCTCGCCGGGGGCGCTGTCGGCCCGCGAGCTCCAGGTGCTCGACCTGGTCTCGCAGGCCCTCAGCAACGGCCAGATCGCCGCCCGCCTGCAGCTGACCGAGGCGACCGTCAAGCGGCACCTGCGGAATATCTTCGCCAAGCTCGGCGCGGTGTCCCGCCTCGACGCCGTCAACAAGGCCAGGGAATGGCAGCAACAGCAGCCAGCCCCGCCGGCCCGGGGAGGGCGGCCTGGCCACCCGGCGGCCGGCCAGGGCCATCCGGGCCAGGGCCCGCATGGCCCGGCGCTCAAGCGCGGGTAGGCGGGTCACGGGAGGAGTTCTAGCTCACCGGCAGCGAGCCGGTCAACTATATAGCGGGCCGCGCCCTGGAATCGGTGGCCGTAGGGCGCCTGCCGCCATGGCTATGGGCGTGTCCAACTGCGGCGCCTATGCAGCTGAACGCCCAGCCGGCTGTGTTACCGTCTACCCGCAATAGCTTTAGCGGGGGTCGGCAGCTGGATCCCGCCCGGTAATCACTGGACGGATAACGAGGCGTTGTCACGCGGTCGGCCCGAAACAGGTTTCGGTTCCGGAGGCGACACGCAAATGCCCACAGGTAAAGTGCTGCAGTTTGACCCGGCCCGCGGTTATGGTTTCGTTGCCGCGGACGACGGCGGTGAGGATATCTTCCTGCACGCGTCTGTCTACGACGGTGATCCGAGCGACCTGGTCCCCGGGGTCTCGCTGGAATTCCAGGTTATGGCGGGCGACCGGGGCCGGAAGGCATTCGGGGTTCGCTTCGCAGAGCCCGGTTCACCGGCTTCGCCCCCGTCGGCACTACCACAGCCAGCATCGCCGCAGCCGCAGGTCTTCTCCGGGCCTGACGAGGAGCAGATGTGCGACGTGCTCTCCCAGGCCGAATTCGGCGCCGAGCTGACCGAGCTGCTGCTGAATACGATCCCGGCCCTTAACGGCCCGCAGATCCTGGAGCTGCGCCAGAACCTGACGGAGTTCGCCAAGAAGCGCGGCTGGGTCGACGCCTGACCAGCACCGGAATTCGTGGCTGCCGCGAGCATGTCGCTAGCACATTGCGAACGCGGCAGCCACGTCCATGTGATTTGACGGAGTAATCAATAGCGTGCGGACGGAGGAACCGGTGGGAAGTACGCAGACGGAAGAACTGGTTAGAGCGGAGCCGGAGCAGGAAATCCTCAGCTTCCAGGCCGAGGTCGTCCAGATCCTGGACCTGATGGTTAACTCGCTCTACAGCAACAAGGAAATATTCCTGCGCGAGCTGATCTCGAATGCATCTGATGCCATCGACCGGCTGCGGCTGGAATTGCTGTCCCAGGCTGAGCTGCCCACCGATGAGGGCCCGCTGCAGATCAAGGTCAGCTACGACAAGAACGCGGGCACGATTACGGTCGCGGACAACGGGATCGGCATGAGCCGGCCCGAGGTGATCGAGCACATCGGCACCATCGCCAAGTCGGGCACCCGCGAGTTCCTGCACGCGCTGACCGGTGATCAGCGCAAGGACGCGACCCTGATCGGCCAGTTCGGGGTCGGCTTCTATTCCGCGTTCATCGTGGCGGAGCGGGTGATCCTGACCACCCGCCGGGCCGGCCTGCCGGCCGCCGAGGGCGTCCGGTGGGAGTCCGACGGCAAGGGCGAGTACACCCTCGAAACGGTCGAGTGCCCCGGCCGCGGCACCACCATCGTGCTCCAGCTGCGCGACGGCGAGGACGACCTGCTGACCGGCTACCGGCTCCGCTCGATCATCCAGAAGTACTCCGACCACATCAGCCTGCCGATCGTGATGAGCGAGGACGACAGCGGCCAGCAGCCGGAGGGCGAAAGCCCGCCGGCCCCCTCCTCCTCGACCGTCAACCAGGCCTCCGCGCTGTGGGCCCGGCCCAAGAGCGAGCTCAGCGACGCGGACTACCACGGCTTTTACAAGCACGTCGCGGGTGACTACAGCGACCCGCTGGCCTGGGTGCACGCCAAGATCGAGGGAACCTACGACTACACGCTGCTGCTGTTCGTGCCCTCCCGCGCTCCATACGACATGTGGATCCCGCAGGCCGGCCGCGGCGTCAAGCTGCATATCCGGCGGGTGTTCGTGCTGGAGGACAACGGCCAGCTGATGCCGCAGTACCTGCGGTTCGTCCGCGGCGTCATCGACTCCAGCGACCTGCCGCTCAACATCTCCAGGGAACTGCTGCAGGGCAGCCGCGTCGTTGACCACATCCGCGCCAACGCGGTGAAGAAGGTACTGCGGCTTCTCGCCGAGCTGGCCAGCGATGAACCGGAGCAGTACGCCACCTTCTGGGGTGAGTTCGGCACCGTGCTCAAGGAAGGCATCACCGACGACTACGGCAACCGGGACGAGATCGCCAAGCTGCTGCGGTTCGCCTCCACCAGGTCCGGCACGGATGTGGCGGACGTGTCGTTCGCCGGCTACATCGGCCGGATGAAAGAGGGCCAGGAGCACATCTACTACCTGCTGGCGCCTACCCTGGCCGCCGCCGCGGCGAGCCCTCACCTGGAGGCGTTCGCCAAGAAGGGCATCGAGGTCCTGCTCCTGGGTGAGGACGTGGACAACTGGGTGATCAGCAACCTGCGCGAGTTCGACGGCAGGCGGCTGCAGTCGGTGGCCCAGGGCAGCGCCGACCTGGGACCGCTGGAGGATCAGGCCGAGGCCGAAGCCAAGGAACAGGCCAATACCGTCCTGTCAGGCCTGGTCAGCCAGCTCAAGGCGGCCCTGGACGGCCAGGCCTGGGACGTGCGGGTCAGCAGCCGCCTGACCACCTCGCCGGCCTGCATCGTGGCCAACGAACCGGAGAACGAGAGCAGCCTGGCGCACCGGCTGAGAGGATCAGGCCTGCCCATCCAGCCCGTGCTGGAGATCAACCCGCTGCACCCGCTGGTGCAGCGGCTCAACCGTGAACCCGCCGACCCGCACCTGGCCGAATGGGCGCACGTCCTGTTCAGTCAGGCCGTGCTGACCCTCGGCGCGCGGATCGAGGAACCAGGTGGCTTTGTCACCCGGCTCAACGACCTGCTGGTGACGCTGACCGACCAGACCGACGGCGGGACCGGCCCCGCCTGACCGGCCCGCCTTTCGTGCGCGGTTGCCCGCGGCGCAGCCCGGGCAACCGCGCACGATCACGGCCGGCCGCTAGAGCGGGATGTTGCCGTGCTGGCCCCGCCCGGCCGGGGCGTCGGCGAACGCCTCGGCGAGCCGGCGGCGGGTCCGGGCCGGGGAGACCACCTCGTCGACCACGCCGATGGCCATCGCGCGGCCAACCCCGCCCGCGATCCGGGCGTGCTCGGTGACCAGGCTGCTCTTCAGCGCGTCCCGCTCGTGGTCGGCGGCCGCGGCGAGCCGCTTACGGTGCAGGATCCCGACCGCCGCTTCCGCTCCCATGACCGCGATCTCGGCATCCGGCCAGGCGAAGACCGCGGTCGCGCCGAGGGCGCGGGAATTCATCGCGATGTAGGCGCCGCCATAGGACTTACGGGTCACCAGCGTCACCCGCGGCACCGTCGCCTCGGCGAAGGCGTGCAGCAGCTTGGCGCCGCGGCGGACCACCCCGTTCCACTCCTCGCCGACTCCCGGCAGGTATCCGGGCACGTCGACGATCACCAGCAGGGAGACGCCCAGCGAGTCGCACATCCGGACGAAACGGGATGCCTTCTCCGCGCTGAGCGAGTCGAGGCAGCCTCCCTTGCGGATCGGGTTGCTCGCGACCACGCCGAGCGTGCGGCCGGCCAGCCGGCCCAGGCCGATCACCATGTTCGGCGCCCACCGGGGCTGCAGTTCGTCGAACCCGCCGCCGTACTCGCCGCCGTCGTCCAGGATGGCCCGCACCAGCGGCCGCACATCGTAGGCGCGCCGGGGCGAGGCGGGCAGCAGCGCCCGCAGGTCCTGCTCGGGCGGCAGGTTGTCCAGCGCGGCGCGGCCGGGGCGGGAGAAATACGTGACCAGGCGGCGGGCCCGCAGGTAGGCATCGGCCTCGGAATCCGCGCTGACATGGGCGACTCCGGACCGGCGCGAGTGCGCCTCCGGGCCGCCGAGGCCCTCCATGTCGATCTGCTCCCCCGTGACACTCCTGACGACGTCGGGCCCGGTGATGAAGACCCGGCCGGCCGGCGCCATGATGATCATGTCGGTGAGAGCCGGGCCGTAGGCGGCCGCGCCCGCGGCCGGCCCGACCACCACCGAGATCTGCGGTACCCGCCCGGACGCACGGGTCATGGCCGCGAACATCTGGCCGACCGCGTCCATGGACTCCACCCCGTCGGCGAGCTTGGCCCCGCCTGAATGCCACAGGCCGATCACCGGGCAGCGGTCCCGCACGGCGACCTCGATCGCCTCGACGATGCGCCGTGAGCCGGCTGCGCCCAGTGCGCCGCCCATCCTGGTCGCATCGGTGCAGTAAGCGATCACCCGGGCGCCGAGGATGCGCCCGGCGGCCGTCCGCACCTCGGTGTCGCCGGCCGGATGCAGCGGGGCCCACTCGTTGCCGTCAAAGAGCTGTGCCAGCCGCAGCAGCGGATCGCGCACGTCGCGCGCCGTGCTGGCCGCGCGCGGGTCAGCGCTCGCCAGTACCGACATTGGTTCCTTTCACGCCTTCGGGCTGGCGGCCGCGGCGGCCGCCAGCATCACGACCGGGACTGCAGCAGGGCCAGGACCGCCTCGGCGACATCCTCGGACCGCAGCAGATCGGCGTGTCCGACATCGAACCTGATCATGCGGCCGGGCCTCCCGTCGTCGCCGGCCGCGCAAGCCGCGGCAGGCAACCCGGGATAGCCGGACGACGCGATCACCGTCGACCACTCCCAGGCCGGGCCAGGATCAATCTGGTCTGCCGCCGATAGCCAGGAGATATACGATTCGAAGGCGATCGCGAACTTATTGCTCCTGGCATCGCCCAGGCCAGCCCGCTCGAACGCCGCCGTGATCACCTCAAAGTAGCTCTCGACTATTTCAGCGGCAGCTTGCGCGATATCACTGGTCGCCGGCCGGCAGATTTCCTCGGCCGCTTTCCTGGCCCGCTCGATCTCATCGTCGGCCAGCAGCGAGCTGACCGCGCCGATCTCCCGGCTGAACTCGAGGCCAAGGAACTCGATGGTCGCCAATTGCGGGTCGAACAAGATAACCGCCGGCATCGGCTGGCGGTGCGATATACCTTCGGCGATCGCCGCGGCATAGGCGCTGCCGTAACGGTAACCAAGCACGGCTGCCACCTGATGCCGGTCCCGCGCGATGCCCTCAACCCACGGGCCGACGTACCTGTCACCGGCTGCCCCCTGACCCGGCCGTTCAGTCGGCGGCCGCGTCTGGAGGAAGCTGAATCCTGGCCCGATCCTGCAGGCCAGGTCGTGGAAGCCGGCCTCAGCCCGGCGGCCGGACGGGAAGTCAGCGCCGAGCACGACCCGACCGGAACCACCGCCTGAGATGACCTCCCATGAGCCGGAGTCCGCCATCGAGCACTCCCGGTAATCCTTTCAAGCCAGCCGGCAGCGATTCACCGTGGCAATGTGCATCCTAGCCCAGCGATCCGCGCTGCCGTAATCCCAGAACGGCCTTTATAACTGGTCGTCGCCAGGCCTGGCAGGCCAGCGCCGCTCACCGGTAAAGGCGCCGGTATGGGGGTTGTCCCGCCGACCTGAGAGACGATTTAATGATTGCGGGAGTAATAGACCGGCAGGCAAGCTCAGGTGGAGGCGTCTTCGATGGAAGATCCGGTCATCAGCATCGTTGAAGCTGTCTCCGTCCAGGCCATTCTCGAAGGTGGTCCGGCGACTATTCCGGTTACCTCCCGGCTGCTCCAGGTCAGCGCGCTCGACGAGAAGGTCAAGCTCCTCCACTACGGCGGCTACGAGCATTTCGAGCGGGCCGGCGGCCTGGTCGGGGACACCGCGCGCGGGCAGGTCGTCTACCGCTGGACCATGCGGACCGAGCTAGCCGAATAGCGCGTGCGCCGGGTTCCCCGCCCGGCCCGGTGAGCCGGGATGCCGGTTACGGGGCAACCACCTCGGCGAACTGGCTGTCGTAGAGGTCACGGTAGAAACCGTGCCTGGCCAGCAGCTCCTGATGGCATCCCTGCTCGACGACGCGCCCGGCATCCATGACCACGATCGTGTCGGCGGCCCTGATGGTGGACAGCCGGTGGGCGATCACGAAGCTAGTCCGGCCGGCCCGCAGCCGTCCCATCGCCTCCTGGATCAGGACCTCGGTCCGGGTGTCGACATTGCTGGTGGCCTCGTCCAGGATCAGGATGCCCGGGTCGGCGAGGAAGGCCCGGGCGATGGTGAGCAGCTGCTTCTGGCCCGCGGAGATGCTGGAAGCCTCGTCGTCGAGGACCGTGGCGTAACCGTCAGGCAGGGTGCGGACGAAGTCATCGACGTAGGCGGCTCGCGCCGCTGCCAGGATCTCCGCCTCGGCCGCGCCTTCCTTCCCGTACCCGATGTTGTCCCGGATCGTGCCGCCGAACAGCCAGGTCTCTTGCAGCACGATGCCGAAACAGCGCCGCACCTGATCACGGCCGAGGTCGCGGTAGTCGGCACCGTCCAGCAGTATCTGGCCGCTGTCGATCTCGTAGAAGCGCATCAGCAAGTTGACGATGGTGGTCTTGCCTGCCCCGGTCGGCCCGACGATGGCCACGGTCTGGCCTGGCGCCGCCTCGAGCGAGAAGTCCTCGATCAGCGGCCGCTGCGGGTCGTAACGGAAGGACACCTGCCGGAGCTGCACCCGGCGGGCGGCCGCCGCCGGCGCGTCCGGGCTCTTGGCCTCCACCGGGCCGGACCGGTCGGCGATGGCTTCCTCCTCCGGGACGTCCAGGAAGTCGAACACCCGCTGCATGGACGCCCGGCCAGACTGGATCAGGTTCAGCTGGCCGGCTATCTGGTTCAGCGGGATCGTGAACCGCCGTGAGTACTGGATGAATGCCTGCGCGGCGCCGAACGAGATCGCGCCGGTGGCCACCTGGTAACCGCCGAGCGCCGCGATGATCACGAAGTTCAGGTTGCCGACGAACTGGACGACCGGCAGCACGACGCCGGACAGGAACTGAGCCGGCAGGCTGGCCCTGAACAGGGCGGTGTTCTGCTGGTCGAACTCCTCGAAGGCCTGCTGGCGCTGGCCGAACACCGCCACCAGCGCGTGCCCCGCGTGGTTTTCCTCGATCATCCCGTTCAGCTTGCCGACCCGGTCCCAGACCTCGTCGAACCTGGTCTTGGACCGGCGGGCCAGGGCCGAGGTCGTTACGATCGCCAGCGGGATGGTGACCAGCGAGGCCACCGCCAGCAGCGGGGAGATCCAGAACATCATGCCCAGGGTCCCGATCACCGTCAGCGCCGAGGTGAGCAGCTGGCTCAGCCCTTCCTGCAGGGTCGTGTAGATATTGTCGATGTCGTTGGTGACCAGGCTGAGGATGTCCCCGTGGGAGTGCCGGTCGAAGTACTGCAGGGGCAGCCGCGCCAGTTTCTCCTCGACCGCCTGCCGGAGCCGGTAGATCGCGCGCGCCACGATGCCGGACATGATGTAGCCCTGGATCCCGCCGAACACGGTGGCGACCAGGTAGACCAGCGCCGCCACGCCGAGCAGCTGCCCGAGCCGGGTGATGTCGACGCCGGTGCCGGGGACGAAGTTCACCGCGCTGAACATGTCGGCCAGCTGGCCCTGGCCGTGCGCGCGCAGCTGGGCGATCACCTCCGCCTTGGTCTGGCCGGCCCGCATGTGCTGGCCGACCAGGCCGGCGAACAGCACGTTGGTGGCGTTGCCGAGGAGCTTGGGCCCGGCCACGGAGAGCACGACCGAGATCACGCCGAGCGCGACGACCAGGATCAGCCGGGGTCGCTCCGGCCTGAGCCAGGCCATCAGCCGCGGGAAGGCCCGGGCGCCGGCCCTCGTCTTACCCTCGCTGGTCATGCCGCTGCCCCCTCGCCGAGCTGAGACACGACGATCTCCCGGTACTGCCCGCAGTCAGCGAGCAGCTCCCGGTGGGTGCCGATCCCGGCGAGCCGTCCGGCGTCCAGGACGATGATCTGGTCGGCGTGCATGATCGTGCTGACCCGCTGCGCGACGATGACCACCGCGGCATCCTGGGTCTCGGCCCGCAGCGCGCCCCTCAGCCGGGCGTCGGTGGCCGCGTCCAGGGCCGAGAAGCAGTCGTCGAACAGGTACAGCGGGGAGCGCCTGACCAGGGCCCGGGCGATGGAGAGCCGCTGGCGCTGGCCGCCGGAGACGTTGCTGCCGCCCTGGTCGATGGGGGCGTCGAGCTGACCGGGCATGCCCGCCACGAAGTCACGGGCCTGGGCGATCTCCAGTGCCTGCCATAGCTGCGCGTCGGTGGCGTCTGGCCGGGCGAACCGCAGGTTGCTGGCCACGGTGCCGCTGAACAGGAAGGAGGTCTGCGGTACCAGGCCGATGCCGGACCACAGCTGCTCGGCCGCCTGGTCCCGCACGTCGGCCCCGTTGACCAGTACGGTGCCGCCGGTCGCGTCGAAGAACCGGAGGATGAGGTTGATCAGGGTGGTCTTGCCGCTGCCGGTACCGCCGATGATCGCGCTGGTCTGCCCGGGGCGCAGCACGAACGTCAGCTCTTGCAGCACGGGCCGCTCGCTGCGCGGGTACCCGAAACTGACCTGACGGAACTCGACAGCGCCGGTCGCCCGGGCCGGGACGACCGGCCGGGCTGGCTCGGCGACCACCGGTGCGGTGTCGAGCACCGCCGCGATCCGCTCCGCGCTGGCCACCGCCCGCGGGGTCAGGAACAGGGCCTGCACCGCGATCAGCACGTACAGCAGGAACTGCAGGATGTACAGCAGGAACGCGGTCATGTTGCCGATCGGCATCGCGTCCTCGCTGACCAGGCGGCCGCCGAACCAGACGATGCCGACGCTGGACAGGCTGAGGATGCCCAGCAGGACCGGCACCGCTATCGCGAAGATCCGGGATGTCCGCAGCGCCGTCCCGGTGATCCCGGCGTTGGCGCCCCGGAACCGCTCCTGCTCCGAGCGGACCCGGCCGTACGCGCGGATCACCCGGACGCCGGTAATCTGCTCGCGCATCACCTGGTTGATCCGGTCCGTCCTGAGCTGCATGGACCGGAACAGCGGGACCGTCAGCCGCAGCGTCACGCCGATGATCAGGGCCATGATCGGGATGACCACGACGAGCAGCAGGGACAGCCGCGGCCCCTCCCGGACCGCCATGATCATCCCGCCGATGCTGATGATCACCGCGATGACGGCCTGGGTGAGCATCACCAGCACGAAGGCTTCGACCTGGTCGATGTCGTTGATGTTGCGGGTGATCAGTGACGGTATGCCGAACCGGCTCAGCTCCCGGCCGGAAAGGGTCTGCACCCGCCGGAAGAACACCGCCCGCAGCGTGGTGCAGGCGCCCTGCGCCACCCGGGTCGACTGATACTCGATCACCGCGGACACGGCGCCGACCGCGAGCACCACGGCGAGCATGACGCCGCCAGCCCGCCAGATGTAGCCGACGTTGCCCTTGACCACGCCGTTGTTGATGATGTCAGCGCTGAAGATGGGCAGGAAGAGGTTTCCGGCCGCCTGCACGATCAGCAGGGCGATGACGAGGCCGACCCATCCGGCGTAGGGCCGCAGGAAAGTCCGCAGCAGCCCGGCCAGCGCCGGCCAGCCGGGTGCCGGCCTGGAGGTCATGGCGCCGGTCAACTGCGCGGGGCCTGCCGCGCCAGCGGCCGGGCGGCGGCCAGGTCCGGTGCGGTAAGCCGCATGGTGGCGGGTTCGGGACGGCGGCCCGCTGCCATGTGCAGGCACTGGATGCCGTCGCGGTCGGCAGGCAGCCCGAGTTCGGCCAGGCAGTCGCAGCCCTCGCCGGTGAACCCGGCGAACCGGTAGGCGACATCCATCATCCGGTTACGGTCGGTGCGCCGGAAGTCGGCGGCCAGGTGAGCGCCGGCCCGTGCCGCCTGGTCGATCAGCCAGTTGATGATCACGGCGCCGACGCCGAAGGACACCACCCGGCACGAGGTCGCGAGCAGCTTCAGGCGCCACACCGAGGGGTGGTACTCCAGCAGCATGACGCCGACCGCGCCGTGCGGCCCGTACCGGTCACTCATCGCCACGGTCAGCACCTCGTGACCGGGGTCGGTCAGCAGGCCGCGCAGGTCCGCGTCGGAGTAGTGCACCCCGGTGGCGTTCATCTGGCTGGTCCGCAAGGTCAGCTCCTCGACCCGGGACAGGTCGTGCTCGTCGGCCCGCTTGATCGCGGTCACCAGCTCAAGGGAGCGCAGGAACTCCTCGTCCGGCCCGGTGAAGGACTCCCGCTCCGCGTCGCGGCGGAAGCTGGCCTGGTACATCTGGCGGCGGCGCCGGGCGTCGACGGTGACCACGGCCGGGCTGAACTCGGGCAGGCCAGGCAGCGCCGTCGCCTGCTCGGCCGGGTAGCAGCGGACCTCAGGGGCGTGGAAGACCACTTCGGCGCGCTCGCTCGGCAGGTCATCGATGAAGGCGATCGTGGTCAGCGCGAAATTCAGCTGCTTCGCGATCTGCGTGACCGAATCAGATTTGCGTCCCCAGCCGATCTGCGGATGCACGAAGTACTCGGCCAGGCCCAGGTCCTCCAGGCGCTTCCAGGCCAGGTCATAGTCGTTCTTGCTGGCCACCGACTGCAGGATGCCGCGCGCGTCAAGCGTGCTGATCACGTCCCGGATGTCCGGGCCGAACCTGACCTGGGGATCCTCCAGCAGCGTGCCCTGCCAGAGCGTATTGTCCAGATCCCAGACCAGGCATTTCACCAGGATTGGCTTGTCGGGCACGGGGTCCTCCTCGGGCGGTTTAGCTCAGCGGGTCAGGCCGCAAGGTCAGGGCATGCTGGGCCAGGATCAGCTGGCAGATCTCGTTACTGCCCTCGATGATTTCCATCAGCTTCGCGTCCCGGTACGCCCGGGCGACCAGGTGACCGTCCTGCGCGCCCGCCGAGGCCAGCACCTGAACGGCGGTGGCGGCGCTGCGCGCGGCGTGGCCCGCGCTGACGTGCTTGGCCAGCACGGCCGCCACCACCATGTCCGGTGAGGCCGATTCCCAGCACTGGCTGGCGTGCTCGCAGACGCGGGTGCTGACCTGCTCGGCGATCAGGAGCTCGGCCAGATGACGGGCGATGAGCTGGTGGCTGGCGAGCGGCTGGCCGGACTGTTCCCGGTTCCTCGCGTGCGACGTCGCCGCGGCCAGGCAGGCCCGCACGATCCCGGCGCACCCCCATGCCACCGACATCCGGCCGAACGAGAGCGCCGTGGTGAACAGCAGCGGCAGCGACTGCCCGCCCCCGCCGAGCACGCTGGAGGCCGGCAGCCTCACCTGGTCGAACCGGATATGCGAATGCCCGGCCGCACGGCAGCCGAGCGGGTCGGCGACCAGTTCGGCGTGCACTCCGGGCGCGGACGCCGGCACCACGACGAACGCCGCGCCGTCGCCGTGCAGGCCCAGGACCACGAGCAGATCGGCATACCTGGCCCCGGTCACCCACATCTTCTGCCCGTCCAGGACGACCGCGCCGCCGTCGGGCCGGATCCGGGTCTGCATCGCTGACAGGTCGCTGCCCGCCGCGGGCTCACTGAAAGCGACGGCCGCGAGTTGCCCGCCGGTCAGGCTGGCCAGGTACCGCTGCCGCTGACCGCGGTCACCGAGCCGCTGGATCGTCCAGGCGGCCATCCCCTGCGAGGTCATGATGCTGCGCAGCGAACTGCACAAGCCCCCGACGTAGGCGGTCAGCTCGCCGCTGTCCCTGCTGGTCGCGCCGAGCCCGCCAAAACTGGCCGGGACCTCCGCGCACAGGATGCCCTTGGCCCCGAGCTTGCGCAGCAGGTCCGCCGGCAGCTCGCCCGCCAGGTCCCACCCGCCGGGCTGGTCGCCGGCGAGCTCGCCGACGAAGGCTCGCTCGCCGGCTAGCGGGTCATCCATCGGCTGGTACGCCCGCACCGCCGCGAAGCCGCAAGACCAGGCCGGTCATCGCCTGAACGGTACGGAAGTTATCCAGCTTCAGCTCCGGGCCGATGATGGCGACGTCGTAGGCCTCCTCCAGGTGCACCACGAGCTGCATGGCGAACATCGAGGACACCAGCCCGGAGGCGAACAGGTCCTGATCCGCCGTCACCTCGGTCTTGATCCGCTCGGCGAGGAAGACCAGCAGGGCCTGCTCGATGGCTTCGGCCGTCACCGGCGTCACTGTCTGCTCGGCGGTCACGAGGCCACCCCTCCGTAGTCATAGAAGCCCCGGCCGCTCTTCCGGCCCAGGCTGCCCTCACCGACCTTGCTCAGCAGCAGCTCACAGGGCCGGCAGCTCTCATCCCCGCGCCGCTCGTACAGCACGTTGAGCGAGTCCACCAGGTTGTCCAGCCCGATCAGGTCCGCTGTGCGCAGCGGGCCGGTCGAGTGCCCCAGGCACCCTTCCAGCAGGCCGTCGACGGCCTCGGCGGACGCCACGCCCTCCTCGACCAGCATGGCCGCGGTGTTGATGAGCGGGTGCAGCAGCCGGTTGATCACGAAGCCGGGCGAGTCGCTGATGACGAGCGCCTCGCGGCCCAGGCTGGCCAGCAGCCCGCTGACCGCGGCCATGGTGGCCTCGCCGGTGCGCGGGCCCCGGATGACCTCCACCATCTTGATCAGGTACGACGGGTTCATGAAGTGCACGCCGACGAGCTCGTCGGCCCGTGTCACCCAGCCGGCCATCTCATCGACCGGGATACAGGAGGTGTTGGAGATCAGCAGGGTGCCCGGGCGGACGACCGCCGAGACTCCGGACAGCACCTTGGCCTTCGTCACGGGCAGCTCGGTGACCGCCTCGATGACCGTGGTCGCGTCCGCGACGTCATCCAGCGACGTGCTGGTACGCAGCTCGGGCTGCTGGCGGCCCGCGGGCAGCGCGCCCATCAGCTGGGCATGCCGCAGCTTGCCCTTGATGGTCTGCCGCGCCTTGGCCAGCACCGGATCGCTCACGTCCACCAGCACGACCCGAATCCCGTGCCCGATGGCGAGTGTGGCGATGTTCGTCCCCATCACGCCGGCCCCGACTATGGCGAGGCGGTGTTCCGGTTCATCAGTAGCCATGGCAAGCCTTACTCCTGGCGGTGGCGCCGTCAGACGGACCCGGCCGGAGCCTCCACCGATTCGGCCGCGGCGTGGCCGTTGCTGGCGGGGGTCCCGTTCCCGTTGCCCGGCGCCGCCTTGGCGGCGGCCGGCTTCCTGGCGGCGGGCTTCCTGGCGGCGGCCGGCTTCTTAGCCGCGGGCTTCTTGGCGGCGGCCGGCTTCCCGTCGACCACCACGCCTTCGATCACGCCGTCCCCGGCCTTGCTGGCTTCCTCGGCCTTGCCCTGGCTGTCCTCCTGGCCGTGGCCTGGTTCTTCGGCGTGGGCCGGCTGGGCCGGCACGGTCAGGCCAGGAACGCTGAGGTCTGGCACCGTCTTGACCGCTTCGAGAGCTGACTCGATCGCCTCGGCGAGCGACGGGGATGCTGTGACGTCGAAATCCATCTTCGTGACCGGGACGTCCGCATTGGTCGGCAGCGTATCGGGGCCGAAAATCGCGCCGTCGGGCCCCGCCTCTTTCAGGGTGGCCGATTCCTCGTCAGTTATCTCCCGGCTGAGCACGAGCGTAAATTTATAGCCCACAGCGCGTCGCCTTTCAATGTCGCCAAACTAACTATTTCCAGGGAACCCCGCGGGCGCGGGATATCGTGACAGGAATTCCCTTGCCGATAGCACCGTAACGGCACCCTGGCAAACGGCGCAATAGCGACGGGCGGCGGCCCGTTCAGCTGCGGAACGCTGGCAGTTGAACATACGGCCAGCTGGTGATAGTCACGCGCGCGCGCCCTAAGATTCCCGCACCTTGCCGTATTTTGCCAGCTCGTTATAGCTTCGGGCTGCCCAAGGACACTCGCGTGACGATCCTAATGGAGTGGCATGTCTCAGCCTTCTGGTGACGATGACCTGTGGTGCCGCCGGTACCGTCCCGCCAGGACCGCGGCGGCCCGGCTCGTATGCCTTCCGCACGCGGGCGGGTCGGCACCGTTCTTCCTGCCGGTGGCGGCCGCGCTGAGCCCCGGGGTTGACGTGGTGGCCATCCAGTACCCGGGCCGGCAGGACCGCCGGGCCGAGCTTCCCATCAGCGACCTCGCGGTGCTCGCCGACCGCATCCACGCCATCCTGCGGCGCCAGCCCGAACTGCCGCTGACCTTCTTCGGCCACAGCATGGGTGCCCTCCTCGCCTTCGAGGTGACCCGCCGGCTGGAGGCGGACGGCCCGGGCCCGGTGCATGTGTTCGCGTCGGGGCGCCGGGCCCCGTCCACGCACCGGGACGAGAAGGTGCACCTGCGCGACGACGAAGGCATCCTCGCCGAGGTGCGGCGGCTGAACGGGACGTCCTCGTCCGTGCTCAGCGACGACGAGCTGATGCGGGCCGCGCTGCCGGCACTGCGCGCCGACTATCAGGCCACCGAGACCTACAGCTGCGCCCCGGACGTGACCGTGACCTGCCCGATCTCGGTCCTGACCGGCGACAGCGACCCGAAGACGTCGATGGACGAGGCGAACGCGTGGGCCCGCCACACCTCGGGCTCGTTCCAGCTGCACGTGTTCGCGGGCGGCCACTTCTTCCTGACCGGCCAGGCCGGTGCGGTGCTGAAGGTCCTGGAACAGCATTTCCGCGCCGACCACGCCCGCGTCACCGCCTAGCGGGTGAGGGTCAGGCGCCCTCGTACCCGCGGAACGCGGGCCAGGCCCGGGCCCAGGACGACTTCAGCCCGGTGACCAGGTAGATCGGCGCGCCTTGCTCGCCATCGCTGACCCCGAGGCCGTTGTAGAAGGTCGCCACCCGCCGCACGCTGGCGAACTCCAGGTGCAGCAGCGCCGGCCCGACGTTGACCGCGATCGCCGCGGTGTCAGCCGCGGGCGGCGGGCCGAGGTACCAGAAGCTGTTGGAGCCGCAGTACGCCTGCGGCAGGCCGAGTCCGGGCCCGTACCGGTCGACGGCGGCGGCCTCGCCGTAGTTGCCGGTCAGGATCGCGGTGTAGCGCCGCTGGCCGGACGGGACCGCGCGGTATCCGGCCGCGATCGTGGCCGCCAGCGCGGGCCAGCCGATCTGGTCGCCGATCGCGTCGTTGACCTTCTGCAGCTGGGTGGTCCGCAGCGTCCTGGCCGGCAGCACCGGCAGCCCGCTGATCACGCCGATCAGCCCGAAGGCCAGCACGGAGACGGCCAGCAGCGCCGTCAGCGCGACCCGGGCGCCGCGGCCGGACGGGCCGCGCCGCAGCGGGACCGTGCCCGCCGCGAGCAGGAAGGTGTACGCCGCACCCGGGTAGTACCCCTTTCCGCCCAGCACGAACTGCGCCATGATCACCAGCGCGCAGCCGATCGCCACCGGCCGGAACCGCCGGGCGGCGGCCTGGCCGCGCAGCGACCAGATCAGCCCGCGGAGCCAGATCAGCGTCAGGACCGGCCCGGTGAACAGGACCTGCACCAGCCAGTAGCTGGCCCGGTTGGACCCGGCCGCGGTCTGCAGCTCGCGGTCCATGCCGATGACCGGCCAGCCGTGGACGGCCTGCCAGATGAGGTCGGGCGCGGCCAGGCCGGCCGCGATCACCGCGCCGATCAGCAGGTAACGGCTGCGCAGCAGCGTCCGCATCGAGTCGCGGGGCAGGGCGGCCAGCAGCCCCGCGACGAGCCCCGCCGCCAGGAAGGCGATGTTCCACTTGACCTCGCTGCCCACGCCCACGCAGCCGCCGATGGCGATCCACCAGCGCGGATCCTGGCTGGCTAGCAGCCGCATGACGAGCAGGATCATAACCGCCTCGAGCAGGTAGTCCGGCGCGGTCGTGATCAGCTCGTGCATCACCCCGAGGTATTCGGAGCAGAGCGCGGCGGCGAGCGCGGCGAACAGCTGGCCGGCCCGGCTCGCCCCCAGCATCCGGCTCATCGCGGCGGTGGCCAGGACCATCGCCGACATCATCAGAGCGGGCAGGACCCGCAGCCCCACCAGGGTGTTACCGGTCAGCCAGGAAATCCCGCGGGCGAGCAGCGGTAAAAGCGGCGGCTGGTCCACATAACCGAAGGACAAATGATGCCCGAGGGCGAGGAAGTAAAGCTCGTCCCTGACGTAGCCATAACGACCGCTCACCGCGATCTCTACGGCGAAGGCACCCAGCGCGATCAGCGCGATGCCGGCCCGGGGCGTGCGGACTTGAGGCGTCGACGTGTCCGCGGCGACCGCGGCGGGTGCGTTCATCATTCGTTATATCCCAAGCTCCTCGTCGATAATGTCGAACATCTCATCATCCGTCGCCGCGTCAATATCATGGTAAGCCGACATATTGTCTGTAGTCCCGGCTCGCAAATCTTGCATCAGCGCTTCGAGCCGGGTTATGATCCGGGCTTTCTCGCTGTCGTTATTTGCCATCGCGGATAGCGTAGATTCGAGCCGGTCGAGTTCTTTCATGACCGCCGGGTACTGCGCCTGGAGGTCGCTCGTCTCGGTCTGCAGGTACGCGCTGAGGGCGGCCGGAGTCGGATAGTCGAAGACCAGCGTGGCTGGCAGCCGGATGCCAGTCGCCGCGTTCAGCCGGTTGCGCAGCTCCACCGCGGTCAGCGAGTCGAAGCCCAGGTCGCGGAAGGAGCGATCCGGTTCGACCGCTTCGGCGGAGGCATGGCCGATGACGGCGGCCACGTGCGCCCGGACCAGGTCCAGCAGCAGCTTGTCCCGGTCCGGGCCGGGAAGCCCGGCCAGCTGGTGCCGCAGCCCGTCCACCGCTTCATGACCCGCTGCGCCCGGCCGGGCCGGGCCGCCAGGCGGCGGGACCAGCGCTCGCCAGAGCGGAGGTATGCCCGCGCCCCTGGCGGCCCGGGCACGCAGCCCGGTCACGTCCAGCCGGGCGGGCACCAGCAGCGCCTCGTCCCTGCCCGCCGCCGCGTCCAGCAGCGCCAGGCCCTCCCCGGCCGCGAGCGCGGTCATCCCGCTGCGGGCCACCCGGGCCCGGTCCGCGGTTCCCAGGTGACCGGTCATCGCGCTGGCGTCGGACCACAGTCCCCACGCCAGCGACAGCGCAGGCAGCCCGGCCGCGCGGCGGGCCGCCGCCAGCGCGTCGAGGAACGCGTTGGCCGCGGCGTAGTTACCCTGCCCGGCGCTGCCCGCGGTGGCCGCGGCCGAGGAGAACAGCACGAACTCCTCGAGGTCAGCGTCCTGGGTCAGCTGGTGCAGGTGCCACGCCGCGTCAGCCTTGGGCCGCATCACCGCGTCCACCCGGGCCGGGGTCAGCGACCCCGCCACCCCGTCATCGATCACCCCGGCCGCGTGCACCACGCCAGTCAGCGGCCAGGCCGCCGGGATGCCGGCCAGCAACCCGGCCAGCTGCGCCCGCTGCGCGGTGTCACAGGCGATCACCTCGGCGCCGGACCCGGCCGCGGCGAGCTGCGCGGCCAGCGCCGCCGCCCCGGGCGCGGCCGGCCCCGACCGGCTGGCCAGCACCACGCGGGCGGCCCGGCCCGCGGCGGCCAGGTGCCGGGCCACCAGGCCGCCTAGCATCCCGGTGCCCCCGGTCACCAGCACCGTGCCGGCCGGCCGCGGCGCCGCCGGGTCCGGCGGGATGGTCAGCACGATCTTGCCGGTATGCCGGGCCTGGCTCATGAACCGGAACGCTTCCGGCGCCCGCCGCACGTCCCAGGCCCGGACCGGCGGGAGGGCCAGCCGGCCGGCCGCCAGCAGGTCCACGACCTGGCCCAGGATCTGGCCGAGCCGGTCCGGGCCTGCCTCGCCGGTCTCGAAGGCCCGGTAGCTGACGCCGGGATGCTGGCGGCCGACGGCCGCGGGATCGCGGACGTCGGTCTTGCCCATCTCGATGAACGCCCCGCCGCGCGGCAGCAGCCGCAGCGACGCGTCGGTCAGCTCTCCGGCCAGCGCGTTCAGCACGATGTCCATGCCCGCACCGGCCGTGGCCGCCAGGAAAGCCTGCTCGAATCCCGCCGTCCTGGAGGAGGCCCGGCGGACGGCATCCAGGCCCAGGGCGGCCAGGACGCCATGCTTGCCGGGGTTGGCGGTGCCGTATACCTCCAGGCCGAGGTGCCGGGCAATCGACACCGCCGCCATGCCCACCCCGCCGGCCGCCGCGTGCACCAGCAGCCGCTGTCCTGACCGGGCCCCGGCCAGGTCGGCCAGCGCGTACCAGGCCGTGGTGAACGCCACCGGGACCGCCGCGGCCTGGGCGAACGACCAGCCGGCCGGGATCGGGGCCAGCAACCGCGCATCGGTCACCGCCACCGGCCCGAAGCCGCCCTCGGCCAGGCCGAGGACCCGGTCCCCGGCGGCCAGCCCGGTCACCCCGGGCCCGGTCCCGGTGACGACCCCGGCGATCTCGCCGCCCATCACCGCGGTGCCCGGATACATGTCCAGGCCGATCAGCACGTCCCGGAAGTTCAGGCCCGCGGCCCGGACCGCGACCCGCACCTGCCCGGCGGCCAGCGGCCCGGCCGCCTGCTGGCAGCCCACCAGGGCCAGGCCGCCCAGCGTTCCCCGTTCAGTGACGTCGAGCCGCCACGGCGTCCCGCCCCCGGGCGGGACCAGGCCGCCGGACGGGCGGACCAGCCGCCGCCCGTACACCGCCGCGTCCCTGACGGCCAGTTCGGGCTCCTCGCCGTCCAGCACCGCTGCCAGCAGCGCCCGGACGTCCGACCCGTCCGCGGCCGCGGCGGCGGGCAGGTCGGCCAGGGCCAGCCGGCCAGGGTTCTCCGACTGCACCGACCTGACCAGGCCCCAGACGGCGGCCCCGGCCAGATCTGCCACCCCTTCCCCCGGCCAGGCCGGCATCGCGCCGCGGGTCACCACGATCAGCCGTGCCGCCTCCAGCCGCGGCTCGGCGAGCCACGCCTGTACCAGCCCGAGCGCCTGGCCCGCGGCCGCCCGTGCCAGCTGGCCTGCCCCGGTGTCAGCACTAGTGCCAGCCCGGGCGCCGACCGCCCGGCCGGGCTCGCCGGGGCCGCCCGCGCAGGCCAGCACCACCCGCGGGGCCGGCGTCCCGGCCTCGATGGCGGCGGCCAGCGCGGCCAGGTCCGGATAGGCGTGTGCGGCCTCGCCCGCCCCGGCCAGGCTTGGCACCAGGCCCAGCTGGTCGCGGCCGGTGACGGCCCAGGGGCCAGCTGCCGGGTCACCCGCGGCCGGGTCACCGGAGTGGACGGGCACCCAATCCACGCCGAACAGCGCGTCGCGCGGGCCGGCCTGCGCCGTCTCCAGCGCTCCCGGCTGGACCGGCCGCAGTGCCAGCGACTCCACCGTGACCACCGGCGCGCCGGTGCCGTCGGCCGCGGTGAGCGACCACCCGCCCGCGGGCTGCGGCCTCAGCCGCGCCCTCAGCATGGGCGCGCCGGCCGCGTGCAGGGACACCCCGTTCCAGGCGAACGGCAGCATGATCTCCCCGGGCGCCGCGGATACCCCGGCCAGCCCGGTCACGTGCAGGGCGGCATCGAGCAGCGCCGGGTGCAGCCCGAACCCGGCGGCGTCCGCGGCCGCGTCCTCCGGGAGCACCACCTCGACGAAGATGTCCTGCTCCCGCTGCCAGGCCGCCCGCAGCCCGCGGAACGACGGACCGTAACCGTACCCGGCTGCCGCCAGCCCGGGGTACAGCCCGCCGACATCCACCGGGATCGCGCCAGGCGGAGGCCACACCGTGAACTCATCCGCCGCCGGAGCCGGCCCGGCAGCGGCTAGCGACCCGCTGGCATGCCGGGTCCACGGCTGCTGCGGGTTCGCGTCCGCGCCCCTGGCGTAAACCTCGACCGCCCGCCGCCCGTCCTGACCGGGACCGGCGGCCACAACCTGCAGCTGCACCTCGCCATCGGCCGGAACGACCAGCGGCGCCTCCAGCACCAGCTCCTCCAGCTGGCCGCAGCCAGCCGCATCCCCGGCACGCACCGCCAGTTCCACGAGCGCGGTCCCCGGCACCAGCACCGCTCCGGCGACCACGTGGTCGGCCAGCCACGGGGCGGTCCGCGCCGACACCAGGCCGGTCAGGACAAGTTCCGCAGCGGGGGCAAGCTCCACCGCCGCGCCCAGCAGCGGATGACCCACCACGCCAAGCCCGGCCGATCTGACCCCGGCGGCGGCGGGCGGCCTGGCCCAGAATCGCTGCCGGCGGAACGCGTACGTGGGCAGGTCCACCCGGGCCGCGGGGCCGAGCACGGCCGTCCAGTCCACCGCCGCTCCGCCGGCCCAGGTCTCCGCCAGGCTGGCCAGGAAGCGGGCCGCCCCGCCGTCGTGGCGGCGCAGCGTCCCGGTCACCAGCGGCGCCGCGGCCGGGTTGTCGCCTTCGGTGCCCGCTGCATCTTCCAGGGTCGCGGTGATCCCGGCGGTGAGCACCGGGCGGGGGGACACCTCGATGAACATCTGGTGCCCCGCCGCGGCCAGCACCCGGACCGCCCGGTCGAACTCCACTGGCGCCCGCAAGCTGGCATACCAGTACCCGGCGCCGGCGTCCGGCCCGGCCAGCCAGGCCCCGGACATCGCCGACACCATCGGGATCCTGGCTGCCCCCGGGCTGATCCCGTCCAGCAGCGCCAGCAGCTCTGGCTTGATGGCCTCCACCTGGGCACTGTGCGAGGCGTAGTCCACCGGCAGGCGGCGGGCACGCACCTCCCGCGCCACGCAGTCCGCGATGAACTCGTCTACCGCCGTGCTCTCACCGGACACCACCGTGGCCTCGGGGCCGTTCACCGCCGCCACCGACAGCCGGTCACCCCACGGCGCGATCTGATCCCGGACGACGGCAGCGGGTTCGGCCACCGACACCATCCCGCCCTGGCCGGCCAGGGCTCCGAGAACCTGGCTGCGCAGCGCCACCACCTGCGCGGCGTCTTCAAGCGACAGGA
>DATBGO010000004.1:0-17261 GCA_036558005.1 Streptosporangiaceae bacterium | reverse complement strand
ACCCCGGGCACCAGCTCGTCCCGGTCGCCGGTCTTGGTGGTCGCGGCCCACTCGTGCAGCCGTGCCACCTGCCGGCCCACCGCGGACACCGCGCGCGGGTCGAACAGCTCCTCTTGCGGCTCGTCTGGTGACCCGGTGTCCAGCCGCTGCAGGCACAGGTAGTTGCGCCGTCCCTTGAGGATCGCGAAGACCGGCTCCCGGCCGATCCTGGGCGCCAGCGCCGCCGCCAGCCGTGGCAGGTCCCGGTCGATCAGCTGGCGCTGCAGCGCGATCGTCGCGGTCGAGACGACCACGGTCGCGTTGCTGGCGACCGCGTGCCGCACGGCGGGCACCAGGTAGGCGAGCGACTTCCCGGTCCCGGTACCAGCCTGGACCGCCAGGTGCTCGCCGGTCTCGATGGCCCGCTGCACGGCCTTGGTCATCACCACCTGGCCGGACCGCTCGGCCCCGCCGATGTCCGCCACCGCGACCGCGAGCAGGCTTGCCGCGTCCGACCCCTCAGCCTCGCTCACCACGTCTACGAACGCTACCGCGCCCACCCGACACCAGCGGCCGACCAACGCGCCCGGCGCGGCAAACACCACTATCGCCCCCCAACCCGCACCCCCCAGCCGCCACCGCAACCGGCACCCCCGCCCAATCCCCCGGCCGGCACCCCAACCGCCACCCCCAAGCCGCCACCCCCAGCCGGTACCCCTCAGCCGGCCTCGCAACCGGCATCCCCAGCCGGCGCCAAGCGCGGCCCCGCGCCCACCGCCGCCGCGCCCCGCCCCCTATCCCGACATATATCGGCTTAGAGTTATGCGAGATATGCCCTGTTTATGAAGCCTCGATCCGGCTCTGGCTGGCCCGGCGACCGCGCAGGTTTAGCGGCTATGTCACAGCGCCGGCCCTGTCTTACCGGCTCCTTAACATCACCGCTAAATCCCGCGGGCGCGGACGAAGCAGCCGCGCCGGGCCAGCCCGGAAAGTGCCCGGCCGGACGCCGCCAGCCCGGGCCGATACAGATGCGCTGGCCACCCGCTGCTGTCACTGTTTGCGCAGCGGCGGGCCAGCGCATCCGTTGCCGCGAGCCCGGCTCCGGGCGACCCAATCCGACATATGTAGGTCTACGAGCCCCCGCCGTTAAGCCGACATATGTCGGGTTAGGGCGGGGCGGGCTGGGGAGGGCGGCACTGGCCCAGCGCTGCCGCTGTTTGCGCTGCGGCGGGCCAGCGCGTCCGAATATCCGTCCCTGGGCGGGTCGCCCATGGCTGCCGACACTGGCCGGCCGACGGCCCGCCAGCGCGGCCGGCAGGGATGCGCTGGCCCGCTGCTGTCACTATTTCGGCGGTCAATGACGATCGACGCCACAAACCCGGCCCAGACCCCGCCGCCCGGCCAATCCGACATATGTCGGATTGGCGGCGGCGCGGTCTGGGGGTGAGCCGATGCGCGGCTGCATTCACGCTGGCCAGCTTCGGTTGCTGGGTTTCTCCCGGCCGGCGGGCCGGGCGGCGCGGCTCGTGCAGGGCCTCGGCGGGCACCACATCGCGACTGTTCACGGTGCGCCAGCGGGGGGCAGCCCGCGGGGACCGCGTCCTATAGTCGGCTCATGACCGGTGCGGAACCGTCGCCGTCCCTGATCCCGGCGGGCACGGCCAGGGCGGCGGACGCGGACCGGGAGGCGGTCGCCGAGCGGCTGCGGATCGCCGCCGGCGAGGGCCGCATCGACTTGGCGGAACTGGACGAGCGGCTTGGCCGGGCCTACGGAGCGAAAACCTACGGGCAGCTGCGCGCCATCGTGTCGGACCTGCCCGACCATCCCGCTGCGCTGGCGCAGCAGGACGCCCCGCCCGAACCCGAAGCGCTGGTACTCAAGACCACGGCAGCCAATATCCGGCAGTCGGGGGAATGGACCGTGCCGCGCCGGATCGTCGCCGAGTCCACCTCGGGCTTCATCACCATCGACTTCACCCGGGCGTCCTGCGCGCACCGGAACGTCGACGTTCAGGTCGTGACCAGGGCTGGCTGGGTCCGGCTGATCCTCCCCCACGGCTGGGCCGCCCGGATCGGCGCGGCCAGCACGAACACCTCGCACATCCGCAACAAGGCCGGCCACGAGCCCGGCCCGGGCGCGCCGGTCATCACGGTGACCGGTCAGCCGGCCACCGGCTACATCCGGATCAGGCACCCCCGGCGGAAATAGCAGAGCATGCAACTGCTGCCGCACGGCTACACCAATCACACGCTCGGGGACGGCTCGGTGGTGGTCAAGCACTATCAGGGCCCTGGCGCGCGGGTCCGGGCCGGCCGTGAGCAGGCGGTGCTGCGCGCCCTGCGCGGGCAGATCCCGGTGCCCGCGGTACTGGATAGCGCGCAGGCCAGTCTGACCCTCAGCTTCATGGCAGGTCAGCAGGGACAGGAACTGCTCGCGGCCGGCCACGGGGCCAGCGTGCTGCGCGCCTGCGGCGGCATGCTCAGGCGGATCCACCAGCTGGACGCCGGCCAGGCCGCCGCCGCCCTGGGCAGCGTGATGGCGCCGGGCCAGGTCCTCACCCACGGCGACTACGGCCCGCAGAACGTGCTGCTCGACCCGGCGACGCTGGCGGTCACCGCGGTCCTTGACTGGGAATGGGCGCGCGCCGGCGTCCCGGTCGCGGACCTGGCCTGGTGCGAGTGGATCGTCCGGATGCACCACCCTGGCGAGGCCGGCCTGCTCGGCGCGTTCTTCGCTGGCTACGGCGGGGCGATCCCGGGATGGCCGGACCGGCACGCTGCCATGCTCGGCCAGTGCCAGGCCATGCTTGACCGCTGCCGCCAATGGGAACCAGGCGGGCCAGGCGAAGCGCAATGGGCCCATCGCCTGGCCGTGACCAGGACGTGGCACGAGTGACCGGCACGACGGGCGGCCCGGTGCCCGCCGCGGCCAGCGCGCGGCTGCCGTTCGATGCGGTGCTGTGCGACCTGGACGGCGTGCTGCTGCACTGGCCGTCTCATGACAGCATCGAGGCGGCGCACGGCCTTGACCGCGGTGCCATCCTGGCGGCCGCGTTCGCGCCGGGCCGGCTCGTCCCCGCCCTCATCGGAGAGTGCAGCGACGACCAGTGGCGGGCCGCGGTTGCCCGCGACCTGGCCGTCGCCTGCGGCTCAGCCGATCGGGCGAAGCCGCCGTGGCCGCCTGGTCACGGCTGGAACCCGCCATCGATGAGCAGGGCGTCGCCCTGCTGGCGCTCGCCAGGCAGCAGGTCCGCGTCGTGCTGGTTACCAACGCCACCACCCGGCTGGAACAGGACCTGCGGCGACGGGGCCTGCTGGGGCTGGCCGACGCCATCGTCAACAGCTCCCGGGTAGGCGTGGCCAAGCCGGATCCGCGCATCTTCCAGATCGCCGCGGCCCGGGCCGGGGCGATCCCGGCCCGCTGTCTGTTCGCGGACGACTCCGCCGCCCACGTCGCGGCGGCCCAGGCCGCCGGGATGACCGCCATCCGCTACACCAGCCACCAGGACCTGGCCCGGGCCCTTGCCCCGCTGATCGGCTAGGGCGCTGCCGCCAGCGCGCTCTGCTGGCAGTGCTGCGCCGCGACCATATCGCCTGGCAGCGGGCCCGTTCCACCGCAGCGGGCTGACAGGGCGATGACAGCATTCTGCGATCGTCGCCCTCTACCGTCTGCCCGGCAGGCAATCAAAGCCGCGCACAGGTCATGCGTGGATTCACAACCTGATCAGGAAGAGGGTTGGCTATGCGAGGTAAAGCACGCGGAGCGCTGGTCAAGCTCGGCGTTCCGCTGGCATCCGCAGGAACGGCGCTGATGCTGATGACCAACACCGCCTCGGCGGCCTCGACCGGCTCGAACGGAACCGTCTACATCACCATCTCGGGTAACGGGGCGAGATGGAACGTGAGCGGAAGGTGGGACGGGGCCAGCGCGAACGACGACTGGTTCGGGCACATCCAGGTCATCGGCGTGCAGGGGAGCCATTTCAGCCGGAATGGCGCCGATGCCTGGGACCCGCAGCTCAACAATGTTATCGGCAGTGGCGTAGGCCTGGTCTGCGTCATTGGCTGGGCCAAGAATGCGAACGGCACCTATAGCAAGCAAGGAGAGCCGTGCGAGCAGGTGACGTGAACTAGCGGGCAGCAGTAGCTCGCCAGTGCGGCCGTCCGCAGCCGCGGACGGCCGCATCGTCATCTCCCCTGGGCGCGGTCCTGCCCTCGCCAGCGCCCCGGCCCGGCCCGGCTTCTGGGCAACGGGCTTATATGCCTTGACAGTTATATGATTAGTAGAGCATATTAGCTGGGTGACGACGGTATTCGAGGTGGTTGCCGAGCCGCGGCGGCGGCGGATCCTGGACCTGGTCCGGTCCCGCGAGCGCTCGGTCGGCGAACTGGTCGCAGCGCTGTCACTGAGCCAGCCCGCCGTGTCCAAGCACCTGCGGGTGCTGCGCGAGGCCGGCCTCGTCGAGGTCCGCCCCGACGAGCAGCGCCGTCTCTACCGGCTGGTCCCCGGCCCGCTGCGCGAGCTCGACGCGTGGCTCGCCCCGTACCGGGCGGCCTGGCAGGCCAGCCTGGACCGGCTCGAAGCCCACCTGGACGAGATGGACGACGAGGATCGCAGGAGGTAACCGCGGATGAACGCGCCAGGCAAGCCGGGCACGCTGGAGGAAGCAGGCGACGGCCGCTGGCGGCTGCGCTTCACCCGGCAGCTCGCGCACCGGCCCGAGAAGGTATGGCGGGCGATCACCGAGCCCGGGCACCTGCGGGCCTGGTTCCCGCAGCGGGTCAGCGGCGAGTGGGTGACCGGCGGCAAGCTCACGTTCTCCTCGGCCGGCGGCGGCCACCCCGACTTCCACGGCGAGGTGCTCACCTGGGCGCCGCCGTCGGTGCTGGAGTTCAGCTGGGGCACCGACGTGATCAGGATGGAAGTCGCCCCCGCCGGGGACGGCGGCTGCACGCTCACCCTGCTGGACACCTTCGCCGAGCTCGGCAAGGCGGCCAGGGACGCGGCTGGCTGGCATGAGTGCCTCGACCACCTGGCCGGGCATCTCGGCGGCGCGCCGCCTTCCCCGCCGGGACAGCGCTGGGCGCAGGTCCACCCCGGCTACGTCGAGTCGCTCGGCCCGGCGGCCGCGGCGATCGGCCCGCCGGGCAGCGACGGGGACGTCGCGGGGTGACACCATGGCCCCATGACCGATTCGCGCCCGGGTACCGCGGCGCTGCGCGCCGCCCGCCACCTGCTGCTGTCCACCCGGCTGGACTACGACGCCGCCAGGAGCCAGTTCAGCTGGCCTGAGCTGCCCGAATTCAACTTCGGGCTGGACTGGTTCGACGTGCTGGCCGCCGAGCAGCCAGACACGCTCGCGCTGCGGGTGGTCACCGAGCACGGCGACGAGCAGCTCAGCTACGCCCAGCTCGCCGCGCGGTCAGACCAGGTCGCGAACTGGCTGCGCGGGCTGGGCGTGCGGCGCGGGCACCGGCTGCTGCTGATGCTCGGCAACATCGTCCCGCTGTGGGAGGTCATCCTCGCCTCGATCAAGCTCGGCGCGGTCATGATCCCGGCCTCCACCCTGCTGCAGCCCGACGACCTCGCCGACCGGCTCACCCGGGGCGACGTCCGGCACATCGTCACCGAGGCGGCGCACACCGCCAGGTTCGCCGGCATCACCGGCGACCAGACCAAGATCGCGGTCGCGGACCCGTTCGACGAGGTGCCTGGCTGGCACCACTACCAGGAGGCCGCCAGCGCGCCCGCCGGGTTCAGCCCGGACGGGCCGACGCCAGGGACCGGCCCGCTGCTGCTGTACTTCACCTCCGGCACGACCGCCCAGCCCAAGCTGGTCGAGCACACCCACGTCTCCTACCCGGCCGGGCACCTGTCCACCATGTACTGGCTGGGCCTGATGCCCGGCGACGTGCACCTGAACATCTCCTCCCCCGGCTGGGCCAAGCACGCCTGGAGCAACGTGTTCGCGCCGTGGCTCGCCGGGGCGACCGCGCTGATCCTGGGGCATGAGCGGTTCTCCGCCGCCACGCTGTTCGAGGCGATCCCCGCCTGCCGGGTCACCTCGCTGTGCGCGCCGCCCACGGTCTGGCGGATGCTGGTCCAGGCCGACCTGGCCAGCTGCGACGTGACCAGCATGCGCGAGTGCGTCGCCGCCGGCGAGCCGCTGAACCCTGAGGTCATCGAGCAGGTGCGGCGCGCCTGGAACATCACCGTCCGGGACGGCTACGGCCAGACCGAGACGACCGCGCTGATCGGCAACGCGCCCGGACACCCGGTCCGGCTGGGCTCGATGGGCCGGCCGCTGCCGGGCTACCAGGTGGCGCTGGTCGAACCGGTCACCGGAAAGCCCGGCGACGAGGGCGAGATCTGCCTGGACCTGTCCAGCCGCCCGCTCGGCCTGATGACCGGTTATAAGGACGACCCGGAGCGGGCGGCCGCGGCGATGCGCGACGGCTATTACCACACCGGCGACGTGGCCAGCAGGGACGCCGACGGCTACATCACCTACGTGGGCCGGACCGACGACGTGTTCAAGGCGTCGGACTACCGGATCTCCCCGTTCGAGCTGGAGAGCGTGCTGATCGAGCACGAGGCGGTGGCCGAGGCCGCGGTGGTGCCATCGCCCGACCCGATCCGGCTGGCGGTGCCCAAGGCGTACGTGCTGCTGGCCGCGGGTCACCAGCCATCGGCCGACACCGCGCTGGCGATCCTCGGCTATGCCCGGCAGCGGCTGGCGCCCTACAAGCGGATCCGCAGGCTGGAGTTCGCCGAGCTGCCCAAGACGATCTCCGGCAAGATCCGCCGGGTCGAGCTGCGGGACCAGGAAAGCGCCCGGCACGACGGCGAGCCAGCGCCGGGCCAGGGCAGCGCGGCCCGCGCCGAGGCCGAGTTCTGGGAGGAGGACTTCCCCGGCCTCAAGGCCCAGGCCTAGACAAGCAACTCCGGCCCCTAGCTGGTGACGTCAGCGGTGCTGAACTGCGCCCAGGCGACGCACCAGAAGATGACGGCGTAGGCGCCGAACGAGGCCAGCCCGTGCCCGACGCCGCCCAGATCGACCGGCGAGCGCAGCAGCCCGTCGAAGGCCAGCCAGAAGTGCGTCGGCAGGAACGGGTGGATCACCGCGAACTGGGACACGCTGTCGGCCACCTCGCTGCCCACGACCAGGACCAGGATCGCGGCCATCGCGGCGATCGCGTGCTCGGTCAGGGTGGAGATCGCCAGCCCGATCGCCGCCAGCGCCGACATCGCCGCGGCCACGTAGACGGTCACCAGCAGCACCCGCACCAGCCCGGCCCCGAGGCTGATCGTGGTCCCCGACAGCAGCGTCACCGGCCCGACCGGGAACAAGATCGCGCCGATAATCAGCGCCGCGACCGTGACCAGCAGGCACGCGGCCAGGCTGAAGATGATCAGGGCGGTGTACTTGACCGCCAGCAGCCTGGTCCGGCCGGCCGGCACGGTCAGCAGGTAGCGCAGCGTGCCCAGGCCGGCCTCGCCGGCGATCGAGTCGCCGGAGACCACCGCGATGTTCAGCGGCAGCGCCAGGATCAGCAGCAAGGTCAGCGCGGTCAGCGCCAGGAACACCCCGTTCCCGGTGATCTGCTCCAGGAAAGCCGGGCCCTCCCCGTCGCCGCCGTGATGCCCTTGCAGCCGCAGCGCGACGCCGATCAGCACCGGGATCGCGACCAGCACGGCGAGTACGACCTGGTTGCGCCGCCGGCCGAAGGTCAGCCGCAGCTCGGAGCCGAGCAGCCGGAACCATGGCAGAACGGGAATCCCCCGGTAGCCCGCACCGCTCAGCTCAGCCGTTGACATCGAACCCCTCACCGGTCAGCTGGACGAACCGCTCCTCCAGGCTCGGCTGCGGCGTGTCCAGCCCGGCCACCGGGACGCCCGCGTGCACCAGGTCGGCGCAGATCTTCTCCGGGCGCTGGCCGCCGAGCTCGGCGCTGACCTGCGTCAGGGCGACCCCGCCGGGGCCGCTGCGCGCGGCGGCGGCCTGGATGCCGTCCAGCCCGAGGCTGGCCAGCACCTCCGCGGCGGCGGCCGGCTCGGGAGTGCGGACCACGATCCTGGCCTCGCCGGTGCCGCGAAGCTGGTCCAGGGTTCCCTCGAACACCAGCTGCCCGGCCCGCATCACCCCCACGTGCGAGCAGATCTGCTCCACCTCGGCCAGCAGGTGCGAGGAGACGAAGATGGTGGTGCCGTCGGCGGCGATCTCCCTGATCAGCGCCCGGACCTCGCGGGTGCCCTGCGGGTCGAGCCCGTTGGTCGGCTCGTCCAGGATCATCAGCTCGCGCGGCTGCAGCAGCCCGGCGGCGATCGCGAGCCGCTGCTTCATGCCCAGCGAGTAAGCGCGGAACCGCTTGCCGGCCGCGTTGAGCAGGCCGACGCGTACCAGCGCCTGGTCGATCCTGGCCGCGGCGGTGCGCCTGGACGCGGTCCGGTCCACCGCGTCCAGCCTGGCCAGGTTGGCCCGGCCGGACAGCTGCGGGTAGAACGCCGGCCCCTCGACCAGCGAGCCGACCTTCGGCAGGACCGCGTTGATGCCGCCGGGCATCGCCGCGCCGAGCAGCTGGTGGCTGCCGCTGGTCGGCTGGATCAGCCCGAGCAGCATCCTGATCGTGGTGGTCTTGCCCGAGCCGTTCGGGCCGAGGAAGCCGTACACGCAGCCGCGCGGGACCGCGAGGTCGACCCCGGCCACCGCGAGCTGCTTGCGGAACCGCTTGGTCAGCCCGCTGGTGGCGATCGCCAGGCCCAGGTCCCCGCCGTGGCCGGCCGGCCCGCGGCCAGGACGGCTCCCGGCGGCCGGCCCTGAGCCGATCAGGTCCGGCCCGGCCGCCTCGTCCGCGCCCTGGCTCACTTGACCTGCGCCGCGTCGGCGTACAGCACCGACGGCTTGACCGCGCCGATCAGGACCGTGCCGTCGCTGGTGGCCAGGACCGACACCAGGCTCGTGGTGAGCAGCCTGCCGCTGCCCCAGCTGCCGTGGACCGGGGTCGAGGCGCGCAGCAGGTCACCGAGGACGGCCAGGGCGGACCCGCCGGGCCTTGGCTCACCGAACACCACCGTGCCGGAGCCGGGCTGCTGGCGCGGGGCGGGCAGCGGCGCCGCCGCGGCCGGGATCGCCAGCACGGTGAGCCAGTCCTTGCCGAGCACCTGCGGTGCGCCGGGCAGCGGCCCGGGAATGCCGCGCAGCCCCGGGCCGGGAATGCCGCGCACGCCCGGGGTGACCGCGCCGGGGACGCCGCGCACCCCTGGGGCGGCCTGGCCGGGGATCATCACCATCTTGGGCGCGCCCTTGGGCAGCGGCGTCAGCTTGACCTGCTTGGGCAGCCTGACCTGCAGCGGCGGGGCCGGGCTGACCGGCAGGCCGCGCAGCCTGACGTGCTGGCCGGCCTTGATGTGCGCCGGGCCGCCGGGCAGCATCACCGGCCGGTGGCTGGGCACGGTGACCGTCTTGACCTTGGCCCCGGGCGGCGGGGTGAACGCGAAGTTGGCCGGGTCGGGCTGCCCGAACCGCAGCGAGGTGTACCCCACCTGGAACGCCGGGCTGCTCGCGCCGCGGGCGAAGACCTGCAGCCGCAGCGGCAGCGGGCGGTTCGCGTCCACCGCGATCCTGACCTCGCCGATCAGTGACCTGGAGTCTTTGGGCGTGAGGGAAAGCTGGTAGGCGGGCTGCCCGGCGATCATCACGTTCTGCTGGAGGCCGACTCTGGTGGTGGGGCCGACCGCCTTGAGCACCTGCCGGGCGGCCTGCTGCGGGCTGGGCACGGCCTGGTCCGGCTGGTAACCGGACCCGGGCTGGCCGGCCGCCTGGCTGGGCAGTACGACATGGGTCGCCTGACTGTGCTGACTGTCCCAGAACCACACGTCCCGGCCATCGCGGCGGACGTCACTCTCGCCCATCTGGACCGGCACCGCGACCCGCACGTGCGCCGGGTCCGAGTACCAGATCCTCGCCGTGTGGGTGCCGCTCAGCCAGGACAGCACGGACATCTGGTCGCTGGCGTTACCGGGCAGGCTGGGCAGGCCGAGGGCGGCGGTCTCCTGCACGGTGGCGGTCAGCGGCGGCAGGCCGGCCGTGGAGTTGATCGAGGCGATCAGCTGGACGGGAGTGCGCGCGGGCAGCGAGGGCGCGGCCTGGACGCCGGCGATCGCGTAGCCGACGACGACGATGCCGGTGAGGGCCACCGCGCCGGCCGGCACCGCCCACCGGGCCAGCCGCGGGATGCTGCGCTGGGGAGTCATACCGCCTCCGGGGTTACAGGCACCCGGCGGGCCCGGACGTGCTCCCCGCCGGGCCGGGTTCGGCTACCACGGTATTCGGTTGCCGTACTCAGGATACGGCCGATGGCGCACTGACCCGGACCGGCAACCGGGCCGCGCCTCCCGGCGGCCGGATGCTGGCTGGTCACAGCCGCACCGGCGGCCACAGGTCGTGCTGGCCGCCGATCGGATCGCCGGGCCATTCGCGCATCTCCCGCAGGTTGTCGCGGGCCGGGTAGGCGTGCGCGGCCGGGCCGCCGGCGAACGCGCGCAGCACGTTGACGGTGACCCGGCGGGTGAAGTCGCCGCAGGCGCGGGTGATGCCCCAGTTGTTCGGGCCGCCGAAGGACTCCACCCAGCGCATGGTCCCGGCGTTGAAGACGCCCGCGCCGCCGGGGTGGGTGTAGTACGCCGAGTCCGCGTAGCTGCGGATCCCGCGGCAGGTCAGCGGCGAGTGAGAGAGCACCTGGATCGGCCGCTGGACCGGGTACCCGGGGTTGACCCGGTCGTATTCGGTGCCGACCAGGGCGCGGAACCTGGTGCCCTTGCTGACCCCGGTGCCGTTGAACACCCAGGAGTCGGGGGCGGCGACCACGTAGTGCGCGGTGGTGGGGTTGGACTCGTACAGCGTGCCGATCACCGCGGACTCCGGGTCGGGGTGCGGCGGCTCCCGCCAGTCGCTGGTGACCAGGGCGTTGTCCTTGCCGTACATCGGGTCCTGCTGGTAGCTGGTCTTGTAGCAGATGACCATCCGGTCGCCGCCGAGGGGGGTCGGCGCCAGCCGGGTCCGGCGGAACATCGCGTTGGCGCCGAGGAAGGCGAGATTCACCCCGGCGTCCCTGGCTGCGGTCACGCTGGCCCGCTCGGGCGGGGACCAGTACTCGTCGTGGCCGAGCGAGACCAGCGCGCTCGCCCCGTCCAGCGCGTGCTGGTCGCTGGCGATGTCCATGCTGGTCAGGTACGCCAGCGGCAGCCCGGTCCGCTCGGCCAGGTTGATGAACTTGCGCTCGTAGATCAGGAACAGGTAGGCGCCCTCGTGGTCGTAGGGCCGGTCCAGGCTGACCGCGAGCGCCCGGTTGTCGTAGTCGGCCAGCCCGCCGGGGCCGTTGTACAGGTCGTAGCCGCCCCAGGTGTTGTAGGCCTGCCAGGTCGCGACCCCGTTCTTGATCACGATCTTGCCCGCCGTGCTCGGCGACCGGACGGTGAGCGGGATGTAGCGCTGGGCGCCGTTGTCGGCGTCCAGCCGCAGCAGGTAGGAGCCCGGCGGCCAGCCGCCGGTCGGCACGGTCAGCGACGGGCCCCAGTGCGCGTGCACCGTGTTGGTGGCCTCGGCCCTGGTCGCCCGGCGCTGCCGGTGGCCGCGCACCGGGCCCGACTCCCACACCTTGCGGGCCAGGTCCCCCCGGTACCAGCCGATCCGGAACGCGCGGACCCGGAACTCGCGTGCGGTGGTGGAGACGAACAGCGGGACCTGCTCGCCGGGCAGCACCCCGGCCCGGCCCGCGTAGCCCATGACCGCGTCCGGCGCGCCGGTCTTGCGGATCCACCAGTCCCGGTCGCCGGGCAGGTCGTTCTCGCCGGCCGGCCTGCTCCGCCGGGCCGCCGCCGCGGCTGCCGCCGCGAGCCCGGACGGGCCGCCCGAGCCGGTGAGCCTGGCCGCCGCGACCACGGCGGCAGGGACCGCGGCCGCGGCTGCCGCGCGGCCGATGAATGTCCGTCGTGAATAGTCATGCAGCCGGCTCATGCTTTCAAGCATTTCCCGTCTATGCTCATGAACTGGTCAACCGACCGGAAATATTTATGGCAGGCGTCAGCCATTGTCGCGCGCCGCCGGGTCAGCACCCCGCGGGCCGCCTGCGGCGGCGTGTCGCTTCCCCCTCCTGGCGGCTCGCGGCCGCCACTCCCCCCGTGGCCGGGCGGCCTACCAGTGCCCGGCCGGCACCACCGCGGCGACCGCGATGGCCACGAACAGCATCGTCAGGTAGGCGATGGACTGGTGGAACAGCCGCATCGGCGCGGGCTTGTCACCAGCGCTCACCCTGGCCTTCAGCCGGTGCGCCTCCGCCAGGAACCACACGCCGAGCCCGGCGGCGACGCAGCCGTACAGCCAGCCAGCGTACGGAATCAGCGCGAGTGTCGCCGCCACCATCGCATACGAATACCAGAGTATTTTGCGGGTGACCGTGATGGCCGGGGCGACCACCGGCAGCATTGGCACGCTCGCCGCGGCGTAATCGTCGCGGAATTTCATTGCTAGTGCCCAGAAATGCGGCGGTGTCCAGAAAAAAATAACCGCGAAAAGGACGATGGCGGGCAGGCTGACCCGGCCGGTCACCGCCGCCCAGCCGACCAGCACCGGGAAGCAGCCGGCCGCGCCGCCGATCACGATGTTCGATGCGGTGCGGCGCTTGAGGCCGAGGGTGTACACGAACACGTAGAACAAGATCGCGCCGTCGGCGAGCGCCGCGGACAGCCAGTTGACCAGCAGGCCGAACAGCACCGTGGCGGCTGCGCCAAGCAGGATGCCCGAGGCCAGCGCCTCACCGGGCCGGATGACCGCCTGGCCGCCCTTGGCCACCAGCGGCCGGCGCGAGGTGCGCCGCATCAGCGCGTCGATGTCCCGGTCGATGTAGCAGTTGATCGTGTTGGCGCTGGCCGCCGCGAGCGCGCCGCCGGCCAGGGTGAGCCCGATCAGGGCCGCCGACGGCAGCCCGCGCTTGGCCAGCAGCATCGTGGGTACGGTCGTGACCAGCAGCAGCTCGATGATCCGCGGCTTGGTCAGCAGGAACAGCGACCGGGCGACCTGACGGGCGGAGCGCCGCCGGGCGGCGGGCAGTCCAAGCTGCCCGGGCGCTGACCCGGGCAGGGCGTCGGTCACCTGTGTCACTCGCTGGCCTTTCCGCCGCCGGCCGCGTCCGCCGCCGGCTGTCTCGCCGGCAGCCGTCCGGCCGCCAGCCGAGCCCGGCCCGCCGTCAGCGGCGGCTGCCAGGCGCCGTCCTGGCCTGATACGTTACTCGGCCCGGTGCTGGCCGCCGCCGGCACCCGGCCGGTGACGGCGTGCGCTCCGGGGAGGTGCGGGTGCCGGGCGTGCCCCGCCGGGGCAGTAAGTTCGAACTCATCCGCAGCTGCCCGTCCGCAGAGCGAGGCAACCGGTCCGCAGAGCGAGGCAACCGAATGACCCAGTCCCACCCCCGGCCGGCCCCGCCGGGCCCTGCGCCCGCCGGCCCGTCACCAGCTGACCAGCGGCCGGCCGGCCCGCCGCGCCGCGGCTGGGTGCAGCGGCTCGGCGCCGATACCCCGCGCGGCAAGACCGCCTGGTCCGTGGTGCTGGCCGGGCTGGTGGTGATCGCCGTGGTCGCGTCCCTGACCAGCGGCCCCGCCGCGTCCCGGCGGCTGCCGGCCGCGAAGAATTTCACCCTCAGCCAGCTGGGCCACCCCGGCAAGATCAGCCTGGCCGGGCTGGCCGGTCACCCGGTCATCATCAACTTCTTCGCGTCCTGGTGCCTGCCGTGCAAGCGCGAGACCCCGCTGCTGGCCAGCTACTACCGGCAGGCCGGCGGCAAGGTCATGATCATCGGCGTCGACTCCAACGACGAGGCGGGCGCGGCCCAGCAGTTCCTCAGCCGGGCGGGCGTGCGCTACCCGGTGGCCTCGGACCCGTTCCCCGCCTCGGTCACCACGTCCTACGGGGTGTACGGGCTGCCGCAGACGTTCTTCCTCGACTCCAGGCACCGCGTCGTCAAGCACGTGCTGGGCGCGCTCAGCATGAAGCAGCTCACCGCCGGGGTCGCGCTGATGCGCGCCACCCGGGCCGGCTGAGCCTTTCACCATGACCGTGGCGGTTCGCCGGTAAGGAACCGCCGCGGCTGACCGGCGGCGGGCGTTACCGGCCGATGGTCTCCAGCGCGGAGTTGAGCGCGGTCTCCCAGCTGACCAGCGCCCGGGTCGGGCCGGACGGGGCGGGCTTGGCCTGGTCCAGCGCGGCCAGCACGCTGCGCACGACGTCCTGGGGCCGGGGCGAGGTCACCGCGGCGTCGCCGAGCTCGAGCTCATGCTGCAGGTTGTCGCGGCCGTGCCCGGGGACCACGTCCAGCAGCAGCAGCGGCCGCCCGACCGTCCTGGCCTCGGTGCAGGTGTCACCCGAACTGGTGACGACCAGGTCGCTGGCGGCCATCAGGTCGCAGATCGCGTCGGTGAAACCGAACGCGCGGACCCTCGGCTGGCGCTGCGCCGCGGCGGTGAGCCTGCGCTCCAGCCGGGCGTTGTGCCCGGCGACGGCCAGCACGTGCACGCCGGCGTTGCCGAGCGCCTCGGCGGCCGCGGCCACCGGGCCCAGGCCCCACGCGCCCGACATCAGCAGCACGCACCGCTCGGCCATCGGCAGGCCGAGCTTGCCCCGGGCCTGCTCCTGGCTGGCGGGCTGGTAGAACCGCGGCCGGACCGCGGGCGGGATGACCAGCACCCGCGCGTCGGGCTGGAACCGCTGCACCGCCGGCACTGCCACCGGCGAGGTGACCAGGTACAGGTCAACGTTGGGATGAATCCAGAGCCGGTGCGGCACCGCGTCGGTGCAGTAGACCACGTGGCTCATCGCCGGGTACTGCCCGGCCAGGCTGTTCACCGCGGACGCCCCGGTCGAGAACACCGAGATGGCCAGGTCCGGCGGGTCGGCGTCCAGCTCCGCCCGCAGCCGGGGCACGATCCGGCGGGTGGCGACCGCGCCGGCCAGCCGGGCCAGCCGCCCGCCCTGGCGCAGCGAGGCGAAATGGAACGCGTCGTACACCCCGGGCACGGCCAGCATCGCGCGGAACACCTGCTCCCCCGCCTGCCCGCCGCCCCGCCCGAGCAACCGCATCGCGTCGACGGTCCGGGTCGACCAGCCGTACGCCGACAGCGAGGCCGCACAGGCCTGCGCGCACACGTCGTGACCCATGCCGATCGACCCGGAGACCAGGAGCGCTTTCCTCGTCACAGTCGTCACCGGCTTCCCGGAACGGCCCAGACCGCGGTCACGGCCCGGCCGCACCTCCGCTCAGCCAGCCAAGATACCGGTGAACGCCACCGGCCAAGCTGGTCTCGCCCACCCGGCCGGCCATCCCCCACCGACCGAGCCCGACCCGCCGCCCCGCGCCCCCGTCCCGCCACCCAGCCCGCCCGCACCCGAACGCGCCCGGCGCGAGCCCGTCCCCGCCCCGCCCGACCGACCGAAGGCCGGCCTCCGAAGCCCGAGCCAAGCCGACCTTCCCCCTCCGACCGGGCTGACCCCGCCACGCGCGCCCCCGCCCCGCCACCCAGCCACCC
Organism: Streptosporangiaceae bacterium; assembly: GCA_036558005.1. Classification (GTDB taxonomy): domain Bacteria; phylum Actinomycetota; class Actinomycetes; order Streptosporangiales; family Streptosporangiaceae; genus DATBGO01. The sequence goes on along the minus strand of DATBGO010000004.1, from coordinate 1,708 downwards.
CCCATCCCGAACGCCGCCCGATCGGGCTCGGCGGGCCGCCATTGGTCATGATCGTGGTGACTAGTCTGTAAATATCGCTGACGAACCACCACGATCATGCTGCGGCACCATGCTCGGCGGGCGAGGCCGCTAGGGTCGGCCGGGCGGGATGGGCGCGGCCGGGCGGCGCGGGGGTAGGAACACGTCATGATCACGGAGACCGGCGGCCGGGCGCGGCGGCCGGGCTGGGCGACGGCGGCGGCCGGCCTGGCCGCGGTGGCCGGCGGGGCCGCGGTGCTGCAGGCCGGCCCGGGCCTCACCGGGCTGCGGCCGGTGCGGATGGCCTTGTTCCCCGGCCTGGCCGGGTGCGGCGACGCCGGTCACGTGGCGGTCACCTTCGACGACGGGCCGGACCCGGCGGCAACGCCCCGGTTCCTGCGGGTGCTGGCCGAGCACGGGGTGCGGGCCACGTTCTTCATGCTGGGCACGATGGCGGCCCGCCACCCCGCCCTGGCCGCCGAGGTCGCCGCGGCCGGCCATGACGTGGCCGTGCACGGCTGGCTGCACCGCTACCTGCCGCTGCGCGGGCCGCGCGCGATTAGGGACGACCTGGCCAGGGCGCGCGACGTGATCGCGGCCGCGACCGGGACGCTGCCGTGGCTGATGCGGCCGCCGTACGGGGTGCTGAGCACCCCGGGGCTGGTCGCGGCGCGGCGGCTGGGCCTGACCCCGGTGCTGTGGACTGCCTGGGGGCGGGAGTGGGCGGCCGGGGCGAGCCCCGGCTCGGTGCACGCGACGCTCACGGCCGGCCTGGCCGGCGGCGGCACGGTGCTGCTGCACGATTCCGACTGCACCTCGCCGGACGGGTCGTGCCGGGCTGCCCTGGGCGCGCTGCCGCTGCTGCTCGCTGACTGCGCCAGCCACGGGCTGCGGCCCGGCCCGCTCAGCGAGCACGGCCCCCGCTGGGCCGCTCCCCCGGCCGCTAGCGACACGGCTGAGCAGGCGGGACGCGGGTTAGCTGTAGCGGTTTCGCCTGCTCCGGGCGCCGGCTATCGAGCCGGCGACGCCGGTCACCCCGTAGGCTATGGCCCCGTGCCACAAGCCCGCGAACAGCGGCCCGAAGATCCCGCCGCCCAGCACCACCGACAGGGCGAACACCACGATCAGCGTGGCCGCGCCGGGAACGACGGCGAACCGCCACGGGTTGTTGCGGGCCCAGCGCATCGCCCGGCCCGGCGAGGAGCGCAGCACCGCGCCGGCCCCGGCGACGGTGAAGAACGCCAGTACCCCGGCCGACAGCGACGGGCTCACCCCGAGGTGGAACGAAGACAGGTGCAGCAGCAAGTCGCCGCCGGTGACAACGGCGCCGGTGGCCGCGGCGGCACCCCATGGGGCGTGCGTCATCGCCGCGCTGGAGACAGCTAGCTCCTCACGCCGGGACAGCCCCGGCGAGTCCTTGCGAGGTGGTGCCGACATCTTCTCTCCCCTGGTCGCGGGAATCGCGCACACTCAAGATATATCGCTTCTGGCCGAGATGCTAGCTACGCTGTTGGCGGCGGCCACGGCGTGACCCACATCACAGGAGCAAGTCCTCAGAGAGCCTTCAGGAAACCCCCAGGGCGGTGCGGCTTACTTGATAGGCAGGAAATGGCTGGAGCGGCAGGGAGTGGATGCGGATAGCCGGGCGTTGCAGACTCCAGGCGGTGCCAGATAATCCTGCGCCGGCTGG
>DATBGO010000003.1:0-2173 GCA_036558005.1 Streptosporangiaceae bacterium | reverse complement strand
GGTCCTCGTGCTCGGGATCGCCTACCTGAAGCTGAAGCGGCTGTCCGGGCTGAGCAAGACGCGCGAGACCGTGAGCCAGGGTCTCGGGATGCTCCGGCCCGACGATCAGCTGCCCGATGGCCAGCAGCCCGAGATCACCGCGCGCAAGACCGGGTGAGGTGACCGTGATGGCCGGCGGCGCCGACGCCGTGGTCCAGATCGGCGGCCCCTGGGCCCATAGGTCGATCTCCGCTAACGGCACCCGCTTCCACGCCGCCGAGGCCGGCGACGGGCCGCTGGTGCTGCTCCTGCACGGGTTCCCCGAGTTCTGGTGGACCTGGCGCCACCAGCTGGCGGTGCTGCCCGAGGCGGGTTTCCGCGCGGTCGCGGTGGACCTGCGCGGCTACGGCGGCAGCGACAAGCCACCCCGCGGCTACGACCTGGTCACGGCGGCCTCGGACGCGGCCGGGCTGATCCGGGCGCTCGGCGAGGCCAACGCGATCGTGGTCGGGCACGGCCTGGGCGGCCTGGTCGCCTGGACGCTGGCCGCCTACTACCCCAAGGTGATCAGGCGGCTGGCCGTGATCTCGATGGCGCACCCGCTGCGGATGCGCTCCTCGGTGGTCACCAACCCGCTCGGCCAGGGCCGCCGCAGCGGCTACGCGCTCGCGTCCCAGCTGCCCATCTGGCCCGAGCGCCAGCTGCTCAAGGACGGCGCCGACCAGGTGGGAAGGCTGCTGGAGAAGTGGTCCGCCCCCGGCTGGCCCGACCCTGAGACCGAGCAGATCTACGAGCGGGCCATGCGGATTCCGTCCGCCGCTCACTCTGCCCTGGAGTACCACCGCTGGCTGGCGCGCAGCGGCATGCGGCCCGACGGGCTGCGCTACGCCCGGCACATGCGGGCGCCCATCGCGGCCCCCGTCCTGCACCTGCACGGCGCCATGGACACCTGCGTGCTGCCGCGGACCGCGCGCGGCGCCGGGCGCTACGTCGACGGCCCGTACCGCTGGCGGGTGATCGACGGCGCCGGGCACTTCCCGCACGAGGAACGCCCGGAGGTGCTGGACACCGAGCTGCTCGGCTGGCTGGCCGACCCGGAACCGGAGCGGTGACGCGGGATCGCGACCCGGCCGGGCGCCCGCGCAACGCGCGCCCGCGCGACGGCCTGGGGCGGCCGCTTGACCGCGCCGACGACCCCGGTTCCGAGGTCGCCGGGACGGACCGGATCCCGGACGACCTGGTGATCACCGGGGCCGAGGCGGCCGCGCTGGCCGACCGGCTGCTCCGCGACGGGCGCCCGTTTCACGCGCACGAGGTTCTCGAGGCGGCCTGGAAATCCGGCCCGGCCGGGGAACGGGACCTGTGGCAGGGCCTGGCCCAGATCGCGGTCGGGCTGACCCACGCCAGGCGCGGCAACGCCCGCGGCGCGGTCGCCCTGCTCAGCCGCGGCGCCGATCGCGTCCGCGGCTACCAGGACGGGGCGGGTTCCCCGGACAAGGCGAGTTCCGGCGACGGGGCGGGCTCCGCGGACGGGTATGGCTCCCCGGGCGGGACGGGCTCGCGGCGGGCGGAGGGGCGGCTGGCCAGCCCGTTCGGTATGAATGTTGATGCTTTCCTGGCGGCAGCCGACGACCTGGCCGTGCGCATCGAGCGGGACGGCCTGGACGGCATCCCGCTCGCCGACCTGTCCCCCGGGCTGCTGGCTGAGTTACGTCGTTGATCGGGCTTATGCGGTTATGCGGCTCAGCTAGTGAGCCGCCGCAACCGGGCCGCCCGTCCCGGAAAACCGGACTCAGGTCACACCGGCACCATCAACATCACCATTCGTGGGCGCCGGACGAGTCGGAACGCCATGAAACCCCGGATCCAGTGCGTTTGAACGCACTGGATTCCCGGTTTCATCGCATTCGGCCGCAGGCCGATCGTCATGATCGGCATGCACTGACCAGGAACATCGTCACGATCGGCATGCACTGACCAGGAACAAGGTGCTGGCCGGGAATTCGGTGCTGATGTTACTGGTGTTGGCTTCCGCGCCCGCGCGGCGTCCCGCTGCGGGGCGGCTGGAGACGGGTGGCGGGGCAACTGGAGACGGGTGGCGGGGCAGCTGGAGACGGGTGGCGGGGCGGCTGGAGACGGGTGGCGGGGCGGCTGGAGACGGGTGGCGGGGCGGCTGGAGACGGGTGGCGGGGCG
>DATBGO010000002.1:0-2394 GCA_036558005.1 Streptosporangiaceae bacterium | reverse complement strand
CGGCGTAGGCACGCTCGGCCGCGTCGACGAGCTGCTCGGCTGCCTCCAGGCGCCCGCCCGTCGCGGCCGGGACCGCCTGCGCCAGCAGCAGCCGGGGGCGGGACCGGACCAGATCGGCGGGCAGCGGGGCAAGCCAGCGCTGAACCGTCGTCGCTTCGCCGCGCAGGCTGTGGGCCGCGTCGAAGTGCCGCTCGATGAGCCGGGCGGCCCAGGTCATCTCGCCGGCGGCGACCGCATGCCGGATCGCTTCATCGGCCAGCCCGCGCTCCGCGTACCAGGCGGCCGCGTTGCGGTGCAGTTCGGAAACCCGGCCGGGTTGCCTGGCCTGCAGGCGGGCGCGGAGGAGGTCGGCGAACAGGTGATGGTAGCGCCACCAGCCGCGTACCTCATCCAGCGGCACCACGAACAGCCCGGCCCGTTCGACCTGTTCCAGCAGCGCCTGGCTGCCGGGCCGGCCGGTGACCGCGTCACACAGCCCTCCCGACAGCCGCTCCAGCACCGAGGTTTCCAGCAAGAACTCGCGTACCCGGCCAGGCTGCCGCTCCAGCACCTCCTCGGCCAGGTAGTCCAGGACGTAGCGGTGGCTGCCGGTGAACGCGGCGACGAAGCCGTCGACGTCGTCCTGTCCGCGCAGCGACAGGCCGGCCAGCTGCAGCCCGGCCGCCCAGCCCTCGGTCCGCGCGGCCAGCGCCGCGGCGACCGCATCCGGCACCTGGAGCGGCGGCGCACCGGGCCGCGCTCCGCCGGGCGCCGCCGCGACCTGCTGCAGCAGCTCCGCCGCTTCCCCGAGCGTGAAGCGCAGGTCCGCGGCGCGCAGCTCGGTCAGCTGCCCGCGGGCCCGCAGCCGCGCCAGCGCCAGCGGCGGGTCGGTGCGGCTGGTCAGCGCCAGGTGCAGCCCTGGCGGCCGGTGCTCAAGCAGGAACGCCAGCGATTCGTGCACCAGCTCCGAGCTGATCACGTGATAGTCATCCAGGACCAGCAGCAGCGCCTCATCCGCGTCAGGCTGGCCGGCGACCTCGTTGATCAGGGCCGTCACCAGCGGCTCGAACGAGGGTGGCGGGGGAGGGCCGAGCAGCGGGCCCATCCGCTCGCTGATCCCCGTCCGTACCCGGTCCAGCGCGGCCACCGCATGCCGCCAGAACCTGGCCGGATCGTTGTCGCCAGCGTCCAGCGACAGCCAGGCCACCGGATCCCGGCCGCGTCGGACCCACTCGGCCAGCAGGACGGTCTTGCCGTATCCGGCCGGCGCGCAGGCCAGGACGAGTCCTCCTCCCCGGCCCTCGTCGAGCCGCTGCGCCAGCCGCGGGCGCGGCACCAGGCCTGGCCGCGACCCCGGCACGTTCAGCTTGGTGGCCAGCAGGACATCGCGCTCCGACGTTGCGGCCCCGGCGGCCTGCTCACCCATCGGTAACCTGCACGATCGGCGCCTCCAGCGATCTTGCGTCGCTGCCGCAACCATCCTAATCACGGACCGGCCGGCACCATCGTGCCGCCGCTGTCGCGGCAAAGATTCCACCCAGCATGGGACCTTCGGGTGACGCCGATCCTGTCCCGCGTTCGTAGCGTACTGGAGACACCAGGAGGAGCCCCATGCATCCGGACATCATGCGACAGCTCGCCGCCGACCACATCAGCGAGATGCACGCGAAAGCCGGCCATGAACGCCTGGCCCGCCGGGCCGACGCAGGCCGGGTACGAGCTCTGCTGAGCCGGTAAGGCCGTGAGCTCGTGAGCGCACTGGTACTTGACCGGCCGGCCGGCCCGCCTGCTGCACGAGACGGCGGGCGGGCGGCCGGTGATGAGATCAGCGTCCCGGCCACGAGGGTGGCGCCGGGCATCCGCGGTCGCCAGGCCGAGATCGCGGTGCTGGACGACGCCATCAACCGGGCCGCGTCCGGCCGCCTGGCCACCGTGCTGATCGACGGCGAGGCCGGCATCGGCAAGACGCGGCTGCTCGAGGCCGCACTGGAAGCGGCGCGCGGCCGCGGCCTGCGGGTGGCGGCGGGCCGGGCGGCCGAGCTGGAGCGGACCCGGCCGTTCGGGCTGGTCGCCGGGATGTTCGGCTGCACCAGGTCGGCGCCGGATCCGAGGCGGGCGGCGATCGGGGAGCTGCTGGCCCTCGGGGAGGGCGGGCCCCGGAGCCCGGTCACCGTGACCAGCGACCCGGGGCTGCAGTTCCGCGCCGTGGACGCGTTCGCCGACCTGGCCGAGGAACTCGCGCTGGACGGGCCGCTGGTGCTCTGCGCGGACGACCTGCACTGGGCCGATCCGTCGAGCCTGGTGACGCTGGGCGCGCTGGCCGCCCGGCTGGACGGCCTGCCCGCGGCGATCATCGGGTGCTACCGCCCGGTCCCGCACGCGGCCGACCTGGAGCGGCTGGCCAGCGCGCTGGAG
>DATBGO010000001.1:0-30415 GCA_036558005.1 Streptosporangiaceae bacterium | reverse complement strand
GAAGCCGCCGGTCTCGGTCTGCCACCAGGTGTCGGTGATGATCGCCTCACCCCGGCCGACGGTGCTGAAGTACCACCGGTAGACCTCGGGCTCGATCGGCTCGCCCACGGTGGTCATCGCCTTGAAGTGGTAGTTGTACTTGGCCGGCTCGTCCGGGCCGACCTTGCGCAGCATCCGGATGGCCGTGGGGGAGGTGTGGAAGATGTTCACCCCGAGCCGTTCGGCGATCCGCCACGGACGCCCCGCGTCCGGGTAGTTCGGCGTGCCTTCGTAGAGCACGGTGGTGGTGCCGAGCGCGAGCGGGCCGTACACGATGTAGGAGTGCCCGGTGATCCAGCCGATGTCGGCCATGCACCAGTACGTGTCCTCGGGGTGGATGTCCTGGTAGAACTTGGACGTCCCGGCCACGTAGGACAGGTAGCCGCCGGTGGAGTGCTGGCAGCCCTTCGGGCGGCCGGTGGTGCCGCTGGTGTACATCAGGAACAGCGGCGCCTCGGCCGGCATCGACACCGGCTCGACCACGGTCCCGCGGTAGTCGCCGATGATCTCGTCGACGAACACGTCCCGGCCCGCCGCCATCGGGGTCTGCGAGGCGTACTGGTCCGGGTGCCGCCGCCAGACCAGGACCTTGTCCACCTCCTGGCCCTGCCGCAGCGCCTCGGCGACCGCCTCGTCGGCCTTGACCTTGTGGTCGACCAGGTCGCCGCTGCGGTAATAGCCGTCCATCGTGATCAGCACCCGGCTGCCCGAGTCGGCGATCCTGGTGCCGCACGCGTTGCCGCTGAACCCGCCGAATACCTGCGAATGGATGACACCGAGCCGCGCGCAGGCCAGCATCGTCACCGGCAGCTCGGGCACCATCGGCATGTGCAGGGTCACCCGGTCGCCGGTCTTCAGCCCGGCGTAGTCGCGCAGCACCGCGGCGAACTCGTTGACCTGGCGCTGCAGCTCGGCGTAGCTGATCCGCACCATGTCGGCTGACTCGGGCTCGGGCACCCAGATGAGCGCGTCCTTGTCCGGGCTGGCCTGCGCGTGCCGGTCCACGCAGTTATAGCTGGCGTTCAGCTTGCCGCCCACGAACCACTTCCAGAACGGGGGATTGCTGGTGTCCAGCATCGTGTGCCAGGGGGCGTCCCAGCTGAGCAAGTCCGCGTACTCAGTGAAGCACTCGGGGAAACGCTCCTCGCTGAATCGCTCGTAGATAGCCGGGTCGGCGGCGTTGGCCTGCTCGACGAATTTCGCGGAGGGCTGGTAGTAATCCTCCTCGCGCCAGTGCACGGCGATCTGGGACTCAGAAACCTGAGCTTCCGGACTTTCTGTCATTGCTCGTCCTCCAGCTGGAAGATGCACCCGGCAATCGGATAGGTAACGCCGCCGTAAAGTAAGTGCACGCCAATTGAAATATGCAGGCGGCCCGGGCGGGCGGCCGCGGCCAGGGCGAGGCGCGCCCGCGCGCGCCGCACCGCCGCCTGTCGCCTGCTCACGCCTGCCACTCCGCCCTTGCATGCCGATGATCGAATCGTATCGCCGTGGCAGAAGCGGCAACAGGCCCGGCCTCGCCCTGGCCGCGGAGCCCGGGTCAGCGCAGCCCGGGTCAGCGCAGGCCGGCGAGGTTGACATCACCGCGATCGGCGGTAAGTTGCTACCCAGTCCAGCACCGGGCCAGCCGGCCGGGCCAGTAAGCGGTCCGGGCTGCGCGGCGCGGCCGGGCCGGTGCCCGGCTCGCGCCCAGCCCAGCGCGGCCAGGACAGCTGCGTGGCTCAGGCTGGGCGGGGGGTTGGACCCAGGCGGGGTCCGGGCACCCAGTAGACAACGGAGGGCGATCCTGTTGCCGACAGGACGGGCTCCGGTCCGAAGGGTGCCCGGACCTCTTGCGCGCGGCCGGTCCGGCTAGTGCCGGTCTGGCCCGTGCCAGTCTGGCCCATGCCGGCCCGGCTACCCTTATCCCTTATCCTTTCAGCTCTACGGCCTAATCCCGGTGCAGCACACGCTGAGGACAGGAATATTGACCGCGACCGAACGACCAGATTCATCGCATGGCCGCCGCGTGGCCGTCATCATTCCGACCTACAACGAGCGGGAGAACCTGGAGCAGATCTGCGCCAGGGTCCGCGTCGCGGTGCCCGCCGCGGACCTGCTCGTCGTCGATGACAACAGCCCGGACGGCACCGGTGAGCTGGCGGACAAGCTGGCCGCGGAGGAGGCCAGGATCCACGTCCTGCACCGGCCCGGCAAGGCCGGCCTCGGCGCCGCCTACATCGCCGGCTTCACCTGGGCGCTGGACCAGGGATACGACGCGATCGTCGAGATGGACGCCGACGGCTCGCACCAGCCCGATGAGCTGCCCGCCCTGCTGGCCGCGCTGGACCAGGCCGACCTGGTCATCGGCTCGCGCTGGGTGCCAGGCGGCACGGTCAGGAACTGGCCGCGGTCCAGGGAGGTGCTGTCGCGCGGCGGCAACACCTACGCCCGGGTCATGCTCGGCATCCCGCTGCGCGACGCGACCGGCGGATTCCGGGTATTCCGGGCGCAGACCCTGCGCAGGATCGGGCTGGACAAGGTGGAGTCGCAGGGCTACTGCTTCCAGATCGACCTGGCCAGGCGCACCCTCAAGGCGGGCCTGCGGGTGACCGAGGTGCCGATCACGTTCATCGAGCGCACCCGCGGGGTGAGCAAGATGAGCAAGTCGATCGTCGCCGAGGCCTGGTGGCGGGTGCTGCAGTGGGGGATAGCCGACCGGCTGCGGCAAGGCGGGAACTCGCCGGGCCGGTGAACCCGCCGCGGTCAGGCGCTCTTGCGCTGCCGGGATGACCGGCCGGAGGACTCCTCGCCGCGGCCGCGCTGGCCCCTGATCACCGCCAGCCGCTCGGCCAGCACCTCTTCCAGGTCAGCGACGGTGCGCCGCTCCATCAGCATGTCCCAGTGGCTGCGCGGCGGCTTGGCCTTCTTCGGGGCGGGCACGTCACCGGTCGAGGTCAGCGCGAGCGAGCCGCAGACCCGGCACTCCCAGTTCACCGGGATCTCTGCCTCAGCCGAGAACGGGACGGTGAACCGGTGGCCCTTCGGGCAGTCGAAAGCCACCTCCTGACGCGGGGCCAGGTCGGTGTTACGGTCGTTCTCGTAGCTCGTGGCCCCGAGCCGGGTACCGCGAAGTGCTCGCTCGGCCATGAATCTGTTGCCTCCCAGCCGCTCAGCCGTCCCTGATGACAACGGTGAGTACCCGGACAAGATTCCCCCCGCGACCAGATTCCAACCCCTCGGCGGCCGGACGGATCAGCAAAAACTTCATCCGGCCTGGCGCGGATGCCAGCGGCCGCGGCCGATCAGCACCTCCCGCAGCAGCGCGGTCTCGTCCGTCATGATCCCGTCGACGCCCAGGTCGAGCAGCCGGATCATGTCCGCCCGCTCGTTGACCGTCCACGCGTGCACCGCCAGCCCGGCCGCGTGCGCGTGCCGGATCACCGGGCCGGTGGTCATCCGGGCCGGCAGCTGAGCGCAGCGCACCGACATCCGTTCCCAGCGCGCGGCCAGCGCCCTGGACGGGACGCCGAACCGCACCATGGCCACCCCCGCGGGCGAGGTGGCCATGCAGACCGGCCTGGCCAGCAGCCGCCGGGCCGCGGCCAGCCGGCGGCCGGAGAACGAGGTCACGCAGACCCGGTCCCAGGCCCTGGTCCGGCTCAGCACCCCGGCCAGCGGCAGCACCGCGGGAAAGTCCTTGATGTCGATGTTGAACCGGATGTCCGGCCAGGCGCCGAGCAGGTCCTCCAGCAGCGGGATCGGGTCGGTGCCGCCGATCCTGGCGGCGCCGACCACCTGGTAGGGCAGCTCGGAGATCCGGCCCGCGGTGTCGGTGACCCGGTCCAGCGTCCGGTCGTGGAAGGCGACCAGCACGCCGTCGGCGGTCGCGTGCACGTCGGTCTCCAGGTAGGCGTAGCCGAGCCCGACGGCGTGCTCGAACGCGCGCCAGGTGTTCTCAGGGAAGTGCCCGGCGCCGCCACGGTGCGCGAACGCGTGCGGCCGCGGCAGGTCGAGGAAGGCGCACGGCACCGCCCCAGTATGCCCGCCCGGCCCCGCTCAGCCGGGCTGCCAGGACCGCCGGCGCGCCTCGGCGATGGCGATGGCCGCCGCCGCGGCGACGTTCAGCGAGCCGACCCGGCCCGGCTGCGGGATGTAGGCGACCACGGCGGCGACGGCCAGCAGGCCCGCCGAGCAGCCCCGGTCCTCGTGGCCGAACGCCAGGCAGACATCGCCATCCAGCGGCGCCTCGTGCAGCGGGACCGCGCCGGCCGCCAGCTCGACCGCCACCACCCGCAGCCCGGCCGCGGCGGCCGCCGCGGCCGCCTGCGCCGGGTCCGCGGGCTCGTGCCGCAGGGTCAGGTACCGCCCGGTGCCGAGCGCCGTCCTGCGCGCCGCCGGGTGCCCGGGCGGCGCGGTGTCACCGCACAGCCAGGCCTGGTCCACCCCGAGCGCGGCCGCGGTCCTGATGATCGACCCGACGTTGTAGGGCTGGCTGACCGAGTCGAGCAGCACCGCGATCCGGCCCTGCGGCAGCCGCCGCCAGGACCGGTTCAGCCGTTTCACGTCGGTGGCGGCGAGCTGGCGGGCCCGGTCCGGGCCTGCGGCGGTCACCGGCTGACCCGCAGCACCCGGTAGCCGGCCCTGGCCGCGGCCCGCTCCGCCGCCCAGCCCGCGGCGGTCAGCCAGCGCTGCAGCGAGTCGGAGCCGAGGTTGCGCGCCATCACCAGGTAGCAGGCGCCGCCAGGGGCCAGCCTGGCCAGCCAGCCCGCCAGCAGCTCGTGCAGGGCGCTCTTGCCGATCCGGACCGGCGGGTTGGACCAGATCAGCTGGAACTGGCCGGGCAGCGCCGGGTCGCCGGGCAGCGCGGTGCGCACCCCGGCCAGGCCGGCCCGCGCCGCGTTGCGCGCGCACAGGCCGAGCGCGCGCCGGTTGACGTCCACCGCCCAGACCCTGGCGCCCGGCGAGCGGGCCGCCATCACCAGCGCCAGCGGCCCGTACCCGCAGCCCAGGTCCAGCAGGTCCCCGGCGCCGGGCGGCGGCGGCGCGGTGTCCAGCAGCAGCCGGGTGCCCGGGTCCAGCCGGCCCGGCGAGAACACCCCCGCGTCGGTCTCCAGCTCCAGGTGCAGGCCGGCCAGCAGCACCCGGACCCGGCCCGGGCGGCTGGCCGCGGCCGGGTGCTCGGTGAAGTACTGCTGGCTCACCCCGTGCCGCCGGGGTCAGCCAGACCGGGGCCTGGCGGGCGCCGGCCCGGCAGCCGCGGCGCCCTGGCCTTCCGCGCGCAGCGCCGGGTTGATGTACCGGCGGGTCATCCACCGCTCCACCACGAAGGTCAGCACCGGCACCGTGCCGGCCAGCAGCAGCAGCACCGTCGGGGCGATGGCCAGCCGCAGCCGCCGGGCCAGCAGGTACGCGGCGACCAGGTAGATCAGGTACAAGATGCCGTGGGTGGTGCCCACGTAGTTCGCCACCGCGTCGTCGTGGGCGAACACCTGCAGCGGGATCCCGGCGAAGCACAGCACGATCAGCACCACGCCGGTCACGTACGCCATCACCCGGTAGCGGAGCACGTCAGCGCGCACCGGAAACCCTCCTCAGCGAATCAGCTGGCGAGCAGGCCAGGCAGCCAGCGGCTAGCTCTGCCCGTGCCATCTGCCCTGGCCCTCCACCCGCTCGTTCAGCCGGGCGAGGTAGGCGTTGTAGGCGGCCAGCTCCCGGTCCTCGTCCTCGTCGTCACCCGGCCCGCCCGCCGCCTGGCCGCCGCTGGCCACCCCGGCGCCGGCCGGCAGGCTGACGTCGTCCGCGACACCGGGAGGCGCGGCGGGCCGGAACTCGTCGTGGATGGTCTTGATCCAGAACACCACGCCGAACACCGCGAACACCGGCCACTCGAATGTGTACGCCCAGCTCAGCGGGTTACCGGACTCGGCGCGGTGAAACTGCCAGTTCCCCAGCCAGAGCATCCCGGCCGCCGCCGCGACGACGAAGGCGTGCCAGGCCAGCCACCGCGGGGTGAACAGGAAGTGCCATCGTGGCTCGGGCCTGGCGCCGGACATGCTCAGAGCCTAGCGCCGGCCCCGGCCTGCCGCCGCACCGGACATACCGGATGGCAGCTGCTGGTCAGCGGCCGGTATCAGCGAGTCACTGCCGGGATCGCCGCGCTGGTCGGTGATAATCAGAGCCATGTCTCTCGCGGACCTGATCTCCGGGCGCGCCAGCCTGTCCGGGCGGCTCCCGGGCCGGCTGGAGGATCTGCGCGGCCCGGTCAAGGGCATCGTCGTGCTGCCCCGGCACCTGTCCTGGCCGGGCATGCGCGAGTGCGACGTCGGCGACGACAGCAGCCGCCGCCGGATGTACGGGATCCTGCTCACCCAGGGCCGCCGCAACGAGGTGGCCCGCTTCCTCAACGCCCGGCTGCTGGTGCAGGACTGGCCGCTGATCAGGAACTCGCTCGACCCCCGGCTGCGCCGCTGGTGCGAGCGGCGGCTCCCGCTGCGGCCGCTGTCGCGGCCGATGTAGCCCGGGCGCGGGCCCGGCTCAGCGCTTGTGCCAGGGTTGGCGGCATGCGGAAATACGTCATCATGGGCGTTCAGGGCAGCGGCAAGGGCACCCAGTCCGCGATGCTCGCGAGCGACCTGGAGCTCGTGCACATCAGCGTCGGCGACATCTTCCGCTGGAACGTGCAGCAGCACACGAAGATCGGCGCCCAGGTCCGCCGGGTCATGGCGGCCGGCGAGCTGGTCGGCGACGACCTGGTCGAGGGGATCGTGAAGGGCCGGCTGGCCCAGCACGACTGGAACTACGGGTTCATCATCGACGGGTTCCCGCGCAACCAGCGGCAGGCCGAGTTCTTCCTGGAGAGCTACGACATCGACGGGGTCATCCAGCTGGACCTGCCCGACAGCGAGGTCCGCCGCCGGGTGCTGGCCCGGCGGCTGTGCTCAGGCTGCGGCATGGACTACAACCTGATCGACTCCAGCCCCGCGGTGCCCGGCAAGTGCGACGTCTGCGGCGGCGAGCTGGTCACCAGGGAGGACGACACCGAGGAAGCGCTGGCGGTGCGGCTGCGCGACTACCACCAGAAGACCAACCCGGTGCTGGACATCTTCCGCCGCAAGGAATACGTGATCACCGTCGACGCCCGGCAGGCCAAGGAAACCGTCCAGCAGGACATCAGGGACCAGCTCGGGCTGCCGCCCTACCAGCCGCCGCAGGCGCTGACCCGGGCGGGCTGACCGGAGGGCGGGGCTGCGCCGTGCGGATCGTCATCGCGCCCGACTCGTTCAAGGGCAGCATCACCGCCGCGGCCGCCGCCGCCGCGATCGCCGACGGCTGGCGCGAGATCCGCCCCGGCGACCAGCTGGCCTGCCTGCCGCTGGCCGATGGCGGCGAGGGCACCCTGGAGGTGCTGGCCGCGGCGCAGCCCGCCGCCCGCTGGCACCGGGCCCGGGTGCCTGGCCCGGGCGCCGGGCAGGTGGACAGCTGCTGGCTGGAGCTGCCCGGCCGGGCCGCGGTGGTCGAGCTGGCCCGGGCCAGCGGCCTGCCGCTGCTGGCCGCGCCCGACCCGCTCGGCGCGCACAGCGCCGGCGCCGGGGCGCTGGCCGCCCGCGCGCTGGACGCGGGCATGACCGCGATCTGGATCGGGCTCGGCGGGTCGGCCTGCACCGACGGCGGCGCCGGGGCGCTGGCCGCGCTCGGCGCCCGGTTCCTGGACGCGGCAGGCACGCCGCTGCCGCCCGGCGGCGGCGCGCTCGCCCGGCTCGCCGCGGTCGACCTCAGCGGGCTGCGGCCGCCGCCGCCCGGCGGCGTCACCTGCCTGACCGACGTCACCAGCCCGCTGCTCGGGCCCGCGGGCGCGGCGGCGGTGTTCGGCCCGCAGAAGGGCGCGGGCCCGGCTGAGATCGCGGCGCTGGAAGCCGGGCTGGCCCGGCTGGCCGGCCTGCTCGGCGGCGACCCGGCCGCGTCCGGGGCCGGCGCGGCGGGCGGCGCCGGGTACGGGCTGGCCGCGGCCTGGGGCGCGGTGCTCGAGCCGGGCGCCGCGCGGCTGGCCGGGCTCAGCGGCCTGGACCGGGCGCTGGCCGGGGCCAGCCTGGTCATCACCGGGGAGGGCCGCTACGACGCCACCTCGGGCAGCGGCAAGGTGCCCGGCGCGGTCTTCGCCGCGGCCGGCCGCGCCGGGGTCAGGGCCGCCCTGGTCGCCGGGGTGATCGACGTGCCGCCGCCCGGCGCCGGGCCCGCGGTGTCGCTGGCGCGGCTGGCGGGCGGGGCCGCCGCGGCCCGGGCCGGCCCGGGCCGCTGGCTGCGCGCGGCCGGCCGCGCGCTCGCCGCCGATATGCCCGGCCGCGGTGAGGACGCCGGCCGGGGAAACTAGCCTGGGGATTGTGCGGGAGATCGTGGTTTTCAGCGGCAGCGCCCACCCCAGCCTCGCCGCGGAGATATGCGCGCAGCTAGGCGAGCCATTGCAGCCGGTGCGGGTGAGCCGGTTCGCCAACGACTGCATCGAGGTGCAGCTGCAGGCCAACTGCCGCGAGCGGGATGTGTTCGTGATCCAGCCGCTGGTGCCGCCGGTCCAGGAGAACCTGGTGGAGCTGCTGCTGATGCTCGACGCCGCGCGCGGCGCGTCCGCGGCCAGGGTCACGGCGGTCATCCCGCACTACGCCTACGCCAGGTCGGACAAGAAGTCGATGCCCCGGGTGTCGATCGGCGGGCGGCTGGTCGCCGACCTGCTGGTCGCGGCCGGCGCGAGCCGGATCCTCACGATGACGCTGCACGCGCCGCAGGTGCACGGGTTCTTCTCGGTCCCGGTCGACCACCTGCACGCGCTGCGCGAGCTCGCCGCGCATTTCGCCGGCGTCCCGCTGCACGACGCGGTGGTCGTGTCGCCGGACCTGGGCAACGCCAAGCAGGCGGCGGCGCTGGCCCGGCTGCTCGGGCTGCCGGTCGCGGCCGGCGCCAAGGAGCGCCACAGCGACGAGCGGGTCACGATCAGCTCGATCATCGGCGACGTGGCTAACCGGGACGTGATCGTGGTCGACGACGAGATCGCCCGCGGCACCACCATCCTGGAGCTGCTGGCCCGGCTGGAGGAGCGCGGCGCCGCCGCGGTGCGGATCGCCTGCACGCACGGCCTGTTCTGCGACGGGGCGCTCAAGCGGATCGCGGCCAGGCCCGAGGTGATCGAGATCGTCTCCACCAACACGGTGCCGATCGCCGACTCCGAGCGCGACCCCAAGCTGCAGGTCATCTCGCTCGCCCCGGCGCTGGCCGAGGCGATCCGCCGGATCCACGAGGGCGAGTCGGTCAGCGCGCTGTTCGACCAGAACTGGATTGCCGCGCCCGGCACCGGGCTGGCACAGTGAGCGCGCGAGCTCAGCCCGGTCAGGCCGGCCGCAGGCCCGTCACCCGGCGCTCCAGGCCGAGCAGGTAGCGCTTGCGGTCCATCCCGCCGCCGTACCCGGTCAGGCTGCCGTCCGAGCCGACCACCCGGTGGCAGGGCACGACGATGCTGACCGGGTTGCGGCCGTTGGCCAGGCCGACCGCCCGGGCCGCGGACGGCTTCCCGAGCTGGTCGGCCAGCTGGCCGTAGGAGACCGTCGTGCCGTAGGGGATGGCCTGCAGCGCCGCCCACACCCGCTGCTGGAACGGGGTGCCCGCCAGCGCCAGCGGCAGGTCGAAGCTGGTCAGCGCGCCGTCGAAGTAGGACTCCAGCTGGCGTGCCGCGGCCGCGAACGGCGCGTCGTCCCGCTCGCCGAACAGCCGCGGGTCCGGCGGGTACCGCTGCTCGCTCAGGTACAGGCCGGTCAGCGCGCCGCCGCTGGCCAGCAGCGTGATCGGGCCGACCGGGCTGCCGATGACGGTGTGCGCCCGGCGCCCTGGCGCGGTCTTGGCGGTCATGCGGTGATCCTCTCCCTGGCCCGGGCCGGCGGCGGGGGAGCGCCGCCGGCCGGCAGCCGGTTGATCGCGTGGTCGCTGGTCGCCCACAGGTACTGCACGGCGTAGGAGCGCCACGGCCGCCACGCCGCCGCCCGCCGGGTCAGCGCGGCGGGCCCGGCCGGCAGGCCGAGCCCGCGGGCCGCGGCCCGGACGCCGAGATCTCCGGGGGTGAAGGCGTCCGGGTCGCCGAGCCCGCGCATCGCGATCATCTCGGTGCTCCACGGGCCGATCCCCGGCAGCGCACTGAGCCGGGCCCTGGCCTGCTGCCAGTCGCTGCCCGGGCTCAGGTCGATGTCGCCGCGCGCCAGCGCGCCGGCCAGCGCGGCGAACGTCGCCCGGCGGGTGGCCGGGACGGCCAGTGTCGCCGGGTCGACGCCAGCCAGCGTCGCGGTGTCAGGGAACAGCCTGGTCAGCCCGCCCGCCGGGTCGGCCACCGGGTCGCCGTGCGCCGCGGCCAGCCGCCCGGCGTGGGTCCGGGCCGCGGCCACCGAGACCTGCTGCCCGAGCACGACCCGCACCGCGAACTCGGCCGCGTCGGCGGTCCTCGGCACCCGGCGCCCCGGCGCCTTGTCCACCAGCGGCGCGAGCACCGGGTCGGCCCGCAGCAGCCCGGCGGCCGCGACCGGGTCGGCGTCCAGGTCCAGCAGGCACCGGGTCCGGCTGATCGCGCTGGCCAGGTCGCGCAGGTCGGCGAGGACCAGCTCGCAGCCGATGTGCCCGGGCCCGGGCCGCAGCGCGGCCAGGCCCGGCCCGTGCGGCAGCCGCAGCGTGCGCCGGTAGGCGCCGTCGCGCCATTCCTCGACGCCGGGCACCGCCGTCGCCACCAGGTGACCGAACAGGTTGCCGGGCTCCAGCGGGATCCGGAACGGCAGCCGCAGCTGCAGCGTCCCCGGCGCGGCCGGTCCCGCCCCCTGGCCGGCCCGGCCGCGCAGCTGGGTGGGGGAGAGCGCGAAGACCTCCTGGACGGTGTCGTTGAACGTCCTGATGCTGGCGAAGCCGGCCGCGAACGCGATCTCGCCCATGGCCAGCGCGCTGGTCTCGATCAGCAGCCGCGCGGTCTGCGCCCGCTGCGCCCTGGCCAGCGCCAGCGGGCCGGCCCCGAGCTCGGCGCGCAGCTGGCGTTCCACCTGCCGCACGCTGTAGCCGAGCCGGGCGGCCAGCGCCGGGACGCCTCCGGCGTCCATCACCCCATCCGAGATCAGCCGCATGGCGCGGGCGACCAGGTCGGCTCTGGCGTTCCACTCCGGCGACCCCGGGCTGGCGTCGGGCCTGCACCGCTTGCAGGCACGGAACCCGGCCTGCTGGGCGGCCGCCGCGGTGGCGAAGAACCGCATGTTCTCCGGCTTGGGCGGGGCCACCGGGCAGCTCGGCCGGCAGTAGATCCCGGTGGTGGTGACCGCGCCGAAGAACCAGCCGTCGAACCGGGCGTCCTTGGCCTGGAAGGCCCGCGCGCAGCGGCCGGCGTCGTCGATCACCATGCCAGCATCGGTGCTGCGGGCCGCCAGGTCTAGCGGGAAAACGACATCGACGCGGAGGGGCGGCGCCGGGCCGGTGACCGGCCCGGCGCCGGGGGAGCGGTCAGGGCCTGCGGGTGAAGTCCGCGGTCCAGTTCGTCTCCCAGGTCTGCCGGCCGTCGGTGGAGAAGGCCTGCTCCCAGCGCGCGGTGCCGGGCGTGTCGTGCATCCAGGTGTACCGGCAGGTGATCGGGGTGCCCTCCCAGTCCTGCTCGCAGTAGAACTGGCCCACGCCGCCGCTGAAGCCGCCGACGACCGGCGGCAGCCCGAGCAGCCCGTCGCGGCTGCTGATCCAGTAGATGGACCACAGCCCGGTGGCCGGGTCGAGCAGCCGCACCGTCAGGCCGCTGACACCGGTCTCGATGAAGTGCACTTCGTCGGCGTTCGCGGCACCGCCGAAAACGCCCCAGCAGCGGGTGACCGAGGTGAGCTCTTCCCACTCGGTGCAGCCGGCCAGCGCCTTGAGCAGCCGCCGCTGCCGGCCGTCCCAGTCGCCGGTGAAGAAGTCGAAGTCCCCGTGACCGGGGGTTCCGGGCCCGGCCACGGCCGGGACGGGCGGAAACTGAACTTTCTGGATAGATGACATGAGGGGACGGTAGCGGCGCATCCCTGACACCAAATGTCAGTGACAGCGGCGATAATCTGCTCATGCGCGCCAGCCGGCTGGTCTCGGTCCTGCTCCTGCTGCAGACGCGCGGCCGGATGACCGCGCAGCAGCTGGCGGACACGCTGGAGGTCTCGGTCCGCACGATCTACCGGGACATCGGCTCGCTGAGCGCGGCCGGGGTGCCGGTCTACGGCGACGCCGGGCCCGCGGGCGGGTACCAGCTGGTGGACGGTTACCGCACCAGGCTCACCGGGCTCACCGCCGCCGAGGCGCAGGCGCTGGCGCTGGCCGGGGTGCCCGCCGCCGCGGCCGAGCTGGGCCTGGGCACCCTGCTTTCCGGTGCGCAGCTGAAGCTGCTGGCGGCGCTGCCAGGGCCGCTGCGCGACCAGGCGGGCGTCGTCGGCGACCGGTTCCACCTGGACGCGCAGGGCTGGTACCAGGACGGCGATCAGGTGCCGCAGCTGGCCGGGATCGCGCGGGCGGTGTGGGACCAGCAGCGGATCAGGGTCCGTTACAGCCGGTGGGCGGCCCCGGCCGAGGTCACCAGGGTCCTGGACCCGCACGGCATCGTCCTCAAAGCGGGCAAATGGTACCTTATCGCCCGGCACGACGGTTCGATGCGCACCTACCGGATCAACCAGGTGCTGAGCGTGACGGCGCTGGGGGAGCGGTTCACCCGCGAGCCCGGCTTCGACCTGCCGTCGCACTGGGAGGCGAGCGTCGCCGGGTTCCACGCCTGGCTGCGGCGGGGCGAGGCGACGATCCGGCTGTCGCCGGCCGGGCGGCAGCGGGCCCGCGGCCTGCTGGGCCCGGCCGCGGGCGACGCCGTCGACGCGGCCGCCGGCCCCGGCCCGGACGGCTGGGTCACCGTGGTGGTGCCGATCGAGTCGGCCGAGCGCGCCCCGTGGGAGTTCCTCAGCCTCGGGGCCGAGGTGGAGGTGCTGGCCCCGGCGAGCGTGCGCGCGGAGCTGGCCGGGATAGCCAGGTCGATGGCGGGTATCTACGCCAGCTAGCCAGGCCGCGGCCCGGGCCGGGCAAGCGCCGGCCGGACGCGAGCCGCCGCCGGGTAACCGGTCAGGAATGAAGAAGCACCCGCATGCTCGCTGCGGCCATACTCCTGACCAGGCCCGGGACCGGCGGCCCGCCGGGCGGGCGTGACCCACCAGGACAGGAGTGAACATGACCGGCACATCCACCCAGGGAATCAAGACCGTGCTGCATCCCGTGACCGACCTGGCGGCGGCCAAGCCGGTGTACACCGCGCTGCTCGGCATGCCGCCGCAGCACGACGCGCCCTACTACGTCGGCTTCGAGGCCGAGGGCCAGCACATCGGGCTGGTGCCCGGCGGGGCAGCGCAGGGCATGACCTCGCCGGTGGCCTACTGGCACGTGCCCGACATCGAGGCGAAGCTGGCCGAGGTGACCGCCGCCGGCGCCACCGTGAAGGACCAGGTGCGCGACGTCGGCGGCGGGCGCCTGGTCGCCACCGTCACCGACCCCGACGGCAACGTCCTCGGGCTGCTCCAGGACCGTTAGGGTTGAGAATGGCCACGACGACCGATACCCAGCCGGCCGCGCCGCACGCTGCCGACAGCCACGACCTGATCCGCGTGCACGGCGCGCGCGTGAACAACCTCAAGGACCTCAGCGTCGAGATCCCGAAACGGCGGCTGACCGTGTTCACCGGCGTCTCCGGCTCGGGCAAGAGCTCACTGGTGTTCGGCACGATCGCCGCGGAGTCGCAGCGGCTGATCAACGAGACCTACAGCGCCTTCGTGCAGGGCTTCATGCCGACGCTGGCGCGGCCCGACGTGGACGTGCTCGACGGGCTGACCACCGCGATCATCGTCGACCAGGAGCGGATGGGCGCCGACCCCCGCTCCACGGTCGGCACCGCGACCGACGCCAGCGCGATGCTGCGCATCCTGTTCAGCCGGCTCGGGCAGCCGCACATCGGCTCGCCGCAGGCGTTCTCGTTCAACGTCGCCTCGATCAGCGGCGCGGGCGCGGTCACCCTGGAGCGGGCCGGCCGGACCGTGAAGGAGCGGCGCAGCTTCAGCATCACCGGCGGCATGTGCCCGCGCTGCGAGGGCAGGGGAGCGGTCACCGACATCGACCTCAGCCAGCTGTACGACGACCGCAAGTCGCTCAGCGAGGGCGCGCTGACGATCCCCGGCTACACCCCGGGCGGCTGGAACTACCGGCTGTATGCCGCGTCGGGCTTCGTCGACCCGGACAAGCCGATCCGCGAGTACACCAAGAAGCAGCTGCACGACCTGCTCCGCCGCGAACCGGTCAGGATGAAGATCCAGGGCATCAACATGACCTACGAGGGGCTGATCCCGCGGATCCAGAAGTCGATGCTCGCCAAGGACAAGGAGGGGATGCAGCCGCACGTCCGCGCGTTCGTGGACCGGGCCGTCACCTTCACCGTGTGCCCGCAGTGCGAGGGCACCCGGCTCAGCCAGGCCGCGCGGTCCTCGCTGATCAGCGGGATCAGCATCGCCGACGCGTGCGCCATGCAGATCAGCGACCTGGCCGGGTGGGTCCGCGGCCTCGGTGAGCCGTCGGTGGCGCCGCTGCTCGCCGCGCTCGGCCATACCCTCGACTCGTTCACCGAGATCGGGCTCGGCTACCTGTCGCTGGACCGCCCTGCTGGCACGCTGTCGGGCGGCGAGGCGCAGCGCACCAAGATGATCCGCCACCTCGGCTCCTCGCTCACCGACGTCACCTACGTCTTCGACGAGCCCACCATCGGCATGCACCCGCATGACGTGCAGCGGATGAACAGCCTGCTGCGGCGGCTGCGGGACAAGGGCAACACGGTGCTCGTGGTGGAGCACAAGCCGGAGGCGATCGCGATCGCCGACCACGTCGTCGACCTGGGGCCCGGCGCGGGCACGGCCGGCGGCGAGGTGGTCTACCAGGGCACCGTCGACGGGCTGCGGGCCAGCGGCACGCTGACCGGGCGGCACCTGGGCGACCGGGCGGCGCTGAAGGCGTCGGTGCGCGCCCCGGCCGGGGCGCTGGAGGTGCGCGGCGCCAGCACCCACAACCTGCGCGACGTCGATGTCGACATACCGCTCGGCGTGCTGGTGGTGGTGACCGGCGTGGCCGGGTCGGGCAAGAGCTCGCTGATCGCCGGCTCGGTGTCGGGCCGGGACGGGGTGGTGTCGGTCGACCAGGCCGGGATCCGCGGCTCCCGGCGCAGCAACCCGGCGACCTACACCGGGCTGCTCGACCCGGTCCGCAAGGCGTTCGCGAAGGCCAACGGCGTCAAGCCGGCCCTGTTCAGCGCCAACTCCGAGGGCGCCTGCCCGCGCTGCAACGGGGCCGGCGTCATCTACACCGACCTGGCGATGATGGCCGGCGTCGCCACCACCTGCGAGGAATGCGAGGGCAAGCGATTCGACGCGTCGGTGCTGGACTACCGGCTCGGCGGCCAGGACATCAGCGAGGTGCTCGCGATGCCGGTGGCCGAGGCGGCGGAGTTCTTCGGCTCCGGCGAGGCACACACCCCGGCCGCGCACAAGATCCTCGGCCACCTGGCCGGCGTCGGGCTCGGCTACCTCACCCTCGGCCAGCCGCTCACGACGCTGTCCGGCGGCGAGCGGCAGCGGCTCAAGCTGGCCACCCACATGGGCGAGACGGGCGGCGTCTACGTGCTCGACGAGCCGACCGCGGGCCTGCACCTCGCCGACGTCGAGCACCTGCTCGGCCTGCTCGACCGGCTGGTCGACTCCGGCAAGTCGGTCATCGTCATCGAGCACCACCAGGCGGTCATGGCGCACGCCGACTGGATCATCGACCTCGGTCCCGGGGCGGGCCACGACGGCGGCCGGATCGTCTTCGAGGGCACGCCCGCCGACCTGGCCGCGGCCCGTTCCACCCTCACCGGCGAGCACCTCGCGGCCTACGCCGGCCGCTGACAAGGCTCCTCACCCGGCGGCGTCACCGCGCTTGACGCCGACGGCAGCGAGCGCGTACACCGGCTTGCCGGCCGGCTCGCCGCCGGTGCCCGCCACCCACCGGTGCGCTTCGCACACCCCGGGCCCGACGGGCTCGAGCCCGGCCAGCATCGAGGCCAGGTCCGCGGCGGCGTGGTTCCAGAACCGGGCGTGCGTGGCGGCCTGCTGCAGCCGGCTGGCGAGCTCCTTGTCCTCATAGTGCCCGGTGGACACGACCAGCCAGGAGCCAGGGGCCGACCGGCTCATGTACGCGGCGCACACGGCCGCCGCCGAGTCGGCGGGCAGGAAATGAAGCACCGCGGCCATGATGACGGCGACCGGCCGTGACATGTCGATCACGGCGCGCACCTGCGGATCGGCGAGCACGGCCTCCGGCTCGGTCAGGTCGGCCCGCACCGCGGCGAGCCCCTCGCCGCGGGCGAGCAGCGCCTGCCCGTGCGCCACCGCCACCGGGTCGATGTCGACGTAGCACACCGCGGCGCCCGGGATCACCTCCCGCACCGCCTCGTGCACCGCCGGGTGCGCGGGCAGCCCGGAGCCGAGGTCGAGGAACTGGCTGACGCCCGCGGCGGCGGCGCGGGCCGCGGCGGCGCAGATGAACGCCCGGTTGTGCCGGACCAGTTGCGGCAGCGCGGGGTTCAGCCCGGCCATCCGGTGGCCCATTTCCCGGTCGGAGGCGAAATTGTCCTTGCCGCCCAGCCAGTAGTCGTAGACGCGGGCGACGCTCGGCCGGGTCACGTCGATGCCCGGCGGGGGTTTCTGGTCCGTCACGGCCCACAGGCTACTCAGCACGCGGCGGATGACCCGGCGCGGATCCAGCGGCTGGCCAGCGAGCGCCGATAATGTACATTATGTAAAGTTGAACTTCCTGGCGCTCCCCGGGATTTGCGTGGGCCGCCCTACTGTCCTATCCAGTCGGGTGAGAGGAGCCGGAACGTGAAGCGCGTGCTGATCACCGGGATGTCCGGGGCAGGCAAGAGCTCGCTGCTGGACGAGCTCGCCGGCCGCGGCTACCGGGCAGTCGATACCGACTACGGTGACTATTTGCAGGCCATCGACGGCGAGAGCCTGTGGCGCGAGGACCGGATCGGCGCGCTGCTGTCCAGTGCTCCCGATGAACTCCCAGGCGTGCTGTTCGTCCAGGGCACGACCCGCAACCAGGCCATCTTCTACCCCCGCTTCCACCACATCGTGCTGCTCAGCGCGCCGCCAGAGATCCTGGCCGAACGGCTGGCATCCCGCAGCACCAACCCATACGGGAAGGATCCCGCCGAGCTTGCCGAGACGCTCCTGTACCAGCAAACGGTGGAACCGCTGCTCAGGGCCTCGGCCACGCTCGAAGTAGTCACCACCGTGCCCGTCGCCCGGGTCGCCGACATCGTCCTTGACCACGTGCTGTGACTGGACAGTCACGTCAGGGCGAACGCGGCAGCCTGGTCCCAGTGCCCGCCGGCGGTGGCCAGCCGATTCCCCCGCGCCAGGCTGCTATCATTAGAACGAAGTTGCGAAGCGTGCAACCAGCTGGACCGGATATGGCAACTATGTTTGAGGCGCCGGTGGCTGAGGCGCCAGTGGCGGTGAGCGTGCAGGCCAGGGCGCGGGGGTTTACCCTTGCGGGTATGGCCACGGTGCATGCCGTCACGCCCAGGGCCCGGTACCAGTCCCGGCCCGGGCGCGCGGTGCTGGTCGCCGAATCCCTGGCTGACCTGCGCGGCCCCGGGCACGGCAGCGTCGAGCTGCCGATCTGGCTGTTCTGGCACCCCGACCGCACCTTCGACCTGGATCAGCCCGGCATGCTGGCCTGGCTGTACCAGATCGTGCTGCGCGAGGCCAGCAGCGCCGCTGACCTGGCTTACCTGAACGGTGACCTGCTGACCGCGCTGTGGCCGGACCTGTACCTGCCCAGGGGCGTCCGCCAGGCGTGGGAGGAGCAGCACCAGGCCCTGCGGGCCGCCCCGGTTTCCTCGCCCTGATGCCGCTGACCGGACTGCACCGCGAGGTGGCCGCCATCGCGCTGCGCGCGGCCGGCCGGCACGGCTTCGCGCTCGCGGGCGGCAACGCCCTGATCGCGCACGGGATCATCGACCGCGCCACCGACGACGTCGACCTGTTCAGCGACCAGGAAGACGGCGTGGCCGCCGCGGCCCTCGCGGTGGAGACCGCGCTGCTCCGGGCCGGTTACCTGGCCGCCCGCCGCGACTGCTCCGGCGGGCTCGGCGACATCTTCGAGGGGATGGGCGACGGGCTCGCCGAGTGGGTCGTCACCTCCCCCGGCGGCGAGCGGACCATGCTGCAGATGGCCTACTTCGACCGCAGCCGCGGGCCGGTGACCATGGACGTCGGGCCCGTCCTCGACCTTGAGGACCTGGCCGGGTCCAAAGTGTGCGCGCTGGCCAGCCGGGTCGAGCCGCGCGACTACGTCGACACCGCGGCGGTGCTGCGGCGCTACTCCCCCGCCCAGCTGATCAGCTTCGCCCGGCGGCTTGACCCTGGCCTGGACGAGCGCGACTTCGCCGCCGCGGGCCGCCAGCTGGAGCGGATGCCCGACGGGGTGTTCGCCCGCTACGGGCTCGGCCCGGCCCAAGTCCGCGAGCTGCGCGCGCAGTTCGCGTCCTGGCCGCGGGGCTGACCAGGCCCGGTGCCCTGCGGCGGGCTTTCGCCCGCGGGCTGGCTAGCCGATGCTGCGGCTGCGGCCGCGGAACTCGGCCACGACCTCGCCGTCCCGGCGCACGGTCACGTCGTAGATCCCGCTGCGGCCATAACGCACCCGCTCACGTGCCTGCGCGGTCAGCACGTCGCCTTCCCGCGCCGGGGCGACGAAGATGATGTCCGCGCCCGCCGCCACGGTCACCGGGCCGTGACTGTTGCACGCGCACGCGAACGCGGTGTCGGCGAGCAGGAACACGTACCCGCCGTGCGCGATCGCGTGCCCGTTCACCATCGCGGCCGTGACCGTCATCCGCACCGCCGCCGCGCCGTCGCCGGCCGACAGCAGCTCCATCCCCAGCCCGCGCGAGGCCAGGTCCGCCTCGAACATCGCCGCCGCCGGGCCGGCCGGCCGCCCCGCCGGGTCCGTCATCGGTGCCCCTCCCCTGGGTCGCCGGCATTGTCCTGGTCGGGCCCAAGGTAGCGGGCGGGCTATCCGGCCCGGGCGGCCGAGGGTGAAGCCGGCTCCCCCGCGGCCGGCCCTGGCGCCTCGCGCAGCGCCGTCGCCGCGGTGCTGACCAGCGCGAGTACCGCGAGTATCGCGGCGAATGAGCCGAACGCCACGGCCGGCGGCCAGCGCTGCAGCAGGAAGCCCGCCGCCGCCGCGCCGAGCGGGCTGATCGACAGCGCGATGAAGCTGATCGCCGACTGCACCCTGCCCTGCATGGCGTTCGGCGTGATCATGGTCTGGGCGGTGATGACGATCACGTTCAGCGCCGGGACGAGCAGCGCCGCCGCGCCCGTCGCCGCCGCGAGGACCGGGACGCCGCGCGCGACCGCCATCACCGCCACCAGCACCGCGCAGGACCAGGTGACCAGGACGACCGCCTGCCGCAGCGACAGCCGCCGCTTGGCGGCGGGCGCCAGCAGCGAGCCGATCAGCGAGCCGAGGCCGACGAACGCGACCACGGTGCCCGCGGTGAACCCGGTCGAGCCGCCCTTGACGATCGTGACGATCAGGCACAGCAGCACGCCGGTGAAGGCGAAGTTCAGCACCGCCGCGTTCGCCATCGTGACCCGCAGGAACCGGTGCGCGGCGATGAACCGCACCCCCCGCAGCACCTCTCCCAGCAGCGGCCGGCGGCCAGCCTGGGCGCCATCCGGTGCCGCCAGCGAGGCCCGGACGGCCAGCGAGCCCAGCAGCGAGACGGCGTAGCTGGCCGCGTCCAGCGCGAACGGCAGGCTGGGCGTGATCTCGAACAGCAGCCCGCCGAGCGCTGGCCCGGCCAGCGCGGTGGCCGCGTTGCGGGCCTGGATGACCGACATCGCGCCGGGCAGCTCGGCGTCGGACAGGACCGTCCGCAGCGCCGCCCCGGCGGCCGGGCTGAACGACGCGCCCAGCCCGGCGGCGACGACCGCGGCCGGGATGACCAGGCTCATGCCCGCGGCCCTGGCCGCGATGGCGGCGGCCAGCACCGCGAGGGTCAGCGCGCACCCGGTGTCGGCGGCGACCATGACGGCCCGGCGGTTCCACCGGTCGGCGATGGCGCCGCCGGGCAGCAGCACCACGGCGACCGCCACGCCCTCGGCGAAGCCGGTCAGCCCGGCCAGCGCGGGCGATCCGGTCAGCCGCAGCACCAGCAGCGGGAACGCGATCCCCGATACCTGGGTGCCCAGCCGGGACAAGCCCTGCGCGGCCGACAGGACCAGGAAGTCGCGGTTGCGCAGCGCGGTCTTACCCGGTGCGGTCTTGCCCGGCCCGGTCTTGCCCGGTGCGGCGTTGCTCATCGGCCCGGACGGTCCTTCCTGATGGTCAGTGCTCCGGGGGCGGCCGGGCTGCCTGGCCGCCCCCGGCCGGTTCCTACAGGCAGCAGATGAAGCTGTACAGGCTGGAAATCGGCGGAACGCGGCTGTCATGCTGGTCAGCCTCCAGGCCCTGCAGGTCGAGGATCTCGCTCATCTGGTCACCTCCCTCCCTGGCGCTGCGGACGGCGGATCGGGATGTGGTCGAGCAGCGGCAGCGTTACCGTGTCCGCGCGCATCGCCGCGACGGCGAGCAGCACTCCCGCGGTGCCGGTCGCCAGGTCCATCGACAGCCGCTGCAGGCCGCTGCCGGGGAACGCGGCGTGCCCCCGGTAGCACAGCGCGTGCCAGGGCAGCCTGCGCAGGTGATGCCCGGCCAGGGCGCTGTCCCCGGCCAGGGCGAGGCTGGCGACGATCAGCCCGGCGCGGCCCTCGAACAGGCCGGAGAACGCGGCGAACTCCGCGCCGAGATCGGCCGCGATCGCGCTCACCGCGGCCGCCAGGCCGCTGTCGGGCCTGCGGGCCAGCAGTGCCCGCGCGACCACGCCGATGCCGGCGCTGCCGGTGCCCAGGTACAGCAGCACCCGGGCGCCGTCACCGGCCTGCAGCCCGCCGGTCCTGGTGGTCACGCAGCGGGCCAGGTCGAGCCGGAGCGCGGCCTGCGCCGCGTCCAGCCAGCAGTCCTCGCCGTCCTGGTCGTGGACGGCCAGGAACAGGGCCGCGGGGCCGGCCCAGCCTTCCATCAGCCCGGCCCGCGAGGGCGCGATCACCCCCGTGCCCGCGCGCCCGGCCACCGCCTGCCGCAGCCGCCCGGCGATCTGCACGGCCTCGGCGGCGGGGCCGGGGTCGCCGGCCGCGGCGGACAGGCTGAGCAGCGCCAGCCCGGCGCCGGCCAGGCCGTCATACAGCCCGGCCCGGCGGATCTGCTCCCGGTACGGGCGGCCCCGCCGGGCCACGTCGAGTCCTTCGCCGGCCCGGCCCAGCCTGGCCAGCACCGCCGCGACCCCGTCCAGGCCGCCGTATCCGCCTGGCCCGGGCAGCGGCCAGGCCAGCGCCGCCCGGCTGAGCCAGTCCAGGTGCCCGGGCGGCACCGGGCCGCCCGCCGCGTCCAGCGCGTACAGCACCCCGGCCGCGCCGTGCGCGATCGACACCCCGCCCTCGGCGAACTGCCGGTAGTCACCGGGGAACAGCCGGTCGGCCCGGTCCGGCGTCGCGCTGGCCATGATCGCCGCGGTCATCGACCTGGCCCACTCCCCCGGCCCGGGCCCGGTCTCCCGCTCGCCCGGCAGCCCTGAGCCGTGCCCGGCCAGCGCGGGCGGCGGCCAGGCGCACAGCCCGGGCCGCCCGGCCCGCCAGGCCCGCTCGTCCCAGCGGGCAGGCGGGCTGAGCCCGGCGGTGACCTGCGCGGCGAAACTGTCCGGCAGGCTGAACAGCCGCGCCGCCACCCGCACCAGGCCGGGCGCCTTGCCCGGGTCCAGTCCCAGCAGCGTGGTCAGCGGCAGGAAGAACGCCAGCCGCAGGCAGTTCAGCGCGTAATCGTCAGCGGCCACCCCGCTGACCGGCCAGGGCGGCACGAACCCGGGCGCGCCCAGGCCCCGGCCGCCGTCCTGGCCGGCCTCGGCGGCCACCTCGAAGTCCACCAGCGCGGCCCGGCCGTCGGGCCGCACGATCACGTTGAACGGGTGCAGGTCGCCGAACACCAGGCCCCGGCTGTGCACGGCCGCGAGCGCCGCCTCGACCGCGGCCAGCGTGCTCATCGCCCAGCGGACGTACCCGGCCACCTCGCCGGCCTCCGGGCCCGGGTAGATCATCGGATAACGCTGGCCGATGGCGTGCTGCAATAACTCGCCCTCGATGTACTCCTGCGCCAGGTAGTGGTGCTCCCAGCAGGTGAACCGGTCCAGCAGCGCGGGCGCCACCGCCAGCCCGGCCAGCCGCTGCAGCGCCGCCTGCTCGCTGGCCAGCCTGCTGACCGCGTCCTGGCCGTTGACGTCTAGGCCGGCCCCCGGCCGTGCCTCGCGCAGGATCACGGTGGCGCCGGTGGCCGGGTCGGCCGCCCGGTAGATGCCGCCGCCGTTGGAGAAGTGCAGCACGCCCCGCACCCGGTAGGGCAGCCCGGCGCCGGATGTCGCGGCCGCATCGGTGATCTGCTCGCGGATGAAGCCGGGCACCGGCGCCCACTCCGGCACGCTGAACACCGGCTTGCGCGCGTCCGGTATCAGCGCCCCGCCCGGGCCGTACAGCGCCGGCACCAGGTCGCCGCTGTCGGGGCAGACGCACCGCTGCGGCAGGAACCCGCCGTAGCGCAGGTACAGCGGTCCCTGCCGCCAGCGCAGGTCGGACAGGATGTAGGGCCCGCCGCGGCCCGCCAGCGCCGCGGACAGCCGGCGCAGCGCCTGCTCTAGCTGCTCGTCGCTGGCCGGGTAGATCGCGCACAGCTTGCCGCTGCCGGCCCGGGCCGCGTATTTCTCGTTCCGCAACAGGTAGACGGTGCGGCTGCGTAAGAACTTGACCGCCAGGCCCTGATCAGCGCAGTAGCCGGTCACGATCGTGATCACCTCGTCCGCCTCGGCCAGGACGGCGGACACGTGGATCTTCCAGCCCTGGGGCGGCAGCGCCAGCGAGACCGGCTTCCAGGCCACCCACCCGTCGAACTCGGCCCGCTCCCAGCCGGCCGGCGGATCTAACCGCGCCGCCGCGTACCGCTCCCCGTCATCGGCGGCATTGTGTAACTGGTCGTACCAAACCGGGTCGGTTACGAGGTATTCACTAACAGTCACAGCAAATCCCCCCCAAACCGGCGGCCCCATCTGGATTGTCAGCGCCGGAATGCCCGATGTCCATAGCCAATGTCCGGCCGCCCCGGCGGCACTGGCTGCCGGACCGCGCGGGCCGCTACGGTGGCGGTCGTGACTTCGTACCGTCAGCCGGGCACCGTTCTGACCGACCGGCATTTCACCGTGCCGCTGGACCACGCCGATCCGGGCGGGCCGCAGATCAAGCTGTTCGCCAGGGAAGTCACCGGGACCGGGCCGCAGCCGCGGCAGCTGCCCTGGCTGCTGTTCCTGCAGGGCGGGCCCGGGTTCGGCGCGCCGCGGCCGGCCGGCCGGGACGGCTGGCTGGACCGGGCGCTGGCCGACTACCGGGTGCTGCTGCTGGACCAGCGCGGCACTGGCCGGTCCTCCCCGGTGAACCGGCTCACCCTCGCCTCGCTCGGCAGCCCGCAGGCGCAGGCCGGGTACCTGGCCCGGTTCCGGGCCGACGCGATCATCGACGACGCCGAGCTGATCCGCGCCCAGGTCACCGGCGGCGCGCCGTGGAGCGTGCTGGGCCAGAGCTACGGCGGGTTCTGCGCGGTCAGCTACCTGTCCCGCGCGCCCGAGGGCTTGCGCGAGGCGTTCATCACCGGCGGGCTGCCGGGGCTGTCGGCGACCGCCGATGACGTGTACCGGCTGACCTACCCGGTGGTGGCGGCCAAGTGCGCGGCGCACTACCAGCGCTACCCCGCCGACATCGGCCGGGCCAAGGAGGTGGCCAGGCACCTGGCCGGCGCCCCGGCCAGGCTGCCCGGCGGCGGGCTGCTGACGGTCGAGGCGTTCCAGTCGCTGGGCCGGCTGCTCGGCTCCAGCACCGGCAGCCACACCCTGCACTACCTGCTGGAGGACCCGTTCGCGGCCGGCCAGCTGTCGGATGACTTCCTGCACCAGGTGCAGGGCCAGCTGAGCTTCGCCGCCGGGCCGATCTACGGCCTGCTGCACGAGGCCTGCTACGCGCAGGGCGCCGCCACCGGCTGGTCCGCGCAGCGGATCCGGGCCGAGTTCGCCGGGTTCGACCCGGCGAAGGCGCTGGACGGCGACGAGCCGCTGCTGTTCACCGGCGAGATGATCTACCCGTGGATGTTCCTGGCCGACCCGGTGCTGGCGCCGCTGGCGCCGGCCGCTGAGCTGCTGGCCAGCCGGGCCGACTGGCCGGCCCTGTACGACCAGGACCGGCTCGCGGCGTGCGAGGTGCCCGCGGCGGCCGCGGTGTACTACAACGACATGTACGTGCCGCGGGAGCTGTCGATGCGGACCGCCGCCCAGATCCGCGGCCTGCGCCCGTGGGTGACCAGCGAGTACGAGCACGACGGGCTGCGGGTCAGCAACGGCGCCGTGCTGGACCGGCTGATCGCGCTCGCCCGCGGGGACGCGTGACCGCCGGCCGGCGGCGGTCTTTCCCCGCCCGCCCCCCGGCGCCCGCCCCCCCGGCGCCCGCCCCCCCGGCGCCCGCCCCCCTGCCTCCCCGGCGGTGCCGCCCTGCTCGCCGCGCTTTAAGTAGTTGTGGTCAAGCAACTTTTTCGGGATAGGCTCGGTCAGTGCGCAGCATCGCTGATCAGGGCATCGAGGACAGCCAGGCCGGCCGCTACAAGTGGATAGCGCTGTCGAACACCACCCTGTCGGTCACGATGGCGACCATCGACGCGTCCATCGTGATCATCTCGATGCCGGCCATCTTCCGCGGCATCCACCTCAACCCGGTGGCGCCGGGAAACATCAGCTACCTGCTCTGGATGATCATCGGTTACCTGCTGGTCACCGCGGTGCTGGTGGTCACCCTGGGCAGGCTCGGCGACATCTTCGGCCGGGTGCGCATCTACAACCTCGGGTTCGTCGTCTTCACGATCGCCTCGATCGCGCTGTCCCTGGACCCGCTCACCGGCCCGGGCGGGGCGCTGTGGCTGATCGGCTGGCGGTTCGTCCAGGCGTTCGGCGGCGCGATGCTGATGGCCAACGCGGCCGCGATCCTGACCGACGCGTTCCCGGCCCGCCAGCGCGGCATGGCCCTGGGCATCAACCAGATCTCGGGCATCTCCGGGCAGTTCATCGGGCTGCTGCTGGGCGGCCTGCTGGCGGCGTGGGACTGGCGCGCGGTGTTCTGGGTGAACGTGCCCATCGGGGTGTTCGGCACGATCTGGTCCTACCGCAGCCTGCGCGAGATCGCGGCCACGAGGAAGGCCAGCATCGACTGGTGGGGCAACGTCACCTTCGCGCTCGGCGCCGGGCTGCTGCTGGTGGCCATCACCTACGGCATCCAGCCCTACGGCGGCCACCCGACCGGCTGGACCAACCCGAAGGTGGTCGGCGGGCTGGCGGCCGGCGCCGCGCTGCTGACCGCGTTCGGGATCATCGAGACGAAGATCGCCGAGCCGATGTTCCGGATGGGGCTGTTCCGGATCCGGGCCTTCGCGGCCGGGAACGCGGCCAGCCTGCTGGGCTCCATCGCCCGCGGCGGCCTGCAGTTCATGCTGATCTTCTGGCTGCAGGGGGTCTGGCTGCCGCTGCACGGGTACAGCTACGCGGACACGCCGCTGTGGGCGGGCATCTACATGCTGCCGCTGACCGCGGGCTTCCTGATCGCCGGCCCGGTGTCGGGGTACCTCTCGGACCGGTTCGGGCCGCGGCCGTTCGCGACCGCAGGGCTGCTGGTGGGCGCGGCGGCGTTCACCGGGCTGATGCTGCTGCCGGTCAACTTCCCCTACTGGGCGTTCGCGCTGATCATCTTCGGCAACGGGATCGGCTCGGGCCTGTTCGCCTCGCCGAACACCTCAGCGATCATGAGCAGCGTGCCGGCCAGGGACCGCGGCGCGGCCTCCGGGATGCGCTCGACCTTCCAGAATTCGGGCATGTCGCTGTCGATCGGCATCTTCTTCTCCTTGCTGATCGCCGGGCTGGCCGCCGCGCTGCCGAAGACGCTCACCGGCGGGCTGCGCGGGCAGGGCGTGCCTGCCAGCGTCGCCAGCCAGGTGGCGCACCTGCCGCCGGTGAGCACGCTGTTCGCCTCGTTCCTCGGCTACAACCCGGTCCGTAACCTGCTGCGGCCCTCGGGCGTGCTGAACCGCCTGCCCGCGCGCAACGTCGCGGCGCTGACCGGCAAGCAGTACTTCCCGCACCTGATCTCCGGGCCGTTCCACCACGGGCTGATCATCGTGTTCAGCGCCGCGGTCGCGATGTCGGTGCTCGGCGCGCTGGTGTCGCTGCTGCGCGGCCGCCAGTTCTACTACGACGCGCCCGAGGGCGCCGCCCCGCCGCCGCTTCCGGCCGGCCAGGCTGCCGCGCAGGCCGCCCCGGGTCCGGCACTGACGTCCAGGCCGAATGCGAAGCCCGCCGCCGGTCTCCCCCGGCTGCGCCAGCCCCGCCCCGCCGACGCCGAGCCCTGACCCCGCCCGGCCGCGTATGCTGGCTGCGTGCCCCGATATGAGTACCGGTGCCGGGCCTGCGGCTCCACGTTCGAGCTGACCCGGCCGATGAGCCAGTCGTCGGCGCCATGCCGCTGCCCGGCCGGCCACGACGACACCGTGAAGCTGCTGTCCACGGTCGCGGTCGGCGGCCGGTCCGGCGCCGCCAGCCCGCCGCCCTCCCCCGGCGGCGGTGGCTGCTGCGGCGGGGCCTGCGGCTGCCGCTGAGCAGGCGGAGTCCGGCCATGGCGCCCGTGAGCACCCAGGATTTCTACGCCGAGATCACCGCCAGCACCGCCACCATGGCGCGGCTGCTCGCCGCCTCCGGCCCCGATCTTCCGGTTCCCACCTGCCCCGGCTGGACGATGCGCAAGCTCGCCACTCACGTCGGCCGGGCCCAGCGGTGGGCGGGTCACATCGTGGCGACCAGGTCGCCCGAGCTCATCCCCTACCGGTCGGCGCCCGACGGCAAGCTGCCCGCGGACCCGGCGGCCTGGCCGGCCTGGCTGCGGGCCGGGGCGCAGCTGGTCACCAGCGAGATCACAGCCGCGGGCGAGGACCGGGTGTGGACTTTCGTCGGGCCGCGGCCGGCCAGTTTCTGGGCCCGGCGGATGGCGCACGAGACCGCCGTGCACCGCGCCGACGCCGAGCTCGCGGCCGGCGACGACCCGGTCCTCGGCGACCGGATCGCCGCGGACGGGATCGACGAGTGGCTGGGCTTCCTGCCCGGCCCTGACGCCGGCCAGGCGGGCGAGCCCGGCGACCCACGGCTGACGGCGCTGCCCGACGGCGGCTCCCTGCACGTGCACGTCACCGGTGATGGCCTGGACGGGACCGGCGAGTGGCTGATCCGCCGGGAGGGACCAGGGCTGACAGTGAGCCGCGGCCACGCCAAGGCGGACGCGGCCATCCGCGGCCCGGCAGGCCGGGTGCTGCTCGCCCTGGTTCGCCGGATCCCTGCCGATGACCGGGCCATCGAGGTGCTCGGCGACCGCGAGCTGGTGACCCGCTGGCTGGCCAACACCCCGTACTGACGCCCCGGCCCGGTCCGGACGTCACGTCCAGTAAGAGCGGTCGCGGCCCGGCGGTGACGCTGAGCGGTCTACAGCCAGCTGACCCGGGCGCTGGTCAGCGGCTCGCCGCCGGGCGCCACGGCCAGCTCGCCGGCGTTCACCCGGTCCAGCAGGCGGCGCACGGCCGCGACGATCTCGGGCAGGCTGTCACGCAGGCTCTTCGCGTCGGCGGCCAGCACCTCATCGGCGGGCAGCCCGGCCCGCCCGGCCAGGGTCTCCAGGTCGCCCAGCTGCCGGCCGACCCAGCCGACCGGGTCCGCGGTCAGGTCCGGGTCGAATACCCGCCGGCCAGGCTCCCACTCGCTGAACGCCGGGTGGTGGTGCGCCCGGTCCAGCGTCCCGTGCGGCCCGTCGGCCGACTCCAGCAGGTCAGCCCGCCAGACCGGCTGCCCGACCTGGATCGGCCTGGCCGAGTAGATCGATCCCTTCAGGTCCCCGGGCTCCAGCAGCCGGAGCTCCAGGCGCACCCCGCGCTCCGGGCTCTCCTGGCCGTGCAGCGGGTCCGGGTCGACGAAATAAAGATCGCTGATCACCACGCCATACCGCTCGAATCCGAACGCGCAGAGCACTTCAGGGCCTCCTCAGGTCGCCAGGTTCACCCCTCTATGTTCCCCGCCCTCCCCCTGTTCCGCCACCGGGCGCGGCCCCGGTGGCCTGTGAGCTGGGGTGCGATGGCGGGTCGCGGCCGGCGGCTCTGGCCGCCCTGACCTGGCCGCTGATAGACTCAGTTACCTGGATTTCAGGTTTATCGCACGCTCAATAGCGTTCTGAGTGCCAGTCCGTCGCTTATTGTTCCGGGGTTTACGCATTGCAGAATTCTTTTCGTGAATTTGTCCTGCACCGGGACGGGCTGCCCGGGCCCGATAATGGCCTGCCCGCCCCCGGGCCGGGTTTCGCCTGGTCCAGTCCTGGCCGGCCCCGGCGGCTGCGGCGGACCTGGCTGGACACCTTCGACTGGCGGCTCTACCACGCCGGGCTGACCCTGGAGCAGGACGCCGCCGGGCCGGGCACCCGGCTGACGCTCACCGGGCGGGACGGCACGGTGCTGGCCGCCGAGCCGGCCGCCAGGGGCCTGGCCTGGCCGGCGAAGATCGACGCGCTGCCGCCTGGCCCGCTGCGCGAGCAGCTGGCCCCGGTGGTCGGGGTGCGCGCGCTGGCGCCAGTGGCCAGGGCGGTCAGCCTGGTCCGCGAGCAGCGGGCGCTGAATTCGGACGAGAAGACGGTCGCCAGGGTCGCCGTGGACACCATGTCGGTCAGCTACCCGGCGCCCGCGCGGCCCCCGGACCGGCTGACCGTCGCCGCCGTGCGCGGCTACCAGGCGCAGGCGAGCCGGCTCGCGGCGGCGCTGGCGGCGGCCCCCGGCATCGCGGCCGCCACCCAGCCCGCGCTGGACGCGGCGCTGGCCGCGGCGGGCCGGCGGCCCGGCGACTACTCCGGCAAGATCGGCGTGGAGCTGGCCCCGAGGATGCCCGCGGCGGCGGCGCTGGCGACGGTGCTGACCGCGCTGCTGGACACGCTGGAGGCCAACGTGCCCGGCACCATCCGCGACCTGGATACCGAATTCCTGCATGACCTGAGGGTCGCTGTCCGGCGCAGCAGGTCCGCGCTGAAACTGGCCGGCAGCGTGCTGCCGGCCGAGCTGACCGGCAAATACCGGCCGGAATTCAAATGGCTTGGTGACCTGACCACCCCGGCCAGGGACCTGGACGTTTTCCTGCTGGAGTATCCCGCGATGGCGGCCAGCCTGACCGCCGCGACCCCGCAGGAACTGGAGCCGTTCCGCGACCACCTGACCCGCCAGCGGGCCGCCGCGCACCGGCAGCTGGCCCGGGGCCTGCGCTCGGCCCGGTTCCGCGCGCTGACCGGCGACTGGCGGGACGCGCTCGGCGGGCCGGCGGGCCGGCCGCGGCCGAGCGCGGCCAGGCTGGCCGCGGGCCGGATCGCGCTGGCCCACCAGCGGGTGCTGCGCGGCGGCGCCGCGATCACCGCCGCGTCCCCCGCCAAGGCCTTGCACGACCTGCGCAAGCGCTGCAAAGAGCTGAGGTACCTGCTAGAGATCTTCGGGTCGCTCTATGATCCGGCCGTGCACTGGAAGGCGGTCAAGGAGCTGAAGGGCCTGCAGGACTGCCTCGGCGAGTTCCAGGACACCCAGGTGCAGCACGACAAGATCAAGGCGTTCGCCGCCGAGATGATCACGGCGCGGACCGGGCCGGCCCCGGCCCTGCTGGCGATGGGCGAGATCGCGGCCGGGCTGATGGCGCGCCAGCGGCGCGCCCGCGGTGAGTTCGCCGGGCGGTTCCGCGACTTCGCCAGCCCGGCCAGCCAGGACCGGATCCGCGCGCTGACCGAGGCGGCCTGACGGTGAAGGTACTGGCCTCCTACAACATCAAGGGCGGGGTCGGGAAGACCGCCACCGCGGTCAACCTCGGCTACCTGGCCGCGCAGGCTGGCCACCGGGCGCTGCTGTGGGACCTGGACCCGCAGGCCGCGGCGAGCTTCCTGCTGCGGATCAGGCCGCGGGTCAAGGGCGGAGGCAAGGCGCTGATCCGCGGCACCCGCCCGGTCGACGACGCGATCAAGGGCACGGATTTCGACAACATGGACCTGCTGCCCGCCGACTTCACCTACCGGAACCTGGA